>DASVBC010000043.1:0-179274 GCA_036376035.1 Caulobacteraceae bacterium | reverse complement strand
GTCCAAATCACGATTTTGCAGCCCATTGGCCGACAGCGTGTCAGAGATATCATCGAAGAAGGCGGGCGTGATCTCCTCATAAGGCGCATCCTGCCGTTGGACCTGACCGAGGAGTTCCACGGTAAGCGGATAGGGTCCTGTGTGGTCGGGGTTGGCGCCCGTCCACCATGGACCGCCATTCCACTCCTTGGTCACCCGCAGGCCGTAGAGGCGTGGTTCGGTCAGGAAGACGTTCGTCGTGAGGCCGGAGTCGTCCGAATTCAGGAACGCGCCGGTGATGGAATCTCTGTCGAAGACGTTTTTAACATAGGCCATCACCTTCCAGCCGGCTTCTTCATTGGTGAAGATCGCGGCGAGATTGACGTTGGTGTAGGCCTTCAGCTTGTCATAGCCCTCCATATTAAAGATGCGCGTCCAAGCTTCCGACTGATAATAAAGGTCGGTGTGCAATGTCATCAGCCAGTCGGACGGCAACGGGAGCGTGTAGTCTGCCGTTATCGTGGCCGTGAAATTCGGCGCGTTCGGCAGCTCATTGCCGGACAAATCCTTGGAAACGCCCGCACCGTGATTCGGGGCCGTCGAGGGATCCCATCCCGGATAGTCCGGGTAGTGGAATGCGAACAGGCTGGGCAAGCCTGAGCCTGACAATTCCTCCGTCGGATTCGCGACGTAAGGCAACACGGTTATAGGATCGACGCCGAGACCATAAGCGAGTTCGCAGAAGCCGGCGCCGCCACCACCACCGCGGTTGCCGATATCCACAAGCCTCGGAGTGGCCGTATTGGTTTGAACAAACAGCCAAGCCGGGGCGATGCAGTTCGACGGGAAGGTCGGGAATGGACGCACCACGACCCAGTTCGGATCGCCGGCAGTGCGATCCATCAGATCCACGGCGGATTGTCCGTCTGCAACTCTGGTCTTTTCATACCCTCCCTTGAAGCCGAGCCTCAGATTCTCAAGGGGTCGCCAGTCGGCCTCGATTTCCAACCCCCAAACTTCCGCGTCGAAGTTCAGGTTGATCGCCGACCGATTCACGATTTCGGAGATTTGGTACGCTTTATAATCGTAATAAAATCCTGCCAGGTTCAGCGTCACCGCGCCGTCAAGCAGCGTGTTTTTCGACCCGAGTTCATAAGCGTTGATGAATTCCGGCTCAAAGGTTTTCGGATGCACCGCTTCAAGCAGTTGGCTAATCAGAGTGTCACCTCCGCAGAAGTAACAGACGATGCCCGGAGGAGGCGGGTTCATGCCCCCGGCCTTATAGCCGTGGGCAAACGAGGCATAAACAAGTGTCTGGTCAGTAAAGGCGAGGTCAGGCTTCCAGTCCAGTGTCAGGCGGCCCGTAGGCTCGCGCCACTCCTGCTCCACCACTTCGACCGGGGGATGCCCCACATTGTCGGCAGAAAGCAGCCAGCTCGGCGCTCGCGGAGCCTCCTTCTTGTCAACAGTCCAGCGGAGACCGGCAGTCAGCTTCAGGTTTTCAGCTATATTGTAGTAAGACTCTCCGAAGACGGCGTAGGAGATCAGTTTATAAGGATTTCGGCTCAGGAAGTAGTTATGGCCCAGGTCGTTGAGATTTCCGATCGGGTTCGGATCCATGTACTCGCAACCATTCACCGTCTGGACAACGGAAGGGTCGGCGGTGCGGAACCCGTAGCGCAAGCATTGGATGTTGTCGGTCTGCCCGGCTACATAGGGTGGGAGGTCGGTGCGGAAGCCGCCGCTGCCGCCGCTGCCGGCAAACGAGGAGCTGTAAGGCGTCTTCGCGACGTAGGCGCCCAGGGTGTTGATGAAAACGTAGTATTTATCTTCGGTGTCGTAGCGGAGGAAATTGGCGCCCAAGCTGAAGTTGAACGGCCCCTCAAAATCCGACGCGATTCGGAACTCCTGGCTGAACTGGCTCGAAGTCGCCGTCGCCAGATCGACCGCGACGAGCCGATCCGCGCATCCAATCTGCGGGTCGCAGAAGATGCCACCGTCGGAGCCCTGCTCCAGTAGGTCTTCGCGCTGATCGTAAAATACGTCGGGCTGCGTGAAGACGCCGGGTGCCGTATTGAACCTGTTATAATCTTGCGTGGAAAAAGTGGTGTCGTAATTGTAGCCCGTTTCAGATGTAAACGTCAGATTATCGGTTATGTCCAAGTCAAACTGGAGTTCAACCACGTCCGACTCCGCTAGATAATGCGGGTCGACGGTTGACTCGATGGTCCTGAGATCGTTCGACTGGGTTCGATTGAGGTAAGGGTCGAACGGTTCGCCGTAGCCCTGGTTGATAGGCGTGCCGATCGAATTCAACGGTAGAACGTAGGGCAGGGAAATGCCGTTCGGCGTTTGAAAGGACTCCGGCGCATAGAGGGATGCGGGCTTGCAACCCTGGCTAAACGTCCCCTGGACCCCAGTCCAAAATTGTGTGCCGCCACTGCGTGGGGGAAGCGTTGTGTTCTTGTCGGTGGGAAACACGAGGACCGTCCCGTCCGGCATCACAGCCGTGACGCTGGTCACGTTGTCCGTCTTGCAGAGCTGCTTCCCAGACCTCAGGCGGTCGTCGTCCTCCTTGAAATGCTCCCAGACCAGGTTCACGTCGAGCGCGTCAGTCGGGGTGAAGCGCAACGACAGGCGTGTGGACCACAAGTCCCGGCCATCGATTGGATTGCCGGTAATCTCGTTAGTGACAAAGCCTTCGCGCTTGGTCCAGGCTCCGGCCAGGCGCAGGGCGACCTTGTCTTCCACCAACGGGAGATTGATCATGCCTTCGACGCGGGTCGAATTGTAGTTGGCGACATCGCCTGAAATTTTGGCCTCGTAGGCAAACTTGGGCTTCTGCGAGATGATGTTGACGACGCCGGCAGTCGCGTTGCGGCCGTACAGCGTGCCCTGCGGCCCACGCAACACCTCCACGCGCTGAAGGTCGTAGAATTCCTGTTCGAAGAACCGGTTGCGGATGAAAGGCGTGTTGTTGAAGGCAACGGCCACGGCGTTGTCGGTGGTGGCCGAAATCGCCTGGGTGCCGATGCCGCGTAGCTGGATCGAGTAGGACGTGAAGTTCGTCTTCGTGAAGGTCATGTTGGGGACCTGAGTCATCAGGTCCGGGCCGCCGGCGACCTGGCTCCTCTCCAGTTGCTCCTGCGTGAACGCGCTGATGGCGATCGGCACGTCCTGGATGTCCTCCTCGCGCTTTTGCGCGGTGACGATCAGGGCTTCGACTTCAGCGCCGCCCCCCGCGGCGCTGCCGGACTGGGGGGCGGTGTCGGCCTCCACGACGAAGGTGTTGGCGTTGACCTGGCGAAATTTCAGGCCGGTGCCGCCGAGCAGCATGGCGAGCGCCTGATCTGGGGCGTACTCGCCGCTGACCCCGGCGGTCGCGCGCCCCTCCGTCAGCGAGCGGCTGAACAGAATCTCCGCCTGGCCCTGCTGGCCGAACGCCTCCAGCGCGGCGACGAGGTTCTGGCTCGGGATTTCAAAGCGGCGCGCGTCCTGCGCCCACGCGGGGCTGGCGATGGCGGCGGCGGACGCCCCCATCAGCGCCCAGGCCTTAAGCGAGCTGAAGTTCCTGCGGTTCATGGTCTTTCCCCCCAAGGCCGCCTTCGTGGCGCGGCCCTTCTGCCGGGAAAGATGACGAGGATTGCCGATCCCTCATCGGTTTTGCGATTTTTCTTCGCGCCAGGTCAGCGCGGTGACCCGGGGCGAGCGCTCCACCGCCTCGATCGGGTAGAACGACGTCAGCGCCGCGACGAAGTTTTTCTCGCGCGTGACACCGAAAACCCCGCTGATCTTCAGCGACGCGATGCGCGGGTCGTCAACGACGAGCTGGGTGTCGGAGTAGCGGTTCATCTCGGCCACGGCGGTGGCGATGGTGTCATCGCGGAACACGACCTGCCCGCGCCGCCAGCTGGTCGCCCGTTCGGTGTCGGCCACGGCGACATCGACGCCTTCGCCGGGGTCGGCGACCAGCGCCTCCCCTGCTTCCAGGGTGCGGCGGGCGAGAACCGGCGCCAGGCGTTCCAGGCCGGCGGGCCGCAGCGGCTCGACCTTCACGCGGCCCTCGACCAGCACGACCTTCATCGCCGCCCCGTCCAGCCGCACGTCAAAGCGGGTGCCGAGCGCGGTGACCTTGCGGTCCGCGGCCGTCACGACGAAGGGGCGGCTTGGGTTGTGCGCAACGTCGAACAGGGCCTGGCCGCGCAGCAGGCGCACATCGCGGCGGCCGGGGCTGTAGGCCACCTCCACCACCGAGGCGGTGTTGAGCGAGACCAATGAGCCGTCGTCCAGCCTCACGGTGCGCTGCTCGCCGACGCCGGTGACGTAGCGCTGGGCATGGACCGCGGCGATGGGCGCCGTCTCCGGAGCCGGCGGCAGGCTGGCCGCCCAGGTCCCGGCCATGACCAGCGCCGCGAGACTGGCGGCGATGGAGCCCGCGAGCCGCCACGGCGCCCGCCGGGCCGGTGCGGCCGCCAACGCGGCCTGCCGCATCGCCCGCACCTCGGAGAAAGCGGCCACGGCGCCCACCTCCTCGATCACCCCCTCCACGTCGGCCAGGGCGGCGGCATTGGCGCGGTCAGCCTTCCAGGCGGCGAAGGCGGCCTCGTCGGCGGCGCTCATCAGGCCAAGGCGGCGGCGGGCGACCCAGTAGGTGGCGCCCTCTTCCGGCGTCTGAACAGCTGGCGCGCTCATGCCAACCTCGCCTTCAGATGCGCAATAGCGCGCATCATGTCTTTTTCCACGGTCGAAACGGAAACGCCAAGGCGCCGGGCGATCTCACTCGCCGACAGTTCCTCAAAGCGGTTGAGGACGAAGACCGTCCGCGCCCGCTCCGGCAGCTCCTGCAGGGCCTCGACCATGCGCGCGTAGGCCTCCCTGCCCAGTAAGATGCGCTCGGGCGAGAAGTCCTCATCGGATTGGACAAGATCGGGGTCGAAATCGGCGCTGGCGTCACCCGGCCGGCGCGCCTGCTTGCGAGCGCGCTCGCGCAGCAGGTTGGCGGCGGTGTGGAAGAGGTAGCCCTCGATGTTGGCGATATCGCCGATCTCGGCGCGTTTGAGCAGGCGGGCGAAAACCTCCTGCGTCAGGTCCTCGACATCAGCCCCGTCCCGCAGGCGGCGAGAGAAGAACCGCCGCACGGCCTGGCCATAGCGCAGCGACAAGGCGGCGATGCGGCTATGATCGCCCGCCTCCCCTGCCCTGCGCTCCACCGGCTCGCTCACCCGCGCCTCCACGCCCGTACGCGTATGCGTACGATGGTTCGGCGCGTGGGCGCGGCCGTCAAGCAGGCAAGAAAGAGGCGGCGGGGTGGGAACCCTGCCGCCTCAGTGATTTCCGGTTCAGAGGGGACCGAAGCCGGGGTCGTGGGTCAGCCGCCGAAGCCGATGGCGAGTTTGAAGTAGGGGCCGTCGAGGGTCAGGTCACCGTCCTTCTGCGCCTCGAAGCCGACGTCGAGTGCGTCGAAGTAGCGTTCCCAGCGATAGCCAGCGCCGACCTTCAGGCGGCCGACCTCGTAGGCAAGGCCCAGCGACACATCCAGGAGCGGCACGGTCACGTCCTCGCTGCGTGGGGCAAGGTCGAGTGGCGTCTCAGCCGGAAGCGGCCAGTTTGGCGGGCTGGTTAGATAGGAGCCGTAGAAGTAGACGCCGCCGCTTTCCCCGGTGACCGTGGTTTCCTGCTTTCCGAAAAGCACGCCTCCGGTGATCGACCAGTCGAGGTCGAGGTGGCCCGCCTCGTCGCTGCCGAAGAGCCTCTGAGCAGCGTCCCAGGTAAGCGTCGGGCCGGTTCCCTTGAACGCCCGGTCCGCATCGATCGCCGAACTGTATTGGTGCCAAGAGACGGGATAGAACGCCCACCCGTCCGGCACGTATCGATCGGGAACTCCGGCCATGCTCGTGCGCGTAGCGGACTCGAAGCTGGCGTAGCGCAGTCCGGCGCTGATACTGGAATGACTGTCGCCGAGCATTCCAAGCCCGACATCCATGCCGACCACGAAGTCGGCGATCATGTGCTCCTGCGTTTCACGCCCCGATGCGTCCGACCAGTTGGTGCCGGCGTTGAGGAAGTTCGCCTCATGGTACGGGCCCTCTGGGTCGCAGAAGTATTCGGCGAAGAACGGGTCTGAAGAGGGGAACACGCATTGCACCGGCCCCGAGGCCTCGGAGGCGTGGACCAGCACGGTATTGTTGCTGGCCCGCCCGTACCGATAGCCGGCGGCGATGGTCCATGGGCCCGAACCAGGCCGATAGGTGAGACGGACTTCACGGCCATCACCCCAGTCGAGCGGCTGGTTTTGCGGCGCACGGGGATCGAGCGGCTGCGAGAATGAGCCTGCAAAGCCGGGGTCGAGGAACTCGTATGGCGCGTCCTGGCGCTGCACCTGGCCGCTCAGCTCGACGGTCAGCGGGAACGGGCCCTTGTGGTCGAGGTTGGCGCCGGTCCACCACGGCCCGCCGCGGAAGTCTTTGGTGATGCGCAGACCGTACAGTCTGGGTTCGGTCAGGAACACGTTGGTGGTCAGGCCGGTATCGTCGCTGTTCAAGAACGCGCCGGTGATCGAGTCACGGTCAAAGACATTCTTGACATAGGCCATCACCTTCCAGCCAGCCTCTTCGTTGGTGAAGATCGCGGCGACGTTGACGTTCGTGTAGGCCTTCAGCTTGTCGTAGCCTTCCATGTTGAAGACCCGCGTCCAAGCTTCCGACTGGTAATAAAGGTCGGTGTGCAGCGTCGCGAGCCATTCGTTCGGCAGCGGCAAGGTGTAGTCCGCCGTTATCGTCGCGGTGAAATGCGGCGCGTTCGGAAGCTCATTGCCACCCAGCGGCTTCAAGAAGCCTTCGCCGTGATTGTGGCCCTGGGACTCGTCGAGCGGGTCGAAGCCTGGATAGTTGATGTATCGCATGCTGCCAGACGCGGTGGCGAGCGGCTCCGTGCCTCCAAAGAGCCCCTGCGTAAGAGTCGGATTTGGCACGTACGGCAGGAGAGTGACGGGATCTACGCCGAAGGCGTAGGCGAATTCGCAGGGACCCATGTTGCCACCACTATACATTGGGTAGCGCATGTTGGTTTGGCCCGCACCGAGGCCCTGATCGAAGACAGCGAGGGGCAGCACACAGTTGGACGGGAAAGTCGGGAACGGCCTTATGACCACCCATGGGTCGTCGCTGTCGGGTCCGTGGCCGTAGTTGCGCTCCATGATATCGATGGCCTGCTCGCCATCGGCGATGCGAGTGTTTTCGTAGCCGCCCTTGAAGCCAAACTTCAGGTTCTCCATAGGCCGCCAGTCTGCTTCGATTTCGAGGCCCCAGACATCGGCGTCGAAATTGTAATTGACGGCCGAACGGTCGATGATCTGGGAGATCTGGTAGCCTTTGTAGTCATAGTAGAAGGCCGCCATGTTGAGTGTCAGCCGTCCGTCGAGCAGCGTATTCTTCGAACCCAGCTCGAAGGCATCGACGAACTCGGCATCGAACGTCTTCGGCTTCGTGATCGATTGCTGCAGGAGTATCTCCGCCACGTCTTCAGTCCAGGCCACGACGCTGCTGGGCGGCGGGTTGGAGCCGCCCGCCTTGTAGCCATGGGCATATGAGGCGTAGAGCAGCGTATCGTCGGTGAATGCGAGGTCCGGCTTCCAGTCGAGTGTCAACCGACCGGTCGGCTCGCGCCATTCCTGCTCCTCGACATTCAAGGTCGCAAGACCGACCGCATTGCCGGAGAGAAGCATGCTCGGAAGGCGCGGCGCTTCCTTTTTGTCGACCGTCCAACGCAGGCCGGCCGTGAGCTTAAGGTTGTCGGTGATGTTGTAATACGACTCCCCGAAAACCGCATAAGAGATCAGCTTGTAGGGATTCTTGCTGAGGAAATAGTTGTGCCCAAGATCGTTGACGCTCTCGATCGAATTGGGGTCGATGTAAGGGCATCCATAGAGGGTTTGAACGACATTCGGGTTCGGTGCGGTAAAGCCCTGATAGAAGCACTCGCTATTGTCCGTGACGCCGGCTTGCCAAGGCGTCATCGGAGAGGGCCAGAACGGATAGCTTCCCCCCTGCGCTTCAAACATCGTCAGCGTGTTGATGAAGACGTAGTATTTCTCCAGCGTGTCGTAACGCAGGAAGTTGGCGCCCAGGCTGAAATTGAAGGGCCCCTCGTAGGCGGACGACAACCGGAATTCCTGACTGAAGTGCGAGGACTTTGCGCGCGAAACGTCGATGGCCACCATCCGGTCGGCGCAGCCTACCTGAGGGTCGCAGAACACCGGGCCGTTAGGACCGGGCTCAAGGATATCCGCGGCATACCGCTGCACCCCGGCGGGCTGGCTGACGCTGAACGAGAAGGCGCCGCTGGCGGTGTTGAAGCGGTTGTAGTCCTGCTTCGAGTAAATCGTGTCGTAGAGATAACTGGTTTCTGAGGTTAGAGTGAGAGAATCCCCAAGGTCCGCGCTCCACTGCAGCTCGACCAAATCCGTATTCGCTTGATAGTCGGGATCGACCGTCGACTCGATAACACGAAGGTCGGAGGACTGCACAAGGCTGGCGTAGGGATCGAAGTTCGGCGTGACCGGCAGATAGAACGCCGAAAATGGATTGAAATAGGGTAGTGAATAGCCGTTGGGCGCTTCGTAGGAGTCCGGCGAATATAGCGATGACGGCAGGCAGCCTTGACTATAGACGTTACTGTAAAGGCCGATTCCGCCGCCGACGCCATTGACGCCCGGCGCCATGACCTGCAAATCACCAAGCGTCTCCCGATCGTCCTGGTGGCACAGTTGCTTGCCCGAACGCAGACGATCATCCTTTTCCTGGAAATGCTCCCAGATCAGGTTGGCATCGATGCCGTCAGTCGGGGCAAAGCGCAGAGACAGGCGCGTCGACCACAGGTCACGCCCGTCGATGGGGTTGCCGGTGATTTCGTTGGTCGAATAGCCTTCGCGCTTGGTCCATGCGCCGGCCAAGCGCAGGGCGACCTTGTCCTCGACCAGCGGGACGTTGATCATCCCTTCCAGGCGGGTGGAGCTGTAATTCGAGACATCGCCCGACAGCTTGGCCTCGTAAATGAATTTCGGCTTTTGACTGATCAGATTGACGACACCGGCCGTCGCGTTGCGGCCGTACAGGGTGCCCTGCGGCCCGCGCAGAACTTCTACCCGTTGCAGGTCATAAAACTCCTGCTCGAAGAAGCGGTTGCGGATGAACGGGGTGTTGTTGAAAGCCACCGCGACGGCGGCGTCCGTGGTCGCCGAGATCGCCTGGGTGCCGATGCCGCGCAGCTGGATGGAATAGCTGCTGAAGTTCGTCTTCGTGAAGGTCATGTTGGGGACCTGAGTGATCAGGTCCGGCCCGCCCGCCACTTGCGAGCGCTCCAGCGCTTCCTGTGTGAACGCCGAAATGGCGATCGGGACATCCTGGATATCCTCTTCCCGCTTCTGTGCGGTGACGATCAGGGCTTCGACTTCAGCGCCGCCCCCCGCGGCGCTGCCGGACTGGGGGTCGCTGTCGGCCTTCACCAGCAGGGCGCCTTCGGCCGTTTTGGACCAGGTCAGGCCGGTGCCTTCGAGGAGCTGCGCGAGCGCTTCCTCAGGCGAGGCGCTGCCGGAGAAGCCGTTGGTGCGCTTGCCGGCCACGGCCACGCTGGAGAACAGCACCTGCTGGTCGCCCTGGCTGGCGAAGTCCTGCAATGCGTCGCCCAGGCTCTGCGGCTTTACCGCGAAGTCGGCGGCGGCGGCCTGCGATGCGCCCATCAGCGCGAAGGCAGAGCAGGTTCCGAGCGCCAGGCTCTTCCACGAGATACGAGTGTTGTTCATCGGCTTTCCCCCCGGGCTCCCCTTGGCCCAGACGCCGCCTTGGAGCGCGGCTGTCGTTCGGGAAGACGCCGCGGGTGGATGCCATCCACCTCGCCGCGCCGAAAAAATTTCACTCGGGGTCAGGGACGGGCCGTCAGCACCGTCTCGCCCCCCGGCGTACGGTGGGCCTCGACCGGGAAGTAGGCAACCACGGCGTTGAGGAAGGCGCCCGGCTCGCTGGTGCGGAAGCGGCCGTTGATGCGCAGGGCGCCGAGCTGGGCGTCGCCCACGGTGATCGGCTCTGCGGCGTAGCGGTTGATCTCCTCGACCGCCTGGAGGAGGGGCGTATCGTTGAAGACCACGACCCCCTCCTTCCAACTGGTCGCGAGGGATACGTCCGCAGCCCGCACCGTAACCGACGGCGAGGCGTTGGAGGCGACGAGCTGCTGGCCGGGGGTCAGGTCCCGCTCGCCGATGGGCAGGGCGCGCCAAAGCGTGCCCTTGGCCGCTTCGACCTTCACCTTGCCTTCGATCAGGGTGACCGCGACGCGCCTGGGATCGAGCCGCACGTCGAAGGCGGTGCCGACGGCGGTCACCTGGCGCGAACCGGCGGTGACGACGAAGGGGCGCTGGGCGTTCCTGGCGACCTTGAACAGGGCCTGGCCGGCGACGAGCGTCACCTCGCGCCGCTGCGGCGTGTAATTCACCACCAGGCGGCTGCGGGTGTTCAGGGTTACGACCGAGCCGTCGGAGAGGGTGACGCTGGTGCGCTCGCCCACCGCCGTCTGATAGACGCTGGGCGCGCCGCGCGGCAGCTCCATGCTGGCCAGCGCCCCGCCCGGGGGCGCCTGGTGGGTGTAGACGTAGCCGCCCACCGCGCCCGCGCCGAGGATCGCCACCGCCAGCGAGGCGGCGATGCGCCAGGGCTGTGGCGCGGGCCGCAGCGTCTGGGCCTGGTCGCGCAGGGCCCGCAGGCGCGGGTTGGCGGCGTAGGCCTCTTTTAGCGCGCCAAGACCCAGCTGAAGGCCGTCGAACGCGTCCTGGTGGGCCGGATCGGCCGCACACCAGGCCGCGAACGCCTCGCGGTCGGCGGTCGAACATGCCGGCGAGCGCAGGCGGATATCCCAATCGGCCGCCTCCTGCGCCAGGTCACGGGGCTGCGCGGCATTCATCGCGGGCGCTCCAGCATGACGGCGGCGATGTGGGCGTGGGCCTTGGCCATGTTGTTCTCGACCGTGCGCACGGCGATGCCCAGCCGCCGCGCGATCTCGGCCTGGGGCAGCTGGTCGAAGTGGTAGAGCACGAACACGGCGCGGGTCCTGTCGGGAAGCGCCTCGAGCGCCGCGATCAGCGACGAGACGGCGTCCTTTCCAAGTAGGACGCGTTCGGGCGAGAAATCCACCTCCGCCGGCAGGTCGTCATCGACCGGCTCGTGCGCGTCGGCCGCGCGGCGCATACCCCGGCGGCGCCAGTCCTTCAGCACGTTGGCGGCCGCCTGGAAGAGGTAGCCCTCGACATTGGCGATGGCGGCGAGGTCCTGGCGCGCCAGCCGCAGGAAGACCTCCTGCACCAGATCCTCGCGGTCGGCGCCCAGCGGCATGCGGCGCTGGAAGAAGCTGAGCAGCGCGGGCCGATAGCGCCGCGACCACTCCTCCAGCAACCGCGCCTGCCGTTCGCCCTCCGCCGTATGCGCCGAAGCGCTCATCGCCTGCCCTCACGTGTGTGTACGTGCACGTACGCGAAATTGGGCGGCGGGGTCGGCGCGGGTGTCAAGACGGCGAAGAAAAGGCGGCGGGATGAGCCCGCCGCCTCAGTTGATCCGGTTCAGAGGGGACCGAAGCCGGGTTCTCTAGCCGCCGAAGCCGACGGCGATCTTGAAGTAGGGTCCGTCGATGGTGCGGTCGGCGTCCTTGGCCTCGTCATAGCCGACGTCGAGGACGTCGAAATACCGCTCCCAGCGGTAGCCCGCCCCAGCCTTGAACCGGCCGACCTCGTAGGAGAGGCCGAGAGAGAGGTCGAGCATGGGGACCGTGGCGGACGTGGTGCGCGACGGGGCGTCAAGCGGAACGGCGGTCAGGGGCTGGAGGGTCGTCTCCGGGAAGAGGTGTATCGTGTATCCCGCCTCCTCAGTCCCGCTGACCGACATCTTCTGTTTGCCGAACAGAACGCCTCCGGTCACCGACCAGTCGACATCCACATGCCCTGCCTCTTCATTGCCGAAGAGCCGATGCGCGGCGTCCCAGGATAGCGTCGGCCCGAAGCCGGCAAACTCGCGGTGCGAAACAAGGTTGGCGCGGTACTGCTTGTGGCTGCTCTTATACTGCTCTTGAGGGGAAAATACGTACTTGGCCCAACCTTCCGGAACATGCCAGTCCGGAACGCCGTTCATCGCCGCTTCTGTCGTCGATGTGAACTTCGCGTAGCGAAGGCCGAGTGCGACAGTTGAGGAGGCCTCTCCGAGGAGGCCGAAATCAAAATCCCTGCCCACGGCGAAATCCACCGTCGTATAGTCTTCCTTCTGCCGCGCGGAGGAATCCGACCAATTCTTGGGGCTGCGGACAAAGCTTGTGAAAGCAGGAGAGGCCGGCTCGCAAGCTGAGCCGAACGGACCATTAGGCAAAAAGCCACAGACGGGCGGCAGGAATTCCTCCTGGTGCAGGCGCGTTAGCCCGCTGTTTGCTCGGCCAGAACGATATGCGCCGGAGATGCGCCACGCGCCCGTGTTCGGCCGATACGCGACGCGGACCTCTCGCCCGTCGCCCCAGTCGAGGTCACGGTGCTGCGGCGCCGTGGGATCGATTGCGGCGGAGAACTCGTCGACGAAGCCCGGCGCGACCGAAGCGTAGGGCGCGTCCTGCCGCTGTACCTGGCCACTCAGCTCAATGGTAAGCGGATAGGGCCCGGCGTGGTTGGCGCCCGCGCCCGCCCACCAGGGGCCGCCGTTCCAGTCCTTGGTCACGCGCAGGCCGTAGAGGCGCGGCTCGTTCAGGAAGACGTTGCTGGTCAGGCCGGTGTCGTCGGAATTCAGGAAGGCTCCGGTAATGCTGTCGCGATCCATGACATTCTTGACGTAAGCCATCACCTTCCAGCCTGCGTCTTCATTGGTGAAGATGGCCGCCAGGTTGATGTTGGAGTAGGCCTTGAGTTTGTCGTAGCCCTCCATATTGAAGACGCGCGTCCAGGCTTCCGACTGATAGTAGAGGTCGGTGTGCAACGTCATCAGCCAGTCGGCAGGCAGCGGCACGGTGAAGTCGGCGGTGATCGTTGCGGTAAAATGCGGCGCGTTGGGCAGCTCGTTGCCGCCTAGCGGCTTGAAAAAGCCCTCGCCGTGGTTGGCCCCGTAGTCGGCCTCGGGATTGAAACCGGGATAGCCGACATAGCCGATGGACGGGCCAGCCGTTTCGATCGGCACGATCTCGCCTTGGAATCCAGTCGTCACCGTGGGATTGGCGACGTACGGCAGCAGCGTGCCCGGGTCCAGGTTGAGCGTGTAGGCAAATTCACACGGGCCCATGGCGCCGCTGCTGTACAGGCCATACCGCAAGAACGTGTTATCGTCCGTGCCGTTATCGAACATATACAGCGGCAGAACGCAGTTCGACGGGAATGTGGGGAAGGGCCGGATGACGACCCAAGGGTCCGCGCTGTCAGGCCCGTGGCCGTAATTACGTTCCATGATGTCGATGGCGTGCTCGCCGTCCGCAATGCGCGTCTTTTCATATCCCCCCTTTAACCCGAGCCGCAGGTTCTCCAGCGGCCGCCAGTCAGCCTCGATCTCCAGCCCCCAAACCTGGGCGTCAAAGTTGTAGTTGACAGCCGATCGGTCAATGATCTGGGAGACCTGGTAGCCATCGTAATCATAGTAGAAGCCCGCCAGATTGAGCGTGAGGCGACCGTCCAGCAGGGTATTCTTGGCGCCGAGTTCGAAGGCGTCGACGAACTCCGGATCGAAAGTTTTCGGCTTTGCGACCGAGTCCTGCACCAGCTGGTCGCCAACCTCTATTGTCCACACCACAGGAGTACTGGGGGGCGGGTTTGATCCGCCCGCCTTGTAGCCGTGGGCATAGGAAGCATAGAGGAGCGTTTCATCGGTGAAGGAGAGGTGCGGCTTCCAATCCAATGCGAGGCGGCCGGTGGGTTCGCGCCATTCCTGCTCTTCGACGTTTAGAACCGAAAGCCCAGCGCTGCTTGCGGCCAGCAACATACTTGGAATGCGCGGCGCCTCTTTCTTGTCGACCGTCCAGCGCAGGCCGGCCGTCAGCTTAAGGGCGTCGGTGATGTTGTAGTAGGCTTCGCCGAACACGGCGTACGAGATCAACTTGTAGGGGTTTTTGCTGACAAAATAATTATGGCCCAGGTCGTTGACATTCTCGATACTGTTCGGATCGATATAGATGCACCCATCGAGTCTCTGATAGGTTGCCGGGTTGGGCGCGATCAGTCCACCGGGGAAGCACTCACTGTTGTCACTGACGCCCGGTTGCCACGGCGGTAGAAAGCCGAGAAAATTATCCCCTTTCACCGCCAGCATGGTTAGAGTGTTTACGAAGACATAATACTTCTCTTCGGTATCGTAACGAAGGAAGTTTGCGCCCAGACTGAAATTGAAGCCTCCCTGGTAATCTGACGAAAGCCTGAGTTCCTGGCTGAACTGCGAGGACTTGGCCCGGGAAACATCTATCGCCACCAACCGGTCAGCGCAGCCGATCTGGGGGTCGCAGAATATGCCGCCGAATTCGCCCGTCTCCAGGAACTCAGTCCGGGCCCCCAGCAGAGCCGGGCCGTTCCTGAATGCGCCCCGCTCCGTGTTGAACCGGTTGAAGTCCTCCATCGAAAAGATGGTGTCATATAGATAGCCGGTTTCGGACGTGAGCGTCAGCGAACTGCCGATGTCAGCGTCCCACTGCAACTCCACCAGGTCGGTTTTCGCCCGGTATTGGGGATCGACGGTGGATTCAATAACGCGCAGGTCAGGCGACTGCGTCTGCCCGGCATAAGGATTGAAGTCTTCGCGCACGGGCAGGGCCAGAGCGGAGAGTGGGTTGTAATACGGCAAGGAATAGCCGTTGGGCGCCTGAAAAGAGTCCGGCGAGTAGAGCGAAGCCGGCAGGCAGCCCTGGCTATAGATGTTGCTGTAGGCCGTAAAGCCGCCTGGCTCGCCATTTATGCCTGGCGCTCTCACCTGTAAGCCCCCCAGAGTTTCGCGGCTATCCTGGCGGCACAGCTGCTTTGCCGACCGTAGACGGTCATCGTTCTCTTGAAAGTGTTCCCAGATCAGATTGGCCGAAAAAGCATCGACTGGTGCAAAGCGCAGCGACATTCGCGTCGACCACAAGTCGCGCCCGTCAATGGGATTTCCGGTGATCTCGTTCTGGACGTAGCCCTCCCGCTTGGTCCAGGCGCCGGCGAGGCGTAGGGCCACCTTGTCCTCGACGAGTGGGACGTTGACCATGCCCTCCAAGCGCGTCGAACTGTAGTTGGAGATGTCGCCAACGACCTTGGCTTCGTAGCCGAACTTCGGCTTCTGGCTGATCAGGTTGACGACGCCGGCTGTGGCGTTGCGGCCGTAGAGGGTGCCTTGCGGCCCGCGCAGGACTTCAACCCGCTGCAGGTCATAGAATTCCTGCTCGAAGAAGCGGTTACGGATGAAGGGGGTGTTGTTGAATGCGACAGCCACCGCTGCGTCGGTGGTGGCTGAAATCGCCTGCGTGCCGATGCCGCGGATCTGGATGCTGTAAGACGAGAAGTTCGTCTTCGTGAACGTCATGTTCGGGACCTGGGTCATCAGGTCCGGACCGCCGGCGACTTGGCTCCTCTCCAGCGCCTCCTGCGTGAACGCCGAGATCGCGATCGGGACGTCCTGGATGTCCTCCTCGCGTTTCTGCGCTGTGACGATCAGCGCTTCGACTTCAGCGCCGCCCCCCGCGGCGCTGCCGGACTGGGGGCCGTCGGCCCTCGCGACGATGAAGATGTCGCCGCTGCGCCGATAGGTAAGGCCGGTGCCCTCCAGAAGTTGGCGAAGAGCCTGTTCCGGCTCGGCGGTGTCGGAAAATCCGGGGGAGCGCTTGGCGAGGGTGTCCTTGGCGTCGGCCATGATGGCGACGCCGCTCTGGATGCCGAATTCGCGCAGCGCGGTTTCCAGCGGCTGCGGGGCAATATGGAAGTTCGCCTCCTGGGCCCACGCGCTCGACCACGACAACAACGCGCCGGCCGCCACGCCGCACAGCAAACGCCCCTGCGTCTTTCGGATATTGCTCACCGAAATTCCTCCCCCTGTTTTCATGGAAAGCACTGCTCCCCTGTGTGGAAGGACGCGACTGGGCGGCGAAGGGACGGATGCCGACTTACATTTTTCTCAATTTGTGGACAGCTCGATGCGGTCTTCGCTCTCGGCGACCACCCGGGCAAAGCCCTTCATGGTCAGGGCGCGCGCAAAACTGTCCACGTCTCCGGCGCGGAAGACACCAACGATCTGCTGTTGCGGCGGGGCGCCGACGAAAACGATCTTCTTTTCCGAATAGCGGTTCATCTCCGCCACGGCGTCGGTGAGCTGATCACGGGCGAAGGTCAGCCGCCCGTCGTGCCAGGTCGTTTCGGCCTTGAGATCGACCTTCACCAACTCGGGCCTGGCGCCTTCGATCTCCAGCCGCTGGCCTGGCGAGAGTTGCGCGGTGGTGGCCGCCGGCCGCAGCAGCGAGCGCGTCTCGACCTTCACGCGCCCCTCGATCAGGGTGACCTCGAAGGCCTTGGGCGCCACGCGAACGTCGAAGGCCGTGCCGATGGCGCGCACCCTGTGGCTGCCCGACTGGACGATGAACGGCCGGGTCGGATCCTTGGCCACGCGGAAAAAGGCCCTGCCCTTCTCCAGCGTCACCAGCCGCTCACCCGGCTTGTCATGGACGCGCATGATCGTGTCGGTGTCGAGGGTCACCACCGACTTGTCTGGCAGCGTCACGGTCGTTCGCTGGCCCACGCTGGTCTGGAACTCGGCCGCGCCGTTGGCGAAGGGCCTCTGCTGGGCAGGCGCGGATGCGCCGGTCACCGCGCCCCGCGGCAACGTCCCGGCGGCCGCTACGAGCGCGAGCACGCTGGCCGCGACCGCACCCCACCGCAACAGCACCCCCGTGCTGAACCGCCGCCGATGCGCCTCGCGCGCCGCCATGACCCGCGGATCTTCCGCCGCCGCGCCCAGGGCGCCCCACACTCGCTCAAGCCGCTCATAGGCCGCACGGTTGGCGGGGTCAGCCTCCATCCAGGCCTCAAAGGCGCGGGCGCCTTCGGCCGTCACCTCTCCGGAGCGGTGTTCGTTCAGCCACCAGGCGGCGATCTCCGCCGGCGACTTGCGCTGATCGAGGGGCTTAGCCGACATCGTCGCGCTCCATCTCCTCGGCCAGCCGATCGACGGCGCGCTGCATCAACTCCTTCACCGACCGCTTGGCGATGCCCATGCGCTCGGCGATGGCCTGGTAGGTCATGTTCTCGAAACGATGGAACAGGAACGCCGCCCGCGCGCGGGGCGGCAGGTCGAAGATGGCGGCGATCAGGCGCTCGTATTCCTGCTTGCCGACCAGTATGCGCTCAGGCGACAGCTCGTCGGGGCCGCCGATCTCGTCCGTCCATGCCTCCCGGTCAGCCAGGCTGTTGAAGCCCTTGGTGCGATAGCGGCTGATCAGCACGTTGCGGGCGGTGCGGAAGAGGTAGCCCTCGACATTGTCCACCGGATCGTCGCCGGCGCGGGCCTGGAGGCGCAGGAAGACCTCCTGCACCAGATCGTCCGCCTCGTCGACGCCCGCCCGCCGCGCAAAGTAGCGGCGAAGCCCCGGACCGTACTGCGCGATCCAGAGGGCAAGCTCGGAGTCGGCCTGGCTCACCTTCTTCGCGTTCCGCTGTCCTGGCCAGCCCATGAGCGACCGCACCCCTAACCCGCACACCAATCGACGCCCGGACGCGCCGCCTATCGGGAGGCAAGATGGTCCTCCCCATGATCCTAGACGCATCCCGGCGGCCAGGGGACGGATGGTCGCCGGGATTTTTTTGTCGCCGCCCCGGATTCGCGAAATTAACGGCGTGGTAGGCCCGGCAGGAGGGCCTACCGCACTTTGATGGGGCAGGCTGTTGTCGCCCTCTGGGTGCGGCATAAGTTGTTGCTTTAACTAGTGTTTCTGTCCCTTGCCCGCCCGCAAAATGCCCGCCCGGGTGACGGTTGGCAATCAGCAAAAATGCATACCCTGTGCATACCCGACGCCTACCCGCTCATGGTAGCACGTTCGCACTCTGGGGATGGTCGTCTGCATCAGCAGACTGTCACCTCAAGCTTGACCATAGGTTGAGCTCATTCTATTGGCAGCCATGGCGACACATCCCGGCCCGACCGCGCTGTTTGATATTTTGTCCTACTGGGCGCACTGGGTCTGGCTTCGGCGCGCACGAGCGAAAGCCGCAAGGATGGCCTTCTCTGAAGAGACCATCACCGAAACCCTCCTCCTCGACCTGGCCACAGCGCTGCCGGGACAACTGCACATCGAGGCGTTCACGAAGCCCAAGGAAGGCAAGACAGGCGCTGATTGGGAATGGTGCTTCTACGATCTGGCGGCCGGACACTTCTTCCGCATGCTCATTCAGGCCAAATCGCTCGATGCGCGCGATCAGGCGTACACCAAGCTCTATTACAAAGTCGGCAAACCGAAGCCGGGCAAGCACCAGCCGTTTCAGATCGCCAGACTACGCGCGACTGCAGCGCGGCGCGGCGTACCTGCAATGTACGTCTTCTATAATCATCTTACGGATGCCCGCCGCCTTCCACCGTCTCCGTGTCACTGCTGCGCTGGCTGTGCCGACTGTTGGGGCTGTTCCATTGCCCACGCGGACGCCATCTGGGCCCTCCGCTGGGATAACAGTTTCGACACGTTGCGCCACATCAGCATGCCTTGGGCATGCATAGCGTGCCTGACGCCGAGTCGGAGTGACCCGCCTTCAGGGCCGGAAGCAGTGCGGCAAGGACTGCAGTTGTTCGAGGCTCAGGTAGTTGCTGGCGCGAGGGAGTTCGGCATGCCGCCCCCGCCTCGTCATGAATACGTTCTTGAGACCACACCGCCCTCGTACTTCGACGAGGTTCGGAAAGGCTCCCCCGATTCCAGCGACACGGAACGGTCCGCCCGCCTCGCCCGACGAAATCCCGGTGTGGATGGCGTAGTCCTCGTGGATCTCGGCAGGGACCCCGACCGCCACATCTGAGGGAGACAGGCTTGGAACGTGTAGGCGCACACGCGATCTGGTCGTTCGTCGACGGCCACGCAAAAATTCAGAAGGTTTCAAACACCCAGGTGCGCAAAGGCTTGGGCTATTGGACGCCTGACTACATAACGTTGGCTGCGAAGATAGCTGAACTGCAGTTTCGAAACCGCGATCATGTGCTTCTGTTTCGTGGACAGCGGAGTGACTACCGCACGTCGAAGCAACTTTCGACAATCCGGCCCGGCCTGTTCCGCCCGCTTCCTGGAAAGCTGACCGTCGGTTCGGCCACGATCGCCAAGCGCTTCAAGCAGCTCGACATCGCGGAAGCGCGTCTTACCGCTGGCTTTAAGGCGCTGAACCGGCTCGGGATGTCTCGCGTCGCGCGGCAGCGGCTACTGCGGTGGGCGATCCTGCAACATTACGAAGTCTGTGAAACGCCGTTATTGGACGTTACGCACTCCCTGCGCATCGCGGCCTCGTTCGCATCGAAGGATTGCCGCGACACCGCTTACCTCTATGTCCTGGCCGTACCGAACATCAGCGGATCAGTCACGGCCAGTGCGGAGGCCGGCTTGCAGATAGTACGACTGAGCAGCGTGTGCCCGCCGTCAGCACTCCGCCCCCACATCCAGGAGGGCTATCTTCTGGGCGAATACCCTGACATGACGGGGCCAGCCCAGAAAGAGCATTATAAGACGTACGAAGTGGACTTCGGACGTCGCTTGATCGGCAAATTCAGGTTCCGACCCTCGACTTTCTGGACAAATGGGCCGTTCCCCGAAATAGACCACGAGGCGCTCTACCCGCCCAGTAAGGACTGGCTCCAGGATCTTACCAGGCGGATTCGGGAGGAGCTCGCGTCAGCATCTGAGCGGTAGCGGCCCGCTAGGCCAATCGCGCGTGCCGGAACCAGGCGAGGCGAATCTGGTCGTCTGAGGGCGTGTAGCCGATCAGGTTGTAGTGGGTGTTCCAGTCGGCCCACATCGGGAAGACCGCCTTCGAGCCCAGTTCGGCCGCCTCGATGATGAAGGCGAGACCCTGAAGACGCGCCTGGGGATTATCGAGCGACCAGTATTCGAGAATGGTGAGGGAATCGCGGGTCAGGAACGTCGCCAGATAGTGTTTGCGGTACTCTGGAGCCACCGCGCAACGCAGGAAGCCGGTGCGGCATTTCACACGCAGGATTTCGTCCAGCTTGACGGTGGTTACGCCAATCACCTTGTCGCCGGACCAAGCAACATTGCACAACTCAGGCACGCGCTTTTCGATAGTCTCCGCGTCAAGACCCAGGTTGCGCCAGAACACCTTCGCTCCGGCAATGGCTCGAGAGTCGTTGCGCTGCCACGCGATGGAATACCGGATCTCAGCCATCATCTGGCCCCTTACGACTGAAAAAGGCGGGCGGCGAGCGCGCTGGCTCACCGCCCAGTGGTTCCGGTTCAGAGGGGACCGAAGCCGGAGGGTATCCGTCAGCTTCCCCCGAAGCCGACGGAAAGCTTGAAGTAGGGCCCATCGATGGTGCGGTCGCCGTCCTGATGTTCGGCGAAGCCGATATCGAGAACGTCCGAGTAGCGCTCCCAGCGATAGCCGGCGCCGATCCGAACCCGGTCGATGCTGTAGGCGAGGCCGAGGCTGGCGCCGAGGATCCCGGCCGTGACGTCTTCCGAACGCGAGGCGACGCCGAGCGGCGGCAGCGGGTTCGTTGCCACGATGCGGAAGTCGTCCTGCAAGCCGCCGTTGTAGAGGCGGTCCTCGGCCGTGCCTGACTGCTCGAAGAAGGTGCGCTGCTTGCCGAACAGCGCGCCAGCACTGAGCGACCAATCGAGTTCAACCTGTCCAGCACTCCCCGACAGAAGCGCGGCCGCGGCATCCCACGACATCACCGGCCCTGTACCTTCGAAGTCGCGGTCCGCGCTGAGCTTGCCCTGGTAACGGGTGTATGGGGACGCGAACATGAAGGTGAAGGCGTTGTCATGTCCGTTATACTTATGTCCGTCGGCAATATAGCGGTCCGGCGCCCCGAAGAACTCGGTGTTCGTCTTAGAACTCAACTGGGCGTAACGCAGGCCGGCCGAAACCGTCGATCGGCTCAATCCGCCAAGGCCAACATCATAACCGACCGCGAAATCGACCAGCTGATGGTCTTCCTGGCTTCGGGCCCAGGCCGCCGTCCAGGCTGTGCCTGATTGCAGCAGGTATTGACCAAAGATAGGAGGGCTATCGGGCGCGCAGAAAGCCGCCGTGGCGGGGTGACCTGGCTGGAAGCCGCAGGCGCTTCCGGTGTCAACTTCGGCGTGCAGGCGCGTGACATCGGTATTGGTCCTGCCGTACCGGTAGGCGCCGGAGGCGCTCCACGGACCTGAGCCTGGACGCCAGGTGACCTTGATCTCGCGCCCGTCGCCTGTATCGAAATCACGGCTCTGAGCGTCGCCGAAGATATCCAGTTCCTCGGGCGCAGTGTCGGCAAACGCGGGCCGAAGAGCCTCGAACGGCGCATCATGCTTTTGCACCTGGCCGCCGAGCTCGACGATCAGAGCGTAGGGCCCTTCACTTCGGCCGCCGAAGCCGCCGAACATCGGGCCGCCCGACCAGTTCTTGGTGACGCGAAGACCATAAAGCCTGGGTTCGGTAAGGAAGACGTTGGTCGTCAGGCCGGTGTCGTCCGAGTTCAGGAAGGCCCCGGTGATGGCCGTCTCGTCGGTGACGTTCTTGATGTAGGCCATGATGTTCCAGCCGCGCTCTTCGTTCGTGAAGATCGCCGCCAGGTTCATCGTGAAGTATTCATCGAGCTTGCTGAATTCATGGTCCTGGAAAATCCGCCAGTAGCTCTCCGACTGCCAGTGCAGGTCGGTGTGCAAGGTCGCCAGCCACTCATTGGGCAGCGGCAGCGTGTAATCGGCCGTGATCGTGCCGGTCCAGTTCGGGGCGTTGGGCAGCTCGTTGCCGCCGAGTTCCTTGAAGAAGCCCTCGCCATTATTGGGCGCGGTTGACGGATCGAAGCCGGGGTATGTACCAGGGCGCCAGAAGCTGAACGAGCCCCCCGGCGTCGGCGGATCCGTGTATGGTTGTCGGGTAACCGGGTCGAGCCCGAGAATGTATGCGTATTCGCAACCCGCGATGCCGCCCCCGTTCGGACTGCCAAGGCCGAGTATGGGTAGGTTGGAAAGCGATCCACCGTTACTGATGGTCCCGCCGGGCGGCGTGTAGAGCCAGGTCGGCAGGATACAGTTCGAGGCAAAGGTCGGGAACGGACGAACAACGCTCCAGCCCTCCATGCCCGCCGTACGGTCCATCAGGTCGACCGCCCTTTCGCCGTCCGCGATGCGGGTCTCCTGGTAGCCGCCCTTGAAGCCGAGCTTAAGGTTCTCCAGAGGGCGCCAGTCGGCCTCGATCTCCACGCCCCAAACCGTGGCGTCAAAGTTGCGGTTGAAGGCCGATCGGTCGACGATTTCAGAAATCTGGTAGTCCTTGTAATCGTAGTAGAAGGCCGCCAGGTTCGCCGTCACCTTGCCGTCGGCGAAGGTGTTTTTCGTACCGAGTTCGAAGGCATCGACGAACTCCGGAGCGAAAGTCTTCGGCCGCGTCACTGATGCGGTCGCCAGAAGGTTCGCCGCGGAGGTGTCGCCATAAAATACATAGGTAAAGCCCGGCGGGTTTGCGCCCCCCGCTTTGTACCCATGTGCATAGGAGGCATAGACCATCGTCTCGTCCGTAAAGGCGAGGTCAGGCTTCCAATCGACCACGAGGCGGCCGGTCGGTTCGCGCCACTCCTGCTCGATCACCTCCGCGACGGGATAGCCGAAGGAGTTGCCGGCCAACAGCTGACTCGGAACACGAGGCGCTTCCTTCTTATCGACCGAGAAGCGCAGGCCGGCAGTGACCTTCAGATTGTCGGTGATGTTGTAGTAGGCTTCACCAAATACGGCGTAGGAGATCAGTTTGTAGGGATTGTTGCTGAGGAAGTAGTTGTGGCCTTGGTCGTTCAAAGCGCCAATCGGGTTCGGGTCTATGTATTGGCAACCTGTAACCGAATACACGCGTGAGGGATCGCTGAGCGTCGGCCCTTGGGTAAGGCAACCCATGTTGTCGGTTACGCCAGCGGTATAGAAGCCGGGCGGGGGGTTCAGGCCGTATCCGTAAGGTGTCGCACTCTGCGTCAGCGCCAGCATCGTGAGCGAGTTGATGAACACGTAGTATTTCGCGATGCTGTCGGATCGCAGGAAGTTGGCGCCAAGGCTGAAGTTGAACGGTCCCTCATAGCTGGACGACAGACGGAACTCCTGGCTGAACTGCCGGGCTTCTGCCGTGGAGATGTCCATTGCCACCAACCGGTTCGAGCAGCCGATCTGAGGGTCGCAGAAGACGCCGTTCGCATCCACGAAGCTTTTAGAAGTGCTAAACGCTCCCGGTGCTGTGTTGAACCGGTTGAAGTCCTGAAGCGAAAAGACCTCGTCCGCGCTGTATGCCGTCTCGGAGGCGAGCGTCAGATTATCGGTTAGATCCAAGCTGATCTGCAGTTCGGCGAGGTCTGCCTTGGCCCGATACTCCGGAGGCACGGTTGATTCGATCACTCGAAGGTCCGGTGACTGCACCTCGCTCACGTATGGGTCCATAAGCGCCCCAGGAAAGCCAATCGCTCGCAGTTGGAAGTAATATGGGATCGACATCCCGTTCGGCGTCTGGAACGAGTCCGGCGCATACAGGGAATTGCGGATGCAGCCCTGGCTGAACACCGATTGGACATTGCTCGTGACGCCGCCGGTCTGCCCGGTGTCCGGCACCGGCTGGAAGTAGGTCACCGGAATGCCGTTGACCTCGGTGATCACGTGCTTCTTGCAAAGCTGCTTCCCCGAGCGAAGGCGATCGTCGTTCTCCTCGAAGTGCTCCCAGATCAGGTTAGCGTCGAGGCGGTCGCTGGGCGTGAACCGCAGGGAGACGCGCGTTGACCAAAGGTCGCGGCCGTCGATCTGATTACCGTCAATCTCGTTGGTGGCGTAGCCCTCGCGCTTGGTCCAGGCGCCGGCGATGCGCAGCGCCACCAGATCCTCGACCAGCGGAATGTTGACCATCCCCTCGATGCGGCTGGAGCTGTAGTTGCTGACATCAGCCGACGCCTTGGCCTCGAAGTTGAAGCGCGGTTTCTGGCTGATGATGTTGACCACGCCTGCGGTGGCATTGCGGCCGTAGAGCGTGCCTTGCGGTCCGCGCAGCACCTCGACGCGCTGCAGATCGTAGAATTCCTGTTCGAAGAAACGGTTGTGGATGAAGGGCGTATTGTTGAAGGCGACTGCCACGGCCGGGTCGGTCGTCGCGGAGATCGCCTGCGTGCCGATGCCCCGCAGCTGCACCGAATACGAACTGAAGTTCGTCTTGGTGAAGGTCATGTTCGGGACCTGGGTGATCAGGTCTGGCCCGCCGGCGACCTGAGACCGCGTCAGATCTTCCTGCGTGAACGCGCTGATGGCGATCGGCACATCCTGAATGTCTTCCTCGCGCTTCTGCGCGGTGACGATCAGGGCCTCGACTTCAGCGCCGTCCCCCGCGGCGCTTCCGGACTGGGGGTCGGCGTCTGCTTTCACGATGAGGTAGACGTCACCCTCGCGGCGGTAGCCGAGGCCGGTGCCTTGAAGAAGCTGGGCGAGGGCCACCTGTTCATCGGTGGCGGATGAGACGCCGGCCGAGGTCTTGGACCCCACGAGGCCCGGCGAGAACATCACCTGCCGTGCAGTCTTGCTCCCGAATTCCTGGAGGGCCGCCGTCAGCGACTGCGGCGCGATGGTGATCGCCTCGCGATCCTGCGCGATCGCCGCGCCTGAGCTCATGGCAAGCACAACTGCCGATGCGCCGACAAGCAGCCGCGCGCGCACAGACTTCGATGAAAGCCTCATAGTCTCCCCCTGTTTCTATGGAGCTTTCCGCCCCTATTTGGAGAGATGAAATCCGGTAGGTCGAACCCTACCTCGGCCACTTACTTTTATTTGAGCGCTACTACGCGCAACTCTCCTTCGGGCCCGGGCGCGACTTCGGCGACGCCGTAGGCGCGAAGCGCGCGCGAGAAGCCATCCACGTCGCCGGGTGTATAAATTCCGCCGAGCCGCACAGACGCGAGCTGCTCGTCGGCGAGCACGATCTTGCGGGTCGAATAGCGGTTCAGTTCAGCGACGATCACGCCGAGCGGCGCGTCGTCGAACGTGATCTGGCCGCGCAGCCAGCTTGTCTCGCGGTCGACGTCGGCGCGCGCGAGCCGCCATTCGGCGTCGTCGGGGGCAATGAGCTGCGAGCCCGCGGTCATCTCGGTCGCCTGCACGGGGGCCGCCGGGACGGCCTCCGTTTGGCGCCGCGGGAAGGGGCCGGAGGGGGCGGACTCGACCCGCACCTTCCCCTCCACCAGCACCACCTTCAGCCCGCCCTGGTCCACGCGCACGTCGAAGGCGGTGCCGAGCGCCGTCACGGTTCGGCCGGCCGCGGTGACGATGAACGGGTGGCGGCGGTCCTTCGCGACCTGGAAGTAGGCCTGCCCCTTCTCCAGGTAGACAAGGCGCCGGTCCGCATCGGCCTTGGTGCGCACCACCGTATCGGTGTTGAGCGTCAGCCTGGAGCCGTCGGGCAGCGTGACCGTCGCCTGCTGGCCGACCGCGGTCGAGAAGGACTGGGTGACCAACGGCTTGGGCGCGGTCAGACCCTGCCAGGCTGCGCCGGCGCCACCGATGACTGCGACGGCGAGGGTGGCGAGCACGGCCCGGCGGGTCGCCCGCGCCCGGTCGACGGCCTTCACCAGAACCCGGTTGCGCGCGCTGACGACGGGGTGATCCTCCGCCTCCCCGGCCGCGGACCAGGCGAGGTCGAGGGCCGCATAAACCCTCTCGTTCTCGGGCGACTGGGCGAGCCACGCCTCGAAGGCCTCCGCCTCAGTCCCGCTCAGCGGTCCCGCGCTGCGGCGCAGGAACCAGTCCACGGCGACGTCCTTCCGCGTGTCGGACGCGATCTCGTTGCGCAGCCGGCTCACAGCCTGGGCTCCACATGGTCGAGCAGGTGGCGCAACGCCTTGCGCAGGAACTTCTCGACCGCCTTGAGCGACACGCCCATGCGCCTGGCGACCTCCTCCTGCGACAGGTTGCCGAAGCGGTAGAGGAAGAAGGCCTGCGCGGTGCGAGGCGGCATGTCGGCCAACGCCCTCACCACCTGCTCCAGCGCCTGCTTGCTGATGAGGATGCGCTCCGGCGAGAGCTCGTCGACCAGGTCGTCGACCTGGTCCAGGTCCTCTTGGGAACCCCAGCGCCAGCCGGCCTTGCGGCGGCGCATGCCGAGCACGTTGGCGGCCGTGCGGAAAAGGTAGCCCTCGACATTGTCGATGCGGGTGTCGGAGCCGCGCGCCTGCAGGGACAGGAAGACGTCCTGGACGAGGTCGTCGGCGTCGGAGGAACTAGCGCGGCGCAGGAAATAGCGGCGCAGCGCCGGACCGTACTGCATCATCCACGCCCGAAGGTCGCCATCCCTGGGCTCGACCCCCGTGGATGGCGCGGCGCCGCTCAGCGGAACCCTTGGCCTCGACGCCATTACCTGCACCCCGCAGGGCGCACCCCTGCACCCATCATCTTGATAGATGTCGCCGAGCGGGGGCAACCCTACCTGCAGCGAAGAGAAAAAGAGGCGGCGGGGGTCGAAGCCCACCGCCTCAGTGCATCCGGTTCAGAGGGGACCGAAGCCGGAGGGTCTAGCCGCCAAAGCCGACGGCGAGCTTGAAGTAGGGACCGTCGATGGTGCGGTCGGCGTCCTCGGCTTCATCATAGCCCACGTCGAGGACGTCGAAGTACCGCTCCCAGCGATAACCGGCGCCCACCTTGACCCGGCTAATCTCGTAAGAGAGGCCAAGGCTCAGGTCGAGCATGGGAACCGTCACATCTTCAGACCGCGGGATACTCACGGGCGTGATAACTGCAGGGCTGGTCGGTATGTGCGGCCGGCGATCCTCAGAGGAATTCGTATAGGGACCCGCGAAGTGGGCGACGGACTCTTCGCCCGAAATCAGAGTCTCCTGCTTACCGAAAAGGACGCCCGCGTTAGCTGACCAGTCAAGACTGAGATGGCCCGTATCGTCGCCGCCGAGGAGGGCGATGGCGGCATCCCATGAGAGCACTGGGCCCCAACCCTCGAATTCACGGTTCGCCTCAAGGTGCGTCTCGTAGAAATCGGAACTCGATTTCTGCGGGTCGGGCGGACCGCCGTATTTCCAGCCTTCGGCGATCTCCCAGTTCGGTATGCCCTCCAGGTCCACGGCCGTGCGTGAACTGAATTGAGCATAGCGAAGACCGAAACCAACGGCGGAGCGGGCCAGCACCCCGACCCCTGCATCACGGCCGATGGCGAAATCCGCCATCGTATGCTCTTCACGGTTCGTGGCGAACGTGTCTGTCCTATTGTAGGTGACCATCGGGTCCAGATAGAATTGCCCGCCCGCGAAGGTCGGATCACAGGCGATTGCTAGATAGCCTGCCCAACCACACGCGGCGTCACCCGCCTCTTCTGTATGAAGGCGGGCTACGCCGCCGTTTGTCCGCCCATAACGCAGGCCGGCCGATACGCTCCATAAGCTGTTGGGACGCCAGGTCACCTTGACCTCTCGGCCGTCGCCCCAATCCAGATCCCGATGCTGGGCCGAAGGTAAGGTGTTCAGCGCAGCCGAGAATTCATCCATGAAGCTCGGCTGCACGGTCTCGTATGGCGCATCGTGCCGTTGCACCATGCCGCCGAGCTCAATGGTCAGCGGGTAGGGTCCAGTATGGTTCGGGTTGGCGCCCGTCCACCACGGCCCGCCCGTCCATTCCTTGGTGACGCGCAGGCCATAAAGGCGCGGTTCGGTGAGGAAGACGTTGGTGGTCAGGCCGCTATCGTCGGAGTTCAGGAACGCGCCGGTGATGCTGTCGCGGTCGAAGACGTTCTTGACGTAGGCCATCACCTTCCAGCCGGCGTCTTCATTGGTGAAGATCGCGGCGAGGTTGACGTTGGTGTAGGCCTTGAGCTTGTCATAGCCCTCCGTGTTGAAAATCCGCGTCCAGGCTTCCGACTGGTAGTAGAGGTCGGTGTGCAGGGTCGCGAGCCAGTCATTCGGCAGCGGGACGGTGTAGTCGGCCGTGATCGTCGCCGTGAAATGTGGCGCGTTGGGCAGCTCGTTACCTGACAGGTCCTTAAAGAAGCCCTCGCCGTTGTTAGGCGCGGTGGAAGGATCCCAGCCCGGATAGGTCCTGTCGGTGATCGGCAGTGGTTCGCCGGTTACCGGGTCAGTGGGCCAACCCGGGAAGTCCGCCGGATCGGTGCTGTAGGCCGTGTAATTGATTATGCCGTTATGTCCGAGCGAGGGAGGATCCTCACCCAGTACATAGGCATACTCGCACCCACCCGGGCCGCCGCCGCCCCGGCTGCCAAGGTTGACCAGTTCGGGATTACCCGGAGCGCTGGTGTTCCCGAGGAACAGCCACGCCGGCAGGATACAATTGGATGGGAAGGTGGGGAAGGGTCGGGCGAGCACCCATCCTGGCATGCCGGCGGTGCGATCCATCACATCGACCGCCTGCATGCCGTCGGCGACGCGGGTGTTCTCGTATCCGCCCTTGAAACCAAGACGCAGGTTCTCGAGAGGGCGCCAATCGGCTTCAATCTCCAGGCCCCAGACTTCGGCGTCGAAATTGTGATTTACTGCCGACCGTTCGATGATCTGCGATATCTGGTATCCCGTGTAGTCGTAGTAAAATGCGGCCAGATTGAGTGTGACTCGCCCATCCAGAAGCGTATTTTTTGCGCCCAGCTCAAACGCGTCGACGAACTCCGGATCAAAGGTCTTGGGGTGCGTGGCCGATTTGGCCACGATCGCGTTCGGCAATTCATCGCCGCCACAATTCGGGCAATACATGACGACACCGGGCGGAGGTGGGTTGGCTCCGCCAGCCTTGTAGCCATGAGCGATGGACGCGTAGAGCAACGTCTCATCCGTGAAGCCGAGATCCGGCTTCCAGTCGACTGTCAGGCGCCCGGTCGGCTCGCGCCATTCCTGCTCGATGACGTCGTGGACCGGATAACCCAGCGTACGGGTGGCAAGTAGCCAGCTTGGAATCCGCGGCGCTTCCTTCTTATCCACCGTCCAGCGCAAGCCAGCGGTGACCTTCAGGTTGTCGGTTATGTTGTAGTAAGCCTCGCCAAATACGGCATAAGAGATCAACTTATAAGGATTTCGACTTAGGAAATAATTATGTCCCTGATCGTTCAGGCTCTCGATTGGGTTGGGATCCATATAGATGCACCCCGCCACCGGATAGATCAAATTGAAATCAGGTGCGAGACCGCCCCGTGGCAGGCAGACGCTATTATCACTGACGCCGGGCTCGTATTGGGGGAGATTTGGAATGTCCTGCCCGCCCCCAGTCGCTGCAAACAAAGACAGACTATTGATGAAGACATAGTATTTATCCTCCGTATCGTACCGGAGGAAGTTTGCGCCCAAGCTAAAATTGAACGACCCGTCGAAGTCCGACCCGAGGCGGAACTCCTGGCTGAAGTGCCGCGACCGAGCGGTAGAGAGGTCTACTGCCACGAGCCGGTCAGCACATCCGATCTGCGGATCACAGAATACCCCGTTTTCGTCAAGTACGCCGAGGTTCAAGGCTTGGGTTGGCGAGCCGTTTGAATTGCGGGCCCGGAATGCTCCAGAGGCGGTATTGAACCGATTGTAATCCTGAGTGGAGAAAATAAAGTCTGAAGCCCAGGCCGTCTCCGATGACAAGCTGAGCGCGTCGGTGAGATCATAGGCCAGTTGAAGCTCGAAGACGTCCGACTTGGCGCGATAGCCAGGATCGACGGTCGATTCGATGACCCGCAGATCAGTAGACTGCGTTCGACTGACGTAGGGATCTGTCAAAGCGATAGGAAGACCCACCCCTGAGAGTGGCCGATAGTAGGGCAGCGCTATCCCGTTCGGCGTCAGGAATGAGTCGGGCGAATATAGTGATGCCGGCAAACACCCCTGGCTGAAGGTTTCCTGGACATAGCTGGGCTGGCCGCTTTCAGGAATCAGTTGCTCATGAGTCACAGCTATCCCGGCGACTTCGGTGACATTGTGCGTACTGCACAACTGCTTGCCCGAGCGAAGGCGGTCGTCGTCCTCCTCGAAGTGCTCCCAGATCAGGTTGGCATCGAGGCGGTCCGTCGGCGAAAACCGCAAGCTGAGGCGCGTCGACCACAGGTCTCGCCCGTCGATGGGATTGCCGGTGATCTGGTTGGTGACGTAACCCTCGCGCTTGGTCCAGGCGCCGGCCAGCCGCAGGGCCACGATGTCGTCGACCAGCGGCACGTTGACCATGCCTTCCAGCCGCGTGGAGCTGTAGTTGGAGACGTCGCCAACGACCTTCGCCTCATAGGCGAACTTGGGCTTCTGGCTGATGATGTTGACGACGCCCGCGGTGGCGTTGCGGCCGTAGAGGGTGCCCTGCGGCCCACGCAGGACCTCGACGCGTTGCAGGTCGTAGAATTCCTGCTCGAAGAAGCGGTTTCGCACGAACGGCGTGTTGTTGAAGGCAACAGCGACGGCAGGATCCGTCGTCGCCGAGATCGCCTGAGTGCCGATGCCGCGCAGCTGGATCGAGTAAGACGAGAAGTTCGTCTTCGTGAAGGTCATGTTCGGGACCTGGGTCATCAGGTCCGGGCCGCCAGCCACCTGCGAACGCTCCAGCGCCTCCTGCGTAAACGCCGAAATCGCGATCGGCACGTCCTGGATGTCTTCTTCGCGCTTTTGCGCGGTGACGATCAGCGCCTCGACCTCAGCGCCGCCCCCCGCGGCGCTTCCGGACTGGGGGTCGGCGTCGGCCCTCACGATCAGGAAGACGTTCGCCTCCCGGCGGTAGGTGAGGCCGGTGCCCTGGAGCAGTTGGGCAAGCGCCACTTCCTCGTCCGTCGCACCCTCGACGCCCCGCGTCACCTTCGCCGTCGTGGACTCCGGGGTGAACATGATCTGGCGGCCGGTCTGGGCCCCGAAATCATGCAGGGCGGAAGCCAGTGTCTGCGGCGCGATGGTGATCGGCTTTGTCTGCGCCCAGGCGGCGCCGGATCCGAGCGTAAGCGCCCCCACCGCCGCGCTGACCATCAGATGCGCGTGCCTAGACTTCCTGAAGAGCCCCATTTCTTCCCCCTAATATTTGTCGGGAGCTCAGCGGCCCCCCAGTTAGGGAGATGCGGAAGTTATGCGCACCCCTATATTGACGCCTGAACTTTTTCGCTGAGCGGCACGATCCGGATCGATCCGTCGGCGCCATCGCGCAGGTCGGCAAGGCCCGAGGCCCTCAGCGCCTGCGAAAACCCATGGACGTCGCCCGGGGTGAAGTTGCCGCTGAGCCGGCGGTGCGCGAGGCGCTCGTCGATCACCATCTTGCGCGTCGAATAACGGTTCATCTCGTCGACGATGTCCGCCAGGGCCTCATCGTCGAACACCAGCTGGCCCTTCAGCCAGCTGGTCTCGCGCGCCACGTTCGTCGGCGTCAGGCGCCATTCGGTGTCGTCCGCGGCGACAAGCTGCGAACCGGCTGACATGTCCGTGGTCATGGGCGGCGGGGCGGGCGTCCTGCCGGTCTTGCCTGTCGGTGGAATGGCTGGCGCGGACGATTGGACCCGCACGCGCCCCTCCACCAGCACGACCTTGAGCTCGCCGTCATCGATGCGCACGTCGAAGGCCGTGCCGAGGGCCGTCACCGTGCGCCCGGCGGCGGTGACCACGAACGGATGGCGGGCATCCTTCGCGACCTTGAAGAACGCCTGGCCCTTGTCGAGGTAAACGACGCGGCGCCCCTCATCGGCCTTGGTCCGAACGACGGTGTCGGTGTTCAGGGTCAACTGCGAGCCGTCCGGCAGCGTGACCGTCGCCTGCTGGCCGACAGCGGTGCGGAAGGACTGGTCGACCAGCGGCTTCGGCGCGGTCTGCAGATAGACGCTAAGGCCGCCCAGGCCCACCACCGCCGCCGCGAACGAGGCCGCAATGGAGCGGCGTGTGACCTGGGACCGGCGGGAGGCGCGCTCGGCCCATTCGCGCGTCCGGTCAAACAGGGGGTGGCGCTCCAGCTGCCCGCTCGCCGCCCACAGCTCGTCTGCCGCGGCGTAGGCGTCCTGATGCTCCGGCGCCTCGGCCAGCCAGGCCGAGAAGGCGTCCGTATCCGCGGGCGACAGCACGCCTGCCTCGCGCCTCATGCGCCAGGCGATGGCCTGGTCGCGGATTGCATCGATGTTGGGGTTCGCGGCGCCGGTCATGGCCGCCACCCCACGCGGTCGAAGAGGCGGCGGGCCGCGCGCTGGACCAGCGCCTCCACCGCCTTCACTGAAATACCCATATGCCTGGCGATTGCCTCCTGGGGCATGTGCTCGAAACGATAAAGGATGAAGGCGTGGGCGCATCGGGGCGGCAGCTCCCGCAGCTCGGCCATCATCCGGTCGAGCGCCTCGCGGCCGAGCAGTATCCGCTCGGGCGAGAGCTCGTCGGAGAGGCCCTCAACGTCCTCCACATCCTCCTGCCGACCCCACGCCCAGGTGGAGCGCCGCCGGCGCATGCCCAGCACATTGGCGGCAGTGCGGAAGAGGTAGCCCTCGATGTTCTCGATCTCCGCCCCCGACCCGCGCGCCTGCATCATGAGGAAGACTTCCTGCACGAGGTCATCGACGTCGGCGGCGTTCGCCCGGCGCAGGAAGTAGCGCCGCAGCGCCGGGCCATACTCCACCGCCCAGGCGCGCAGATCCTCGTCCTCAGGCTGCCGGCCTGAAGACATCGGGTCAGTCCGCGGAGGCTTCGGCGAGGACGCCATACTCTTCCACCCACCCGGGCGCATTCGACACCTTCAGTAGGTACGATGCAATCGGACGGCCTATCCCTATACCGGCGACAAAATAATCTGCGCGGGCAGGCGTCCGCTCCGGGGAAATCTTGACAATAGCGCCTTTTCGCGGCACACTTCGCGGGTTCGAAGTTGGGCGGGGCCCGGCCGAATATTCCTCCAAATCCAACCTGACGCGCCGGCCGGGCGCGACGAATTCATCATGACTCCTGGAACCTATCTGACGCTCGCCCGCGCGACCGTTCACCACCGCTGCATCAGCGAACCCATCAGCGACGGCTTCACCATCGGCCTGTTCACCTCTCCGCCGGACGCCGACGGCGCCCATGGCGAAGAACTGGACGTCGAGGGCTACTGCCGACAACCGATCTCATTCCTGCCGCCCCGCAGCGGTTCGACGGGCGACCGGCAGCTTAGCGCCGGACGCGTGTCGTTCGGACCGATCGGCTTTGATGCGTCCGCGGCGTCGCACGCGGTGGTCTTCGACCGGGACGGCCGGGTGTTCGCCTACAGCTTCGTCGAGCGGACCGGCGGCACTCATGCCTTGGGCGAGATCGCCTTCGAGCAAGGCTGCATCAGCGTCAGGTTCTGAGCCTGCGCCTTGCCGGCGCGCCCGCTCCACCCACTGCTCGTCCGTTAGCGGCACGCTGTTCCAGACCAGCCCGGAACGGCGACAGTCGCGCACGAGACGCGCTTTGCCTGTCCTCCTTAGGTACGCGATCGCCCTGCGGGCTCGCAGCTCCAGCTCCCTCGCCTGGTCGTCGTCCGTCGGCGGCGAGAGCTCTGCGAGCTTTTCCCGGAGCATCTTCTTGGTGACAGGCGCCTCGGCTGCATGGAGCATGCCGGCCAGAACGTCGGCATCCGGGTAGACCCGCTTAAGATACGGATCTTTATATCCAATTTGCGCCTCGAAGCTGAACCGGAGGATCGAATCATCCAGCCTGACTCCCGTACGTGAGTCAGGCTGGATGATTCGACCGGACTGTAGTTCAGGCAGGTCGAAGAGCCGGGTCAGGCGCCCCTCGACGGTAATGCTGACAGGGCCAGCTCCCCGACCGTCTTCCTTCTCGACGGGCACCGTCTTGATGACAATCCGATCCACAAGGCCCCGCACCAGTTCTCGTGCTCGTACGGCCTCCCGATCATCGCTGTCCAGCGCGCCCCGCAGGTCCTCGATCAAGGCTCCGATGCGATGAAGGATATCTTCGCTGTTCAGCGGTGTCGGATTGCGCGCGCCTCCCGCACTGCACGCCTTCTGCAGTCGCCGTCTCTCGGCTTCGAGCCGATTGACGTCCTCCATCAGTACCTCGGCGGCGAAGCCGCGAGCCCGCCCCTCTCGGATTGACGCGAGAACGTTGGCGATCTCCTTCTCGACGTGCTTCAGGCGTGTGGCGGCCGTCTCCGTTCGCCGATGAAACTCCTCCAGGGCCCGCTCGCGCTCGGCCTTGTACTGTTCGAGGCATGGCTCGATCAGCTCCGGCAGCAGCAGCGCCTCCTTCAGGCCGGCGAGAACCGCCTCCTCTAGGTCCTCACGCTTGACGCGGCGTCGAACACTGCAGATGCCCTTCTGGAAGCGGCCGCTGCACGCGAGTCGCTTGCAGACCAGGGTGAAGGATGATCCGCATTCGGCGCACACGAGTTTGCCGGTGAAGAGATATTGGGGTCGCCGCAACTCGTTGAAGTTCTCGGCGCTGGTCGCCTCAAGCCTGGCCTGCGCAGCCTCGAACAACTCGTCACTTATGATCCTCATGTCGGGAACGGGGACCACGATGCGGTCGGTGAGCGGCGTTGACTTTGTTACCATCCGGCCGGTCTTCTTTCGGCGTCGGCGTGTCGTGCGCGCCCACTCGTTGACGCCGACGTAGAGGCGGTTGCGCAGGATTCCAGAGCCGCGGTCCTTGGAGCCTGTAAGCGTCCCAGGCTTCCAGGCCGCGCCGCCGGGGCTGGGAACGCCTTCAGCGTTCAACTTCCGGCAGATGTCGAACGTGCCTACGCCCGCTACATAGTCCTCGAAGATCCGCTCGATCACTGCCGCCTGTTCGGGGACAATCGCTCGTAGACCTCGCCGGCCCTCCGCATCCACGACCTTGCGGTAGCCGTACGCCCTGGAGCCTACAATCCTACCGCTGCGCACGGTGCCTTCCTGACCGCGTCGGGTTTTGAAGGAGTTCTGCTTCCTGTAGTGGGCGTTCTTGGTGGCCTCAAAGGAGAGGTCCACGTCACTGACAACGCCTTGCACCACGGTGCAGATTTTGATCCCAAGCTCCTCGAGGTCTTCGTAGACGCTGTGCGCGTGAGACGCTGTCCGGCTGATGCGGTCGAAGTCTTCAGTAAGGACGACCTCGAACTCACCGCGTTCGGCGGCCAGCATCATGTTGAGGAAGCCTTCGCGCCCCACCATCATGCTCCCTGTGCGGGCGGCATCGAAATACTCCGCTACGATGATCCAGTCGTGCTTCTTCGCGTAGTCGCGGCACAGCGCGAGCTGGTCCTCGATCGATTTGAACTTCTGATTGGTGGTGGAATACCTTGCATAGGGCGCGACCAGGGTTCCCGGCGGTGGGAGCTCCCTCATCGCTCCGCCTCCCGGGCATCCTGACGCGCCGCGAGACGCGCTAGCGCCAGCAGCAACGGCGCCACAGCGGCCGCTCGTGGCGTAAGGCCCTCCACCAGGGCGGCGTCGTCCTCGTGCCGGCGCCGCAGCTCGATCTGCCCCTCCAAACTGTCAAACCGAACGAGGCCTTCGCGAGGCGACTCGACCGGCCAGTCGGGGTTGATGCCCTTCAGCTGTTCCTCGCGGCTCATCGGCTACCCCCTTTCGGGTCGAGGCACTCCAGCCCGATTTCTCCTTTGACCGTATGCACGGTGACGCCAAGGCTCGCGGCCTCTTCCAGCAGCTCATAGAGGTCCGCGGCGCTGCGGCTTAGGCGGGCGGCGTCTCTCGTGATGACCGCGTCGGCTTTGCCGGCCCGTAGATCGGCCCACAGGGATTGCAGCCCCTGTCTGATCACGAGGCCGCTGCCGAAGTCATTGTAATGACCGACGACGATCATACCTTGCTCACGCGCATACGCCCGGCAGGCGTTCAGCTGATCCGGGGACGCCGGTGCGCCCTGCAGGCGGCAGGCGTCCCGCGTGTAGACCAACGCTCTTTTCAATCTGCTCATGCATTCCTCCGGGGCAGGAGGGATGGCGCCAGCAGGGGCTTTCCGCAAGAGAAAAGGTGCCTTGGCCTACTTTTTATCGGACGTTGTCAATAATACTGGCACTGAATGTCAGTATTCGCGTCACTCACCGCTTTTCGTGACTAAACGGGTGCTTGACAGGTATCGGGACTGATCTTAGACGACGCCCGCCCGTGAGGAGCCAGACCTTCAAGGAGGAGCCTGTGAACACCATGGTCAACATCGCCGACGTCGAGAACGTCGTCCGTTTCCGGCATCCAGCCAATGACGCCGTCGGGCGCGTCCCCAGAAGGCCGCTCGCGCGATCACGCGCCGGCAGCGGCAGTTCACGGTCTAGCGGCGCCGTTTTGTTCTAGCAAAGTTCCACCCGACTCTCCTAATGTCGGTGGCGCTTGCCGCTCGCCAAGGGAACTCCATGTCCGTCGTGCCCCTGCCCCAGAGGACGTCGCTGCGCGGGATCACGATCCCCGAGGACGACAACACCTCCGAGGCGCTCGCGCAGCTGCGCGCGGCGAACGAGAAGCTGCGCGGCCGCGCTTGGCCGACGCCCTACGACCGGACCGAGCACCGCATTCATACCGGTGACGCCCGCGACCTTTCCTGGCTGCCCGACGCCTCTGTCCATCTGGTGGTGACCTCGCCGCCCTACTGGACCCTCAAGGCCTACGAGCCCCACGAGCAGCAGATGGGCGACATCGAGGATTACGAAGCCTTCCTCGACGAGCTCGACAAGGTCTGGGCGGAGTGCGCGCGCGTGCTGGTCCCCGGCGGGCGCATCTGCTGCGTCGTCGGCGACGTCTGCGTGCCGCGGAAGAAAGCCAAACGTCACCTGGTGATGCCGCTCCACGCCGACATTCAGGTGCGGGCGCGCAAGGCGGGCCTCGACTGCCTGACCCCCATCCTCTGGCACAAGATCGCCAACGGAGTGACCGAGGCGCAGGGCAACGGCGCCGGCTTTTACGGCAAGCCCTACCAGCCCGGCGCGGTGGTGAAGAACGACATCGAATACATCCTCTTCATGCGGAAGGGCGGCGCTTACCGGCAGGTCTCCCCGCTGCAAAAGGCGCTGTCGATGCTGACCAAAGAGGAGATGCAGGCGTGGTGGCGGTCGATCTGGACCGACATCCGCGGCAGCTCCACGCGCGGCGGCCACCCGGCGCCTTACCCCGCCGAGCTCGCCGAGCGGCTGATCCGCATGTTCTCCTTCGCCGGCGACACTGTGCTCGACCCGTTCGGGGGCACGGGCTCCACCTCCGCGGCCGCGATCTCAGCCGGCCGGCACTCGATCATGAACGAGATCGAGCCGAGCTACGTGGAGCTCGCTCTCAAGCGGCTGGAGATCGCCGCGTCCAGGCCGAGAGCGGTGGGCGCGACTCACGCTACGGTTACGCTCGACGCCGACGTCGCAACGAATGAAAGGCCTGCCGAGGGTGACGAGCTACCTGCTCCTGAACCGCTTCCGAGAGCTGTTCGAAGGTAACGTCTACCTTCACCGCAACTCGAGCCTTGGGGACTCCGTCGCCCAGCACGTGCCCGAAGACCTCGTGCGCCTCGGCCGCTCACAGAAGCTGGTCGACCGCGCCGCCGCCGGCACACGCGTGCTGAATACGCAGAACACCCGGCGCGGCATCGTCGCCCGCCGCGGCGACGGCAGCTTCGGCGAGATCATCCCCGGCACGGAGCCGATCTTCGACCCCGGCTTCAAGGTCGCCCGCGGCCATGTCGCCACCATCGAGATCGGTGTCGAGGTGAAGATCCTCGCCAAGGCCATGATCAAGCAGATCGACCGCGTGAAATCCGACCTCCTCAAGCAGGTCGAGCACTTTCAGCGCGGCGGTGACCGCCCCATCACCGTGGCCGTGGTCGGCATCAACTACGCCGACGAGTACTGCAGCTTCGAAGGCGACCGCGCCTGGCCCACCGACGGGAAGAAGTACAAGCATCCCATCCAGGAAGCCGCTGAAGCCGAACACCGCATCCGCCGTGACATCGCTCCCCACTATGATGAGCTGCTGATCCTGCGGTTCAAGGCGACGAATGCGGGGGCGTACCCGTTCGAGTGGGTCAACACGAGGGACACGGAGCTGGATTACGCTGCGATCCTCACCCGCGTATCACGGCAGTACGAGCAGCGGTTCGGGTGAGGGCTGAGTCATGCCTGCGGCACGCTTCCCATACCCTGTAGTCGATGTTTTCGCCGGGCCAGGCGGACTTGGCGAAGGCTTCGCTGCGGTTCGCGGAAAGAGCTACTCGGCCCGGTTCGACAGCATCGTCGCTATCGAGCGTGACGAGGGATCCTATCAGACGCTGCTGCTCCGGCACTTTCTGCGTCGCTTCCCCTACGAACAGCTCCCCGACGACTACTACCGATATATGCGCGGCGAGATCGACCGAGACGAGCTGTACCGAAACCACAAAGAAGAGTTCCGGGAAGCGAAGAAGAGCGCTCTGAAGATATCGCTTGGGCCGGAGTCCCACGCGCAGGTCAAACGCATCATCGATCGCCGTTTGGGCGACGAGAAGCGATGGGTGCTCGTAGGGGGCCCGCCCTGTCAGGCCTATTCACTCGTCGGTCGAGCGAGGATGACCAACGACCCGGAGTTCGAAGAGGACGAGCGGCACACACTCTATCTCGAGTATCTGAAGATCATCATTGATCATAAGCCGCCCGTATTCGTCATGGAGAACGTCAAGGGACTGCTCTCCGCACAGATCAAGGGCAAGCCTGCAATCACGCGGATCGTCAACGACCTGACCAACCCGAAGTCCGCAGTCGGTGGCGGCTCCAACGGTCTTGCTTACCGTCTCTATTCCCTCTCGGAGGAGGAGTCTGTTGACGGGGGGGTGGACCCCAGATTGTTCCTCGTAAGGGCTGAAGACTACGGAGTGCCGCAGGCCCGGCACCGAATGTTCATCGTCGGCATCCGTGAGGACGTCGACGTCAGACCCCGTCTCCTCAGACTTCAAAAACCGCCCACCGTGCGGCAGACGATCGGCGGTCTTCCACCCATCAGGAGCAGCATCTCCCCGAAGCGTGACGACAGCGTCGAGAACTGGCGCAAGGAAATCGTGGACATCACCCGCTTTGATATTCGCGGGCAACTAAATGGCGCACCCTATGCCGGAGAGATCGCGAGCGGAATAGAATTATCCACCCTTCTGGGTCTCAATAGCCCCCGTGCCTGTTCGTCAGACCGGTATCTACGGGGCACCACCGGCCGCCACCCTACTCTTCAATGGCTGCATGACCCGAACCTGAACGTTCTGACCGGCCACGAAGCCCGCGGGCACATGCCGTCGGATCTGCGGCGGTATATGTTCGCCGCCGTGTTCGCCGAGGTGACCGGCCGAACGCCGAAGCTCAAGGACTTCCCGGAGGCTCTGCTGCCCGACCACCAGAATGTGCTGCTCGGGCGCACCGGCCATATGTTCAACGATCGCTTCCGCGTGCAACTCCCCGACCAGGTGGCGACCACCATCACGTCGCACATCTCGAAGGACGGGCACTACTTCATTCACTACGACCCGGCGCAGTGCCGAAGCCTTACGGTCCGCGAGGCGGCGCGGCTTCAGACGTTCCCTGACAACTACAAATTCGAGGGCAACCGAACCTCGCAGTATCATCAGGTCGGCAACGCCGTGCCGCCATATCTGGCCATGCAGATCGCCGAGATTGTCGCCGAGGTTCTGGACTCGATGAAAGGGGAGCGATGATGGCGGATTCCCTCACGCCCACCCGTCGAAGCTGGAACATGTCGCGCATCCGCGGCCGGGATACCAAGCCGGAGACCCGTCTGCGCTCCATGCTGCATCGGGCGGGCTTCCGCTTCCGCCTTCATCCGAAGAACCTGCCGGGCCGACCAGACATCGTGATGCCGAAATACAAGACGGCCATCATGGTTCATGGCTGCTTCTGGCATCGGCATCCGGGATGCCGAAACGCGACGACGCCCACAACAAGACGCGAATTCTGGCAGGCGAAGTTCGACGCGAATGTCTATCGGGACCGCAAGGTCGAGCAGCAGCTCGTGGACCTCGGCTGGCGTGTCATCACTGTATGGGAATGCGAGCTGAAGAAGGAGCCGGAGCAGGTCGTAGAACGGATCGGCTCGCGGCTCGGCGGGGGGCTCTGATGGCGAAAGAGCATCCGCTGCCGCCAAGCGCGGCATGCCTTTCGGCATCAATGCGCGATCTCGGCTATTCCCTCGAAACCGCCGTCGCCGACCTTATCGACAACAGCATTTCAGCGGAAGCCACGATCATAGACATCGTCTGCGAACTCTCGGGAAGCAGGCCTTATCTGGCTATACTCGACAATGGTCGGGGCATGAGCCCCGACGAGCTCATCGACGCCATGCGGCATGGATCGGCAAATCCGAAGATGAAACGAGGCGTTCATGACCTCGGTCGTTTCGGTCTCGGCCTGAAGACTGCCTCGTTCTCGCAGTGCCGGAGCCTGACCATCGCCACACGCAAGCGTGGCCAGACCAGCGGAGCCGAATGGAATCTCGATCGCATAGACGAAGCGGACGATTGGGTTCTCCTTCTCCTTGATGAGGAGGAGATTGCCGCGCTTCCGCACATTGAGCAGCTCGGCGCCCATGGAACCGTGGTCGTCTGGCGTGACCTTGACAGGCTGTTCGAGGACGAGACAGGGACGAAGCGCGACGATATCGTGAACGAGAAGCTCGATGTGATGGAGAAGCACCTTTCGCTGGTCTTCCATCGCTATCTCGCCGGCGAGGTCAAAGGCAGGAAGGCAGTCAAGATCACGCTCAACGGCCATCAGGTCGTCGCGTTCGACCCGTTCTGCCGGAAGAACAAATATACCGGGGTGCTTCCGGAAGATATTGTCTGGATCGACGGTGCGCCCGTGGTCCTTCAGCCTTACATCCTGCCGCACCACAGCAACCTTACGGCAACCGAATACGACTTCTATCAGAGCCGAAGCGACTTCATCTCCAACCAGGGTGCCTACATCTACCGTAATGGCCGGCTGATGGCTTGGGGAGACTGGTTTCGCCTCATTCCGAAGGGTGAAGCAACCAAGCTTGCGCGCGTTCAGATCGACTTTCCGAACAGCCTTGATGAGTCCTGGACCATCGACATCAAGAAATCCCGGGCGCGGCCTCCGCACCTGGTGCGGGAGCGTCTTCGTCAGATCATCAGGCAGGTCACCGGTCGCAGTACGACGGTCCATCGGGGCCGCGGACAGAAACTCTTCGACGAACTAAAAGCCCCGATGTGGGAGCGCTACTCCGATCAGGGTGGAATCCGCTACGCCGTGAACACGACCTATCCGCTGGTCGAGGAGCTGCGTTCACGGGTTGGCGAAAGCGAGAAGAAGCTTCTCGCATTGCTCCTGGAAGCGGTGGGCGCGTCTCTGCCAGTCGAGATGATCTACTCCGACTACGCGCTGCATCCGCGCGAGGTTTCACAGACGCTCCAAGACGCAGACGAAGTGAGGGGCCGGCTGAGCGCCCTCAAAGACGCTTTTGCCGACAACACAACTTTGAGTGCGGCGGAATTTCGTGACATCGTTCGCTCAACGCGCCTGTTTGAATCACACATGGCATTGGCCGAGCAGTTCATCAGCGAGGAGTTTGTATGAGCGCCAGCCGCACCGAGCAGGAAAAGAACTTCATCAGTTCGCTCATCTCGGGGCTGGCAAACCGCTCCGATCCTCCTACCCGCGCCGAGGTCGAGGCCAAGGCGAAGCAGCTCGCTGCTGTATTCGACTACGAGGGGGCCCTGAACAACATCATCGAGGAGGTGTTGATCGCCATCGATACCCGAATGGGTGCGGGTGTCTCGCTGGTGGACCATGAGGCCGACCACGATGACGAGTGGGTCTACAAGCGCGAGATCGCTTGGACCTACTCTGATGCCTACGAGGAGTTCCTCAAGAAGGAGAAGTGGCATCCGACCGTGGTACGTTCGCTCAGTGATGTCGGCACGAAGATTCTGGGTCACCTGCAGGACCCGACGAGCGAAGGTTCGTGGAACCGGCGCGGCCTCGTTATCGGACACGTTCAGTCCGGAAAGACGGCCAACTACACGGGCCTGATCGCGAAGGCAGCGGACGCCGGCTATAAGTTCATCATTGTCAGCGCGGGCATCCACAGCAACCTGCGTAAACAGACCCAAGAGCGGATCGATGAGGCATTCATCGGGCGATCCAGTGATCCTGACAGCCGGGTCATCATCGGTGTCGGACTCAGCGGCAACTATCCACACCCGGCTACGCTCACGAACATCAACGACGACTTCAACAAGACGACGGCCGCGAAGAGTGGCTGGAAGATCAACGACTTCAGCAAACCCATTATCATCGTAATCAAGAAGAACGTCCGTACACTGGAATCGCTCTTCAAATGGCTGAAGGAACTGAACGCGCAGGGCGATGGCCGTATCGGTGATGTGCCGATGCTCTTCATCGACGACGAAGCCGACAACGCATCGATCAACACCAACAAACCGGACATCAACCCGACCCGGACGAACGCCATGATCCGGCGTGTCCTCGGACTCTTCACCAAATCCTGCTACGTCGGTTACACGGCCACCCCGTTTGCTAACATTTTCATCAACCCTGACGCCTACGATGACGAGGTCCGCGAGGAGCTGTTCCCGCGTCACTTCATCTACAGCCTTGATCCACCGAACACTTATTTCGGACCCAACAAGGTGTTCCTCGATGACGCGACCAGCTCGAAAATCCTTGAGACGATCAGGGATTGCGAAAACTACATTCCGACAAGCCATAAAAAGGGGGATCCGGTCCATGAGCTCCCGCCCAGCCTGTATGGGGCGCTGAACGAGTTCATTGTCGCAAGGGCGATCAGGAATCTTCGGGGGCAGGCAGGAAAGCATTGTTCCATGCTGATCAATGTCTCGCGGTTCGTGGACACGCAACGGGTGGTCCGCGACTTCATCAGCGAGCGGCAGAAGAAGATTTTCGTAGCGGTCAAAGCTAACTATGCGAAGCCACCGCCAGCGACCGAGACCAATGAGCATATTCGAGCACTCAAGACGGCATATGACACCCAGTATGCGGACTGCGGTTTCTCTTGGGCCGAAGTTCGCAAGGCCCTCTTCAGCGCCTTCGACCATTTGCGAATTTATGTCGTGAACAGCAAGAGCGACGAGCAACTCGACTACAAAAAGTATGAGAAGGAAGGCGCCGGCCTGACAGCCATTGCCGTTGGAGGCCTCAGCCTCTCGCGCGGCCTCACCCTTGAAGGGCTGACCGTGAGCTACATGTATCGTAACACCCGGATGTACGACACGCTCCTTCAGATGGGTCGGTGGTTCGGTTACCGGCCGAACTTCGAGGACCTCTGCCGAGTCCATCTCTCGCGCGACTCAATCAATTGGTATGGCCACATCTCCGAAGCGACGGAAGAGCTTCGAGAACAGATCAAGCGGATGCGCCGGGCTAACATGACTCCGGAGCAGTTCGGCCTCTACGTGCAGTCACATCCCGACAGTCTGATGGTCACTGCCGCGAACAAGATGCGGACGGGACAGAAAATTACTGTCAGTCAGAATCTGACGGGCAAGCTGATGGAAACCTGGAAAGTTCCGATCTCAGTGGAGCTGAACAGGGAAAACGAGAAGCTGATCAGCACGTACTGGCGCGGCGGGTTCGGTAAGACCGTCGAACCGACGCCGAAGGGATGGGTGGTGCACGATGCCGATCAGGAGGTGATCCAGGACTTCATCGGAAGCTTCAAGGTCCACAAGGACTTCGGCCCCATCAAGGGCTTGATAATGAGCTACCTTGATCAGATCAAGGACGTGCATCCGGTCGCCGACGTTCTTCTGATCTCCGGCGACAAGGGTGGCGAAGATGAGATGCAATTCACGCTCGGCGCGCAGGAACGCGTGGCTTCAAAAAAGGGCGTCCGGGACGGCGGCTGGATTCTGAACAAGTATCGCGTCGCCAGCCGCGGAGACGAAAAGCTTGGCCTTACGCCACAGCAGATCGCCCTGGCCGTCGAAAACGCCGCCGCCGATGCGGCCAACGAAAGCAAGGGCAAGGCAGCGTCGGACTATCACTACCGGGTTGTGCGGAAGAAACCGCTGCTCATGATTCATGTCCTCGCACCGACCGGGAATTCCGATGTCACCGGCCGAATTCCGGCATTCGGTGTCAGCTTCCCCGACGGACTCTTCGGGCGCACCGTGGAGGTCGTCGCTAACAAACGCTGGGTCGAGCAGACGTACGGTCCGATGGACGACGATCCGGACGACGAGGACGACTACGATGAGTAGGTCTCTTCCCTGGGATGACATCAGCCTACCGACCGTTGATTACACTGTTCGGCTGGTCGCAAAGGCTGGCGCGATCCCGGTATTCTGGGGACGCGACTCGATGGGTCGGTGCCTGCTGATCGTCGAGCTTCAAGGGGACCACACCGAGGAGTACCGGCGGGGCGTGACAACAGTCCACGGCCTCGAAGTCGACCTGCGCCAAGGTGAGGAAGCGCATCAGCAGCGCCTTGTCCTGACGCTCGACCGCAATGTCGACCAGGATCTGTTTTTGGGGTTGTGTGAAACACTCATCGCCAACCTTGCGCCAGTAGTCGACCCTCACGTCGCGCTTGCTGTGACGCTTGGGCACATCAAGCGCTGGAAGGCCTTCCTCGCCGGGCGGAGAGTCCGCCTTCTATCTGGCGAAGAGGTCCGCGGCCTTATCGCCGAACTCCATTTCATGAGAGCGCTCTACGGGTCCCGCCTTTCGAAGCCGGCAGCCATAGAGGCTTGGTGCGGCGTCGAAGACGTCCATCAGGATTTCATTTTCGGGAATACTGCCGTCGAGGTGAAGTCACTGGCTGGGCGGGATAGAAGCACCGTCCGGATTTCGTCTGAGGACCAGCTTGATACGGTCCTCGATCACCTGTTCCTCGTCGTTCATCGACTCAGCGAAGGTCTTGAAGCGGGGGGCGCGTTGTCGCTCAACGCTCTGGTCGAACTGATCGAGGATGAACTTGGTGATGCTGAAGCGTTGGAGCAGTTTTCAGGTAAGCTCGCCGACTTCGGATACGCGCCTCTGATCGACTACGACGAACCCCGGATGATCGTCAGCGGCCGCGCGACCTACCGTGTCGAAGGGGATTTTCCGCGTCTGGTTCGATCCGGCCTGCCGGGCGGCATCGCGCGCGTGAAGTATGAGATCGAACTGGAAGCGATGAAGGACTTCGAATGCAGCATTGATGAGGTGCTGAAGGGGGTGTGAGTGGAACTTACCGCCGAGGAATTTTTTCACGACTTTCGGCAGGAAATGCTTGCCGGCGCGGAAGCTAACAGTGCGTTTCAGCTTGATGCATTCATGGCCGGGGTCAGTAGCGATTTGGTGGAGACCGGCGTCGTCGAAGGGTTCGAGTTCTGTCATTACCGTGCGCAGCGAGGGATGCGCGTGGATGGATACTGGTTCGATGACGAAGGCGGCCTTGATCTCTTTGTTGCCGACTTTGAATGTCGGGTGGAACTGGGGTCGCTGACACGGACTGACGTCGATGTGGCGTTCCGCAGGCTGGCTTCCTTCTTCGAGGCGGCGCTGAACAAGGACCTCGCGCGCGAGCTGGACGTCACGTCTCCGGAGTATGGCCTTGCCCGCCAGATCGCAGATCGTAGGGGTCACATCCGCCGCATCAACATGATCTTCGTTTCGGAGCGGACGCTCAGCGACCGGCTTCAGAACCTGCCCGATGACGAAGTCAGCGGCATCCCGGTCTGCTATCACATCTGGGATATCTCGCGCCTGCTGCGCCAGCGGAGCTCCCGCAGCCACAAGGAAGCGCTCGACCTCGACTTCGAGCAGATGTTCGGAGAGGGTATCCCCTGCCTGCCGGCGCACCTCGGCTCGGGCGCCTATCAGTCCTATCTCATCGTCATGCCTGGGGAGGTGCTGTCGTCGCTCTACGAGAAGTTCGGCGCCCGGCTACTCGAACAGAATGTCCGGTGTTTCCTCCAGGCGAGGGGAAAGGTGAACCAAGGCATCCGGAGCACGATCCTCAACGAACCGTCGATGTTCTTCGCCTACAACAACGGCATCACCGCCACGGCGCAGAGCGTGGGGGTGGCGAGGGGTGAGGACGGCCTCTCGATCACGCGGATCGTGGACCTTCAGATCGTCAACGGCGGTCAGACGACGGCCTCGCTCTTCCACACCCAGCGCCGGGACAAGGCGAAACTCTCGGGCATCTTCGTCCAGATGAAGCTCTCGGTGATCGACAGCGAGGAGAGCGAAACTGTCGTCCCGCGCATATCCGAGTATGCGAACACGCAGAATCGCGTCAACGCGGCCGACTTCTTCTCCAACAGCCCATTCCACATCCGCATGCAGGAGTTCTCCCGCCGGCTGTGGGCTCCGGCCCAGCAGGGGGCGCAGCGTGAAACGAAGTGGTTCTATGAGCGCGCTCGCGGTCAGTACGCGGACGCGCAGTCCAAGCTCACGCCGGCCGAACAACGGCGCTTCAAGGCTGAGAACCCCAAACCCCAGATGTTCACCAAGACGGATCTTGCCAAGTTCGAGAACGTTTGGGATGACCATCCGAAATGGGTGAACCTCGGTTCTCAGAAGAACTTTGCCCGCTATGCCGCGCGTATCGGGCGTGAGTGGGAGAAATCGTCCGACAAATTCAACGAGTTCTATTTCAAGCGCATCGTTGCTCGCGCGCTCATCTTCCGTGCGGCCGAGAAGCTCGTGTCGGCGCAATCCTGGTACAACGGCGGCTACCGCGCGAATATCGTCGCGTATACCTTGGCGGTTCTGAGCGAGATCACCCGTCGTCAGGGCAAGGCCATCGACTACGGCAAAGTCTGGACTGCGCAGGCGGTGAACGGCCCGCTCGAGCGGGCAATCGCCGTCATGGCCAAGGCTGTGAACGACGAGATCATCAAGCCGCACCCAGGCATCTCCAATATCTCTGAATGGTGCAAGAAGGACGCTTGCTGGAGCAGCCTTCTGACAAGGATTACCGAGTTCGAGTCGCTGCTCAGCGCGGAGTTTCTTGACGAGCTGCTGTCGGCTGAAGAGCAATCGGAGCAGACTAAGACCGCCAAGCAGACCCAGAAGACCGACAACGGCATCGAGGCGCAGCGAAGGGTGCTGGGGATCACACCAGACGATTGGTCCAGGATCCACAGAGTTCTTTCCAGCAAGCGGCTCCTTTCAGCCAAGGAGGACGGCGTTCTCCAGATCGCGATGCAGATGCCCTCGAAGATTCCCACCGAGAAGCAGTGCGACGTGCTGCTGGAAACAGTGGAGAAGGCACGGCTCGAAGGCCTGGTTATCAACTAGCCAGCCGTCCCATCCTCCCGGCAAGTGGCCGTTTGTCCTAGAATCCGGCTAATATCCGATGCGATGTCGATGAAGACCAGCGCCAACACGCCGTGGACAGATGCCGAGCTCGGGGACTCGGTGGACGCCTACGTGTTCATGCTAAGGGCGCAAGCGGCGGGCTTGATCTTCCGCGGGGAAGCAGTGGCGGCGGGCATGCTGGAAGAGGGGCTCGCCGATCGTAATGAGGCTTCTCTGCGGTACCGCCTCCGAAACATCTCCGCGGTGGTCCAAGAGATGGGCGGGCCGGTGTTGGAAGGCTACTCCCCCGCCGAACAGGTGGGTTCCGGTGTGCGCCAGCGCATCCGCGCCCTTCTACTTGCCCATCCCTACTTCAATCGTGTGGCTGATACGAGGCTGGCGGCAGGCGTCCGGATTTCAGAGGGGGCATCCGACCCGAGGACCGTTGCGCTCGATGCCTTGGCAGAGCTCCGTCGGCAAATCGATGACATCGAACGGGATCTCTTTGGAATTGGTCACAACAAACCTCCTGAGCCAATCTCGCCCGTCCCGCTGAGGCGTGCGGCGTTCGATGAGGCTCGAGAGGACATCACCGCCCTCGAACTCGAGATGGGCAAGCCGCAGGTCAATCCGCAGGTGGTCGCTGCGCGCTCGGAGAAGTTGCTGCAGTTCGGGGTGAAGATCCTGATGTGGGTTGGACAAAGGACGACGAAGTTCGTCGACGCGGCTCTTATTGCGCTTGCGCCGGCGGTGGTGGTGAAGGTTACTGGTCTTCTCCCACTGCTGATCGAAGCGCTCAGCGCCGTGGAGCGCGTCGCGCGGTATTGAGTGTTCGCGGAGCGTGACCACAGTCCGGCTGATCTCTCAGGAGCCCACTGACTACGGGTTCGCCAGCTGAATGCGTGTTGAAGGCCGGCCTCGGCCCCTTCAGCGGCGCGTGTGCGCCATAAGCAGACGTTCAGGGGGGCACTCCAAGCGGACATTCAGATCAACCTCAGCCGAACCTGAAAGCTCCCAAGCCGCTTCAGCCCCTCGCCGTCCAGCTGAAGCGCTCCGCTCGCCAGGTCCAGTCTTCGTCTCGTCGCCCGCCTTGTAGCCATCAGCTCCCTAACGTCGCCTTGGAGACGGGTCGCCAGCCAATTCGACGTGGAGGGCCGTCGAGTATCGCGGCCGATCTGTAGAGCACTTCTGCAATGCTTCGAAACAACTCCCACTCGTCTTAGCGCCCGATGCGCCGTATGCCGGAGGTTGTAATTGCTTGGCAGGGGACACATGAGCGATCAACAGTTCTCCGACGACTCGCCGAAGGCCAACCCGTGGCAGGAAGACCGGCTTGGGTATGCGCCCTTCGCCGCCCGTCTAAGCAAGCTCATCCTGCGCCTCAACGCTCCCAGCGGCTTCGTTATCGGGGTCCACGGCGCATGGGGCTCGGGGAAGTCAACACTCCTCAACTTCGTCCAAGCCTACATCAAGAAGCACAACGACGAGCTTCCCGAAGGTGTGCCGCGCTTGGAAGTCATAGACTACCGGCCTTGGATCATCTCTGGCCACCAAAACGTCGTCAGCGGCTTCTTCAAAGTCCTCACCGAGAAGATCGGCGGCCGCAAGGGTTGGTGGACGCGTTGGAAGTATCGCCTCGCGCGGCTCTTCGGAGGAGCGGCCGATCCGTTGATCGACACCGCCGCAGCAGTGGGCTTCTTCGTTGACCCGACCGCAGGAGCCGCTAGCGCGGCGGGTGGCGCTTTGGCCAAGAAGGGGGCACGGGCGTTGGTCGACGGCTGGCTCGCCGAGCCGTCGCTGCAGTCTGCGTACGACGCCCTGAACGCCCAGCTGGCGAAGGAGTTACGCCGCTTCCTAGTCATCATCGACGACATCGACCGGCTCGACGGTGACGAGATCCGGACCATGCTGCAGATGGTCAAGTCCGTCGGCCGGCTACCGAACGTTATCTACCTTCTCGCCTACGACCGGCGGATAGTGTGGGACGCCGTTGATGGGGGGCGGCCGCTTGATCCATGGCAGCCTAGCTATGCGGAGAAGATCGTCCAGCAGGAGCTGGAGCTGCCGCGGCCGAGTCACTCCTCGCTTATGAAGCTCCTAGACGAGGAGCTCACGTTTTTCTTCGTGCACGGCGAGTCCACGCTCCGGTGGCACTATATCGTCGAGCGAGGCGTGCGCCGGTGGATGCGCTACCCGCGAGACGTGTTCCGCCTCGCTAATGCCGTCAAGTTCGCATGGCCGGCGCTGGAGGGTGAGCTCGACCCCCAGGACCTGCTCGCGATGGAGGGGCTTCGGCTGTTCGATCCAGATGTCTTCGACTGGATCCGGCGCAATCGCGACTACCTCATGGCCACGGGCCGATACAGCATCGTCTCCGATTCAGAGCGCGCCGGAGCGGCGACCGCGTTCCGCGAGAGCTTGTCCGCCGAGGTGCGTGACGACGTTCTGCAACTGCTCGCCCACCTCTTCCCGGCGCGCGGCGAAGAGCTAACGGGCGAACGGTTCGTGTTCGGCGAGCCGCATTACCAGCAGGTCAACCGCGCGGGCGTGTGCACGGAGGCGGGGTACGACACCTACTTCAGCCTCTACCCATCGCCGAACCACGTCCCGAGGCACATTCTCGACGCAGCCGTCCGCCAGCTTGACGACGAGGCCGCTCAAGTCGAGCTCATCCGCCACATGCTCGCGCGTCGCACGGAAGGCGGGGAGGGACTGGTCGCCGAGTACCTGGCCGAACTCGGCTACCGCTTTATTGGCCCCCACGCTCCCCAACCCACCGTGGCGCTGCTCAACGCGCTGTTTGTCACGGGGGCGGAGCTTTTTGCGGCCGGCAACGAAGTGAGGCGAAGCTCCTTCGGCGCCTATTCCCAGTTCCATCTGCTGACCGTCGACATCATCGAGCGTCTCGGGAAGAAGGCGGCCGGCAAGGCGCTCCTCGATGCGTGTTCGAAAGCCTCGATCGAAGTGGCCGCCAGCGTGTTTGTCTCGCGCGCCCAGGAACTAGGAGTCATTCCAGGGAGGGACCGCGAGCCTCGGGAGCTGGTCACGAAGGCAGACCTCAAGCGCCTTGGCGTACGGCTCTTGCGGCGAATCCGCACTGGCCACGCGGACGGTTCCCTTGAGAAGGCCAGCAGCTTCTTCGACATCGCCGTCGCATGGGCCGACCTCGAGAATCCTGAGGCGCCAAGGGCGTGGATCTCCGAAGGCTCCCTTCGCAGCCCCCAGTTCCTCGCGAAGGTGACCAAGGGCTTTTTGGCCTACTCGATGGAAGGCCGGCGGGTCTACTTCCTCCGATCCATCCCCGATCGGTCGCTATACGACTATCCAGTGCTGTACTCGGCGGCCCAATCGCATCTCAGCGCACGCGATCTGACACAGGATGAGCGTGATCGCATCGCTGCTCTGGCGAAGGGCGTGCAGGAGTGATGCCGGCTACGGTCGCGCTGGTGGCCAAATAGGCGGCAGTGCGGGCCCCCGCGATGGTCTTCCGATTGGACGCGTTGGCATGGCGCCAACCTGCTCAGCATCTGGGGCCGTGCCGGCACACGCTTCGCAAGGACCGAGATGGGCCCTCTATGAGAAGAGTTCCGGAAGGCTTTGGAACAGGCGGCGGGCCTCCGGCCATCCGGCCTCGACGAATACGGCCAGGCATTCGACCAGGATTTGCCGGCGGCTTTCTTCCTCAAAGAGCTCGCGATGGTCGGCTAGGTAGATTCCGACGATGGTGACGAACAGCGATGCTCCGAGGGACTCGTGCTCGTACTTGGCCACGCCGGTTGTTCGCAGCAGGGCCTCGGCCGTCAGGTCGAAACAGAGCTCCGGATCAGCGTCGATGAAGGCCTTGAGAGTCTCCAGTACATGATGGACCGTCTTGGGCGTACCAAGCGCTGCTAGATCGCGGATGATGTCCTGCACGTCGTGGAGGAAGTCGGCTGCGCCTTGCTCTGATTCGAAGACCAGCTTGTCGGCATGGCCGACTGCGCCCGCGCCGAAGTAGATGGTGTCGGCAACGCCATCGAGCAGCTTTACAGCCGCGATTTCTCGGGACGTCGGCTCGCCGCCTCGAAGGGGCCATGCGGCGACGTCTGCCTTGACCGCGGCGAGGATGCGTCGGAGCACGTTCTGGGCGCGACCGCGGATCAGCGCTTCCTCCGGGTTGGCGGCATCGTATGCGAGGGTGATCATGTCTTGGCACTGCCTTGGGACGCTGCTTAGCCAAGCCTCGTGTTGCTCGAAGTCGTCGATCCATTCGCCGAGGACGGCCCGGGACGCGGGCAGGTCGCGAGCGATCCCGAAGTAGACGATCAGCGCCGCGTAGCTCTGTCGGGCGACCTCGTCGCCCGTAAGCCGCGCGATGCATGTGAGGAACAGCGCCTCCGACTCCGCCGGCGCGTGCCAGCGCAAACGACCAACGACATCGACAAGGCCGCTGAGCACACCGGCGTTAGGCTCCTCGGCCGCTACCTGCTGCAGCAGCCGCCACATCGCCGCGCGATCCGCCTCCCAGAGCGTGTTCAGCAACATGGCCACATGCAGTCGGACGGCCGGGTGTGGGTCGCGAAGCAAGGCTTCCACCGAAGGTCCGAGCCGCTCCCACGCTCCTGCTCTCCGCACGGCTAGCATCAAAGCCTCCGCCGCTTCCACGCGCGGCGAGGGAGAACCCCACGACGGCGAGCTTGCGAAACGGCTTTCCGTCTCTTCGTCGACCTCAGGAACGGGGTGGGCCGCGAGCTGGGCCACAAGGTCGCTTAGCGTTTCGAATTCGGCGTCCGACAGCAGTTCCTTTTCGAAGAGGCGATAGGCGGCGCGCGCGAGCGTATCGCTGGCCTTCGCGTCCGCGTCTGGAAGCAGCTCGCCGGCATTGGCGCGCAGCGCCTTCTGCAACGCCTCCATGGCCGTCAGCATCGCCGGAGCCGTGTCAGGGCTGGTTTCGCCGGCCAGCAGGTCCTCGAGGGCGTCGCTGAGCGAGAGAACCTGCGGGTTGGCGCCGGTCGATATATCTCCCCGCATCCACTCGTGCTTTGCCAGGGTCCGGCCGGTGACGTTGAACTCGACAGGCCTCGTGTTCGCCAGGGGCAAACTCGCCGCTCGGGCGGCCATAAGCACGGCGGTCGCCTTCTCGGTGACGAGGTGTTGATCGCCGATAGCGTGGTAGATCTTCGCGAAGAACCGGCTGCGCGCTTCGTCAGGGTTGTTGGCGTTGGGAAAGTCGAAGCCGACGGCACCTTCCTCGAACGCTTGCCGAGCCTCTGGTGTCAGGTGCGGGTAGGCCGCTGCCACGGCCTGGATGGCGGCCTGTTGCGTGTCGCTGGATCGCAGCACGGCTCGGTGGCTCGCCAGCGGCCAGACCCTCACGGCCGTCGACGCATGGAATTCGGCGGCGCTAAGGGCGATCCGCCAAGAGATAGCTGTCGTTCCCTCCTCGAGAATGAGCGCAATGGCCGCGGCGACGTCCTCTTCCGCAGCCGCTTTCGCCCACTCAAGGAAGCCGCGGTAGATCTTGCTGAGTTCCTCTGCGCGGTCGGAGTCTATGTTCCAACCCCAGACGTGGCTGTGATCAGGCACGAACATTAGAATCTTACCGTCCAGGTCGATCTCCACGACCTCGGGGTCAAGGCCGCGTGTCTTCGCACGTGCAGCCTCGTTCAGGACGGCCGCGAGAACACGCGCGCCAAGGCGGAAGTCGGCTTTGATAAGCGCGGGATAGGCCTCACCGAGCGCCCATCGGGCCATCTGGAAATCTTGCCGCGCGTTGGACGTCAACGAGAGGATCCAGCTGCCATTCATCACCGTGGTCTGGTTAGGATCGAAGTCGACGTCGCCGAAGATCTTGGCGTAGGTCGTCAGGGTGAAGTCAGGATCGGCAGTCGCCACGGGGCGGATTTCGCGGGCGAGCGCCGGCGCCTCGATGTGGCCAAGCCGCTCGAACCGGTCCTGATCGAAGATGGCGGAGAGTTGCTTGCGCGAAGCGGCCGGGTCAGCCGCATAAGTGCGGGCCACAAGGGGGATCACGTAGTTCGTAAATTCTGCGCCGCCGCCAGGCTCAGCCATGGCGCGTTGCATGAGCCGCACCGCACCTGCATTGAGAGCCGCGTGATGGGCTGCTGATCCCGGACGATCGACCAGGATAGAAATGAGCGCCCGCTCGGCCGCCATAAGCCTGCGGCTGTTCAGCGGCAGGTGCTGCGCAAGGGCGGCCCAAGGGCCGACCGGCACCTCGCCGCCGGCCGCGATGCGGGTGTGGATAGCGCCGACGAGCTGCGCGACCGCGGTGGCGGGCTCTCCCTCCGCATCGGCGCGCACGAGTTCGATAAGGGGCTGGATTTTGGCAGTGTCGGCGACGAGCTCGACGATCAGCCGACTGGTCTGAACTCTGGCCAGAGGGTCAATGTCGAAGCTTGCCATGAGATGAACGGCCAGGCGCCAGAAGACGAGGGGAGCGTCACGGCGGAAGCGGAAATCCAGCCAGTACCCCACGGCGGGTGCCAGTAGCAGGCCGGCCGCCTCGGTTCGCCCCAGGCGACGCAAGGCCTCTGCCTCGTCCAAGGTGAGACGGACTCGCGCGACCGCGTAGTCGAAGAGCACGTGGTGGCGGAAGCTTATGCGGCCATAGCCTTCCTCGACTAGGACGCCGCGGCCGACCAGCTCTTCCACCGTCGCCATGACATCGCCGGACAGGCTCGTGCCTTTGGCGCTCGTGGAGCGCGCATCGAGCATCAAAACCGTCACTTCGCTTAGCACCTTCAGACCAAGGAGATGAAGGTCTTCGACCCGCTCCAGCCAGTAGCGCTCGAGTAGCTGGCCGCGGGTGGCGACGCCGGCCAGCGCCTCGGCATCGGTCCCGGTGCTAAGCAGGTCGGCAAGCAAGCCGAGATTGAAGGGGTTGCGGACGAGATCGTGAAGCTTGTCGCCTCCAGCCGCGAGAGCATGCCCGATGGTTTTGGAGGCCGCTTCGACTTGCCCGATCTCTGCAGCATCCAGAAGCGGGACGTGCAGATGGCGAACGGTGCTGAAGGTCGGTTCGGCGAATGCCGCATCCGGGGGCGAGCCAATGAACGATCGGCGCAGGTCTTTGCCCATGCGAAGGTCGAAGCTGCGAACAGAGGCGACGACGCGCCAGCCGTCGAGCGCAGAGACCGCTTCGAGCAACTGACGGTAGGTCGAGTCCGCAAGGCCGCCGCGGGCTGCATCCAGGGCGTCGATCATGAGATAGGCCGGGCGCTCACCAGGCATCGCGGCAAGGACGTCGATAAGCGGCTTCTCCAAGCCAAGGTCGGCGCGGAGCGCGTCCAGCGATGTCGCCGTGGCCTCAACCGAGAGCATGATGACGGGGCTGCTGGCCGATAGCTCCTCGGCCGCCGCATGAAGCACTGCGGACTTTCCTGCACCCGGCTCGCCCGTAACCAGGAAGGAGCCCAGTCGCCCCGCGGTCACGACCGCCTGTGTCACGACCCGGTCGATCTGCAGCTCGCCTTCGGGAGCGCGAAGCGTGCGAAAGCGCTGGAGCCTCTGCATGACGGCGGCCGAGTGGATCTGAAGCCGCTCGGTGTCGGCGCGAAGGTCTGCGGGCGCGGCCAGTCGGATGCGCCCCGTTAGGTAGGCCCGAAGGGTGGCGCTGTCGCCGCCGGCTCCCACGGCAGAGCCGTCCGCGCCCCAGCGGCAAAGCACGTCGAACAGAGCTGTTTCGTCACCACCCGCGGCGACCACGCTGACCAAGGCTTCGGTAGCGATGGATTCCTGCGCGTCCGTGAGCACGACGACGCGGCAAAGGCGCAGGATGGCGTCGGCCTCCCCCGCCGTTATGGGGTGCCCGGTCTGCGCCAACCAGGCGGCCTGGATGTGGTCGCGGAAGATCTTCAGAGCACTTGAGAGCTTGACCGGAGGAGCGGTCGCGGCCCCGCTCGCGTGACGATCGAGCGCATCCTTCAGATCAGCCTTGACCGTGTTCGGTGTGGCGTCGCCGACGGCAAGCACCAGCCGGTCGGCCTCCGGATCAGGCGGCCGCCGCGCCAATCCATCCGCAAAGCCCGTCCGGTATTGCGCTACGAACTGATTGGCGACCGACCGGAGTTCGCTTTCCTCTCCGTTAGAGAGGGCGAGTTGCCGCTTTGCCTGAACATAAGCCGCGCCGCGATCGGTGAAGATCGTCAGGTCGTCGACGGGCTCGGCCGTCTCGAAGTGGATCTTGAGCGGGACGCCCGGAATGCTGACGGCGATGCGGGTCATCGGCCGATCGGTGAGCATCATCGCCGCCGCCATCGCGCCAAACCAACGCTGGAAGGCAACTCCTCCCGCCGTGCCGCGACCTGACATCGTCAACTCCCCTTGCGAAACTTTCGCGGATGTAAGTTGGCGTCGTCAGGGCCGCTAGCGCAGCGAGATGCAAAAGGCGGTGCAGCACCACGCCGAGCTGATGTGATGCTTCGAGTTCACGTAGCGGGGCATCGTCGTCTCGCGCCGGTCCATGCTCAAGCTATGGGGCTCCAAGTCAGAATCCGAAAAGGGCGAACGGCCACTATCCATCCCATCGCTCAGGTTCAGCTTCGCCAGCAGCCGGCTTGGCGCGCGTCGGAGCAGACATCCGAAGCCTTACTGATCTGATGCGTTGACCTCGCGCCTCTGCAACTTGGAAGGCGGGTGCTTACCGGGCCTAACCTGGGTGAGCCGCCACTGAACGTAGTTCTTGTGGCGGCATCCTCGACACGAGAACGAGCCTGTCTGGTCGAACCTCATGTCCAGAAACCAGCGCCATGGGATGCCATTAGCCTCGTTGCACTTCTCGCAGTCTATCTCGATGATCTGGGCTTCAAACCCAAACTCATCTCCGTCCTTTGAGACCTTCCAGCTGCGCTTGCAATCAGGGTTGATGCAGGCGACCACCTGACCTTCCCGAAGAAGGGCGGCGCGGCGCTTGTTCTTCACGCCACAGACACACTTGAAAGAAACCTCCTCTCCAAATCCGGAAAAGGTCATCGTCGTCGCTGACAACCGCTCTAGCTCTTTGAGCGCCTCCCGCACTTTGGCGACGATCGCATCCTTGTCGCCATATGCAGGGATGTTGTCATCACGGCTCTCAGGGATCTTTATGTGGAGCGCCAGCTTTGCAAGAGCGTTCCACAACTTGCCTACCAGCTTCGGATCGAAGCCTTCCTCGGTCCCAATCTTTACGTAGTCGTCATCCGACGGCTTGACCCCCGGGATCGCCGGGTTCTTCGAGATGTATAAGGTCCGCGAGGAACCGGCATGTTGATCCACCTCAGCCAGGAGCGTGTTGACGATTCCGCTGGGTTGCCACCGCTTGAGATCCGCGTGCGAGATGTAGTCGTGACATTGACGGACGCGGTCATAGGCGGCTCTCTCAAGAGCCAACCTTGCCTCTAGCGCGGCGTAGGTGACGCTCGGCTCTGTGCCCTCTTCGAGCAAGGCCTCAATGCGTCGAATGCTGGGCTTCAGATCGATCATCACGGCTCCGGGCTGATCGATATGTGCAGGCCTAGGGCGCTCTGTCACGGCTTCACCTCGACCGCCTCTCCGCGCTTTCCTCGAACGAGTCCGACGCGGCACTCAGGCGGCTCGAATGTCTGATCCTCATCGTAGTCTGGCGCCCATAAGCGTACCCGCCCAAGTTCCGATAGCCCGCCAAAAGACCCCGCGTCACGGATCAGCGCCCTGGAGGCGCGTTCCAAGCTGCGAGTTGGAAACCGAACTCCACCTTGGCGAGGTGCGTCGCCAGTTCCGGCACCTTGGCGGCCGACCTAGAGTCGCCATATGCGGCGCCGACGCCGGGAGTCTTCCAACCACCTAGGGCATCGGTGATCTGATCGGCGAGGTTCACGGCTCGGCAGGCGTCCCGGAACCCGTGACGCAGGGAGTGTAGGACCAGGCTGGCCTCGCGCATCCCCAGGCGGTCCAGGTGGCGTCCAAACCACTTTGAAAGGTCCGCGCTCCACTCGCCGACCTTGTTCGGACGCAGCTCGGGGAACAGGCGCTCCACGCCGGCCGCGCGGCGCCTCGCCACGAACTCCAGGAAGCCCGCCGCGATGAGCTGCGGATGGATTGGGACGGCCCGGAACGAGTGTGGGTTCTTCAGCGACTTCGCTTCATCGCGGCGGCCCTCGTCGTCGAACTCTGACAAGTCCAGGTAGGCGTGACCGGCAACCTCCTTCACGTCACGGGTCAGGAGCTGACACACTTCCCCGGCGCGAGCGCCGGAGAAGGCGAGGATGGCCGGCACCCAAAACTTCGCGGAGTCCTTCGCTCGCTCGCCTTCCAGCGATCCGAACAGCTTCTTCAGCTCGGCCGACGTGAAGCCGCGGCGCTTCACGTTGTCCTTCTTGGAGCCCGCCAAACCGCGCGCCGGGTTCGTATCGGCGAGGCCAACGCTGATCGCCCAATTGAACACGCCCGCAAGACCCAGGAGGTACCCGCGAACTGTGTTCGGGCTCATGAGCTTCACCGGCTTCCGGCGCCCGCTCCGTTCGGGAGGCAGCCCCTGGGCGGCGCGTTCGGCCGCCGCCTGGCCGTCCTGGGCGGCGCGCTCCGCCGCCTCCTTCAGCGACAATCCGGGATAGACCTTCGCTGCGTTCGCCGGGATCCGCTGGAGGAAGGCGCGGACGGAGAGGCAATCCTCCCGCGTGATCGCCCTGAACGGCTTGTCCTTGCCGATCATCTCCTCCAGCGCAGCGCGGAGGTGCTTGAAGTCCTTTTCCGTATCGGCTTCGCCGGTGCGGGCGGCACGTTCCGCCGTGTAGCGGGCCATGACCTCTCCGAGGGTCAGGTCGCCCTCCCGAGGCTGATACGCCCCAGGCGTTGCCGCTACGCGGATCGCGGCCGAGTTCGTCGCCTCCAAGGCGGCTAGGAAGGCCGCAGCGCGTCGCCGTTCCGCCTCCCGGTGCTGTTCCACCTCCAGGAGCGCCCTGGCGAACACTGGGCGCGCTTGGGAGCGGATGGACGCCCCGATGGCGCCAACCAACCCGCCGGCCTTTGCAGCGGCGTCCAAGGCCTCGTCGAAGCCTTCCACATCCCTCCAGGCCTCAGGGTGACGGACTGCCACCTGGAGCCGCCCCAGGCGCAGCCCCGCCTCATGGGGAAGGCAGTCCACGGCACGGGAGGCCATAGGGTTGGCGAGGAAGTAGCTGGACGCCCAGGCGGCTGCGTCCCTGGCGACATTCGGGGTTAGGGAGGGCGCGGCGTCCAGGTCCACGGTGAACGGCCCCAGGACCACGTCGCGGCCAGCGTCGGCTTGGGCGCGGACCTCCTGAACCAGCGCCGTCACGGAAGCCCGTGCGATCTCCGCCACGTCGGCGCCGGCAGCTCGGGCGCACTCGCCGGCTCGCCAGCGGTCCAGGGCGGTGGTGACTTGCTCAAGCGTCGCGGCGGGCTCGGCCCCCAGGGACCGGACCTCTGCGAACTCCGCGTCCCATTCCCGCCAGATGGTGTCGGCGATCTTCTCCGCCCGCCCATAGTCAGCGGTCCCGGTCGACTTTATGACCACGGCCCCGAGGCGAGGTCGCAAATCCTTGGGAACGGCGCGGCGGACATACCAAACAGAGTCCGGGATCGCCTCCCACCCGCCCCCACGGGCCTTCCGCTTCTTCCGCTCCAAGCCCCGCAATGGCCTCTCCAAATGCATACCTTATGCATACCCGCACCGGGCCGCGATCCCTTGTATCACAAGGGGAATATTGATCAAATTAGAGAAAATCGGAAGTTGGTAGGCCCGGCAGGACTCGAACCTGCAACCAGACCGTTATGAGCGGCCGGCTCTAACCATTGAGCTACGGGCCCCCTTGGGGTGATGGCCGGTTACCACGGGGGACCTTTCCGTTAAAGCCGGCGTTCAGGTTGGGGCGGGCAGCTTGGCCGGAACCGCCGGCCAAGCTTGGCCGTTGCGGCGTTCTAAGGAGACGAACGACATGAAATCCCTGTTCCACGCGGCCGGTCTGTCGGCCCTGATCCTGGCGGGCGCGGCGTCCGCCGCCGCGGCCCAGACCGCCACCCCCGTGGTCGCCGACAACATGTTCCGCGCCACCACCCTGAATCTCTCGGCCCATGGCGAGACCGAGGTCGCGCCGGACAAGGCGACCATTTCGCTGGGTGTGCAGACCGAGGCGCCGACGGCGCAGGCGGCCATTCAGGCGAATGCGAACAAAATGAGCCGCGTCATCGCCGCCTTGAAGAAGGGCGGGCTTCAGGAGCGGGAGATCCAGACCTCCAACCTCAGCCTCTCGCCGCAGTACGTCTATCAGGAGAACCTGCCGCCGCGCCTGACCGGCTACCAGGCCTCCAACCAGGTCACCATCACGGTGCGCGAGCTCTCGCGGCTCGGCCAGATCGTCGATGCGACCGTAAACGCCGGGGCCGACAACATCGGCGGCATCAGCTTTGGCGTCGAGGACTCAACCGAGGCCGAAGACCGGGCTCGGATAGAGGCCGTGGAGGCCCTGCGCGCCAAGGCCGACCTCTATGCCAAAGCCACCGGCTATCGGGTCGCGCGGCTCGTGACGTTGAACGAGGGCTCCAGCTACGCCGCCCCGCCGCCGGCGCCGCCGATGATGATGCGCGCCGAGTCAGCCAAGTACGACGCCTCGACGCAGGTCTCGCCGGGCGAGGTGAAGGTGCGCGTCGACGTCAGCGCCACCTATGAGCTGACGCGCTAGGCGAGCAGGGCCACCAGAACCGCCAGCAACGCCGCCGCGGCGACCACGCCGATCAGCACGGGCAGGGCCATGTTCTGCCCGCCCGGAGTGCGGCCGCCAGGCGTCAGGCTCGGCGTCGCCGCATTGCGGCTGGCGCCTTTGGGGCCCGCCCGCTCCTCAAGGCGCGCCCGCTCGACCATGCGCGGGTCGGGCGGCGTGCCGGCGGCTTCCTCGTCGGCGCCCAGGGGCGCGGCGGCGGGGTCGAAGCCGGCGATCTTGTCGCCGGTGCGGCCGGAGTCGATGTCGTCCTTCAGCTGGGCGGAGGTCGATCCTTCGGTGCGGTCCATCGGCGGCCTCAGGTGATGTGCTTGGGGCTGATAGGGTCCGAGCCGGGGAAGGTCTCCTCCACGGCCTCGTCGAGCAGGGCTTCCTGCCGGTCGCCCGTGACCGCGACCTTGTCGGCCAGCTGGTCGGGCTTGCCCTCGCAGCGCTCGGCCTTGCGGGCGTAGGGCGCATCGACGCCGCGCTCCTTGAGGTCCGGCCGGCCTTCCACGGCCAAATCGGCGGTCGAGCCGCTCGATCCGTGCTCCAGGGCCCGCTCCTGTTCGCTTTTCTTGCCCATTGGCGCTCTCCAAAGCTGCCAAAGGGCAACCCGGAGACGGCCGTATGGTTGCCGCGCCTAGAGCCCGGCGTCGGCGAAGGCGGTGTCCAGCCGGGCGGCGATTTCGCGGCCGGGCAGGGCCCGCTCGCCCTCCATCACCGCGGCGTAGAACAGCGGCGGGTGGTCGGCGCCCTTGCCGGCCGCGACCTTGCCGGTCGCCCAGGCGACGGTGTTGGGTTCAACGCTTGGGCAGCTGACCGTACGCTCGTCGCCCTTGGCGGCGGCTTTGGCGAGGTCCTCGACATTGGTCGTCCCGCCCGCGCAGTCGGGCAGCGTCCGCGCGCAGGTGATGTGGGTGTTGTAGCGCCAGGCGACCTTGCCGTCGGCCGTGGCCAGCAGGACGCAGGTGTTGGCGTCGCCGATGGCCTGGCTGACCTCGTCGTGCAGGACGTCCTCGTCCAGGCCCTTGATCGCGGGGGAGCAAGCGGCCGTGGCGAGCGCGCCGAGCAGCACGGCGGCGATGACGCCGCGCATGGCCTTACGCCGCCTTCTTGATCTCGTTGCCGTCATCCAGGAGGACAACGCCCGGATTGTAGTTCCGTGCCTCTTCGGCGGGCAGCTGGCAGTAGGTGACGACGATCACCTTGTCGCCCTTCTGCACCAGACGCGCGGCGGCGCCGTTGACGCCGATCACGCGAGAGCCGCGCGGCGCCTCGATGGCGTAGGTGGTGAAGCGCGCGCCCGTGGTGATGTTCAGCACATCCACCTGCTCGTGCGGCAGGATGCCCGAAGCGTCCAGCAGATCGCGGTCGATGGCGATCGAGCCCTCGTACTCCAGATCGGCCTGGGTGACCGTGGCGCGGTGCAGCTTGGCCTTCATCATGGTCAGCAGCATGGCGTCGAGCCCTTTACTTCAGAGATCGGCGCGGACCGCCACACACACGGGCCCGCTGGGGAGGAAGGCGCATATACGCATGAAAAGCGGCGGTTTCAATCGCAGTGCAGCATAAGCGACTTCCCTTCTCCCCTTGCGGGAGAAGGTGGCCTGCGCAGCAGGTCGGATGAGGGGTGGCGCTGACGGTTCTGAGAAACCCCTCATCCGTCAGCTTCGCTGACACCTTCTCCCGCAAGGGGAGAAGGGCTTAGAGCCGGTAGCCGCCGTCGAGGATCTTCTCGTGGCTGGCCTTGGTGAGCTTGGTGTAGGCCTTCTTGTCCGGGTTGCGGAAGTAGATGGGGTCCTTGACCCTGGCCGGATCGAAGCCGTCGGCGACGAGGTCCATCTTGCGGTACTTGAAGGTGCCGGTGGTCTCGATCTGCGGCTGGATGCGCACGAACATGGGCCGCGCGTAGGTCGGCAGTTCGCGGTCCACGAAGGCGGCCAGTTCGTCCATCGAGAATGTTTCGTCGACGACCAGCGAGGCCATGCCCGCCTTGCCGTCGAGGCGCCCGACCGGCACGCCGTAGACGTTGACCTCCTCCACGCCCGGCACGTGGGCCAGGCGTTCGGCCACCTCGCTGGTGGAGACGTTCTCGCCCTTCCAGCGGAAGGTGTCGCCGATGCGGTCGACGAAGTAGAAGTAGCCGTCCTCATCCTGGCGCATCAGGTCGCCCGTCCGGAACCACGCATCGCCCTTCTTGAAGACGTTGCGCAGCACCTTCTTTTCGGTGGCCGCCTTGTCTGCATAGCCCACGAAGACATTGCGCACGTCGGTGCCGATTTCCCCCAGGCACTCCCCGATTTCGCCGGGCTGGCAGGGCCGGCAAAGGCCGTCGGGGCCGCGCACCGGCTCTTCCTTCTCCAGGTCGAACTTCACCAGCCGCGCGTTGAACCGCCAGGCCAGCCACCTGGGCACGCGGCCGATGGCGCCGGGGCGGCCGTCGAAATTGAACATCGACACGTTGCCTTCGGTCGCCCCGTAGAACTCCAGGATGAAGGGGATCGCAAACCTGGGCTGCATCTCCTCCCACACATCGGGGCGAAGGCCGTTGCCGAAGGCCTGGCGCAGGTGGTGCTTTCGCTCCAGCGGGTGTTCCGGCTGGTTGATGAGGTAGCGGCAAAGCTCGCCGATATAGACGAACATGCTGCAGTCCTCGGCGACGATGTCGTCCCAGAACTGGCTGGCCGAGAACTTCTTGCGCAGCACGATGGAGGCGCCGGTGAGCAGCGCCGCGCCCACCGCGCAGAGCCCGCCCGTGGCGTGATAGAGCGGCAGGGTGATGTAGATGCGGTCGCTCTCCACCGCGCCCGTCGAGCCGGCGAAGCCGCGCATGTAGAGCTGGACCCGCATGTGGGTCATCTTCGCGGCCTTGGGCAGTCCGGTGGTGCCGCTGGTGAAGATGTAGAGCGCCACGTCCTTGGCGGTCATGCCGCCGCGCACTTCCTTGCGGTTGGGGCGCAGGGGGCTGACGCTCTTGAGCGCCTGGGGCAGGTCGCGCTGGCCGCTGCGGACCATGCCGAGCGTCCACACCTTGACCGGCCTCTTGATCTGGGCGGCGACGGCCTCGAGCGCGCCGGTCGTCTCGTCGTCGACGATGACGTGGGCGGCCTCGGCGATGTTGACGCAATGGGCGAGCGCGGCGCCCGCCAGGTTGTTGTTGATCAGGGCCGCGACGACGCCGACCTTGGTCAGGCCATACCAGATCGGGATGTATTCCAGCCGGTTGGGCAGGAAGACCGCCACCGTCTGTCCGCGCCGCAGGCCCTGGGCCTTGGCCCAGTTGGCGTAGCGGTTCGCCATCTGGTCGAACTCGGCATAGGTGATGGTCTTGCCTTCGAAGGTGATGGCGCGGCGGGCCGGCCACTTGTCGACCGCGGCCTCCACATCGTCACAGGCAAGGTTTTGCGAAGCGGCCTTGATCGGGCGCACCCAACGCAGGGTGCGCAGCGCGTTTCTCAGGAAAGTGACGTCGCGCTTTACCCGCGCCTTGAACTTCACCGAAGGCCCCTCCCCATCGCCGTCTCGTTCTGCGCAAGCGCGCGTGGACGGTCAAGCCGTGGGGGTTCAACGGCTGGAAAATGACATGGATGTCAATAGCGGAGGGCTCATCCGGCCCCGCCGTCACGGCCAAGCTCCGGAACCGCGACCACGGGCGCCCGTTCCCTCTCTCGCCTGTCGACAAGGTGCGGAGTAGATGAGTCTGAACGACGTTGAGCCGGGGGTTGGAATCGATGAGGTCGAAGCGCCGCCGCCCGCCGAGGCGTCGGGGCGACGGGGCCTGTCGCTTTGGTTCTTGGCCATTCCGCTGGCGATCACGCTGGCCGGCGCGGCGCTGGCCTTCTTCCTGCTGGGCCCTAAGGACGATGAGCTGCTGACCACCGCCGACCGTCACGCCGTGGCGGCCGCGGTCGCCAACGCCCGCCCCGCGGCGCCCGCCGCGCCTGACACCAGGGCGACAACGACGACCACCGGACCGGCGACGCCCTAGCTCTCCTGAAGGCTGCGTCAGAATTATCTGAAACAGCTATTGTTGCGGATAGATATGGCGCGCCCATCTGTTGAGGCGTCTGAACAAGGAGCGCCTCATGCCAAACCGTAACATCGCCGTCCTGGTCGGCAGCCTTCGCAACGGGTCCTACAGCCGCCAGGTCGCCGACGCCCTGATCGCGCTCGCCCCCGTGGGGCTGAAGCCGCACATTGTCGAGATCGGCGACCTGCCGCTCTACAACCAGGACCTGGAGACCGAGACGCCGCCCGAACCGTGGACGCGGTTCAGGAACGAGACCCGCGCCGCCGAGGGCTTCATCTTCGTCACGCCCGAGTACAACCGGGGCCTGCCCGCCGTGCTGAAGAACGCCATCGACGTCGGCTCGCGGCCCTACGGCGCCAGCATCTTTTCGGGAAAGCCGGCGGCGGTGATCAGCCAGTCGCCGGGCGTCTATGGCGGCTTCGGCGCCAACCACCAGCTGCGCCAGTCGCTGGTCTTCCTCGACATGCCCGTGCTGCAGCAGCCCGAGGCCTACCTGTCGAAGTCCAACACAGCCTTTGACGAGAGCGGGCAACTGACGAACGAGGAGACGCGCGGCCTGCTCCAGAAGCTGCTCACCGCCTTCGCGGGCCTGCTGGAAAAGCACGCCGGTTAAGCAAGGACCGCGCCGCCGTGTCGCAGGGACGCGACGGCGCTTGGGCGCTAGTTCCCCAATGTCGGAAGTTGGGGGCGCCCATGTTGAAACTGCTACGTTCGCCGCAAGCCGCCCAGTGGGGCAGCACGCTGCTGGTCCTGCTGGTCAGCGGCATGGCCGGCCAGTTCGCCGCGCACGGCATGAACCGCGTCCAGTGGCTGGGCGCCGCCCTCGCCGTCCTCGGCTCCATCACCCTGGCGGTCATGGTCCGGGTGTGGCCGGCGCAGGCGGCCGCCCCGCGCGACTAGCAGCCGCCTACGGGGTTGCCCTGAGGTCCAAAACCGGCGGCGGGGCGTTATAGGAGCCCCATGACCGAACAGCTCGTCCGCCGCCCGCGCGTCGGCCCCGGTGAAGGCATCGTCACCGAGGCGATGATTTCCGACGTCGTCGAGACCTTCTATGGCCGTGTGCGCGAGGACGAGGTTCTGGGCCCGATCTTCAACGCCCGCGTCGAGGACTGGCCCGAGCACCTGGCCAAGCTGAAGGACTTCTGGTCCTCGGTCCTGCTGATGACCGGACGGTTCAAGGGCCGCCCCATGCCGGTCCACGCCGCCATCCCCGACATCGGCCGCGCCGAGTTCGACCACTGGCTCGCCCTGTTCGCCCGCACGGTCGACGAAGTCTGCCCGCCTCGGGCCGCCGCCCTCTTCCGCCAGAAGTCGCGGATGATCGCCGAAAGCCTCCAGCTCGGCATCGCCGCCAGCCGGGGCGAAATCCCGCCGCTAGGCCGGAGCGAGGGCTGACTGCTCCACGACCTTCACGACATCGCTCATGATGCCGGTCAGCTGGAAGTCCTTGGGGGTGTAGACGCGCACCACGCCCATCTGGCGCAGGACCAGGGCGTCTTCGGGCGGGATGATACCGCCGACGACGACCGGCACATCGCCAAGCCCCTCGGCCCGCATGACGCGCACGACTTCCTGCACCAGATCGAGGTGCGAGCCGGAGAGGATAGACAGGCCCACCACGTGCGCCTTGCTCTCCTTGGCCCGGGCGACGATCTCGGCCGGGGTCGAGCGGATGCCGTCGTAGATGACTTCCATGCCGACGGCGCGGGCCCGCGTGGCGATCTGCTCTGAGCCGTTGGAGTGGCCGTCGAGGCCAGGCTTGCCGACCAGGAAGGTCAGGGTGCGGCCCAGCGCCTGCGAGACGCGCTCGACCTCCTTCTTCACCGCATCGATGTCCTCGGCGCCGTCGCTGGAGACGACCAGCGCAACGCCCGTGGGACCCCGGTACTCGCCGAACACCTCGCGCAGGGCGCCGCCCCATTCGCCGGTGGTGACGCCCGCCTTCGCCGCGGCGATGGAGGGCTCCATGATGTTGCGGCCCTCGGCGGCGGCGGCCTTGAGGTCGGCCAGCGCCCGGTCCACCGCGTTCTGGTCCCGCGCCGCCCGCCAGGCCTTCAGCTTGGCGACCACGTCGGCCTCCAGCTTGGGATCGACGGTCTCGATGGAGCCTTCGCCGGCCGACAGCGGCGAGGGTTCGGTGTCGGTCCATTTGTTGACGCCGACCACCGTCATGCCGCCGGTCTCGACGTTGCGCAGGCGCTCGGCGTTGGAGCCAACCAGCTGGGCCTTCATGTAGCCGATGGCCTTGGCCGAGCCGCCCATCTCGTCGATCTTCGCCAGCTCGGCCAGCGCGCCCGCCTTCTGCTCGGCGACCTTGGCCTCGACGACCTTCGAGCCGTCGAAGATGTCTTCGAACTCGAGGAGGTCCGTTTCGTAGGCCAGCACCTGTTGCAGCCGCAGCGACCACTGCTGGTCCCACGGGCGCGGCAGGCCGAGCGCCTCGTTCCAGGCGGGAAGCTGCAACGCCCGGCACCGCGCGTCCTTCGACAGCGTCACCGCCAGCGCTTCCAGCAGGATGCGATAGACGTTGTTCTCCGGCTGCTGCTCGGTCAGGCCCAGCGAGTTGACCTGCACGCCGTATCGGAAGCGCCGCGCCTTGGGGTCCTGCACGCCGTAGCGGTCGGCCAGGATCTGGTCCCACAGCTGGGTGAAGCTGCGCATCTTGCACATCTCGGTGACGAACCGGACGCCGGCGTTGACGAAGAAGCTGATGCGCGAGCAGACGACCTCGAAGTCCTCTTCCGGCACCTGGCCGCCGGCCTTCACCGTGTCCAGCACCGCAATCGCCGTCGCAAGCGCATAGGCCAGCTCCTGCTCCGGCGTCGCGCCCGCCTCCTGCAGGTGGTAGCTGCAGACGTTCATCGGGTTCCACTTGGGGACTTCCCGGTAGCACCAGGCGATCATGTCGCCGATCAGCCGCAGCGAAGGCTCGGGCGGGAAGATGTAGGTCCCGCGCGACAGGTATTCCTTGATCAGGTCGTTCTGCGTGGTCCCTTGCAGGAGCTTCCTGTCGGCGCCCTGCTCATCGGCCAGCGCCACATACATCGCCAGCAGCCAGGCGGCCGGGGCGTTGATGGTCATGGAGGTGTTCATCTGGTCGAGCGGAATCCCGTCGAACAGCGTCTTCATGTCCCCCAGGTGCCCGATCGGCACGCCGACCTTGCCCACCTCGCCGCGCGCGAGAATGTGATCGGCGTCGTAGCCGGTCTGCGTCGGCAGGTCGAAGGCGACCGACAGCCCGGTCTGCCCCTTGGCGAGGTTCGCCCGGTACAGCGCGTTGGATTTGGCCGCCGTCGAGTGGCCCGCGTAGGTGCGGAAAATCCACGGCTTGTCGCGTTCATGCTGGAAGGGCTGGGACATCTTCAGAAACGGCCTCCTGACTGCTGCAACGCACAAGGAGCTCCCCAAGCCGCTCGCTGCGATGCAAAAATGTTCTTGCCAGTTTCGCGGTCTTGTCACACGGTCATGCCTTCGCGGCAAGCGTTCAGCACGGTCTTGGGGCATGCTGTTGCGCGAAATCCGCTCACACGACGGGTTCGTGGCAGGGCCTCCCCCGGCTCGCTGATCGGCCCGCAGAACGAATGGTCAAGGCCGTTCGTTATCGCAATGCAACACAAGTGCTCCGGGGAGCTCGCCATATGACCGTCGCCACGCTGGACAAGCCGACCGTGGAAAAGGACCTCTACGAAATCGGCGAGATTCCGCCGCTCGGCCACGTGCCCGAGAAGATGTACGCCTGGGCCATCCGCAAGGAGCGGCACGGCCCGCCCGCCTCCGCCATGCAGGTGGAAGTGGTCCCGACCTGGACCATAGGCGAGGACGAGGTCCTCGTGCTCGTGATGGCGGCCGGCGTGAACTACAACGGCGTCTGGGCCGCGCTCGGCGAGCCGGTTTCCACGCTCGACGGGCACGGCAACCCCTACCATGTCGCCGGATCCGACGCCTCGGGCATCGTCTGGGCGGTCGGCAAGAAGGTGAAGCGCTGGAAGGTCGGCGACGAGGTCGTCATCCACTGCAACCAGGACGACGGCGACGACGAGGAGTGCAACGGCGGCGATCCGATGTATTCGCCCAGCCAGCGCATCTGGGGCTACGAGACGCCGGACGGCTCCTTCGCCCAGTTCTGCCGCGTCCAGTCGCGCCAGCTGATGCCGCGCCCCAAGCACCTGACCTGGGAAGAGGCGGCCTGCTACACCCTCACCCTCGCCACCGCCTACCGCATGCTGTTCGGCCACAAGCCCCATGAGCTGAAGCCGGGCCAGAACGTGCTGGTCTGGGGCGCCTCGGGCGGGCTCGGCGTCTTCGCCACCCAGCTGGCGGCCGTCGCCGGGGCTCACGCCATCGGCGTCGTCTCCTCCGAGGACAAGCGCGACTATGTGATGAGCATGGGCGCCAAGGCGGTCCTGAACCGCAACGACTTCAACTGCTGGGGCCAGCTGCCGACCGTCAACGGCCCCGAGTTCAACGACTACATGAAGGAATGCCGCAAGTTCGGCAAAGCCATCTGGGACGTGACCGGCAAGCGCGACCTGGACCTGGTGTTCGAACACCCGGGCGAGGCGACCTTCCCGGTGTCGGTCTTCCTGGTGAAGCGTGGCGGCATGGTCGTGATCTGCGCCGGCACCACCGGCTATAACCTGACCATGGACGCGCGCTTCCTGTGGATGCGCCAAAAGCGCGTTCAGGGGTCCCACTTCGCCAACCTGATGCAGGCGAGCGCGGCCAACCAGCTGGTCATCGACCGCCGCGTCGATCCGGCCCTGTCGGAAGTCTTCCCCTGGGAAGACATCCCCGCCGCCCACGAGAAGATGCGCGCCAACAAGCACCTGCCCGGCAACATGGCCGTGCTCGTGCAGGCTCAGCGTCCCGGCCTTCGCACCTTCGAGGAGGTGCAGGAGCTGTCGGGCACGAAGGGCTGAGGCCTTCTCTTCAACCGCTCATCCCCGCGGAGGCGGGGACCCAGGTTTTTTTCGCCACCCACAATGCGCTCGCGCATTTCATAAGGCCTGGGTTCCCGCCTCCGCGGGAATGAGCGGAAATGAGGGATCGAATGGCGGAACCCTGGTGGCGCGGCGCCGTAATTTATCACGTCTATGTCCGCAGCTTCTTCGACACGGACGGCGACGGCCACGGCGACCTCGCGGGCGTGCTGGCCAAGCTGGACTACATCAAGAGCCTGGGCGTCGATGGCGTGTGGCTGTCCCCCCTGCATCCCTCCCCCAACCGCGACTGGGGCTATGACGTCAGCGACTACTTCGGCATCCAGCCGGAATACGGCACGCTGCGCGACTTCGAGGCCCTGCTCCACGCGGCGCACGAGAAGGGCCTGAAAATCCTGATGGACGAGGTGCTGGCCCACACCTCCGACGAGCACCCCTGGTTCGTCGACGCCCTGACCGGCGGCGACAAGGTCGACTGGTATATCTGGGCCGACCCCAAGGAAGACGGGACCGCGCCCAACAACTGGCTGTCGCACTTCGGCGGACCGGCCTGGTCGTACCATCCGGCCCGCCGCCAGCACTTCCACCACAAGTTCCTGCGCCACCAGCCCAAGCTGAACTGGCGCAACCCCTACTGCCGCACCGCGCTGCTGGAGTTGCTGGACTTCTGGCTGGCCAAGGGCATCGACGGCTTTCGCCTGGACGTCGCCAACGACTACTTCCACGACGAGGCGCTGACCGACAATCCGCCGGTGAAGGTCGCGGACCGCACCGACTGGCACTGGAGCCACGCCGCCAACCTCCAGCAGCACCACTATGACGCCAACATGCAGGACAACGTCGTCGCGCTCGACGCCGTGCGCCAGGTCGTCGAGCGGCACGGCGAGCGGTTCGTGTTCGGCGAGTTCTTCGAGGACGCCGGCCGCTGCGGCGGCTACGCGGCCTCCGACGAGGGCCTGCACGCGGGCTATTCCTTCCCGCTGCTGATCGCCGAGGGGCTCTCACCCCAGGCCGTGCGCGACCACTACCGCGAGCTGTCCAACCACCCCGAGCACTGGCCCTGCATCCCCTTCTCCAACCACGACGTCGTGCGAGTGATGACGCGCTTTGGCGGCCGCGGCGCCCCGCGCGAGTTGGCGCCGATGCTGATGGCCCTGCTGCTGAGCCTGCGCGGCACCACCCTGATCTATCAGGGGGAGGAACTGGGCCTGCCCGAGGCGAACATCAGCCGCAAACAGGTGCGCGACCCCGTCGCCGACCTCTATTGGCCGATCCACAAGGGCCGCGACGGCTGCCGCACCCCGATGCCCTGGACCCCAGGCAAGCACTACGGCTTCTCCCGCTCCAAGCCATGGCTGCCCGCGCCGCCCGAACACGCGGGCCTCAGCGTGGAGGAGCAGGAGGCCGATCCGAACTCCGCGCTCGCCTGGACCCGGCGGCTGGTGGAAATCCGCCGCCAGTCCGCGGCCCTGCGGCTGGGCGACATCGTTTTTCGCGACGTGCCCGAGCCGCTTCTGGTGTTCACCCGCACCCACGAGGGCGAGACGATCCTTTGCGCCTTCAACATGAGCGGCGACGACAATGCGCTGCCCGCCGAGGGCGAGGCCCTGGTCGAGGTCACCGGACCCTACGGCTACAGGATGTCGCGCCTCTAGCCCGTTGCCGACGCAACAACCTGCGCCCTACAGTCCGTTCCAATTCGAAACGGGAGCGGGCCTATGTGGAAGCGGATCGGGTTGGTCGCCCTGGCGGCCGTGGTGTTGCTGGTCGCCGTGGTGGCCTGGCGCACCGCCACCTATCAGCCGCCCGCGGCGGTGGATTTCAGCAAGGTCGAACTCGCGCCCGCCCTGCCGATCGACCTGAACGCGGCCGCCCAGCACCTGTCGCAGGCGGTGCAGATCCGCACCATCTCCAACCAGAACCCCGCCGACAACCAGCCGGCCGAGTGGGACCGCCTGCACGCCTGGCTCGCGACCACCTACCCGGCCGCCCACGCGGCCATGACGCGGGAGATCTTGCCGAACGGGACGCTCGTTTACACATGGACCGGCTCGGAGCCGGGGCTGGCGCCCGTCGTCCTGATGGCCCACCAGGACGTGGTGCCGGTCACCCCCGGCTCCGAGGCCGACTGGAAACACCCGCCCTTCGACGGCGTGATCGCTGACGGCGCGGTCTGGGGCCGGGGCTCGGTGGACGACAAGGGCTCGCTCGTCGCCATCTTCGAGGCCGCCGAGCAACTGGCGAAGCAGGGCCTGAAGCCCCGCCGCACCATCATGATCGTCAGCGGCCATGACGAGGAGGCCGGCGGCACGGGCGCGCAGTCCGCCGCCGCCTTGATGAAGTCCCGCGGCCAGCACGCCGCCTGGGTGCTGGACGAAGGCATGGCCACCGTGGCCGACTTCCCGCTGCTCGGCTCGCCCGTCGCGCTGATCGGCATCGCCGAGAAGGGCTACACGACGCTCAAGATCACCGCGCCGGCCGTCGGCGGCCACTCCTCGGCTCCGCCGAAGGAAACCGGCGTCGAAGTGCTTTCCAAAGCGATCCTGGCCATCACCCACGACCGCTTCCGCATGCAATTCAAGGGCCCCGGCGCCGAGATGGTCCGCGCCGTCGCGCCCTATGCCGCCACGCCGGTGAAGATGGCCGTCGCCAACGAGTGGCTGTTTCGCCCGCTGCTGATCTCCCAGATCGCCGCCACCCCGGCGGGCGCGGCGACCCTGCACACCACCATCGCGCCGACCATGCTCAAGGGCAGCCCCAAGGAGAATGTCCTGCCGCAGGACGCCAGCGCCTGGATCAACTACCGCATCGCGCCCGGCCAGACCTCGAAGGACATCCTCGACACCGCCCGCTACGCCACCCGCGACCTGGACGTGAAGATCGCCATCGAGGGTCACGCCAACGACCCTTCGCCGGTGTCCTCGACCACCTCGGACGGCTGGAAGATGATCGCCGCGCTCGCCTCCGAAGACGGCAAGACACCGGTCGCCCCCACCCTCGTCACCGCCGGGACCGACAGCCGCTACATGACCGGCGTCGCCGACGACGTGTACCGCTACCAGGCGCTGATGGCCTCCATCGACGACCTGAAGATGATCCACGGCACCAACGAGCACATGAGCCTCGATAATCTCCAGCGCATGGTCGTCTTCTACCAACGCCTGATCGCCACGGCGGCGATGCAATAGCGTCCTTCGACACGCCGCTTCGCGGCTGCCCGGGATGACGTATTTCTGGGTTCGTCATGGTGAGCAGCACCGCAGGTGCGTGTCGAACCACGCAAAGCCGGTTATGGAATGCCTATGGCTGACGACGCCCCGAAAGCAGCGAAGGCGACCCAGAAGTTCGGGCAGGGGTTCCTGTACGACATTTGGTACTTCGGCGCGCTCGGCTCGGACCTGAAACCGGGCAAGCTGCAGCGCTACGAGTTGCTCGGCGAGCCGGTGCTGATCGGCCGCCGGCGCGACGGCCAGGTCTATGCCCTGCGCGACATCTGCCCCCACCGCGCCGCGCCGCTGTCAGCCGGGCGACTGGTCGATGAGACGGTCGAGTGCCCCTACCACGGCTGGCGGTTCCGCACCGACGGCGCCTGCGCGGCCATTCCCTCGCTGGTGGATGAGCAGGCGATGGACGTCAGCCGCATCCGCGTGCGTGGCTACCCGGCCGTCGAGAGCCAAGGAATGGTTTTCGTCTGGATGAGCAGCGATCCGCGCTTCGACGGCGAGGCGCCGATGCCCCCACCGACCTTCGAAGGCGTTGTCGGCGGCGCTCCCAAGCTCGTCGACGGCATGACCTTCGAGGCCCACATCGACCATGCCGTCGTCGGGCTGATGGACCCCGCGCACGGGCCCTACGTTCACCAGCAATGGTGGTGGCGCTCGAAGCATAGCCAGCACGAGAAGGCCAAGAAGTTCGAGCCGCGCGAGGCCGGCTTCGCCATGGTCCGCCACGAGCCCTCGAAGAACTCACGCGCCTACGCCATCCTCGGCGGCGAGCCGCTGACCGAGATCACCTTCCGCCTGCCGGGCCTTCGCTGGGAGCACGTCACCGTCGGAAAGCGCCAGGTGCTGTCGCTGACCTGCCTGACGCCGCTCAGCGAGAAGAAGACGAAGATCACCCAGATCGTCTGGTCCGATCACCCGGCCTTCTTCTTCCTGAAGCCCTTCATCAAGGCCGGCGCGCGGGCCTTCCTGCGCCAGGACGGCGACATGGTGAACCTGCAGAACGAGGGCCTGCGCTACGACCCCGCCCTGCTGTGGATCGACGACGCCGACAAGCAGGCCAAGTGGTACCAACAGCTCAAGAAGGAATGGGCGGGCGCCGCGCGCGAAGGCCGCCCCTTCGTCAATCCCGTCGAGCCGGTAACGCTCAGGTGGCGCTCCTAGCCCCGGCAGCCCCGCCGGAGCTGACGAACGCGACCTCCACGCCCTTTTGCACCGCGTCGGCCAGGGCCAGGGCGTCCCAGTTGGTCAGGCGCACGCAGCCGTGGCTGGAGACCTTGCCGATGGTCGCCGGCTCGGCCGTGCCGTGAATGCCGTAGGTGTCCTTGCTAAGGTCGATCCACACCAGCCCCACCGGATTGTTCGGCCCGGCCGGAATGGTCAGCTTGCCCAGCGACTTGTCGCCGAAGTTCAGCTTGGAAGGGTCGTAGTTCCAGGTCGGATCGTGCGCCACGGCCAGCACCTTCCACGTGCCCGTCGGGCTTGGCATGTCCGATGAGCCGACGGTGGTGGGGAAGACCGCGACCAACTGGTTGGACGCGTCATAGGCCCGCAGCGCCTTGGCCTTCTTGTCCACCTCGATGCGCTTGACCTGCGGCAGGGGGCTGCGCACCGGCGCGGTCACCAGGATCTTCGTGCCCGCCTTGCTGAAGTCCGCGTCCGGGTTGAGGCGCTTCAGTAGGTCCTCGTCCATGTGGAACTTCTCGGCCAGAAGCTCGCGCGGGCTCGTGTAGGAAAGCGCGTCCATCTTGGCGAGCGCCTTGTAGTCGTCGGGAATCTTGTCGACGAACGGCCCGTCCACGTCGTCCTTTGTGATCACATAGTCCTGCATCACCGGCCGGGCGTCCTTCGTCAGCGCCTGCCAGACCCGCGCGTCGAGCTTGCCGTCGGAAGTCATGCCGTGGGCCTTCTCGTAGGCCGCCAGCGCCAGGCCGAAGTTCTCGCCATCCTTGCCGTCGATGACGCCGGGGCCGAACTGGGCGCGGTCGAGCAGCACCTGCGCCTTGATCAGCACGCGCCGCTTCTGGGCCTCCGCCGACTGATCCACGCCCGCCGCCTGGCCGTTCACCGCCAGCTTCTGCTCGGCCGGAGTCTGGCCGGTGGAGCTGGTCTTGGCGGCGGGGTTGGCCGGGTCGGCGAACTGGGCGGCGTCGATGGCGCGGCCTTCGGGCAAGGTCGAGGCGGTGATCCGCGGCGGCGCGGGCTGGACCGGCGCGGCCGGAGCCGGGGTCTGCGTCGTGTCGTGGGCGGAGGGGTCGCAGGCGGCCAGCGCCACCAGGGCGAACGGGACGATCAGGCGCGGAACTCGCATCGAAAGGCTCCGGTTTATGGGATCCTCTCCAAAGCCGCGTTGCGCCCGCGAGGTTCCATCGAAGCTTCCCGCCCCCATATGCGTTCATCGAGCGATGCTTAAAGGTGTCAGAAAACAGTGGGCGACGCTGGCGGCGGTGGCCGTCGGGGTCAGCCTGGCCGTTTACTGGAACGGCAGCCAGCCGGCGGGGTCGCCGCCGGTGGTCAGCACGCCCGCGCCCGGCCTGCCCGATCTGCGGGCTGAGGGCCGTAACGAGGCGGCCGGTCCCTGGGGGAGCGAGAACTGCGCCGAGGCCCGCTTCGTCAGCGCCGCCTCGCGCAACGCCCGCTCGCTGGGCAGCCTGTCGTTCGCCCCCTTCCACCGCTCCGAGCATGGCTGGGAGACCTACGCCCCCCTGATCGGCGCCGAGGTCGGCACCCGCTGCGCGCCCACAACGCCCGGCTTCGCCTCGGCCATCGCCCGCTGGCAGAAGGACCGGGGCCTGACCCCCACCGGCCAGGTCGACCCGGATACCTTCCAGTTCATGAAGGGCGTCTGGCAGGGCCAGCGGCCTTTCGTAAAGCGCACCGGCGGGTGCCCGCCCCCGCCTCCGGCCTCGCAGCTGGAAGGCGGCCGTCCCGGCGAGGGCTATGGCGGCAAGTATGTCGAGCTGACCCACGGCGCCTTCGCCGCCTATCGCCGCATGGTCCGCGACGCCCGCGCGGCCGACCCCGCCATCCGGGCCGACCCGCGCTACCTGCAGATATTCTCGGCCTACCGCAGCCCCGAATACGACGCGGCCCGCTGCGCGCGGCAGAAGAACTGCAACGGCATCGTGCGCGCCAGGTGCTCGCCCCACCGCACCGGGCGGGCCATGGACCTCTACGTCGGCCAGGCCCCGGGCTATGGCCCCGACTCCTCGGCCGACCCCAACCGGCTGGTGATGACCCACTCGCCCGCCTACCGCTGGCTGGTCGCCAACGCCTACAAGTACGGCTTCGTCCCCTATGCCTTCGAGCCCTGGCATTGGGAGTGGATCGGGGAGCCTGGCTCGTCTACCCAAGGCTGATGGCAAGCTTCACCGCTTCGGACGGCGTCGAGATCGCCTATGACGACCTCGGCCCGAGCGGGAGCCGCGCGGCGCTGCTGGTCCATGGATTCGCCTCCAACCGGGTCGAGAACTGGAAGCGCACCGGCTGGTACGCGGCGTTCGAGCGGCGCGGCCAGCGCCTCATCGCCCCCGACATGCGCGGCCACGGCGAGAGCGGCAAGCCGCACGAGGCCGAGCGCTACGGCCGCGCGCGGATAGCCCGCGACCTTGCCGAGCTGATCGAGCACCTGGGCCTTGGCCCCGTCGACCTGATCGGCTTTTCCATGGGCTCGGGCGCGGCTTTGGCGCTCGCGCTGGAGCAGCCCGACCTTGTCGCCACCCTGACGCTCGGCGGCGTCGGCGGGCGGATGCTGGAGCCCTCCCGCGCGCCGGGCGCGGTGGCCTTCGCCATGGAGGCGGAGAACCCGGACGACATCGGCGTCCCCCTGCTGCGCAGCTTTCGCCAGTTCGCCGACGAACAGGGCGAGGACCGCCTCGCGCTGGCCGCCTGCACCAAGGCGCCGTCGCAGCCCGTCGATCCCGACAGCCTGTTTGCCCTCCGCATGCCCGTCCTGGTCGTCGCCGGCTCCCGCGACGACCTCGCCGGCGACCCGCAAGCGCTCGCCGACCTCATCCCCGGCGCGCATGCGGTGACCCTCCCCGCCTGCGACCACTTCAGCGCCATCCCCCACGCGCTCCTGAAGGCGGCGGTCTTCGACTTCCTGGATGGGATGCTGGACGAGTATCCCTAGAACCCTTCTCCCCTCGCGGGAGAAGGTGGCGGCCGAAGGCCGACGGATGAGGGGGCGCACCGCCATCTCAACCGCCGCTCTTCGCTGAGGTTTCTGAGAGCCCCCTCATCCGACCCGCTTCGCGGGCCACCTTCTCCCGCGAGGGGAGAAGGATTCATGAGCCCAGCATGTACGGCCCGCCGCGCTCCAGCGCCTTTTGCCAGGCGGGGCGCGCATGCAGCCGCTCGATCCAGCCCGCCATGTTCGGGTAGGCCGGCAGCTTGCCGAAGGCCTTGGCCACCTCCGGGATGAAGCTCATCTGGATATCCGCGCCGGTGATCTCGTCGCCCAGCAGGAAGGTCTTGCCCTCCAGCTCGCCCTCGACGTAGCCGAGGTGGTTGGCGATTTCGCTCTCGATGCGCGGGTGCAGCGGCGCGCCCGCTTCGCCCAGGCGCATGACATACATGAACAGCATCAGCGGCAGCATGGCCGAGCCCTCGGCGTAGTGCAGCCACATCTGGTAGGCGTCGAAGGCCGCGGTGCTCTGGTCAGGGACCATGCGGCCGGCGCCATGCCAGCGCAGGATGTAGTCGATGATGGCGCCGCTCTCGTGGATGACGCGGCCCTTGTCGGTGATCACCGGGCTCTTGCCGAGCGGGTGGATGGCCTTCAGCTCGGGCGGGGCGAGGCGGGTGACCGGGTCGCGCTCGTACTTCTTGATCTCGTAGGTCAGGCCCAGTTCCTCCAGCAGCCACAGGATGCGCTGCGAGCGGGACTCGTTGAGATGATGGACGACGATCATGGGGGAGGCTCCTTTGGGGATGCCCATCAGGGCAGCATTCCGCTCCGGCACGCAATCCCATGCCCCGGCCCGCGCCGCGTTGTGTGCAGGTGCGAAATGAGCTAGGCCCTTCGAGCCGTTTTACGAGGGAATTGTTGCATCGATGAGCACCGCCGTGACTGAGCGTCCGCTGATCCTCGAAGGCCTGACCGGCCTCCTCCGACAAGCCGCCGACGCCGCGCTGGCGTTCGTGCATGAGGTCCGTCCGCAGGTGCGCGAGCGCATCAGCGAGGGCGGCAGGATCGACCGCAAGGCCGCCGACCGCGAGCAGCACCTGGTCCACGGCTTTGGCTGGTACGCCTCCTACGCCGAGCTGATGAACCAGGTCGCCGGTTGGGCCGAGCGGCTGGAGGCCGAGGACCGGTTCGGCGAGATCGAAGCCCTCCTCGCCCAGCTGCTGTTCGCCGAGTACGGCGCCCAGCTTGCCGGTGGTATCCCGATGAACCAGGGCGAGACCATCCGCCTTGGCGACCTCACCGCTGACCAGAACCTGCACCGCAAGCTGTGGATGGCGCTCGGCCCCGTGCTGGCCGGCGGCGGCCAGGCGGTGAAGACCCGCATCGCCACGCGCCTTGCCGAAGCCCGCGGCCGTCCGACGCTGGAGAACACCGGCCTCGACGAAACCTTCGAGATGATCCGCGACCAGTTCCACGCCTTCGCCGAGGAGAAGGTCGTCCCCTTCGCCCACGAGTGGCACCTGAAGGACGAACTGATCCCGATGGAGCTGCTCAAGGAGCTGGGCGACCTCGGCGTCTTTGGCCTGACCATTCCGGAGGAGTTCGGCGGCGCGGGCCTTGGCAAGACGGCCATGTGCGTCGTCTCCGAAGAGCTGTCGCGCGCCTGGATCGGCGTCGGCTCGCTGGGCACCCGCTCCGAGATCGCCGCCGAGCTGATCCTGACCGGCGGCACGGACGAGCAGAAGGCCGAGTGGCTGCCCAAGATCGCCAGCGCCGAGATCCTGCCGACCGCTGTCTTCACCGAGCCAAACACCGGCTCCGACCTCGGCGCCCTTCGCACCCGCGCGGTGAAGGAGGGCGACACCTACGTCGTCACCGGGAACAAGACCTGGATCACCCACGCCGCCCGGGCCGATGTGATGACCCTGCTGGTCCGCACCGATCCGAACACGACGGACTACCGCGGCCTGTCCATGCTGCTGGCGCCCAAGCTGCGCGGCGACGACGCCAGGCCCTTCCCGACCGAGGGGATGAGCGGCGGCGAGATCGGCGTCATCGGCTATCGCGGCATGAAGGAGTACGAGATCGGCTTCGACGGCTTCCGCGTGCCGGCCGCCAACCTGCTCGGCGGCGTCGAGGGCCAGGGCTTCAAGCAGCTGATGGCGACCTTCGAGTCGGCGCGCATCCAGACCGCCGCGCGGGCCATCGGCGTGGCGCAATCGGCCATGGAAATCGGCCTTGGCTATGCGCTCGACCGCAAGCAGTTCGGCCAGGCGATCTTCGAATTCCCGCGCGTCGCCAACAAGCTGGCCATGATGGCCGCCGAGATCATGGCCGTGCGCCAGCTGACCTATTTCGCGGCCCGCCAGAAGGACGAGGGCAAGCGCTGCGACCTCGAGGCCGGCATGGCCAAGCTGATCGCCGCCCGCGTCGCCTGGGCCGCCGCCGACAACGCCCTGCAGATCCACGGCGGCAACGGCTTTGCGATGGAGTACGCCGTCAGCCGCGTCCTGGCCGACGCCCGCATCCTCAACATCTTCGAGGGCGCCGGCGAAATCCAGGCGCAGGTCATCGCGCGGCGCCTGCTGGAAGACGCCAACTAGAGCGCCGGGTTGACCCCGCCGCGCGGGGCCAGGCCCGCGAACACCAGCTTGAGCTGACGGTCCATCAGCGTCGTCAGCGCCTTCGCGTCCGCGCCGTCGTTGGCGCGCATGTAGTTGAAGCCGTAGAGCGAGATGACGGTGTCGAGCAGCAACTCGATATCGACGTCCGGCGCGATCTCGCCGCCGTCGACGCCGCTCCTGATGATGTCGAGCATGGGCGCGCGCAGGCCCGGATTGGTCCCCATGCGCACGAACCCTTGCTCCGGCCGCTCGCCGAACGACACGCTCAGGTAGGCCAGGTACAGCTTTGGCCGCCGCATCTGGAAATCGTAGTGGATAGCCAGGATCGAGCTTAGCCGGTCGCAGGCCGAGCCGCGCAACAGCGGGGCCACGCGCTCCAGCTCGACGCGCAGCTGGTCGATGCGCTCGGCCATGATCTGACCCAGCACGTCGGCCTTGGAGGTGAAGGTGGTGAAGACGCTGCCGACCGACACGCCCGCCTTCTGGGCGATGGCGCGGATGGTGGTCTCTTCGTAGCCGGTCTCGTCGAAGAGGTCGCGCGCGGCGTCGATGACCTTCGCGCGGGTGGCCTGTTTCTGACGCTCGCGTACGCTCATCAGGCCACTCCCCTCCGCCCTCCGGCGCCTAGGCTTTGACGCCCGCCAGGATGATTTGCAGCTGCTGCGAGAAACGGCGGGTCAACTCGTCCACGCCCCAACCTTGATAAACCGCCCCCCGATAGCCCGAGAGGTAAATCTCCCAGACGATGGCGCGCAGTAGCCGAACGTCGGTGTCCGAAGCAAGCTCGCCGCGCTCCACGCCCTGACGCAGGGTGTCGCGCAGCAGGTTCAGGATCGGCTTCATGCTCTCTTCGGCCTGATCGGCCGTGCCCGGGTCGCGCGTCCAGGCGCTGGAGATGGCCGCGCGCACCAGCGGCAGCTGCGGGGTCTGGGCGCGGTAGGCGGCCTCGAACAGGCGAACGAGCGCGGTGTGCATGTCGCCCGCGCCATCCAGCGCGGCGACCATTTGCGCCCGCACGTCGCGGAAGTGGCAGGCGATGATCTCGTCGAACAACTCGGCCTTGTCGGCGAAGCTGGCGAAAACCGCGCCGGTGGACATGCCGGCGGCCTTGGCGATGTCGCGCACCGTCGCGCCCTCATAGCCACGCTCCATGAAGAGCTGGCGGCCGGCCTCGAGGATCTTTTCACGCGTGCGCTGCTTGGCGAGCGCGCGGCCGGTGAGGGTGACGGTTTCTTCGGACACTGGCGTCTTGGTATTCACAAAGGTCATGACCATCGGCGCCCGGGGCGCGGCTTGAGGAGGATAGCCGTAAAGGCGATCACGTTCAACGAACGAAGAGCGGAAAAACTCAACTCCGTTCAGATTGACCCTGAATTAGCGCTTCGGAGCGGCTAAACAAGCTTCGCATCACCCTAAACTAGGCATTTTCGCTGGACGAAACGACGCAGGCGGCCAGACATCGACAACATCCGTTCGCCGAACATGATCAGTCAATGACGCGTTTCAGCCGCTGGCGCTTGCCGCGCGCCGCCTCTAACTTCACAGCATGGACAGGCTCTTCGACATTCTGATCTTCGTCGCACTGGCGGCGGTGGCGACCACGCTCGCCTTGGGCATCTACGCCCTCTATCGGGGCGGCGATTTCGGGCGGTCCTATTCCAACAAGCTGATGCGGCTGCGGGTGCTGCTGCAGTTCATCGCCGTCCTCATCCTGGTGGCCGCCTTCTGGTGGCGCACCCGGGGCGCCTGACGTGGTCACCCTCAATCGCATCTACACGCGCGCGGGCGACAAGGGCTCGACCCGGCTGGCCACGGGTCAGAGCGTCAGCAAGGCAAGCCTGCGCGTCGAAGCCTATGGTCACGTGGACGAGACCAACGCCTGCGTCGGCCTGGTCCGCCTGCACACCGACGGCGAGCTCGACGCCCTGCTGTCGCGCATTCAGAACGACCTCTTCGACCTCGGCGCGGACCTCGCCACCCCCGACAGCCCGGAGCTGAAGTTCGAGCCCCTGCGCATCGTCGACTCCCAGGTCGACCGGCTGGAGCACGAGATCGACGCCATGAACGGCGAACTGTCGGAACTGAAGTCCTTCGTCCTGCCCGCCGGGACGCCCGCCGCCGCTCACCTGCACCTGGCCCGCACCGTCTGCCGCCGGGCCGAGCGCGCCTGCGTGGCGTTGATGGAGCATGACGGCGATGCGGTTAGCCCGGCGGCGCTGAAATACCTCAACCGCCTCTCGGACCTGCTGTTCGTCGCCGCGCGATGGGCCAACGACAAGGGCAAGCAGGACGTGCTGTGGGTCCCAGGAGGCAACAGGGGCTAGATCGCCCCCTTGCTAGCCCCTGGTCCCTCTCAAAGGCCCTTGGCCGCCATGTCCGCGGCCTTCTTCTCCGACCACTCCTTGCGGCTCATGCCTTCAGGGCGGCCGGTGATGTCGGGGATGTAGATGGGGTGGGCGCAGGTGCGCGTGTCCTTGTCCCACCACGAGCCCTCGGCCTCGCAGTTGCGCGCCGGCCAGACCCACAGCGCCTGGTATCCCCACGACGCCGCGGCGGCGACGAAGAAGATGCCGAGGAAGATCAGCTTGAGACGGTCGATGGTCTTGTTCATGGCGCGGGCTATTTAGAAGAGCGGAGGCCAAAGGGCTAGCGCCGCCTTCGGACAAAAATACGGCTCCGTTGACGCAATGGTCAGGCCTTGCATTGCGCGCACAAGGCGCTATGCCCTCCTCCGCGCAATTTTTTCGCAATGCACAAACCCCGGTAGGAGACACGATGAAGGTTCTCGTGACCGTGAAGCGGGTCATCGACGCCAACGTGAAGGCGCGGGTGAAGCCCGACCAGACGGGCGTCGATCTGGCCAACGTGAAGATGTCCATGAACCCCTTCGACGAGATCGCCGTCGAGGAAGCGGTTCGCCTGAAGGAGAAGGGCGTCGCCACCGACGTCGTCGTCGTCTCCATCGGCCCGGCCCAGGCGCAGGAAACCATCCGCACCGCGCTCGCCATGGGCGCCGACCGCGGCGTCCTGATCCAGGTCGACGGCGAGGCTCCCGAGCCGCTGGCCGTCGCCAAGCTGCTCAAGGCGGTCGTCGCCGAAGAGAGCCCGGACCTGGTCCTGATGGGCAAGCAGGCCATCGACGGCGACAACAACGCCACCGGCCAGATGCTGGCGGCGCTGCTGGAATGGCCGCAAGCCACCTTCGCCTCCAAGGTCGAGATCGGCGGCGGCAAGGCCACCGTGACGCGCGAGGTCGATGGCGGCCTGCAGACGCTGGAAGTCACCCTGCCGGCGGTTGTCACCGCCGACCTTCGCCTCAACGAACCGCGCTATGCCTCGCTGCCCAACATCATGAAGGCAAAGAAGAAGGAAATCGCGGTCAAGAGCGCCGGCGACTACGGCGTCGACATCGCGCCGCGCCTCAAGGTCGTGAAGGTCTCCGAGCCCGCCAAGCGCCAGGCCGGGATCAAGGTCGAAAGCGCCGCCGACCTCGTCATGAAGCTCAAGAATGAAGCGGGGGTGCTGTAATGGCCGTTCTCGTCATCGCCGACCACCACGACGGCGTCCTGCGTGACACCACGCACAAGACCGTCACCGCCGCCCAGAAGCTGTCGGGCGACATCGACGTCCTGGTCGCCGGCAAGGGCGTCGACGCCGCCGCTGCCGCCGCCGCCAAGATCGCCGGCGTCCGCAAGGTGCTGGCCGCTGACAGCGACGCGCTGGGCCAGGGCCTGGCCGAAGCTTACGAGGCGCTGGTTGTGGGTCTGGCGGGTGGCTACGACGCCATCCTGACCCCTTCGACCTCGCAGGGTAAGAACTTCTCGCCCCGCATCGCCGCCAAGCTGGACGTGTCGCAGATCTCCGACATCGTCGAGGTCGTCGACGCCAATACCTTCGTGCGCCCGATCTACGCCGGCAACGCGCTGGAAACGGTCCAGTCCTCCGACGCCAAGAAGGTGATCACCGTCCGCCCGACCGTCTTCAAGGCGGCGGCGGAAGGCGGCAGCGCCTCGGTGGAAAAAGTCGACGCTCCGGCCGCCGCCAACGGCGCGCGCTTCGTCTCCGAAGAGATGGTCAAGTCGGACCGCCCGGAACTGGGCGCGGCCAAGATCGTCGTCTCCGGCGGCCGGGCCATGGGCTCCGCCGAAGAGTTCCAGAAGGTGATCGAGCCTCTCGCCGACCTGCTCGGCGCGGCGGTCGGCGCCAGCCGCGCGGCGGTCGATGCGGGCTATGCCCCCAACGACTACCAGGTCGGCCAGACCGGCAAGGTCGTGGCTCCCGACGCCTACATCGCCATCGGCATCTCGGGCGCCATCCAGCACCTGGCCGGCATGAAGGACTCCAAGGTCATCGTCGCCATCAACAAGGACGCCGACGCCCCGATCTTCCAGGTCGCCGACTACGGCCTGGTGGCCGACTACAAGACCGCCGTCCCCGAACTGATGGACGCCCTGAAGGCGGCCGGTAAATAACGCCTTGAAGCTGCCGGGGGGCGAGGACGTTCTGATCGACCCGCGCAAGCTGGTTGATTATGCGCTCTCGCCCACCCACCACACCGGCCGGCACAAGGCGCGGGTATTCGCCTCGGTCCTTGGATTGACCGCCCGAGATGCGGCCGTGCTCGCGGACGCGCTCCGCCTCGCCGCCGCCAGGGAAGAGGCTGAGCTGATAGGGGAAACGGCACACGGGGCAGGCTACCGGATTCGCTCCCTGTTTCGTTTCAAGGACCGATCTGCGATTATTGGCAGCGGCTGGCGCGTGCCGGCCGATGGTAGTCAAACACGGCTTGTGACCGTGTACGTCGCGCGGAGCCGGTGATGCTTCAGCTCTTGGATGTGGTGGCGCTGCTCGTGGATCACCCCGAACTCAGCCTGTCTTCCGGACAGGTGGGCACCATCGTTCATGTTCATGACGATGAGACTTTCGAGGTGGAGTTCTCCGACGATGACGGCGTGACTTACGCCCTGGTGGACCTGAAAGCGCCCGAACTTCTCAAGCTTCGCTACGACGCCGAAGCCGCCGCCTGACCCTCCTCTCCGCTGCAACGCAGCAAAGGGCTTGGCGCCCGCGCCAAAGGACGTGCTAGAACGTCGCCCTTCGCCCTCTCGGGAGTGGAATGGTGGATATCAAGTCGGTCGGCATCATTGGCGCCGGTCAGATGGGCACCGGGATCGCCCACGTCGCCGCGCTCGCCGGCTATGACGTGCTGCTGAACGATCTGACGCGCGAGAAGATCGACGCCGGCCTGGCCATCATCGAGCACAACATGTCCCGCCAGGTGGCGCGCGGCATGATCACCGACGCGAAGATGAAGGAAGCGCGGGCGCGCATCCGTCCCGCCCAGTTCCTCGAACAGATCGGCCCGGCCGACATCGTCATCGAGGCCGCGACCGAGGACGAAGAGACCAAGAAAACCATCTTCCGCGCCCTGCACGGCCACCTTGGCCCCGACACCCTGCTGGCCTCGAACACCTCCTCCATCTCGATCACGCGCCTTGCCTCGGTCACCGATCGGCCCGAGCACTTCATCGGCCTGCACTTCATGAACCCGGTGCCGCTGATGAACCTGGTGGAGGTGATCCGGGGCATCGCCACCGACGCGGCGACCTACGACACCGCCGTCAACTTCACCAAGAGCCTGGGCAAGACCACCACCAACGCCGAGGACTTCCCCGCCTTCATCGTCAACCGCGTGCTGGTGCCGATGATCAACGAGGCGATTTACACCCTCTACGAAGGCGTCGGCACGGTGGACGCCATCGACACCGCCATGAAGCTCGGCGCCAACCACCCGATGGGCCCGCTGGAACTGGGCGACTTCATCGGCCTGGACACGGTGCTGAGCATCATGAACGTGCTCTACGAGGGCCTGGCGGACTCGAAATACCGCCCCTGCCCCCTGCTGGTGAAATACGTCGAAGCCGGCTGGCTGGGCCGCAAAACCGACCGCGGCTTCTACGACTACCGCGGCGAAGAACCCGTCCCGACGCGGTAAGTCACCAGATCGTCGTCACCGGATACTTCCTGATCCACGGATCGACGGTCAGGACGGCAGCGTCAATGGCTCTGGCTTGCGCGATGATCAGCCGGTCCCACGGATCGCGATGGATGAGGGGCAGACGGGCTGCGTCGGATGCCTGTGACGCGGTGACGGAAAGCCACGTCAGACCGATGGAAGCGGCGTAAGACTCCACATCGTCTGGAAAGCCAGCCAGCTTTGGATCACGCGGACGCTTGAGATCGATTTCATAGGCGCTGACAGCGCTGATGTAGACCTCGTCCCCGCCTCGCTGAAGCGAGCTTCTGATACCGGGGCTCAGGTGCTCCGGCTCGATCGCGATCCAGATCAAGACGTGGGTATCGAGGATGAGCCTCATTCCGGCGGAAAAATCGGTCCGTCGGCAGCCTCTTCCAACTCCGGATCAGGCCGTAAGAACAGGTAAGGATCACCAAGGGGCGCCAGATGCGCGTGGGTGCCGATCACAATCCCCTTACGGGATGCCGGAGGCGTTCGCGGACGGATTTCGGCAACCACCTTGCCGTCGCGCGCCACGAGGACCTCTTCGCCTTCCTCGGCCCGCGCGATCAGCTGGGAAAGCTTGGCCTTCGCTTCAGCGATGTTCATCTGGATCGTCATAAGGCCAGCCTAGCACAGACCACATAGTTGGTCCAACCACTTGGTCCAACTATGGTTCACCCCACATGCGGATCAGGTTGCCGACGGCCTTGTCCAGAAGGAGCCGCGGCTCGCCGTCGGCCATCGAGGCGCGGGTGCGGGAGAGGTCGAAGAGGACTTCACGCTGATCGGCTCTGCGGATCAGGCTCTGGATCCAGCCCACCGCCGCCAGCCGCTGGCCCGAGGTGACCGGCGTCACGCGATGCAGCGGGCCGCTCGGGTAGAGCGCCAATGAGCCGGCCGGCAGCCTCACCTCGCGCTCACCATCCAGCCCGTCGAGCAGCAAGGCGCCGCCTTCGTAGGTATCCGGGTCCGACAGGAACAGGGTGAAGGACAAGTCCGTGCGGATGCCGCTCATCACCGCATCGTCGACATGGAAGCCGTAGGCGTCGCCGCCGCCGTAGCGGCTGAACATCACGCCGGACCAGCGCGCCGGGCGGGCATAGGTCGCAAACACCGGATGCCGCTCCAGCGCATCGCGGACGAATTTGGCCAGCGCCTTCACTTTCGGGTCCGAGGAATCGGCCTGTGCGTTGGCCTTCACCTTTTTCGCCGCGCCGCCCGCCGTTCGCTTGCCGTCGCCGAAACGGGCCGCGGCGAGACCCTCGCGCACGCGGGCGACATCTTCGGCGGTCAGCACATCGGCGATCGTCAGCATCACCCTTCGTCGCATTCTTGCGAATGACTTGCAACTAGGGACGGCGCGTGCTTAGTCGCACCGTCCCCTTCAAGGAGCCGCGCCATGACGACCTTCCGCCCCAAACTCTGGACCGCCTCCATCGCCGTCCTGCTCGCCGCGACCGCCTGCTCGGCCGAGGGCGGAGAAGCCGGCGAAAAGGGCGAAGCCACGCCCGCCGCGGCCGTGGGCGAAGGTGGCGAAGGCGGTAACGAAGGCGGCGCGGGCGCCGGTGAAGCGGGCGCCAGGAGCGCCTATGCCGCCGTGCCGGCCGAGAGCCGTGTGGCCCTGCGCCTGGCGCACCTGAAAGGTTTCCTGCTGATCGCGCGGAAGCAGACCGACGGCGCCGACGCGGCCGCCGCCCTGGTCGGCCAGGGCATGGCCGAGGTCTATGACGCCCAGCCCGGCGCCTTCCAGAGCGCGGGCCTCGACAAGGCGGTCCTCGACAAGGCCGCCCAGACCGGCGCCCCCGCCGACATCGACGCGGCCCTGAAGGCCATCGACGCGGCGCAAGGCAAGGCCAAGGGCGACTCCGCCGCCGTGGTGAAGGGCCTGACCGACATCTCCGGCGGCCTTTACCAGGGCGTCATCGCCGATGGCGCCGTGGACCCCATCGAATACCAGCACGCCTACGGCGCGGCGCTGGCCGCCCAGCAGGCCGCCGCCGCCTCCAGCGACCCGCGCGTGAAGGCCGCCAAGAGCGATGTCGACGCCCTCGTGGCCATGTTCCCCGCCCCCTCCGCACCCGAAAAGCCGACGCCGGTGAGCCAGGTCGCGGCCCAGGCCTCGCGGATCGAACTGGCGCTGAGTTGACCGGGGGCGCGCGGCCCATTAGCCCCGCGCCATGATTTCTCTGCCCCAAGGCCTCTCCGAACTCGCCGGCCAGTACGACGCCCTGCTGTGCGATGTCTGGGGCGTGATCCACAACGGCCGTGAGAGCTTTCCCGAGGCCTGCGCCGCGCTGGTCCGCTGGCGGTCGGAGGTTGGGCCGGTGGTGCTGATCTCGAACGCGCCGCGCCCGTCCATCGCCATCCATTCGCAGCTCGACCACTTCAAGGTGCCGCGCGAGGCCTGGAGCGCCTTCGTCACTTCGGGCGACGCCACGAGAGCCCTGCTGGCCGAGCGCGCGCCCGGTCCCTGCTGGTCCATCGGCCCGGCCCGCGACGCCCCGCTTTACGAGGGCCTCGGCCTTGCCTTCGCCGACGCCGAGGACGCCGCCTTCGTCTGTGTCACCGGACCCTATGACGACACCGTCGAGACGCCCGAGGATTACCGCGCGCGTTTTGAAGTGGCGGCGGACCGTGGGCTCGAAATGATCTGCGCCAACCCCGACCGCGTCGTCCAGCGCGGCGACCAGCTGATCTACTGCGGCGGGGCGCTGGCCGACCTCTACGAGGAGATGGGCGGCCGCGTGCTGATGGCCGGCAAGCCCTATCGCCCCATCTACGATCTCGCATTGCACGAGGCGGGCGATGTCGATCCGCGCCGCGTGCTGTGCATCGGCGACGGCGTCATCACCGACGTGAAGGGCGCCGCCGACCACGGCCTCGACTGCCTGTTCGTCGCCAGGGGCATCCACGGCGACGCGGCGATGAAGGACGGCAAGCTCGACGCCGGGCTGGTGCAAGGGCTACTGGCCGAGGAAGACCTCACGGCCAAATACGCCATGTCCGATCTGGTATGGTGAAACGCGAACAAGGGGAGAGCGCGTGAAGGGACTGTTTCTCGAAGACCTGAGCGTCGGCCAGTCCGCCGAGCTGACGAAGACCGTGGCCGAGGGCGACATCGTCTCGTTCGCCGAGGTCACCGGCGACGACAACCCCGTCCACCTGGACGAGGCCTATGCGGCCACGACCCCGTTCAAGACGCGCATCGCCCACGGCATGCTGTCAGCCGGCTACATCTCGGCGGTGATCGGCACCAGGCTGCCGGGGCCGGGGGCGATCTATGTCGGCCAGGCGCTGCGCTTCAAACGGCCGGTGAAGATCGGCGATGCCGTCACCGCCCGCTGCACCATCACCGAGATCGACCAGGAGAAGGCGCGCATCACGCTCGAGACCGTGTGCACCGTCGGCGACAAGGCCGTGGTCGAAGGCGAGGCCACCATCATGGTCCCGCGCCGCGAGGGCTGATGGGCCTTCGCATCGTCCATAGCTGGAAGGGGCTCGGCGAGGCCGACAAGGGCGCCTCGGTCGCGCTCGGCAACTTCGACGGCGTCCACCGCGGCCACCAGCAGGTGATCGCCGGCGCCGCCAGGGGGGCCCAGGCGCACGGCTGCCCGCTCGGGGTCATCACCTTCGAGCCGCACCCGCGCCGCCTGTTCCACCCGGACGAGCCCACCTTCCGGCTGATGACGCTCGGCCAGCAGGCCCGCGCCCTCGACCACCTCGGCGTCGACCGCTTCTACGTCCTGCCCTTCGACTACGAGATGGCCAGCCTCACCGACCGCGAGTTCGTCGAGAAGGTGCTGGCCCGTGGCCTTGGCGTGCGCCACGTCGCCGTCGGCTTCGACATCTCCTTCGGCAAGGGCCGCACCGGCAGCCCCGAACTCATGCGCCAGTACGGCGAGGAATTCGGTTTCACCGTCTCCGTCGCCGAGGCGGTGGGCGACGAGGCCGCCAAATACTCCTCCACCCGCGTGCGCGAGGCCCTGCGCGAAGGCCGGCCGGAGGACGCCGCCGCCATCCTTGGCCGCCCCTTCGCCATCGAAGGCGTCGTGCGGCGCGGCAAGCAACTGGGCCGCGAGCTCGGCTTTCCCACGGCCAACGTCATGCTCAGCGACTATGTGGCGCCGCGCTTTGGCATCTACGCCACCCGCACGCGCCTGCCCGACGGGCGGGAAATCCCCGGCGTCTCGTCCATCGGCGTCAATCCGACCACCGGCGAGGAGGAGCCGCGCCTGGAGGTGTGGCTGTTCGACTTCGACGAAGACCTCTACGGCCAGGTGATCGAGACCGACCTGATCGCCTTCCTGCGGCCCGAGGAGAAGTTCGCCTCCGTCGACCTTCTGGTCGCCCAGGTGCTCCGCGACGAGGCCGCCGCGCGCGCCCTGCTGCTGCCGGACTTCTAAGTCGCCGCAAGGCGCCCTATCTGAATGCCTCAGCTTAGGGGCGCCGCTTGCAGCCGATCATTTCCATCCAGGGTCTGTCGAAGACCTACGCCACCGGCGTCCAGGCGCTCAAACACGTCGACCTGGAGATCCGGAAGGGTGAGATCTTCGCCCTGCTCGGCCCCAACGGCGCGGGCAAGACCACGCTCATCGGCATCGTCTGCGGCCTCGTCAAAGCCTCCACCGGCAAGGTGCTGGCCGCCGGCCACGACATCCACAGCGACTGGCGCGCCGCCCGCACCAAGATCGGCCTCGTCCCGCAGGAGCTGGCGACCGAAGCCTTCGAGACCGTCTGGGCCACCGTCAGCTTCAGCCGGGGCCTGTTCGGCCGCGCGCCCAACCCGGCCCACGTCGAAAAGGTGCTCCGGTCCCTGTCCCTGTGGGACAAGAAGGACGCCAAGATCCAGACCCTCTCTGGCGGCATGAAGCGCCGGGTGATGATCGCCAAGGCCCTCAGCCACGAGCCCGAAATCCTCTTCCTGGACGAGCCCACCGCCGGCGTCGATGTCGAGCTGCGGCGAGACATGTGGGAGGTGGTGCGTGGCCTGCGCGACAGCGGCGTCACCATAATCCTGACCACCCACTACATCGAAGAGGCCGAGGAGATGGCCGACCGCGTCGGCGTCATCCGCAAGGGCGAGCTGATCCTGGTCGAGGAAAAGACCGCCCTGATGCAGAAGCTGGGCAGGAAACAGCTGACCCTGAACCTCTCCGAGCCGCTGACGAGCCTCCCGGCCCTCCTCGCCGACTACAACCTCGAGCTCTCCGAGGACGGCCAGACCCTGACCTACACCTTCGAGACCGAGCGCGAGCGCACCCGCATCACCGCCCTGCTGCGCGCCTTGGACGACGCCGGTATCGTCTTCTCCGACCTCCACACCAGCCAGTCGTCGCTGGAGGAGATCTTCGTCTCGCTGGTGAGGGAGCCGGCATGAACGTCCACGCCATCCGCGCCATCTACATGTTCGAGATGGCCCGCACCTTCCGCACCCTGGTGCAGTCCATCGTCTCGCCGGTGCTGACGACCTCGCTCTATTTCATCGTCTTCGGCGCGGCGATCGGCAGCCGGATGACGCAGATCGACGGGGTCCCCTACGGCGCCTTCATCGTGCCGGGCCTGATCATGCTGTCGGTGCTGACCGAGAGCATCTCCAACGGCTCCTTCGGCATCTACTTCCCCAAGTTCACCGGCACCATCTACGAGCTGCTGAGCGCCCCCGTATCGGTCGCCGAGACGGTGATCGGCTACGTCGGCGCGGCGGCGACCAAGAGCGTGATGATCGGGGCCATCATCTTCATCACCGCCCACTTCTTCGTGCCGATCCAGCTCGTGCACCCCGTCTGGGCGCTGCTGTTCCTGATCCTGACCAGCTTCACCTTCAGCCTGTTCGGCTTCCTCACCGGCATCTGGGCCGACGGCTGGGAGAAGCTGAGCTTCATCCCGCTGCTGGTCGTCACGCCCCTGACCTTCCTGGGGGGCAGCTTCTATTCCATCGACATGCTGCCGCCCTTCTGGCGGACGGTCACCCTGTTCAACCCCGTGGTCTATCTGATCAGCGGCTTCCGCTGGGCCTTCTTCGGCGAGGCCGACGTCGGCATCGGCGTGAGCCTGACCATGACGCTCGCCTTCCTCGCCCTGTGCCTGACCGCGGTGACCTGGATCTTCAGGACCGGGTGGCGGCTGAAGACGTAACCCAACACCGCTCATCCCGGCGAAAGCCGGGACCCAGTCCTTTCCAGCGGAGCGCGGACTGGACAGACCTGGGCCCCGGCTTTCGCCGGGGTGAGCGGGCGTAAGGGTTGGACCGCACCGCCCTTCCTGCTATCCCCCGCCCATGACTTCGGTTCGGAGAGCTTCGCGAATTATCCGCCCGGCGTGACGCCGCCGGGATTGGTCGCGCGCGCCGGGACTTGAGCAAAAGCCCCGCAACCTCCGAACAGAGATTTAAGTCCCATGGCCGACGACGCCGCCCCACGCGATTACCGCGACACCGTCTTCCTTCCCGACACCAGTTTCCCGATGCGCGCGGGCCTGCCGCAGAAGGAGCCCGCCATCCTTGGCGATTGGGCCAGGCAGGACATCTACAACACGATGCGCAAGGCCCGGCAGGAGGCCGGCGCGCCGCTGTTCGTGCTGCACGACGGCCCGCCCTACGCCAACGGCCCGATCCACATCGGCCACTCGCTGAACAAGCTGCTCAAGGACTTCGTCGTCCGCTCGCGTTTCGCGCTCGGCTACGACGTCGACTACGTCCCCGGCTGGGACTGCCACGGCCTTCCCATCGAGTGGAAGATCGAGGAGGAGTTCCGCAAGGAAGGCCGCGCCAAGGACCAGGTCCCACCGGCCGAATTCCGCGCCCGCTGCCGCGAGTACGCCGGCCACTGGATCGTCGAACAGGCCAAGGGCTTCCAGCGCCTGGGCGTGCTGGGCGACTGGGAGCACCGCTACTCGACGATGGACTTTTCGAGCGAGGCGACCATCGTCGCCGAGTTCCACAAGTTCATGATGAGCGGCCAGCTCTACCGCGGCTCCAAGCCCGTCATGTGGAGCCCCGTCGAACGCACCGCCCTCGCCGACGCCGAGGTCGAGTACCACGACCACGTCTCGCCCACGATCTGGGTGAAGTTTCCTGTCAGGCGCGTTCAGGCTGAGGGCAACCAGCGGCTCGACCTCTGGCTCGGAGGCGGCGACATGCCAAGGCCGAGCGTCGTGATCTGGACCACGACGCCATGGACCATCCCCGGCAATCGGGCAATCGCGTATGGCGCTAACATCTCTTACGGGCTGTACGAGGTAGAAGAGCTCGCACCATCAGAATTCTCGCCCTGGGCGCACGTCGGAGAGCGGTTGATCGTCGCCGACAAGCTTTGGCCAGAGGTAGCGAAGGCCGCGCTTATCGGAAAATGGCGGCGTATCGCGACGCTAGACGATCCGACCCAAATATACGCCTGCGCACACCCGCTTTATCAGCTCGATGACGGCTATGACTTCGACGTGCCTGTCTTAGAAGGCGACCACGTCACGGAGGATGCGGGGACGGGCTTTGTGCATACCGCTCCCAGCCATGGCCAAGAAGACTACCAAGTTTGGCTGGATCACGGATACAGCCGCGCGGACATCCCAGACATGGTCGATCCCGACGGCGCCTACTACGCGCACGTGCCGCTGTTCGGCGGCCTGAAGGTGCTGGAGACCGAGGGCAAAAAGGCCGGCAAGTTCGGGCCGGCCAACAACGCCGTCATCGAAAAGCTGATCGAGGCCGGCGCCCTGCTGGCGCGCGGGCGGCTGGAACACAGCTACCCGCACTCATGGCGCTCCAAGGCGCCGGTCATCTTCCGCAACACCCCCCAGTGGTTCATCCGCATGGATAGCCCCCTCCCTCCCCTTCATGGGGAGGGACAGACGGCGCAGCCGTCAGGGTGGGGGAGTAACCAGGCCGACTCCCCCACCCCGGCGACCGCTCACGCGGACGCCGCCCCTCCCCATGAAGGGGAGGGAAAGACGTTGAGGGAGCTGTGCCTGCAGTCCATCGACGCCACGACCTACTACCCGCCGTCCGGCCAGGTCCGCATCCGCAACATGGTCGAGGGCCGCCCTGACTGGCTGATCAGCCGCCAGCGCCATTGGGGCACGCCGCTGGCCATGTTCGTGGACAAGGACTCCGGCCAGCCGCTCTGCGATCCGGCCGTCAACGCGCGCATCGTCGAGCTGATCGCCAGGGAAGGCGCCGACGCCTGGTACGAGCGCCCGGCCGCCGACTTCCTCGGCGACCACGATCCGGCCCGCTACGAGAAGGTCGAGGACATCCTCGATGTCTGGTTCGACAGCGGCTGCACCCACGTCTTCACCATCGAAGGGCGTGAGAACAGCCGGTGGCCCGCCGACCTCTACCTCGAAGGCTCCGACCAGCACCGCGGCTGGTTCCAGTCCTCGCTGCTGGAGAGCTGCGGCTCGCGCGGCCGCGCGCCCTACGACCAGGTCATCACCCACGGCTTCACGCTCGACGAGAACGGGCAGAAGATGAGCAAGTCGCTGGGCAACACGGTCGACCCGCACACGGTCATCGGCCAAAGCGGCGCCGAGATCCTGCGCCTGTGGACCGCCATGGTCGACTACCAGGAAGACCAGCGCATCGGCCCGACCATCCTGGCCACCACCACCGACGCCTACCGCAAGCTGCGCAACACCCTGCGCTACCTCCTGGGCGCGCTGGCCGGCTTCACCGACGCCGAGCGCGTGCCGCTGGCCGAGATGCCGCCGCTGGAGCGCTACATCCTCCATCGCCTGTGGCGGCTCGACGGCCAGGTGCGCGCCGCCTACGAGGCCTACGCCTTCTCCGACGTCATCCGGCCGCTGATCGAGTTCTGCCAGGGCGACCTGTCGACCCTGTTCTTCGACGTGCGCAAGGACGCCCTCTACTGCGACCGGCCCGACAGCCTGCGCCGCCGGGCGGCCCGCACGGTGATGGACGCGGTGTTCGAGCGCCTGACGGTGTGGCTCTCGCCCCTCCTCGCCTTCACCTGCGAGGAAGCCTGGACCACCCGCTTCCCCGATGCGGGCTCCAACCTGCTGCGCGTCTTCCCGGACACGCCGGCAAAATGGCGCAACGACGCCGAGGCCGCCCGCTGGGAGAAGGTCGAGGAGGTCACCGGCGCGGTCACCGCCGCACTGGAGATCGAACGCCGCGAAAAGCGCATCGGCAGCGCGCTGGAGGCCGCTCCGAAAGTCTCAACCGAGCACACGGGCGCCTTCGAGGGCCTGGACGCCGCCGAAATCTTCCGCACCAGCGGGGCCACGCTGAAAGCCGGCGAGCTCACCGTCCGCCCGTTCAAGGCCGAGGGCGAAAAGTGCGCCCGCTGCTGGCGCATCCTCCCCGAGGTCAAGGAGCCCTCGCGCCTTTGCCTGCGCTGCGAGGACGCGGTGGCGCACCTCGACCAAAATCGTGCTAGCTCGGCCGCATGAAGAAGCTCCCGCTCCTGTCCTACGGCCTGGCGCTGGTCGTCATCGTCCTCGACCAGCTGTCCAAGCACTGGATCCTCAACGTCTTCCGCCTGCCCGAGAAGGGCTCGGTGCTGGTCGGCGGGCCGTTCAGCCTGACCATGGTGTGGAACCAGGGCGTGTCGTTCGGCCTCCTCAAGGCGCAGATGGACTTCGCCCGCTGGGCGCTCGTCGTCTTCTCGCTGGCCGTCGCCGCCTTCCTCGTCTTCTGGGCGCGCAAGGTGGAAAAGCCGCTGCTGGCGACCGGGCTTGGGCTGATCATCGGCGGCGCGGTCGGCAACGCCATCGACCGGGCCCGCTTTGGCGCGGTGGCCGATTTCCTCGACTTCAAGGCCCTGCACTTCCCCTGGGTCTTCAACATCGCCGACAGCGCCATCACCGTCGGCGTCGTCATTCTGATCCTCGACAGCCTGCGCAGCGAAAAGCGCGGCTAAGAGGGGCGTTGTCGCGCGCCCCGCAAATGGGGTATCGAGGCAGTCCGAACTGGCCGGGGGCGGCCCCGAGGAGCACTTCTGGATGAAATCGTTTAGCGTTGTGGCCGCTGTGGCGCTTGTCGGCGCCGTTGGACTTGGCGGCTGCCAGTCCTCTTCCAAGGCGCTCGGCATGAACCGGGTGACGCCGGACGAATTCCGCATCGTCACCAAGGCGCCCCTGGTCGTGCCGCCCGACTTCTCCCTGCGCCCGCCGGCCCCCGGCGAGCCCCGCGCCAGCGAGCTGCAGCCCGAAAGCGCCGCTAGAGCCGCCTATGCCAAGGCCGCCCAGGGCGCCGCGCGCAGCGCCGGTGAGCAGCTGCTGGTCGCCAAGGCCGGCGTCGCCGCCGCCGACCCGCTGATCAGCTTCGTCATCGACGACGAGTTCGGCGATGTGGCGCACAAGGAAAAGAGCTTCGCCGACCGCGTCATGTTCTGGCGCAAGGACCAGCCCCAGCAGCAGGTCCAGCTCGACCCCAACGAGACGGGCGAAGCCATCGACCCCGCCACCGAGGAAGAGCGCCTGCGCAACCTCACCGGCGGCAAGGCCGTCATAATCTCCCGCCAGGCCGACAGCCGCATCAAGCTGCCGGGGCTTTAGCAGGGGCCCTGCGTCCTTCGACACGCCCGCTGCCCGGGCTGCTCAGGATGACGTCTTTCTGAGTTCGTCATGGTGAGCAGGCGCGAAGCGCCGTGTCGAACCACGCACGGAATCGCCATATCCTCAGCGCCTTATGCCCATCCGCCGCCTCCCGCCCGAGACCGTCAACCGCATCGCCGCCGGCGAGGTGGTCGAGCGGCCGGCCAGCGCGGTCAAGGAGCTGGTCGAGAATGCGCTCGACGCCGGCTCCCAGCGGATCGAGATCGAGGCCGACGGCGGCGGACTGACCCGCATCCTGGTCTGCGACGACGGCTGCGGCCTGTCCCCCGACGACCTCCAACTCGCGGTCGAGCGCCACGCGACCTCCAAGCTTTCGCCCCAGGCCGACGGAACCTGGGACCTCCTGCACATCTCCACCCTGGGCTTTCGCGGCGAGGCCCTGCCCTCCATCGGCTCGGTCGCGCGCCTGTCCATCGCCTCGCGGGTAAAGGGCGCGGACGCCAACGCCATCCTCGTCGAGGGCGGCGCCATGGGCGGCATCGGCCCCGCCGCCTTCGCGGGCGAACACGGCGCCCGGGTCGAGGTGCGCGACCTCTTCTACGCCACCCCCGCCCGCCTGAAGTTCATGAAGTCCGAGCGGGCCGAGCAGATGGCCATCGCCGAGGAGGTCAAGCGCCAGGCCATGGCCCACGAGGCCGTCGGCTTCACCCTCGACCTCGACGGCCGCCGCGCCCTCAAACTCGCCCCCGAACATCCCGGTCCCGAAGGTCGGCTCAAGCGCCTCGCCGCCGTCCTCGGCCGCGACTTCCAGGACAACGCCCTGGAGATCGACCAGGAGCGTGAGGGCGTGCGCCTGTCCGGGTTCGCGGGCCTGCCGACCTACAACCGGGGCAACGCCGCCCACCAGTACCTGTTCGTCAACGGCCGCCCTGTCCGCGACCGGCTGCTGCAAGGCGCCCTGCGCGCCGCCTACGCCGACTATCTCGCCCGCGACCGCCACCCCGCGGCCGCCCTCTACCTCGAGCTCGACCCGCAGCTCGTCGACGTCAACGTCCACCCCGCCAAGGCCGAGGTCCGCTTCCGCGATCCGGCGCTGGTGCGGGGCCTGATCGTCGGCGCCCTTCGCCATGCGCTGGCCGGCGCCGGCCACCGCGCCTCCACCACCGTGGCGCAGCAGGCCCTCGGCGGCTTTCGCCCGCAGAGCTACGAGCGTGGCCCCTCGCCCGCCGGCTTCTCGGCCTATGCGCTGGGCGGCTGGACCCCTGCGCCGAACCTCCCCGGCGTCGCCCAGGCCACGGCCCGGGTGGAGGCGCCCGAGCCCTTCGCCGTCGCCCAGCCCGCCGACGTCATCGATCCGGTGGACTACCCCCTCGGCGCCGCCCGCGCCCAGATCCACGAGACCTACATCGTCGCCCAGACCCGCGACGGCATCGTCGTCGTCGACCAGCACGCCGCCCACGAGCGCCTCGTCTATGAGCGGATGAAGGCCGAGATGGACGCCGGCGGCGTCACCCGCCAGACCCTGCTGCTGCCCGAAGTCGTCGAACTCGACCCGGCCGAGGCCGACCGCGTCCTGTCCCGGGCCGAAGACCTCGCCGCCTTCGGCCTCGCCATCGAAGCCTTCGGCCCCGGCGCGGTGCTGGTGCGCGAGACCCCGGCCCTGCTTGGCGAAACCAACGCCGCCGCCCTCATCCGCGACATCGCCGACGACCTCGCCGAAAACGGCCAGGCGCTGGCCCTGAAGGAGCGGCTCGAAGAGGTCTGCTCGACCATGGCCTGCCACGGCTCGGTCCGCGCCGGCCGCCGCCTGACCGCCGCCGAGATGAACGCCCTGCTGCGCGAGATGGAGGCCACCCCCCACTCCGGCCAGTGCAACCACGGCCGCCCCACCTACGTCGAACTCAAGCTCGCCGACATCGAGCGGCTATTTGGGCGGCGTTAGAAACCACACCCTGGCCGCGCCGTAGGTCCGGCTATCCAGCACCTCATAGCCGGGCGCCTCAAGCTCCGGCTCGCCGGCGCCGCGTTCGAACACCACCACCGCCCCCGGCGCCAGCCAGCCGCCGGCCGCCAGCCCGGCCAGCGCCTTCTCCCCCAAGCCCTTGCCGTACGGCGGATCGAGAAACGCCAGGTCGAACGGCGGCCCGTCGCTCGCCGGCTTCAAGCCCAAGTCCGTCGCATCCCGCCGATGCACCCGCGTGCGGCCGAACAGGTGCAGCGCCTCGATGTTCTGGCGGATCGCCCCCCGCGCCGCCTCGTCGGTCTCGACCAGCAGGGCATAGGCCGCCCCGCGCGACAGGGCCTCCAGCGACAGGGCGCCTGACCCCGCGAAGAGGTCGATCACCCGCTTGCCCGCCAGCCCGTCCGACCACGGCGCATGCTCCAGGATATTGAACACCGCCTGCCGCGCGCGGTCGGAGGTCGGCCGCGTCGCCTCCCCCGGCGGCGCGACCAGCGCCCGCCCGCGAAACTCGCCCGAGACGATCCGCATCAGCGCCGGGGCCCTTTGGGCCGGTCGATGGCGCGGTCCTTCGGCTTTGGCTTGCCCCGGAAGGTCTTCGGTTTGCCCGCCTTGGCCCAGCCGGCCTTGTAGACCTTCTTCTTCGGGTGCTCCCCCGCTGGGGGCGCTGTCCGCGAAGCGGACTGAGGGGGCGACACGGCAGGCCCCCTCCGGCCCTTCGGGGGGGAGGACTTCGGCGCCTTCCACTGCACCGCATCGCCCTTGGGCATGTTGGCGGCGGAGATGTAGCCTTCCAGCAGCTCGCGGATCACGCGGGGCCCGACTTCCTCGACCTCGCCCTGCGCGAGCGTGCCCAGCGCAAACGGCCCGTACGACAGCCGGATCAGCCGGTTCACCTTCAGGCCCAGCGCCTCCAGCACCCGGCGGACCTCGCGGTTCTTGCCCTCGGTCAGGGTGACGGTGATCCACACGTTGCGCCCGCTGGCCTTGTCGAGCCTGGCGTCGATCGAGCCGTACTTCACGCCCTCGACGGTGATGCCGTTCTTCAGCCGGTCGAGCTTTTCCTGGCTCGCATCGCCGAACGCCCGCGCCCGATAGCGCCGCACCCAGCCGCTCGACGGCAGCTCCAGCGCCCGCGACAGCGCCCCGTCGTTGGTCAGCAGCAGCAGCCCTTCGGAGTTCAGATCGAGCCGCCCCACCGAGATCAGCCGCGGCAGCCCCTCCGGCAGGTTCTGGAACACCGTCGGCCGCCCCTTGGGGTCGGTGTGGGAGGTCAAAAGCCCCGTCGGCTTGTGATAACGGAACAGCCGCGTCGGCTCGGCATCGCCCACCACATTGCCGTCGACGGTGAGGATATCGCCCGGCTCCACCTTCACCGCCGGGGTGGTCAGCACCTTGCCGTTCAGCGCCACGCGCCCGGCTTCGATCAGCCGCTCGACCTCGCGGCGCGAGGCCACGCCCACCCGCGCCAGCGCCTTGGCGACGCGTTCGCCCCCCGACTCGGCGGAGCCGATGTCGGACTGCTCGGGTTGACCCGCATCCTCGGCGGAGCTTGGGTGATCTTGATGGTCCATTTCGAGCCCTTGATGCGCATAGCCCTCGAAGAGGCGCAAGCCGCCGCCGCGCGGGGCGAAACCCCCGTGGGCGCGGTGGTGGCCGACCCGGCGACCGGCGCGGTCATCGCCAGGGCCGGCAACGGCCCCATCGGCGCCCACGACCCGACCGCCCACGCCGAGATCGTCGCCATGCGCGAGGCCGCGCAAAGCTTGGGCAACTACCGCCTCACCGACCTCCTGCTGGTCGTCACCCTCGAACCCTGCGCCATGTGCGCCGGCGCCATCAGCCACGCCCGCATCGGCCATGTCGTCTTCGGCGCCGAAGACCCGAAGGGCGGCGCGGTCGTCAACGGCCCAAGGTTCTTCGACCAACCCACCTGCCACTGGCGGCCCAAGGTCACCGGCGGCGTCCTGGCGGAAGAGAGCGCGGCATTGCTGAAAGGGTTCTTCAGGGAGCGCAGGCGCTAAGGAACGCCGAGCAGCGCCATTTGAGCGGCAGGCAAGCCGAAGGGCTGCTCCACGATTCACAAGGGGAAATCTGCCCGGTTATCCTCAGTTGGTAGAAGAACGTGATAAATTATGCCGGATCTTGACCGTGATGCGTTGCTTGGTTAAGGCTCTGCCTTAACCAAGCGCCATTTACGGCCTGAGAGGGGAACAAATGACCCTTGAAGGTATTGACAATCGCGAGCGGATCGCGATCTAACGCACCCATCATCCCGCATGGCTAGCCCAGCGGCCCCCATGGACTCCGGTTCGTGGGGGTTTTTCGTTTATGGTGCCTCTATGATTCGCGTCGCGTGTTTCATAGACGGCTTCAACCTCTATCACTCGCTGAAGAGGTTGAAGGCCCAGCACCTGAAGTGGGTGGACCTGCACAAGCTCATGTGCCGGCAGATTGCCGCACGTTCAGAGCGGGTGAGCGCCGTCTACTACTTCTCCGCCTTTGCCGATTGGCTTCCCGCCGAACGCCAGCGCCACGAGGAATATGTCCGCGCACTCGAATCGACGGGTGTTCAGCCGATCCTGGGGCAGTTCAAGGAGAAGGATCGCTCATGCAAGACGTGCGGCGCTCACTGGAAAGGTCATGAAGAGAAGGAGACCGACGTCAACATCGCATTGTGGCTCATCAACGAGGCCTATCGCGATACATACGACAAGGCCTTGATCGTATCTCGTGACAGCGATCTCAAGCCGGCACTGCAAATGGTGCGAAGCCAGTTCGCTGAGAAGGAGCTTACCGTTGTTGCGCCCCCAAACAGCGGGCACTCGAACGATCTTATTGGCGTGGCCCACTCTAAGCGCAAAATCACTGTTGCTCAGGTTGCCGACTGCCTGTTTCCCCAGCAGGTACTTTGCCCGACCAACGGAACGGTGCTGGCTACTCGCCCGGCCAAATTCGATCCACCGCCCTAGGCAAACGTCTCGGCCAGCCGAAAATCCAGCCTCTGCTTCACGGCCGGCCAGTCGTAGTCGGTGATGGAGAACACCGCGCTGTCCCTCACATGGCCGGTCCAGGTGATCTTGTGGTTGCGCAGGACGCCTTCCTGCGTCGCGCCGAGCTTCAGCACCGCCGCCTGGCTGCGGGCGTTGCGCACATCCACCACGAACTCCACGCGGATGGCCCCCGCATCGAACGCATTAGCCAGCATCAGCCGCTTGCTTTCCGGGTTCACCGGGCCGGACCGCGCGTCGGGGTGGATGAAGGTCGCGCCGACCTCCAGGCCCTTATGCAGGCGGCGGATGTTCAGGTAGCTCGACGTCCCCACCACGCGCTTGTCGCTCAGGCGGCGAATGGCGAACGAGACCCGCTCGCCGCGCTCGGTCTCGCCCACCAGCGCGCCCCAAAAGTCGTCGAACCCTTCGCCGCAGCCGTTGACCGACATGATCTCCCAGGCGTCCGGATCGCAGTCGATGGCCGCGCGCATCTCCTCGCGCAGCTCCGCGCTCACCGGCTCCAGCCGCACATGGCGACCCTTCAGGACTTTGGGTTTGATGACCATGCCCGTTCTTTAGCGTGAGTCTCGCCTTGCGCCCCCACGCGCGCCTTGGCAGAATGGTTCAAACAACCGTTTGAACGAGGAAGCTCCCATGGATTTCGACCTGACGCCCCGCCAGCGGGAAGTACGCGACCGCGTCCAGGCCTTCATGGATGAGCACATCATCCCCGCCATCCCCGACTACGAGGCGGAGATGAACGTGGTCGGCGACGCGCGCTGGAAGGTCATTCAGACGGTCGAGCGGCTGAAGGAAAAGGCCAGGGCGGCGGGCCTTTGGAACATGTTCATGCCGCCCCACAGCGGCCAGGTGCACGTCGACGACAGCTTCGAGTTCGAAGGCCTGCAGCTGACCAACCTCGAATACAGCCTGATCGCCGAGGAGCTCGGCAAGGTCGGCTTCGCCTCGGAGGTCTTCAACTGCTCGGCGCCGGACACGGGCAACATGGAAGTGTTGATGCGCTACGGCACGCTCGAGCAGAAGGAGCGCTGGCTGCGCCCGCTGATGAACGGCGAGATCCGCAGCGCCTTCCTGATGACCGAGCCGGCCGTCGCCTCCTCCGACGCCACCAACATCGAAACCCGCATCGAGCGCGACGGCGACGACTACGTCATCAACGGCCGCAAGTGGTGGTCGTCCGGCGTGGGCGATCCGCGCTGCAAGGTCGCCATCGTCATGGGCAAGACCAACCCGGACGCGCCCAAGCACCAGGCCCAGTCGCAGATCCTGGTCCCCATGGACGCGCCGGGCATCGAGATCGTCCGCATGCTGCCGGTCTTCGGCTACGACGACGCCCCGCACGGCCACGCCGAAGTGGTGCTGAAGGACGTCCGCGTGCCGGTCGAAGAAGGCCTGATCCTTGGCGAGGGCCGCGGCTTCGAGATCGCCCAGGGCCGCCTTGGGCCGGGCCGCATCCACCACTGCATGCGCACCATCGGCGTCGCTGAAGTCGCGCTCGAGAAGATGTGCAAGCGCCTGATGACCCGCAAAGCCTTCGGCAAGTACGTGGCCGAACACTCGGTCTGGGAACAGCGCGTCGCCAAGGCCCGCACCGACATCGAGATGTGCCGCCTGCTGTGCCTCAAGGCCGCCGACATGATGGACAAGGCCGGCAACAAGTCGGCCCGGCTGGAGATCGCCATGATCAAGGTCGCCGCGCCCAACATCGCGCTCGCCATCATCGACGACGCCATCCAGGCCCACGGCGGCGGCGGCGTGACTACCGACTTTGGCCTAGCCCGCTCCTACGCCGGCATCCGCACCCTGCGCCTGGCCGACGGTCCGGACGAGGTCCACAACCGCACCATCGCGCGGATGGAATACGCCAAGTACGGCGACCTCGCCGCCCTGCGCGCGGCGCGGGCCGAACAGGAACTGCACGTTCCGGGAATCCGCTAGGCCCGGCATCGGCTAGCGAGCGGCGCCACAGTTCTGCTCCACTCCCGGTATTTTCATGTGTGTGAATTTGCCGGGAGATGGAGAGGCGTGATGAGGTTCGCGGCTGTGGCGACAGCGCTGGCGATGGCCGTTGGCGGCCCTGCCCTGGCGCAGGACTTGCCGACCGTGGCGCCGGCCTTCACCAACACCTGCGTGGCCGAGGCGATTCCGAACGCCGGCATCTGCCGCGTCGTCGGCACCGCCACGCTGCAGGGCCCCGGCGGCGCGCCGATGAGCTGGTCGCTCTACGACCTCGTCTCCGGCGGCGGACGCCAGGGTCTGTCGGTGGTCTTCGACGGCGCCGGCAAGGTGGTGGCCAAGACGCCCGTGCCGGCCCGCGCGGTCGACGCCTGGTCGCGCAACCCCTACGTGGTCGCCTCGCTGATCAGCAAGGACGGCGCCGACTACATGGTCACCTGGGTGCGCGGCGACGATGCGCCCGCCGCCTTCTCCGTGCACCGTTTCGACGGCGGAAACTGGGTCCCCATCGACACCGGCGGAGTCTCCGGCGCGGTCGATGCGCGCCTCTCCAGCCTGACCGCCGCCGACTGCTACCCGATCGGCGCCGACATCTCCTGGCGCAGCTTTGGCCTGCGCTACGACATGATGGGCGACAACGGCTCCTGCGGCATCGCCTTCCTGGAGCTGGGGGTGGAGAACAATGCGGTGAAGATCACCGACGCCCTGGTGGTGCGCAACGATCCGGTCACACCAAAACGCCGCCACCGCCCCCGGACCCGCTGAGGCTCCAGAACGGCAGGGCGAGCGTCACGCCCATCAAGAACTCGAAGACCGTGGCGCGCACGTTGAAGCTGGTGTCGCTGTCGTCCTTCATCATCGACCAGCCGCGGGCCAGGGCCGCGCCCGTCCAGGCCGCCGACAGCGTCAGCGCCATCCACGCGCCGGCGTAGGGCGCATAGCCCAGCGCCCCCGCCACCGCCGCGTGCGACAGGACGACGAGCCCGCCATAGGTCGCCCGCACCTCGGCCAGCGCGTGCGGCTTCTCCGGATCGGGCGTCAGCCCCACCAGCCGCGCCGCCTCGTGCGGCCGCGCCAGCGCATAGCCGCCCATCGCCCCGCCGATGCAGCAGGCGATCACCGCCAGGATGATGGCTAGTCCCATGGCTGGAAGGTGGGCTACCCCGCGCGCGCGATCAAGCTACCCGCCGCGGCTTTGCCTTGGCCGGCGCGGCCTCGGCCGGGCCGATGTAGTCGCGCGTAATCGGCACGGCGTCGATCTTCCGGGTCAGCTGCAGCTGGAAGACCATATGGTCGCGGTGGCGGAAGGCGATCTCGCTGGCGGCCAGATAGAATTCCCACATCCGGCAGAACCGCTCGTCATAAAGCTTGGCCACCTCGCCGCGCCGGGCCGTGAACCGCTCGCGCCAATGCCGCAGCGTCTCGGCGTAGTGCAGGCGCAGGATTTCGATATCGGCGACGATCAGCCCCGCCCGCTCCACCGCCGGCAGCACCTCCGACAGCGCCGGGATATAGCCGCCGGGGAAGATGTACTTGGCGATCCACGGCTGCGTCAGGCTCGGCCCGTCCGAGCGGCCGATGGAGTGGATCACGGCCACCCCGTCCTCTGAGAGCAGCCGCGCCACCGCATCGAAATAGGCCTGGTAGTTGGGCCGCCCGACATGCTCGAACATGCCCACAGAGACAATGCGGTCGAAGGGCCCCTCCACGTCGCGGTAGTCGGTCAGGGTGAACTTCGCCCGGTCCGCCAGCCGCCTGGCTTCGGCCCGCTGGTTGGCGGTGGCCAGCTGTTCGGTGGACAGCGTCACGCCGCGCACATCGGCGCCGAATTCCTCGGCCAGCGTCAGTCCCATGCCGCCCCAGCCGCAGCCGATGTCCAGCACGCTCATGCCCGGCTCGAGCAGCATCTTGGCCGCGATGTGCCGCTTCTTGGCCATCTGCGCCTCTTCCAGGCTCATGTCCGGATCGGCGAAGTAGGCGCAGCTGTACTGCATGTCCTCGTCGAGGAAGCGCCGGTAGAGGTCCACCGAAAGGTCGTAGTGGTGCGCCACGTTGCGCCGCGAGGCCGTCCGCGCGTTGGCCTGCTGGAACAGGTTCGACAGCCACCGCCGCATCCAGCCCGGCCGTGGCCGGTTCTGGTGGCGCATGTTGCGGCCCGCGAAGTCGACCAGGTCGTAGATATCGCCGTTCTCGACGCTCAGCCGCCCGTCCATGAACGCCTCGCCGACCGCCATGGCCGGGTTGGCGCCGATCCGTGCGGCGGTTCGGTAGTCGGCCACCACGACCGACAGCGCCGGCTCGCCCGAGCCGACCGTGAAGGCGCGTCCCCCACCGATGCGCACGGTCAAGGACCCCTCGCGCACCAACGACGCCAGATAACGCTGAAGACCCATCGGGTACCCCTCGATTGTGGTCAAGCCTGATCTGGAACCCATCCAGAAGAGCACGGTTCCGCTTCAATCCCAAGCTGCGCCGCCTTGACAGCAAAGTGAGGCGCTCTTACCTCCCCCCTGCGTTGGCACTCGACCCCAAGGACTGCTAACAAGCAGCCCCGGCGAGCGCCGGCCTCCCACTATCCATTCGCTCCGACGGAGAAGCTGAAGATGAAATTTCGTCCTCTTGGCGACCGCGTCCTGGTGAAGCGCGTCGAAGAAGAAGAGCGCACCAAGGGCGGGATCATCATCCCCGACACCGCAAAGGAAAAGCCGCAGGAAGGCGAAGTCGTCGCCGTCGGCCCCGGCGCCCGCGACGAAGACGGCAAGCACATCCAGCCCGAAGTGAAGGCTGGCGACCGCATCCTGTTCGGGAAGTGGTCCGGCACCGAGGTCAAGGTCGACGGTGAAGACCTGCTGATCATGAAGGAAAGCGACATTCTGGGCGTGGTCGAGCGCTAACTATTCCGTGTCATCCCGGCGAAGGCCGGGACCCAGATTCAGCCGCTGAATTCAGAGGCTAACCCTAAAATCTCCTCCGCCCTTTGATCTGGACCCCGGCCTTCGCCGGGGCGATCGGAGGGAGGGGGGCCAACCCAAAGGAACACAGAGATGGCCGCCAAAGACGTCTATTTCTCCTCCGACGCCCGCGACCGCATGCTGCGCGGCGTCAACATCCTCGCCAACGCGGTGAAGGTGACCCTCGGCCCCAAGGGCCGCAACGTCGTCATCGAAAAGTCCTTCGGCGCCCCGCGCTCGACCAAGGACGGCGTCTCCGTCGCCAAGGAAATCGAGCTGTCCGACCGCTTCGAGAACCTCGGCGCCCAGCTGATCCGCGAAGTCGCCTCCAAGACCAACGACAAGGCCGGTGACGGCACCACCACGGCCACGGTCCTGGCCCAGGCCATCGTCGTCGAGGGCCTGAAGTCGGTCGCCGCCGGCATGAACCCGATGGATCTGAAGCGCGGCGTCGACAAGGCCGTGACCCGCGTCGTCGAGGAGATCAAGAACGTCTCCAAGAAGGTCACGACCAACCAGGAAATCGCCCAGGTCGGCGCCATCTCCGCCAACGGCGACCATGAGATCGGCGACATGATCGCCAAGGCCATGGAAAAGGTCGGCAACGAGGGTGTCATCACCGTCGAGGAAGCCAAGTCGCTCGAAACCGAACTCGACGTCGTCGAGGGCATGCAGTTCGACCGCGGCTACCTGTCGCCCTACTTCATCACCAACGCCGACAAGATGGAGGCCCAGCTCGAGGAGCCTCTGATCCTGCTCCACGAGAAGAAGCTCTCTTCGCTCCAGTCCCTGCTGCCGGTGCTCGAAGCGGTCGTGCAATCCTCGCGCCCGCTGCTGATCATCGCCGAGGACATCGAGGGTGAAGCCCTCGCCACCCTGGTGGTCAACAAGCTGCGCGGCGGCCTGCGCGTCGCCGCCGTCAAGGCGCCGGGCTTCGGCGATCGCCGCAAGGCCATGCTGGAAGACATCGCCATCCTCACGGGCGGCCAGGTCATCAGCGAAGACCTCGGCATCAAGCTCGAGAACGTCACCATCGACATGCTCGGCAAGGCCAAGAAGGTCTCGATCACCAAGGACGACACCACCATCGTCGACGGCTCCGGCGACAAGGCCGGCATCGAGGCCCGCATCGGCCAGATCAAGCGCCAGATCGAGGACACCACCTCCGACTACGACAAGGAAAAGCTGCAGGAGCGCCTCGCCAAGCTGGCCGGCGGTGTTGCGGTGGTCCGCGTCGGCGGCTCGACCGAAGTCGAGGTGAAGGAAAAGAAGGACCGCGTCGATGACGCCCTCAACGCGACCCGCGCGGCCGTGGAAGAAGGCATCGTCCCCGGCGGCGGCGTCGCCCTGCTCAAGGCCTCGCTGGCCCTCGAAGGCATGACCGGCGACAACGCTGACCAGACGGCCGGCATCGCCATCGTCCGCCGCGCCCTGCAAGCCCCGATCCGCCAGATCGCCGAAAACGCCGGCGTCGAAGGCTCGATCGTGGTCGGCAAGGTGCTGGAGAACAAGGGCGCCACCTTCGGCTTCAACGCCCAGACCGAGCAGTACGTCGACCTCGTCGCCGACGGCGTCATCGACCCGGCCAAGGTCGTCCGCACGGCCCTCCAGGACGCGGCCTCCGTCGCCAGCCTCCTGATCACCACGGAAGCCGCCATCGTCGAAGCGCCCAAGAAAAACACCGGCGGCGCGCCCGGCATGCCCGGCGGCGGCATGGGCGGCATGGGCGACATGGACTTCTAGGTCCGCGTCAGCTCAGACCGAGACTACCGAAACCCCCGGTCGAAAGGCCGGGGGTTTTTGTTTTCCCTTCTCCCCTCGCGGGAGAAGGTGGCCTGCGAAGCAGGTCGGATGAGGGGGCTCTCAGAACCTTCAGCTCACTGACAGCCGATCCGCTTTCCCGGCGGATGGTGTCTTCGACCCCTCATCCGTCGACTTCGTCGACACCTTCTCCCGCAAGGGGAGAAGGGACATGAGGCGCCGCCACCGCCCGCTCGATGGCCGCGAGCACCAGGCCTGGCCCACGCTCGATCTCGGCGTTGGTGAACCGCAGCACCCGAAAGCCTTGCCCCTTCAGCCAGGCGTCCCGCTGCTCGTCATGGGCTGCGTCGTGAAAAGGCCCGTCCGCTTCCACGATCAGCCGGTGGCGCAGGCAGAGGAAGTCGACGACGTAGCGTCCCAGCGGGACCTGACGGCGAAACTTCAGGCCGCCCAGTCGCCGATCCCGCAGAATCTTCCAAAGCAGCCGTTCGGTCGCGCTCGGCTCCCGGCGCATCCGGCGCGCGAATTCCAGCTTTCCCTGATCCCCCATGCCGCAACTCTAATCCCTTCTCCCCTCGCGGGAGAAGGGTAAGGCACCCTCTTAAGCTGTAAAACGACTCGACTCACTCGCATAGGGCGAGTCATGGTCGAGCTTATGCACAGCTACAACCACGCCTTGCGGGGGGCGGTGGTCGCGTTGGCGCTGCTTACCCCCGCCATGTCCGCGCACGCGGAAACGGACGCCCAGATCAAGAAGAAGATCATCGCCGAGTCGATCGCGAGCTACTCGGGCCGCTGTCCGTGCCCCTACAACACCATGCGCAACGGCGCGGCCTGCGGCGGCCGCAGCGCCTACTCGCGGCCGGGCGGCGAGTCGCCCATCTGCTACGCCAGCGACGTCACCCCGGCGATGGTGCGGGCGTATAGGGCGAGAGGGCGTTAAAAGCCCTCTCCCTCCCCTTCATGGGGAGGGAAGATCGCGCAGCGATCAGGGTGGGGGAGTTCGGCGGCGAGCCCCACCCGTCAGCCTTCGGCCGCCACCCTCCCAAGGGAAGCGAGACATTCCATCTGAAGACATTCGGAGACACCCGCCCCATCCGGCGCGGCGCTTATCCCCGTCGCCTCGTCCGGCCGCACAATGGCTGGATGAACCCGACCTTTCGCCGCCGCACCGCCTGTGAGACGGGCCTCAACGCCCGCGCGCGCGCCGGCGCACCCGACCGCGCCCGCGCCCGCGTGTCCCCGCGTCCGCGCCCCCCCGCACACACGCGCGCGGCAGCGGAGACACTGACCCCCTTACGAGGGATGCGCCTGCGCTTCGCCCTCGTCGTCGAGGTGCTCGGCCAGGCGTGTGCCGCCGGCGTCATCCGCCGCGATCTCGCCAGGATCATCGTCGCGGCCGGCTTCGGAGGCCTTCTTCAGGGCCTCCTCCAGCGGCTCGCGCGGGTCCTGCGACCGGGCCATCAGTGCGCCTTGCGGCCGTCCATGCCGTGCTTGAGGGCGCTGATCTGGTCGTGGCCGGACTTCACCGAGTCATACGCCCGGGTGACCGTCTCGCGCGCCGGCGCCGACAGGTCGCTGTCGCGCATGGCCGTCTCAAACTTGTTCTTGATGAAGTCCTCGCCGCGCTCGACCTCGTCGATGACCTGCTTGTCGTCGCCGCCCATGACCGCGTCGCGGACCTTGAGGAACGAGCGGTGGGCCTTGGCCAGCAGGGAGCCGTCATCCTCGCTCTTGCCGCCCATGCGCTCGACTTCGGAGCGCAGGTCGTCGCACACGCGCCGGCGCTCGAACGCGCGCTCCTCGAAGATGCGGCGGAACTCGGTGTTCTGCGTCTCTTGCGCGGCCTTTTCGTAGCCGTCGACGCTGTCGATGGTGGTTTCGATGAGGGAGTTGAGGACGTCTACGTCGTGATGTTCGGCGTCTGCCATGGAAAGTCTCCGCGGGTTGAAGGAACGGGTCAGTGCCCCTTCAACCCGTGGACCCCGCCGAGGGTTCGCCTACTCGGCCGGAAGAACGTTCTCGCTGCGCTTGGCCAGCAGCTTGTCGAACTCGCTCCAGACGCCTTCGGAGCCGTGCCACTGACCGCGCGTGGCGGCCTTGGAGTACTCCGTCGCCCGCGCCTCGAAGAAGTTGGCGTGCTCGACGCCGCTGATCAGGCTCTGCAGCCAGGGCAGCGGGTTTTCGGTCACGCCATAGACCGTCGGCAGGTTCAGCTGGCGCAGCCGCCAGTCGGCGATGAAGCGGATGTAGCCCTTGATGTCGTCGGGCGTCATGCCCTGCACCGGGCCCATCTCGAAGGCGAGGTCGATGAACTTGTCTTCCAGCCCCACCACCGTCTGGCAGCAGTCGATAATGTCGTCGGCGACGGCCTTGGTCACGCAGCCGGTTTCCTTGGCGAAGGCGTGGTAGAGCTTGGTGATCCCCTCGCAGTGCAGGCTCTCGTCGCGGACCGACCAGCTGACGATCTGGCCCATGCCCTTCATCTTGTTGAAGCGCGGGAAGTTCATCAGCATCGCGAACGAGGCGAACAGCTGCAGCCCCTCGGTGAAGCCGCCGAACATGGCGAGCGTCCGGGCGATGTCGGCGTCGGTGTCGACCCCGAACTGCTGCATGTAGTCGTGCTGGGCCTTCAGCGCGTCCAGTTCGAGGAAGGCGCTGAACTCGCTCTCCGGCATGCCGATCGTCTCAAGCAGCAGGGCGTAGGCGGCGATGTGGATCGTCTCCATGTTGGAGAAGGACGCCAGCATCATCTTCACTTCGGTCGGTTTGAAGACCCGGCCGTAGCGCTCCATGTAGTTGTCGTTCACCTCGACGTCGGACTGGGTGAAGAAGCGGAAGATCTGGGTGAGCAGGTTGCGCTCGCTGTCGGACAGGTTGGTCGCCCAGTCCTTGCAGTCCTCGCCCAGCGGCACCTCCTCGGGCATCCAGTGGACCTGCTGCTGCTTCTTCCAGAAGTCGTAGGCCCACGGATAGCGGAACGGCTTGTAGGCGTGAGACGGTGTGAGCAGGCCGGGAAGGGTGCGGACGTTGTTGGTCATGAGCGGCACAGTCGGCTGGAGTTGACTCGAATGAGGTTACATTGATCCAGATGTTGCGATCCGTCGAGCAGCTAATCGCAATATGTAGTGGACCGAACTGGGGATAACCATGATGAGACTCTATGGCGCGAAGGGCTTCGGCTCGGTCATCGTCGAGGCCGCGCTGACGCTGCTGGACGAGCCCTACGAGAACATCGACCTGCCGGCTGACAGCCCGGCGGCCTTCCTGGAGGCGGCGCGGGCGGTCAACCCGATGCTGCAGGTGCCGGCGCTGCTTCTGCCCTCGGGCGAGCTGGTCACCGAAAGCGCCGCCATCCTGATCTGGCTGGCCGACAAGCACGGCAAGCTGGCGCCCGGCGTGGACGATCCGGCCCGCGCCCAGTTCCTGCGCTGGATGGTCTATGTGCCGGCCGCCATCTACTCGCTCTACTGGATCCGCGATGAGCCTTCGCGCCTGGCCGCCGACAAGGACGCGGAAGGCGTGCTGCTGGAGCGAACCGCCGCGCGTATCGCCGAGTGCTGGAAGATCATGGACGAGCAGGTCAGCCCCGGCCGCTACCTCCTGGGCGATGAGCTGACCGTCCTTGACCTCTATGTCGCCGTCGTCAGCCGCTGGACCCCGCGCCGCCGGCGCTTCTACCAGGTGGCGCCGAAGATGGCCGAAGTGGTCCGACGCGTGGACGCCGACCCGCGCCTGGCCGCCCTGTGGGCCGAGCGCTTCCCCTTCGAGGAGGGCTGGGAGGGGTGAGCCGCGGCGCCTCGACGCAGGGCCAAAGCAACGCTAGGGTGGCCGCCTTCAATCGGAAGGGAGGCTAATTCCATGCGTTTTGTTGCTATCGCCGCCGTCGCGGCCCTGTCGCTCGCCGCCTGCTCGCAGCCGGCTCAGAACGAAGCTGCCGCGTCGGCCGACGCCGCCGCTGACGCCGCCGCGATCACCGCCAACGACGCCATGAGCGCCGCTGACAACGCCACCGACGCGGCCACCAACACCGCCGACGAAGCGACCACGACCACTGAAACCACCACCACCGAAACCACGACCAACACGGCTCAGTAAGCCAAGGTCCTCTGGACGGAAGTCTGGAGCCCCGGCCCCACGGCCGGGGCTCTATTCGTTTGCGGGCGCCGGCGGCGCGCCTTCGGTCTCGCCCGCCTCCGGCGGCGGCGGGACCTGCAGCCGGGGCGGCGGCGCCACGATGGGTCCGCGATTGCGCGGCTGCGTCGGCCGAGGCTCGGGCGGAGCGGTGTTGTCGATGGGCGGCTGGGCCGCGCCCTCGCCGACCGGCGGCGGCTCTTCCCCGGTCGTCAGGTCGTCCTCGTCGGGCAGCTGGACGCCCTCCAGCAAAGCCGGATCGAGGCCTTCCTCGGCGGGGATCTCGGCGTCCTCCTGCGGCAGGGGCTCCTCGATCACCTGGCCGCCGCGCACCTTCCCGGCGCTCAGCGCATAGCTCATGAAGTCGTGCCAGATCTGCGCCGGGAGTCCGCCGCCGGCCACCCGCTTCATCGGCGTGTTGTCGTCGTTACCGACCCACACCCCGACCACCATGTCGCCGGCAAAGCCGATGAACAGCGCATCGCGGTAGTCCGAGGTGGTCCCCGTCTTGCCATAGGCCGGAATGCCAAGCCGCGCCGCCCGTCCGGTGCCGCTCTGCACCACGGCCCGCATCAGCTCCATCATCCCGCGCTGGTCGGAGGCCGCCAGTCGCTCGGTGTCGCCGGCGAAGGCGTAGTCGGCTAGCCCCCGCGCCCGCACCGGAACCTCGCCCGCCGCCACGCCCGCATAGGCGCTGGTCAGCTCCAGCAGCGTGACGGTCCCTGAGCCCAGCGCCACGGTGGCGTCGTGCGGCAGGGGGGTGGTGATGCCGAAATCGCGGGCCGTGCGGATCACCTTGCGCAGCCCCACCTTCTGCAGCACCCGCACCGCCGCCACGTTGGACGAGCGCGCAAACGCCTCGCGCAGCGGGATCGGCCGGTTGAGGTAGCTGGCCTCGTGGTTCTTCGGCGTCCAGTTGCCCAGCCGCACCGGCGCATCCATCACGGTCGAGTCCGGCGTCATCCCATCGCGCAGCGCGGCCATGTAAACGAACAGCTTGAAGGCCGATCCGGGCTGGCGCTGGGCGTCCACGGCGCGGTTGAACTGGCTTTCCTTGTAGTCGCGCCCGCCGACCAGCGCGACGACCGAGCCGTCCGGCCGCATGGCCACCAGCGCCGCCTGCGTCGCCCCGAGGGCGCGGCCCTGGCCGGCCAGCCGGTTCTTGATGATCCGCTCGGCCTGCGTCTGCAGCCGCGAGTCCAGGGTGGTGCGCACCACCACCTCCCCGTAGGCGCGGTCGAAGGCGCGCTTGGCCTGCGGCGAGACCCAGTCGGCGAAGTAGGAGCCGACGGGCAGGCTCGGCCGCCCCTCGCGCACCCGCACGTTCCGTGCCCGTCGCGCCTGCTTGTCGGTAATCAGGCCGGTGTCGACCATGGCCGCCAGCACCACCCGCTGGCGCGCCCGGGCGGCCTTGAGGTCTTCGGTCGGCGCGAGCCTGGAGGGCGCCTTGACGATGCCCGCCAGCATGGCCGCCTCGCCGATGGTCAGCTCCTCGGGCGCCATGTTGAAATACTCGCGCGCCGCGGCCCGCAGCCCGAAAACCCCCTCGCCGAAATAGACGCTGGAGAGGTAGCGCGAGAGGATTTCCTCCTTCGACAGCCGGCTCTCCAGATACAGCGCGATGATCGCCTCCTGCGCCTTTCGGCGAAGAGTGCGGCGGTTGGAAAGGAAGGCGTTCTTGGCCAGCTGCTGGGTGATGGTCGAGCCGCCCTCCGACACCTCGCCGGCGGCGATGTTGTTCTTCAGCGCCCGGCCGATGCCGATGGGATCGATGCCGATGTGCTCGTAGAAGCGCCGGTCCTCGATCGACACGAAGGCGCCCGGCACATAGGCCGGCAGCTTGGTCACATCGACCGGCTCTTCCTTGTAGGAGCCCCGCCGCGCGAACGGCTTTCCGTCGGCGCTGACCAGCACCAGCGTCGGCGCCGGCAGCGGCTCCAGCGCGCGGTTGATCGGCAGGGCGATGAACAGCCAAAGCGCGGTGAGCACCACCACCAGCCCCGCGATCGCGGCGACCTGCCAGGGCTTCCTCTGCCACTTCCACCAGGGCGCGGGCTCTTGCGGGCCAGCGCGTTGCGGCTCGGCGGGCGGGGCGGGGTCCGTCATCGGTGGGGAAACTCGCAAAAGATGTGCAGCCCTAACGGGCGGAAGCGGGGTCGGTTCTGCGCCCTTGTGCGTTCAGCGCCCATACAGCCTGTCCTTGCGACTCTTGGTGAGTTTCGGGAGGTAGCCGCCGATGTCCAGAGCTTTGCTGTTGAGCCTGCTGCTGACCAGTTGCGCCGCGCCCCAGGCGCCGGCGAGGATGGTCGGTACGGAAGCCGACGCGCGGCCGAACTTCGACGCCGAAATGCGCGCCACCATCCGCGACCAGGCCCAGCGCGACTATGCGGCCGAGTGCGGAACGGTCACCGTGCCCGACAGCGCGATCATCCCGCTGGAGCTGACCGGCGGCGGCCTGCCGGAATACGCCGTCACCTTCGGCCGGGTGGAGTGCGCGGTCGATGGCGGCCACAGCACCCGCTGGCAAGGGACCGGGGGGCCGTTCATCCAGTTCTGGATCGGTTCGGGTGGGCCGCCCCGCATCATGCTCGAGCAGACGATGCACGGCTTCTCGGTCACCGACGGCGGCCTGGTCGCCCAGCAGCACGGCGGGTTTTGCCCGGGCGGCGCGGGGCCGAACGTCTGTGTGGTCACTTATCGCTGGGATGATCGCACCCGCCGGCTGGAGGTCGTCAGCCGGGTGTTCGACGAGACCGGCTCGGGCCTTGCGCCCATGCGGTACGGCTACCCGGACCTGACCTAGCGCGGCTTGAAGGAGAAGCTGATGGCGACGAGGTCGTCCTCCTGGCTTTCCATGCCGCGGATGCCGTGCTGCTTGGGCTTGATCTCGCGGCGCATGTAGCCGAGCGAGGCCTGCATCGGCCCCTTGCGCCAGCCGATCCCGGCCTGGGCGTCGCTGACGAGCGCGCTGTTACCGTCCACCGACCAGCCGGCGCGGTGGAGTTGACCGTTCTCGCCGCGCAACAGGTTCAGGCCGACGGACCGCCCGCTGGTGGCGGCGAAAAGATACCAGCGGCCCTGGTCGCCGAACCGCTTGCCATCGCGCACGCCAAGCCGGTTCGCCACGCGATCGCCGAAGCTGACCGTCGCGCCGGCGCCGGCGCCCGGTCCCGCGTCGCTGAAGCCCACGTCGGCGTGAGGAGTGATCTCGACGCCGCCGTCCAGCCGCACTGCGGCCGGCCACTCGCGGCTGAGGCGAACGTCAAAGCCCCGCGGCTCGAACACCGCCTCGTCCAGGGGCGAGAGGGCCGGGGCGCCGCGCGCGGTCAGGCGCTCGCCGCCCACGCTAAGCTGCAGGCGCGCCTCGCCGGCCTTGGTTTCGGTGGTCTTCCATTCGGTGGGGACAGGCTTGCCGCTGTCGAACACGGCGGCGTTCAGCGGCGCCAGGGCGCTCGGGGCCTGGGCATGAGCGGCCGTGGCCGCAGCCGCCACGATCAACGCCCCCATACCCTGCCAACGCATACCGAAATTCCAGCCATCCCCGGCTCTGCCGATCAGAACCGTCCTGCTATTGAGAAAGCGTGGCCACCCCGCAGGTTCCGACTAGCCGCGGCCGCCGGCGCCGTCGCCGACCCGGGCGCGGCCGTCGCGGCCATCGCCGTCCGCGGGCGCGGCTGTCTGCTCATCGGCGGAACCGATGACGCCAAAATCGGCGGAGCGGGTGCGGCCGTCGCTGGCGCCGAAGCCTTCAGCCGAGAGGCCGCGTTTCAGCAGCTCACGCACGGCGGCGGCGCGACTGGGCATGCGCCGCGAGAAGCGCCAGTTATCGAGCGCCTCGAGTTCTTCCTGGGTGAGCATGATCTGAAGCCGCTCACCACGGGCTGTGTCGTTCATAGTCCGGTCGTCCTTCGAGCAGTCCTCAGCTGCCCCGCATGCGTCTGGTAACGCGTGAACTAAGGAAAGGCTCAGTTTGATAAATGTGTGTCACTTACTCATTTTGCGCAACGGGCCCCGGTCCCGCTTGCGGCTCATAGTGAGTAAACAGCTTAGTTTGAGTAAAGAAAGCGCCTTCTTCAATATACACCAAACACGCGCCCCCAAATTCATAACAATGATGTGTATTTAAAGGCGAGATTCGACTTTTTGTCGAATAATGGTTGGAATTTTTGCTTCCGCGGCGCATGGTGTCAATCCAGATTTCCTTGGAGTTTGCGCCTGTGTATCCCCCGGACTCACCGGGCGCGACGTTTTCGCCTGACAGCGGCCACGCCGGCGCCCACAACCTCCACCGCGAGGCAAACCACCGCATCGCCAACAACCTGTCGGTGATCGCCGGGCTCGTGCGGCTGCATGCCGTCAACGCCCGCCGCAGCCGCAAGGGCTTCACCAGCGACGACGTGGAGGCGATCCTCGACGACATCTCCTCGCGCATCGATACGGTGAGCCGCCTGCACCGGCTGCTGTCGGACCTGCAGCCCGGCGCGCGGGTCGATCTTGGCTATCACTTGCGAGAGACGTGCGAGGCGCTGTCGGAATCGCTCGTGGGTCCGAGCCGGATGGCGCTGACCTGCCGACCGACCTCGGCCTGCTTCATCGATCCCGACAAGGCCGCGCCCATCGCCCTGATCGTCAGCGAGCTGGTCACCAACGCCATCAAGCACGCCCACCCGACCGGCGTGCCGGGCAAGATCCTCGTGCGCTGTGGCGAGGGGTTGGCGGGCTATGTCTATGTGGATGTCGAGGACGACGGCGTCGGCCTGCCGGAAGACTTCGATCCCTGGTCCGGCGGCAACCTCGGCTTTCAGGTGATCCGGGGCCTGGCCCAGCAGCTGAACGCGCGGCTGATCTTCGACGCCGAAGGCATCGGCCTGAAGGTCAAGCTGATCGTGCCGGTGGGCGAGGCCGCCTGACCGCCTACTGGCAGGCCAGGCATTCCTCGTAGTCGGTCTTGGCCGCGGCCTCCATCGCCGCCGCCATGCCCCCCTCGGCCGCCGCTTCGGCGCCGGCGTAAGAGGCGCGCTGCACCGACTTGGAGCGCAGGTAGTAGAGGCTCTTCATGCCCCGTTCCCACGCCATCCAGTGCAGCATGTGCAGGTCCCACTTATCCACGTCGCCCGGCAGGAAGACGTTGACCGACTGGGACTGGCAGATCTCCGGCGTGCGGTCGGCGGCCAGTTCGATGACCCAGCGCTGGTCGATCTCGAAGGCTGTCTTGTAGACGTCCTTCTCGTCCTGGCTGAGGAAGTCGAGGTGCTGGACCGAGCCCTCGTTCTCCAGGATCGAGTTCCAGACCGCGTCGGTGTTCTGGCCCTTCTCCTCGAGGAGTTCCTCCAGGTAGGGATTCTTCACCGCGAACGAGCCCGACAGCGTCTTGTGGGTGTAGCAGTTGGCCGGGATCGGCTCGATGCCCGCCGAGGTCCCGCCGCAGATGATCGAGATCGACGCGGTCGGGGCGATCGCCAGCTTGTGGCTGAAGCGCTCCATCACGCCGCGCTCGGCCGCGTCGGGGCAGGGCCCGCGCTCTTCGGCCAGCGTGCGCGAAGCGGCGTCGCACTGGCGGCGCAGGTGTTTGAACAGCCGCATGTTCCAGCTCTTGGCGAGCGCGCTCTCGAACGGCACGTTCTGGCTTTGCAGGAACGAGTGGAAGCCCATCAGGCCAAGACCCACCGACCGCTCGCGCTGGGCGGCGTAGATGGCCGCCTGCGCCGCGCTCGGCGCCCGGTCGATGAAGTCCTGCAGCACGTTGTCGAGGAAGCGCATGATGTCTTCCACGAAGGTCGGATGGTCGCGCCATTCCAGGTAGGTCTCGGCATTGACCGACGACAGGCAGCAGACCGCGGTCCGCTCCTTGCCGAGGTGATCCAGGCCAGTGTGCAGCATGATCTCGCTGCACAGGTTCGACTGGCGAACCTTCAGGCCCAGCTCGCGCTGGTGAGCCGGCATGGCGCGGTTCACCGCGTCGGAGAAGATGATGTAGGGCTCGCCGGTCTGCAGCCGCAGTTCCAGCACCTTCTGCCAAAGGGTGCGCGCATCGACGTAGCGCAGCGGCTCGCCGGTCTTGGGCGAGCGCAGGGCGAAGCGCTCGCCGTCGCGCACGGCTTCCATGAACTCGTCGGTGATGGAGATGCCGTGGTGCAGGTTCAGGGACTTGCGGTTGAAGTCGCCCGAGGGTTTGCGGATCTCCAGGAACTCCTCGATCTCCGGATGGTGGATGTCGAGGTAGACGGCGGCCGAGCCGCGGCGCAGCGAGCCCTGGCTGATGGCCAGCGTCAGGCTGTCCATAACGCGGATGAAGGGAATGATGCCGCTGGTTTGGCCCGCGCCCTTCACCTTCTCGCCGATCGAGCGGACGCCGCCCCAGTAGGTGCCGATGCCGCCGCCGTTGGCCGCCAGCCACACGTTCTCGTTCCAGACGCCCACGATGCCTTCGAGGTTGTCGGACACAGAGTTGAGGAAGCAGGAGATCGGCAAGCCCCGCTGGGCGCCGCCGTTCGACAGCACCGGGGTGGCGGGCATGAACCACAGCCGGCTCATGTAGTCATAGACGCGCTGCGCATGCTCGGCGTCGTCGGCGAAGGCCGTGGCGACGCGCGCGAACATGTCCTGATAGGACTCATCGCCGATCAGGTAGCGGTCCTTCAGCGTCGTCTTGCCGAACTCGGTGAGCAGCTCGTCGCGCGAGCGGTCGACCTCGACCTTTCGGACCAGCGCAAGCTTGGGCTTGTCGGCGATGCGCATCGCGCCAGCCGATTGGTCCTGCCGGGTAACCTGTCTTGCCGCTTCGCTGCTCATCGTCCCTAAAACCCTGCAACTTCCGCAGCTTCGCCCGTCAGCCACTCTGCCGGAACCCACCGCTACATATAGTATCTGCAGGAGCCCCCTGCACCCACATATGGACACATGCGTCGCGCAGAGTCGTCAATGGCTATGGCGCGGCCAAGCGCGACTTTTTGGCAAAGAAACTGTTAACGGAGCTGTGGATCATTAACGGCTCAGGAACCTCCTTGAGAGGGTAACGTTCGCCGCCCGTGACGCGCCCCATCCCCCGCCCCGAAAAGCTGCTCCAGCGGCTCTGGAGGTTTGGCCAGGCCGAGCTTGGCGTGCTTGCCGCCATGCTGGTCGCCGCGGGCGGCCTGCTGGCCTTCGGCGCCGTGGCCGATGAGATGATGGAGGGCGAGGCGCTCGACATGCGGGTGCTGAGCCTGCTGCGCCCCACCGCCAACCCCCACGATGCGCTCGGGCCCAGGTGGTTCGAACACATGGTCGCCGAGCTGACGACGCTGGGCGGCACGACCCTCCTCACCCTCTTCGCCGTGATCGCGGTCGGCTTTTTGCTGATCCAGCGGCGGCGGGCCTCGGCCCTGCTGCTGGTGGTGGCGCTGGGCGGCGGCACAGTGCTCAGCGAAGCGGTGAAGGCGCTGTTCGGCCGCGACCGCCCGCCGCTGGCCTACCGCGCCGTCGAAACCATGAGCGCCAGCTTTCCCAGCGGCCACGCCATGCTCTCGACCATCACCTACCTGACGCTCGGCGCGCTGCTGGCGCAGGTGATGCCCAAGCGGCGGCTGAAGGCCTACGTCTTCTCGGTCGCCGTCCTCCTGGCGCTGATCGTGGGCGCGAGCCGGGTGTATCTCGGCGTCCACTGGCTGACCGACGTGCTGGCCGGCTGGAGCCTTGGCGCGGCATGGGCGATGATCTGCTGGCTGGCGGCCTGGACGCTGCGGCGCTTCTTGCGGCGCCACCCCAGCGCCATTACAGAGGCCCCCGTCGAAGGGGAGTAGCCGCCTGTCGCGGCGCCGGGGCTCCTTCGCCCGGGCGCGCGCTTATGGAAGCCTTCCTCGTCTCCGCCGGCCTCGTGGCCATCGCCGAGATCGGCGACAAGACCCAGCTGCTGGCCCTGTGCCTGGCCGCCCGCTGGCGGGCGCCGGGACCGATCCTGCTCGGCATCCTCGTCGCCACCATCGCCAACCATGCCCTTGCCGCGCTGGTCGGCTCGCTGGCGGGCGGGCTGCTGGAGGGGCCGTGGATGAAGTGGGTGCTGGGGCTGGCCTTCCTCGCCTTCGCCGCCTGGGCGCTGATCCCCGACAAGCTGGAGGACGACGACTGCCCGCCCGAGCGCACCGGCCGCTCGATCTTCATGGCCACGGCCATCGCCTTCTTCCTGGTGGAGATGGGCGACAAGACCCAGGTGGCCACCGTGGCGCTCGCCGCCCGGTTCCACAGCGTGATCGTGGTCGCGGCCGGGACCACGCTGGGCATGATGATCGCCAACGCTCCCGCGGTGCTGATCGGCGAAGCGGCCTCGACGCGCCTGCCGCTGAAGGCGATCCGCTACGTCGCCGCCGGCGCCTTCGCGCTCATCGGCCTGTGGATCCTGCTCACCTAAGTCCGGTCGCGCAGCCGCCGGCGGCCGCCCAACGAGTCCGGCCGGTTCAGTTCGGTGCGGTACTCGTCGCGCCGCTCGTGGATGGAGGCGATGACCAACCCCATCGGAATGCCGATCTCCACCAGGGCCGCCTCCGACAGCTGCAGGCTCGCCTCGATGGTCTCGGGCACCGCGTCGGTGGCGCCGAGGTCGTAGAGCCGCCGGGCGTGCCGCGCGTCGCGCGCCCGCGCCACGATGGTCAGGTCAGGGCGCAGCTGCCGCGCCGCCGCCACCACCGCCTCGGCGCCTTCGGTGCTGTCCATGGTCACTATCAGCGCCTTGGCGGTCTCCAGCCCGCAGCGGACCAGGAATTCCGGCCGGCCGGCGTCGCCGTAATAGACCTTCGCCCCCGCCCGCCGCGCGGCTTCGACGACCCGCGCCTCGCGCTCGACGGCGATCCAGGGGATCTCGTGGCGGCTCATCATGTCGCCGACCAGCCGTCCCACGCGGCCATAGCCGACCACCATCACCCGCGCCGGTTCGTCGTCGCTCTCCGGCGGCTCGGGCGAGGGGCCCGGTTGGCTGACCGTGCGCCCACCGGCATTTGCGCCCAGATAGGCGAGCGCCGGGATGGTGAACATTGAGACGGTGGCGGCGACCAGAATCACCTTTCCGATGCCGGGATCGACCACGCCCGCCTCCGTCGCCGAGCCCATGATGACGAAGGCGAACTCACCCGCCGCCGACAGCAGCAGCGCCGTCTCCAGCGCCTGGCGCGTCTTCAGCCCAAACAGCCGCGCCAGCACGAACAGGACGACCAGGCTCAGCAGCACCAGGCCCAGCGCCATTCCGAAGATCACCGCCGGGTAGGCCGCCAACAGCGACAGGTCGAGCCCGATCCCCACGGACACGAAGAACAGGCCCAGCAGCAGGCCCTTGAACGGCTCGATGGTCACCTCGACCTCGCGCCGAAACTCGGTCTCGGCCAGCAGCAGCCCGGCGATGAAGGCCCCCAGCGCCATCGAAATCCCCGCCAGCGCGCTGACCAGCCCCGCCCCGATCACCACCAGCAGGCAGGCGGCCATGAACAGCTCGGAGCTCTTGGTCCGCGCCACCGACTTCAGCATCGGCCGCAGGAAGAGCCGCCCCAGGAACACCAGCAGCAGCACCCCGACCGCCGCCGGCGCGAAGGCCAGCAACAGGCGTGGCGAGAGCACCTCGTCGTGGCCATAGCGGCCCAGCACAGCCAGCGTGATCAGGATCGGCGCTACCGCCAGGTCCTGGAACAGCAGCACCGAGAAGGTCGCCCGGCCCGCCTGCGAGTGCTGGCGTTTGTGCTCGGTCAGGATGGGCATGACGATGGCCGTGGACGACAGCGCCATCGCCGCGCCGATGGTGGCCGCCGCGGCGGGCGGCTGGCCCAGCAGCCAGGCGGCCGTGCCGATCACCGCCATGCAGGTCGCCACCTGCAGCGCGCCCATGCCGAACACGAACCGCCGCATGGCCCGCAGCCGCTCCCACGACAGTTCCAGCCCGATGGAAAACAGCAGGAAGACGACGCCGAACTCGGCCAGCTGGGCGATCTCGTCGGGGTTGTCGACGGTGAAGTAGCCGAGCCAGGGGACGTCCCCCGCCCAGTGCCCCAGGCCGAACGGCCCCAGCACCACGCCGGCCAGCAGGAAGCCCAGGATGGGGCTGATCCGCCAACGCCGAAACAGCGGCACGACGACGCCCGCGGTCGCCAGGAAGAGGACGACGTCCTTGTACTCGCCCGGTGAGACTTCCGCCGCCATCGACTCTCCTTTCCGCGTCAGTATGGCAAAGGCGCCGCGCCTTGCGAAAGCCCAGGTGCGGGCGTAAGCCGCGCGCCATGAAAATCGCCTCGATCACGTTCGCCGCCGCCCTCGCCATCGCCGCCCCGGCGCTGGCCCATGCCTACAAGCTCGGCGCCCTGTCCATCGGCCATCCCTGGAGCCGACCGGCCGCCGCCGGCATGAACGGCGTCGGCTATCTGACCGTCACCAACGCGGGCAAGACGGCCGACGTGCTGCTGAAGATCGAGACGCCGATCGCCGAGCGCACCGAACTGCATGAGAGCTCCATGGCGGGCGGGGTCATGCGCATGGCGCCGCTGCCCAAGGGCCTGCCGATTCCGGCGGGCGCGACGGTCGCCCTGAAGCCGGGCGGCGCCCACCTGATGCTCCTCAAGCTCAAGCAGCCGCTGAAGGCCGGCGACAAGGTCCCCGCCACCCTCGTCTTCGAGAAGGCCGGCCGGGTGGAGGTCAGCTTTGCCGTACAGGCTCAGCCGCCGGGCGCGGGCGAGGGCCACCACTAGGGTGCGTTGACAGGCGCCAGGTCAGCGGCCCTTACTTCCATTCAAACAATCGTTGGGATGGAAGCGCATGGCCGGCTGGACCTTTGCCGATATCTGGGAAGAGATCGCCGCCGCCGTGCCGGAGCGGCCGGCGCAGGTGCAGGGCGAGCGCGTCATCGACTGGCGCGGCTTCGACCGCCGGTCCAACGCACTGGCTGCCCACTTCCTGGATAAGGGCCTTGGCCAGGGCGCCAAGGTCGCCGCCTACCTCGCCAACGCCCCTGAGTATCTCGAGACCTACTACGCCGCCTTCAAGGCGGGGCTGACGCCGGTCAACACCAACTACCGCTACGGCCCCGAGGAGCTCTTCTACCTCTTCGACAACGCCGACGCGGAGGCCGTGGTCTTCCATGCGGGATTCACCCCACAGCTGGAGCCGATCCGCGAGCGCCTGACCAAGGTGAAGGCCTGGGTCGCCGTCGCCGAGACCGGCTGCGACATCCCCGCCTGGGCCGACGAATACGAAACCATCGTCGGCCTTGGCGCCGACCGCGCCATCGCGCCCTGGGGCCGCTCGGGCGATGACTTGCTTCTTCTTTATACGGGCGGCACCACCGGCATGCCGAAGGGCGTGATGTGGCGCCAGGACGACCTCTTCAACGTGCTGGGCGCCGGCGGCAACGTGATCCTGAACGTGCCGCCGCTGGAATCCCCGGCCGAGGCTGGCGAGCGCGCCCGCGCTTTCGAGGCGGGGACCAGCCCCTATCCCGAACCCAGCACCATGATCGCCGCCTGCCCGCTGATGCACGGCACCGCCCAATTCGGCGCCATCGGGGCGCTGACCGGCGGCGGCACGGTCGCCTCCCTCCCCTCGCGCCACTTCGATCCGGTGGAGCTGTGGAGCGAGGCCGAGCGGCTGAAGGCCAACACCATCTCCATCGTCGGCAACGCCTTCGCCCAGCCGATGCTGGAAGCGCTGGACGCCAATCCCGGCCGCTTTGACCTGTCGGCCATGCGCCGCATCGGCTCCTCGGGCGTGATCTGGAGCCATGAGAACAAGCAGGGGCTGCTCAAACACCTCCCGGTCGGCTGCATGCTGATGGACAGCTTCGGCTCCTCGGAGGCGGTCGGCCTGGGCGGCTCGGTCTCGATCAGCGGGGCGGAAGCCGAAACCGCGCAGTTCCTGCCCGGCCCCAGCGCCAGCGTCTTCACCGAGGACGGCCGCCGCGTGCAGCCGGGCTCGGGTGAGCGGGGGCTGGTCGCCGTCGGCGGCTTTATCCCCGTCGGCTACTACAAGGACCCGGAGAAGTCGGCCAAGACCTTCCGCGTCTTCGAGGGCCAGCGCTGGAGCGTGCCCGGGGACTGGGCGGAGGTGAACGAGGACGGCACGATCCGCCTGCTCGGGCGAGGCTCCCAGGTCGTCAACACCGGCGGCGAGAAGGTCTTCCCCGAGGAGGTCGAGGAAGCCCTCAAGACCCACCCCGCCGTCCGCGACGCTGTGGTCGTCGGCATTCCCGACCCCCGTTTTGGCGAGCGCGTCTGCGCCGTGGTCGACGCCGCCGGAACCCCGACGCTGGCCGAACTATCGGCCCACGTGAAGGCGCGGCTGGCGCATTACAAAGCCCCGCGCGAGCTCGTCCTGGCCCCCGTCGTCCGCGCCGCCAACGGCAAGGTCGACTACAAGGCCGTCCGCGACCTGGCCCTCAAGGCGCTAGCTGAGCCGATGGCCACAAGCGCGACATGAAAATTTTGTAACAGGCGAAACCACGCGCGCCGTTGCATGGTCGCGCCCTCTGCAAACTCGGGGAAGAGTTACGCCCAATGAAAAAGACATGGCTCAGCGCCGCCGCGGCGGCCGCTATCGCTTGCGCCGCCTTCGGCGCTCCGGCTTTCGCCCAGGACGACATCTCCACCGCGCCGCGCTACGGCAGCTGGGGGTATGAACTCAACGGCCGCGACGTCGCGGTAAAGCCCGGCGACGATTTCTACCGCTTCGCCCAGGGCCTTGCGACCGACCAGATGGAAATCCCGGCCGACCGTTCGCGGTACGGCAACTTCGACAAGTTGTCGGTTCTGTCCGAAGCGCGCGTCCGCGCCGTGCTCGACAAGGCCGCGGCCGATCCGACCGGCGCCGACGCCAAGATCGGGACCTACTACAAGGCCTTCCTGGACGAAGCCGCCGTCGAAGCGCTGGGCGCCAAGCCGCTGGCCGCTGACATGGCCGCCGTGCGCGCCGCCAACACCCGCGAAGAGCTCGCCCGCCTGCAAGGCGCCACGGCCGACAAGTTCGGCGCCTCCTTCTTCGGCCTCGGCATCGACGCCGGGCTGTCGGACCCCGAGCACTACGCCGTCTACCTCGGACAGGGCGGCCTGAGCCTGCCCGACCGCGACTACTACCTCGACGCCAAGTTCGCGGAGAAGAAGGCGGCCTTCCAGAACTACGTCGCCAACACCCTGCGGCTCGCCGGCTGGCAGGATCCCGTCGGCTATGCGGCCAAGATCGTCGATCTCGAAACCAGGATCGCCGAGGCCTCGTGGACCAAGACCGACAGCCACGACCCTGAGAAGATCAACAACATCATGACCCTGGCGCAGCTGCAGAAGGCCGCGCCGAACTTCCCGTGGGCCACCTACCTGAATGCGGCGCACCTGGGCGGCGTCCAGAAGTTCACGGTGACCGAGAACACCGCCGTGCCGAAGATCGCCGACATCTTCGCCGCCACGCCGGTGGACGTGCTGCAGGCCTGGCAGGCCTTCACCATCGCCGACAACGCCTCGCCCTATCTGTCGAAGGCCTTCGTCGACAACACCTTCGACTTCCGCAGCAAGACCCTGCAGGGCCAGCTGGAGCAAAAGCCCCGCTGGAAGCGCGCCGTCGCGGCCACCAACGTCGCCCTCGGCGAAGCGGTCGGCGAGCGTTACGTCGCCGCCTACTTCCCGGCCGAGTCCAAGGCGCAGATGGAGTCGATGGTCTCCAACCTGAAGGACGCCATGGCTGGCCGCATCCAGCGCGTCGACTGGATGAGCCCCGAGACCAAGGCCCGCGCCCTCGACAAGCTGTCGAAGTTCACGGTCAAGATCGCCTACCCCGACAAGTGGCGCGACTACGCCGCTCTCGATGTCGAGGCCGGCGACCTCTACGGCAACGTCGAGCGGGCCGCGGCCTTCGAATGGGCCCGGCAGGTGAACCGGCTGAATGACCCCGTGGACCGCGAGGAGTGGGGGATGACCCCGCAGACGGTCAACGCCTACTACAACTGGGGCAACAACGAGATCGTATTCCCGGCCGCCATCCTGCAGCCCCCGTTCTTCGACCCCGACGCCGACCCGGCCATCAACTACGGCGGCATCGGGGGCGTGATCGGCCACGAGATCACCCACGGCTTCGACGACGACGGGCGCAAGTTCGACGGCGAGGGCAAGCTGAACAACTGGTGGACCGAAGCCGACCTGGCGCGCTTCACGGCCGAGACCAAAAAGCTCGGCGCCCAGTACTCGGCCATCGAGCCGATCACCGGCTCGAAGATCAACGGCGACCTGACGATGGGCGAGAACATCGCCGACCTCGGGGGCCTCTTGATGGCGCTCGACGCCTACCACGCCTCGCTGAAGGGCAAGCCGGCGCCGATCATCGACGGCCTGACCGGCGACCAGCGCGTCTTCCTCGGCTGGGCGCAGGTGTGGCGCGGCAAGTACCGGGACGATGCGCTGCGCCAGCAGCTGGTCAGCGACCCCCACTCGCCCAACATGGCGCGGGTGAACGGGCCGGTGCGCAACATCGACGCCTGGTACGAAGCCTTCAACGTCAAGCCGGGCGACGCCCTCTACATCCCGCCCGAGCAGCGCGTTCACATCTGGTAGTCCTCAAGGCCCCGCCTTCACCGGCGGGGCTTTTTCTTTGCGCCGCGGGTGTGCTCTGCTGCGCGCGGGCGGAGTGGTGCGGATGACAAGGTTTCGCGGACTGGTCGGGGCGCTTGCGGCCGGAGGGCTGGCGGCCCTGCTCGCCGGCTGCCAGAGCCATGTGGAGCGGCCCGCCTGTCCTGCGGGGCAGCAGTGCCTGGAGTGGGGCAACACCTACGAGCCCGCCACCCTCGACCCGCAGCTGATGACCACGCTGGCCGAGTTCGCCATCGTCGGCGACCTGATCATGGGCCTGACTGCTGACGCACCCGACGCCAGCGTGCTGCCCGGCGCGGCCGAGCGTTGGGAGACGAGCGCCGACGGCCTCACCTGGACCTTCCACCTGCGCCCGGCGGTGTGGTCGGACGGCGAGCCGGTGACGGCGGACGACTTCGTCTTCGCCTACCGCCGCATCCTGCAGCCCGATACGGCGGCGAGCTACACCTACCTCACCTACGTCTTCAAGAACGCCCAGGCGATCGCCGAGGGCAAGCTGCCGGCCAGCGCGCTCGGCGCCCGCGCCATCGACGCCCGCACGCTGGAGCTGACGCTGGAGCATCCGGCGCCGCAGCTGCCGGAGCTGCTGAAGCATTCGGCCTTCTACCCGCTGCCGCGCCACGTGGTGGAGCGCTATGGCGCGGCCTGGTCGCAGCCGGGCCACTTCGTCTCCAACGGACCCTACCGGCTGGTCTCCTGGAAACTGGGCGACCGGGTGCGGATCGAGAAGAACCCAAGGTTCTGGGACGCCGACAAGGTCTGCATCGACCGCGTCGATTTCCTGCCCACGAGCGACTCGATCTCGGCCGAGCGCCGGATCAAGCGCGGCGAGCTCGACGTCAACACCAGCTTCCAGTCCAACCGGATCAACCTGCTGCGAAAGCCCGGCTACCTGGCCGATTACGTGCGCACCCACGTGCAGCTGTCCAACACCTACGTCGCCTTCAATACCCACGTCCCGGCGCTCAAGGACGTGCGGGTGCGCAAGGCGCTGTCGGAAGCGGTCGACCGCGAATTCATGACCGGCAAGCTGATGCGCGCCGGCCAGGTCCCCGCCTACAGCTTCGTGCCGCCGGGCATCGCCAGCTATGAGTCCGGCGCAAAGCTCGACTTCGCCGGCAAGCCCCTGGCCTCGCGGCAGGCGGAGGCCCGCGCCCTGCTCGCCGCCGCCGGCTATGGGCCCGCCCGGCCGCTGCGCCTGCTGCTGACCTCCTCCAACACCCCCGACGCCACGCTCCTGATCCAGGCGCTGCAGGCCGACTGGAGCGCCATCGGCGTGCAGATCGACCTGGAGCAGCGCGAGGGCCAGATCAACTTCGCCGACATGATGGCCCGCAACTTCCAGCTGGGGCTGACCGCCTGGTCCGCCGACTTCAACGACCCCATGACCTTCCTGTCGCTGCTGCAGTCGCAGACCGGGCCGCAGAACTTCGGCGACTACGACAGCCCAAGGTTCGACGCCCTGCTGGCCGCCGCCGACCAGGAGGCCGACCTGACCGCCCGCGCCAACCTGCTGCGGCGCGCCGAGCAGACCATGCTCGACGACCAGATCGTCATCCCCATCTACTTCGGCGTCAGCCGCAACCTGGTGAGCCCCGACATCACCGGCTGGGTCGACAACGTCGAGGACTTCCACCGCGTCCGCTGGCTGTGCGAGGGGAAGTAGGGGGCAAAGGTCCGCCGCCCTCGGCCAGCTCGGCGGCGCGCTTTGCCTCCATCACGGCGGTCAGCCGCTCGAGCCGCACCTCCAGGTCGCCGTAGACCTGTTTGATGTCCGCCGGTTCGACGTCGTCGCCGCTGTCGAAGCGGCCGTCGTCCGGATCGTCCCACACCGCCTCGCGCGGCGTCACCGCCCGGCTCAGCGACACCACGCGCAGCCAGGCCGCCGCCTCGGAAGGCTTGCCCGCCCGTACCGCGCGCATCGCCGCCGCCAGCGCCACAGGCCCGATGTCCTGCGGCTCGACCGCCCCGGCCTCCACCTCCAGAGCCGCCGCCGGCCCGGCCAGCGCCGAGGGCGAGGGCGGAGGCGAAGCCGGCTCGAACCCCGCCACATCACACCGCCGCCACCCCTCCCGCACGGCCCGGTAGCGGATCGTCCCCAGCGAACACCCGTAAGTCTCCGCCAACGAAGCCGCCGAAGCCCCCCGAAGGTAAGCCTCCCGTATCGCCCCCCACGTCCGAGGCCCCAACCGCACCTGCCCTTTGCGTAGCTCTGTCATGGGACAGGAGTGTAGAGGTGGGCGGGCTAGGGGCGGAGAAGTTGGAGCTTCTCCACGGAGCTGGACGGGATTGGACTGGACGATTTGGAGGCCGGTGAAAGTATGCTCGCGTCAGAAACGGCGGTCAGCTCAAGCCGAGGGTCGGACGATCGGCGCGCCGGAACCCAGCCTTCTGACTTGGCTTGCATTGCCGCGAGCTTGGAAGTTGCACCCGCGCGGCTCTTTGTCGGGAGTTGATGTCGCGTCAGATGCAACTCTTGACGTGTATAGAGTGCGCCGCCATCCTCTCCTAGGGAGGGGAGCAGATGCGCAGGCCCGATCTAGTTCGGGCGATCTATGCTGAGCTTCGCAGCAATGTAGCCGCAGATGTAACTGACGGCGACCTGCTTCGTTTGGCCCATCTAATCGTTCGGGCGCACACCGAAGAGCACGATCTCCTAGCTGACTTCGGACGAGCCGGCGCGAGCGACCCGTTCTATCGGAGCGCCGTGGATGAGGCCATGCGTGATGGTGGATGGCGCGTGCTAGAATTCGAGAGGCGCGCACGAGGCCGCTTAGACGACCACGACGCCGGAAAACACCGACGGCTGTCGCATCTTATCGAGAGGTATCTAGGACCAGAATGGCAACATCATCAGTGGAGCGGACCGCTGTCGCCGCTGTGAAGGAGCACCTTCTTACAGGTAAGCCGATCACCCGCTTGGAAGCACTTGTTCTCTTCGGCTGCTCTAACCTGCCGGAAGTGGTCTATGAGCTTCGCCGACAAAAGTTCGATATCGATGGCAACAAGAAGGTCCCCTACGCCACCGCAATGGTGAGGATCAACGAGCATGCCGTATTAAAGCCACCAGCAAACCTGCCCATCCGCGACATTCTGCTAACTGAATACAAACTGAAGCGGTGAGGCGCCTATTTTCGCAGCGGCAACGACGTATCTTAGCTTTTTTGAGTGGGGGTAAGTGCGCCCGCTGCGGCGAGAAACTTACGCGAAACTTCCACGCTGACCATGTGAAGCCTTGGTCCAAGCAAGGTCAGACAACGATCAACAACGGCCAGGCCCTGTGCCCGACCTGCAATCTTAAGAAGGGCAATCAAGTGGCCGGCAAGCTCCAGCTTCGCAATGGCAAGAGGATGCACTTCAGCGAGCCTTGAAATGGCTCGTGGAAACCAATACCGATCGACACTTCCTCATCAACGCAGCGCCCGGCGCGGGGAAAACAAAGGCCGCTTGCGCCATCGCTGCGGCTCTTTTCGAGATGAACGAGATCGACCGCGTCGTCGTGATAGCCCCCCGAGTAGGGGTAGTGAATCAATGGGCCGATGACTTCAAGTTCGTCACTGATCGAAAGATGAGCCGTATTACAGGTGCGGATGATGATGGAGAGGACTTAGAACTCGATGTCTGCGCCACATGGCATGCGATTGAGTCGCTCAAGGACATGTTCCACCTAGCCTGCTCCAAGCAGCGTGTGTTGGTAATCTGTGATGAGCACCATCATGCGGCTGTTGAAGCCGCGTGGGGCGATAGTGCCGACGATGCTTTTGCTAACGCAAAGTATGTGCTTATCCTAACCGGCACACCCATCAGATCTGACGGTAAGAACTCTATCTGGCTCACGAAGAATGGCGGACTAATCGACTTCCCCGAAGATGGACAGTTCACCCTCACCTACGGCCAAGCAGTTGATCTAGGTTATTGTCGACCAGCCACATTCCACCGACATGAAGGTCGGTTTAAGGTAGATCTGCAAGGCGGAGAGACAATAGAGGTCTCGAGTCAAAAGTCTCCGGAGATCGACGCCAAATTTAAGAAGATTGATGGGCTTCAAAAGGCTCTCGACTTCTACGTGCTTGCCTGCGCACCGCAATACGAGGCGGACAAAATCACTCCCCGTCTCGCCGGGTATCAAGGGACGATGGTGGAGTATGCTTCTGCTAAGCTCGACGACCTCAGATGCCGGATGCCGGAAGCGGCAGGACTCGTCATAGCACCATCAATCGAGATGGCCGAGTATTTCGTAAAGCTGATCGAAAAATACGAAGGCGATAAGCCCGAGATCGTTCACAACGACATGACGAACGCTCAGCATCGCATTGAGAAGTTCCGCCATAGCAAGCGTCGCTGGATCGTCTCTGTAGCCATGGTCTCGGAGGGAGTGGATATCCCCCGCCTGCGCGTCCTGCTCTACCTGCCAAAGGCTCAGACGGAGCTTGCATTCCGACAAGCCTTGGGTCGGGTGGTGCGGAGCGCCGGCGAAGACGATGACACGAGGGCCTATGTGGTGATGCCTTCGTTCAAAATCTTCGAGGAATACGCTCGACGGGTTGAGGAGGAGATGTCAGAGGAGGCACGCAAGGAAAAGGACACTCCAACCACAAAGAAGTGTCCAAGCTGCACCTCCGAGGTCCCGCGTGGAACAATGGTTTGCGGTGTATGTGGCCATGAGTTTCCCAAGGCACCGCCTAGGTTCAAAACTTGCCCCAAGTGCGAAGAGCTGAATCCGATCCGAGCAACCGAATGTCAGGTTTGCGGCGAGAAGTTCGGCTCGGACTTCGTTATCACCCTGAATGAGGCACTTCGCATAGGGGCAATCGTTCGGGGTGTCGACGTCGAAGAAGACGAGGCCCGAGAAGGTGAGGCTATGGCGGGGGACTTCCGGTCATTCGTGATGCGGGAGGGAGACGCCCAGATGCTAAAGATCGCCAAGATGGTGCCAGACGAGCTTCTTGGCCGCTTCGCGAGCTTCATGGATTCGGTGCGGCGGTCCAAGGACAAGGAGTAGCCGACCAGCTATGCTGCGCCTCGCTCTACGCCCTTACGGACGCCTAAAACGGCAGGCTTAGTTTGGGCGGCAGTTTGCTGAAGCTCGCCGTTCGCGGTGGCACCGGTGAGGATGCCAGCGCACACTTTAGGTGCATGTCGCAGAAGTTTTGAGACACCGGTTAGCGCCTCGGACTTGCTTCCAAACTGCCGGTCCAAGACAACTTTTATGGCACCTTCGAGTATATGAGCCGGGCAAGTCGCAAGGCTGCCCTCCAATTCCCCGGCAATCCGGCCAAGCTCATCCAAAAGGTCGAACGGTCTAGTGCCGCCCGGTCCGCGATGGCTCCAGACAGCCTGCATTCGGGTGATGTCGCAGGACCCGAGGTAGCGCGAAAGGCACAGTAGCTTCGGGGTCACAACGTCAATGCGCTCTTCTGGCAGCGACGCCAACACGTCCGCCTTTGCATTCGCGTCGAGGCTCAAGCGATAAATGCTAACGGAACTCCCAAAGAGAAATGAGATCGCCCAATCTGTGCGGTTGCAGCTGTGCGAGTTTGCCAGTTCAAAGCGCACACCGCTTTTCAAGTGAAGGTTCGGAATAGCAAACCGGAAAGTTCGCGTTGGGGGGAACTTTTTGGCGACGACGTCAGGACAGGTTTTCGGCGGGTCGACCACAGGACGTGTTGGCACCCGCAGGTTTGGGGAAGAGAGGCGCTCTTTCGGCGTCCCTTTCAACGCGTTACCCACAAGGTAGGCGAGCAGCGGTGGCATCGCGTTCCCCACCATCTTTAGCTTCTGAGCATGCGTCCCGCCGTAGAACTGGTATGTGATAGGGAACCCTTGTAGGGCCGCCCTCTCACGCACAGTTAGCCGGCGAAACGCTCCCTTCCTATCAGGGTCTTCGACAATGATGCTTTCGCGGGAGACACGTGTGCAAGTTGCCGTCACCGTCCGCGCTGCGCGCTCAAGTTGGTCGGGAAACGGCATCGAGTTGTAGATAGGATGATACGCCTTAGCGGCCTCATTGATCCTAACCTCCTCGTCATCGAGGAAAGCTTCGATGTCGTGGTCGATGAGGGCGGAACGCTCACAGGAGAGGCCATAGTGCGGATCCACTGCGGGTGAACTGCCGAGGCCGGCGATCACATCTCCTAAGGTGTGGGACTCCAGAACTCCGCAATAGGATTTCAAAAGGTCGAAGTTGATGTTTCCAATCAACGCACGACGGCGCCTTTGCGGAAGTCCATAGTCCTCCGCGTTCAGGACAATAGATTGAACTCCAAGGTGCCTGAAGCGAGCGAGCTTGCCTCGGTGGCCGAGCTCCTTGGCAACTACGTCGGCTGCCCTTGGGACATTCTCCATTACCCACCAACGCGGACGCAGAAAGTCCACGATTCCTAGGAAGGCGACGATGTCCTTTAGCCCGTCTTTCAAGTCGCCTGCGCCCCCTCTGTTCGAGTAGGAGAACTCTGTGCACGGCGGGCTGCCGACGACGACGTCGATGTTCCGGGGAAGCTGGCTGACAGGAAGTGTTCTGATGTCCACCGTGTAGGTGGAATGGCGGTTGTTGTGTCGGTTGGTCTTGTTAGCTACGGGCCAGTGCTCGAACGAAGCGACCACGTCCAGGTCGGCCATGGCTAGCCCACATGACCAACCTCCCACTCCTGAATAGAGGTCTATGGCCCTTAGCCGCTGTGAACCCACCGGTCGCCCCTCCGCGCAGTATCCAGGCAGGCTAGCGATAAGTGAATCGGTTGGGAAGATCCAGCGAAAGTTGATGACGCCACACTTGCACACGCCCGCTGATCCCTCCCGGCATTCGAGTGTATCATTCCGCGTAACGTTCGATGGGGGCGCCGGTAGGTCCGCAACGAGTCACAAGCGGACCTACCCCACCCGCTCCCTCGCCAGCAGATCCCGGATTTCCATCAGGAGCTTTTCCTGTGGGGTCGGCGCGGCGACGGGCTTTTCTTCGTCCTTGCGGCGGATGAAGTTGACGAGCTTGACCAGCAGGAACACCGCCCAGGCGACGATGATGAACTGGATGAGGGTGTTGATGAAGGCGCCGTACTGGACGGCGACCTTCTCCACGGTCTTGGTGGCCGGGTTCTCGGGGCGCAGGACCCATTCCATCTGGGAGAAGTCGATGCCGCCCATGAGCAGGCCGAGCGGGGGCATGACGACCTGATCGACCAGGCTCTTGACGATGTTGTTGAAGGCCGCGCCGATGATGATGCCGACGGCCAGGTCGATCATGTTGCCGCGGGCGATGAACTCGCGGAACTCCTGGACGAAGCCGCGGGCGGCGGGGGGGACGACCTCCACCACCTCGGCGACGACCTTGGCGGCCCTTGGCTTACGCGTCGTCGGCATTGAGGCGGGCGCGCAGTTCTTTGCCGCTCTTGAAGAACGGCACGTGCTTGGCGCGGACATCGACGGGATCGCCGGTGCGGGGGTTGCGGCCGGCCCGGGCGGGCCGCGAGCGGACCGAGAAGGCGCCGAACCCGCGCAGCTCGACACGGCCGCCGCGCTCCAGCGCCTCGATCATCCGCTCCAGGATGGCGCTGACCACGCGCTCCACGTCGCGCTGGGTCAAATGCGGATTTTCCGCCGCCAGCCTGGCGATCAACTCCGACTTGATCATTGAGTTCCCCTCGTCCCGAGCTCGACCTTTGCCCAATTAGCGTGGAGGTATCAAGGGGTTAGCGGGGGACAGGCACGAAAAAGGGGCTAGGGGTTAGGGGCTAGGGACTAGAAGCGCCACGGCAGCCTCTAGCCCCTATTCCCTCGTCCCTAGCCCCTAGAAGCGAAGCGTCAGCGGAGCGGCCTACTCCTTGCCGCCCTTCTCGCCCTTCTCGCGCAGGGCCGCGCCCAGGATGTCGCCGAGCGAGGCGCCGGAGTCGGAGGAGCCGAACTTCTCGATGGCTTCCTTGTCCTCGGCCATCTCCAGGGCCTTGATCGACAGGGACACGCGGCGCGCGGCCTTGTCGATGTTGGTCACCTGGGCGTCGACGCGGTCGCCCACGGCGAAGCGCTCGGGGCGCTGCTCCTGGCGGTCGCGCGACAGGTCCGACTTGCGGATGAAGGCGCTCATCGGGGCGTCGTCCTCACCGAACTTCACCTCGATGCCGCCGCTGGTGACCTCGGTCACGGTGGTGGTGACGGTCTGGCCCTTCTTGAAGGTGTCGCCGGTCATCGGATCGCCGGCCAGCTGCTTGACGCCCAGGCTGATGCGCTCCTTCTCGACGTCGACGTCCAGCACCTTGGCCTGGATGACGTCGCCCTTCTTGTACTTGGCCATGGCTTCTTCGCCCGGCGTCGCCCAGTCGAGGTCCGACAGGTGGACCATGCCGTCGATGTCGTTCTCCAGGCCGATGAACAGGCCAAACTCGGTGGCGTTCTTGACCTCGCCCTCGACCGTGGAGCCGATGGGGTGGGCCTCGATGAAGGCCTCCCACGGGTTGGCCATGGCCTGCTTGAGGCCCAGCGAGACGCGGCGCTTGGAGGGATCGACGTCCAGCACGACCACATCGACCTCTTGCGAGGTGGAGACGATCTTGCCGGGGTGGACGTTCTTCTTGGTCCACGACATTTCGGAGACGTGCACCAGGCCCTCGACGCCGGCTTCCAGCTCCACGAAGGCGCCATAGTCGGTGATGTTGGTGATGCGGCCGGTGAAGCGCGCGCCCACGGGGTATTTGGCTTCCACGCCGTCCCAGGGGTCCGACTGCAGCTGCTTCATGCCAAGGCTGATGCGCTGGGTGTCGGGGTTGATCTTGACGATCTGCACCTTGACCGTGTCGCCGACCGCCAGAACCTGCGAGGGGTGAGAGACGCGCTTCCAGCTCATGTCGGTGACGTGGAGCAGGCCGTCGATGCCGCCCAGGTCCACGAACGCGCCGTAGTCGGTGATGTTCTTGACCACGCCTTCGCGGACTTCGCCCTCCTGCAGCTGGCTGACCAGCTCGGTGCGCTGTTCGGCTCTGGCTTCTTCCAGGATGGCGCGGCGCGAGACGACGATGTTGCCGCGCGGGCGGTCCATCTTGAGGATGGCGAAGGGCTGTTCCTTGCCCATCAGCGGGCCGACGTCGCGGACCGGGCGGATGTCCACCTGCGAGCCCGGCAGGAAGGCCGAAGCGCCGCCGAGGTCGACGGTGAAGCCGCCCTTCACGCGGCCGACGATGGCGCCGTTGACCGGCTCGCCCGAGGCGAACACGCCTTCCAGACGGGTCCAGGCCTCTTCGCGCTTGGCCTTCTCGCGGCTGATGACCGCCTCGCCCAGGGCGTTTTCGATGCGTTCGAGGAAGACCTCGACGGTGTCGCCGACCTTCACGGTCGCCTTGCCGGCTTCATCGACGCCGAATTCCTTCACGGAAATGCGGCCTTCGGTCTTGAGGCCGATGTCGACGATCGCGACGTCCTTCTCGATGCCTACGATGGTCCCCTGGACCACCGAGCCTTCCATGAATTCCTTGCCGCCGAAGTTCTCGTCGAGGAGGGCGGCGAATTCGTCCCGCGAGGGGTTCAAGCTCATGTCGTCAGCCATACGCTGTGTTCAGTCTCTGTGTTGATGACGGCGGAGAAGCGCGCGCAGCGCCGAGTCCGGGCGTCCGTTGGTTGTCAGGATAGAGCGCCCCGCGGCCGTCAGAGGGTAGGGCGCGGTTGGATTTGGCTCCTCAGGAACCTCGCGCCGCCTCGACGATACGGCGGGCCGCATCGAAGGCGGCGTCTATAGTCATTTCTGACGTGTCGAGCAAGACGGCGTCCCTGGCGGGCCGCATCGGCGAGTCGGCGCGCGAGGCGTCGCGCTCGTCGCGGGTGCGGATGTCGGCGAGGATGTCCTCATAGGTCACCCGCTCGCCCTGGCCGAGCAGCTGGCGCCAGCGGCGCTCGGCGCGGATCTCGGGGGTGGCGGTCACGAACAGCTTGGCCTGGGCCCTGGGCGCGATGACCGTGCCGATGTCGCGGCCGTCGATCACCGCCCCAGGCTCCCGCGCGGCGAAGGTCTGCTGGAACTCGCGCAGGGCCAGCCGCACGGCCGGATGGACCGCCACGCGGCTTGCCGCATCGCCGGCGGCGCGGCCGCGGACCTTGGGATTTTCGAGATCGGCCGGATCGAGCTTGCGGGCCGCGCCGGCGGCGGTGTCGGGGTTGTCGGGGTCACGGCCCCACTCCAGCACCCTCAGGCCCACCGCTCGATAGAGCAGGCCGGAGTCGAGGACCGGATAGCCGTACTCGGCCCCGAGCTTCTCGGCGATGGTGCCCTTCCCCGAAGCGGCCGGCCCATCGACGGCGATCACAAAGCCCATCAGACGATCTCCGCGCCCAGGCCCGTCATCAGGGCGGCGAAAGTGGGGAAGCTGGTGGCGATCATCTCCGGCTCATCGACCTTCACCTCGCGCCGGGCGGCGAGGCCCAGCACCAGATGGCTCATGGCGATGCGGTGGTCGCCGCTGGTCTCGATGGAGGCCCCGCCGCGCGGCGCCTCTCCCGTCCCGTGAACGATGAAGCCCTCGGGCTCCTCCTCGACCGCGACGCCGCAGGCCTCCAGCCCGCGCGCCATCAGGGCGATGCGGTCGCTTTCCTTGACCCGCATCTCGCCGATGCCGCGCATGACGGTGTCCCCCTCGGCGAAGGCGGCCGCGACGGAGAGGATCGGATACTCGTCGATCATCGACGGCGCGCGCTCGGGCGGCACTTCGACCCCCTTCAGCGCCGAATAGGTCGCCGTCAGGTCGCCGATAGACTCGCCGCCGGACACGCGATGGTTCGAGATGGCCAGATCGGCGCCCATCTCACTCAGGGTGTCGAACAGGCCGATACGCCCGGGGTTCAGCAGCACCCCTTCCACCGTCACCTCCGAACCTGGCGTAATCAGCGCCGCCACGATGGGAAAGGCCGCCGACGACGGGTCGCCCGGCACATCCACCGTAACGCCGGTGAGCTTCTGGCCCCCCGGCAGCACGATCCGCCGCGCGTCGGGCTCGTCGATGATGTCCAGCTGAACGCCAAAGCCTCGCAGCATCCGCTCGGTGTGGTCGCGCGTCGCCTCCGGCTCGATGACCTCCACGCCCCCTTCGGCGCGCAGCCCGGCCAGCAGCACCGCCGACTTCACCTGCGCCGAGGCGACCGGCAGCCGATAGCGGATGTGGCGCAGATGGCCGCCGTGCAGCGTCAGCGGCAGGCGCCCGCCCTCGGCCGCCTCCCAGGTCGCGCCCATCTGGCCGAGCGGATCAAGGATACGGTTCATCGGCCGCTTTTGCAGCGAAGCATCGCCCGTAAACCTCGCGGCGATGGGAAAGCCCGCCGCCGCCCCCATGATCAGCCGAACGCCGGTGCCCGAGTTGCCGCAGTCGACCGCCTCGGACGGCTGAGCGAAGCCGCCCCGCCCCTCGACGATCCAATGGCCGTCACCCAGCCGCCGGACGTCGGCGCCGAACGCGCGCATGGCGGCGGCGGTGCGCAGCACGTCGTCGCCTTCGAGCAAGCCCCGGATCTCGGTGCGACCGCTCGCAAGCGCGCCCAGGATGAGCGCGCGGTGGGAAATGGACTTGTCGCCGGGGGCCCGGACGAGGCCCTTCAGCGGGCGTCCGGGACGCGCGGTCATCGCGGCCGCGATCATGCCTGAACCAGGCTCCTTTTGGACGGCATTGGCGGGTAACGGGATTGCTTTTGACAGCGGCCTTTGCGCGTGGCAAGGGAGCCGCCGCTTTGAGATCGGAAGGACCTGGGCCTTGGCCAATCCGGAACTGGGCGCAAAGCAAGTTTGCCCCAACTGCTCGGCTAAATTTTACGACCTGAACCGCCGTCCGGCGGTGTGCCCCAAGTGTGGGGAAAGCTTCGACCCGGAAGAGGCGGTGCGTAACCGCCGCGTCCGCTCGCGCGTGGCTTCCCCCGACTACGAGGAGAACACCGAGGAGGAGGAAGACGAAAAGGAAAAGAAGGCCGCCAAGCCCGCCGAGTCCGATGACGAGGAGCTGGAAGAGCCTGACGACACGCCGGAGATCGACCAGGCGGCCGACGACGACGTCACCGAGTCCGACGACGACGATGACGACGTCGATCCCAAGACCCCGCCGGCCTCGGCCGACGACCTCGGCGTCGACTTCGCCGAGGACGAAGAGGTTGAGGATGACGACGACGACAGCGTCCCGTTCCTCGAGGACGACGACGACACCGATCTGGACGACGAAATCGACGTCGAGACCAGCGGCGACGACGACTAAAAGGCCGCACCAGAGGCCTTGAAATTCCCCTCGGCGAGGGCCTTGAAAGGCGAAGGCGACCGGACTAGGTTCCGCGCCTTCGCGAACGGGGCCCCTCCGCCGCGGACACGACCCTGGGGCTATAGCTCAGCTGGTAGAGCGCTTGAATGGCATTCAAGAGGTCAGCGGTTCGACTCCGCTTAGCTCCACCAATGAAGGCCCGCCGCTAACCCCGGCGGGCCTTCGCCTTTTCAGACTGATTTGAGGACGAAGCGTCGGCTCTGTGCGAGCCGTTGCGAGACTTTTGCAACGTGGTTGCCTGACAACGGCGTCAGAACCGTCCCGCCCCAATCGTCCCAGTAGAACGAAAATTCATCGCCATCGTAGGTGAAGATCAGCTCGGCCCGGCCAAAGTCGCGCTGGACTGTCTTGCGTCGCACGACGCCGGACTTGCTCAGTTCGCGTTGCAGCGTCTCAAACGCACCAAACTTGAGCGTGGGAAAGACGAGACTCTCGCCGTCCCCCTCCTCGACGACTGCGAAGGGGTGACGCTTTCGACCGAGTGGCCAAATCATAGGAGCCTTTCGCGTAAATCGATACCGTTATGCACCCACGGTTGCGTCCGGGCGAGAGTGATCTTGAAGCTTCGCGCTGCCCAACCCATCTGAAGCTTAGCGTCGCCGGTCGGGGCGCCTCTTTTGGGTCCCGGCCGCGATGCGAAGTCGCTTATGTGAGGGCTTCGCCTATGAACCGTTCGCCTTTCCTGGACAGCCCCTTCCTGCTGGGCTTCGAGCACACCCGCAACCTCATCGAGCGCGCGGCCAAGGCCGCCGCCGAGAGCTACCCGCCCTACAACGTCGAGGGGCGGGATGGCGGCGGGGTGCGCATCACCCTGGCGGTGGCCGGTTTCTCGCCGGACCAGCTGGAGGTGCAGGTGGAGGGCGAGCAGCTCACCGTCGCCGGTCGGCGCGGCGATGGCGAGGAAGCCCGCGACTTTCTGCACCGCGGCATCGCCGCGCGCGGCTTCATCCGCACCTTCGTGCTGGCCGACGGCATGAAGGTGGAGGGCGCGACCCTGGAGCACGGCCTGCTCCATGTGGACCTCGCCCGGCCCGATACCGACAAGGCGGTGCAGCGGATCCCGATAAGGGCGGCCCGTTGAACCAAAACCACGGTCAAGTTCTCCCGTCCGTGGCCCAAGTAATCGTCAAGGAGCGGCAGATCGGTCGGCTGAACCGGCGACCGACCGGCGCGTTCCGCTAGTGAAGGAGGTGGTCGTAATGACGCCCGCAGTACTGACTAAGGAAGCTTTCGCGGCCCTCGGCGCTCCTGACCTCGTCTATGTCCGGCCCGTCAAGGCCAGCGAAATCCTCGCCAATGTCCCCGTCGCCGCGGTTCAGGGCTTCGAGCTCGATCCCGAGCAGACCCTGTATGCCGTCCACCGCGCCGACGGTGAGCGTCTTGCGGTGCTGACCGACCGCGACTCCGCCATGGCCGCCGCCCTCGCCCACGAACTGGCGCCGGTTTCGGTGCACTAAGGATCCCTTCTCCCCTTGCGGGAGAAGGTGGCCTGCGAAGCAGGTCGGATGAGGGGTCTCTCAGAAAGCTGAGCTGCTGAAAGCTGCGGATCTGGTCATCGACCCCTCATCCGTCAGCCTTCGGCTGCCACCTTCTCCCGCAAGGGGAGAAGGGTGCTTAAGCCGCCGAGGGCTGGGCTTCTTGCGCCAGCAGGACGTGGATGGCCTCCGCCGTCTTGGCCTGGCGCAGTTGTTCGCGCAGCTCCGGCTGGCGCAGCAGGCGGGACACCCGGGCCAGGGCGCGCAGATGCTCGGAATTGGCCGCCTTGGGGGCGAACAGCGCAAACAGCAGGTCCACCGGCTGGTCGTCGACCGCCTCGAACGGCACCGGCTGCTCCAGGCGTACGAAGACGGCGCGCATGCGGTCGAGGCCCTCGATGCGGGCGTGCGGCACGGCCACGCCGTGTCCGACGCCCGTGGAGCCCGCGGCTTCACGCTCAAGAAGCGCGTCGAGCACGGCTTCAGACGGCGCGCCGAAAGCGCGGCCCGCAATGTCGGCGATCACCGACAGGACTTGTCGCTTGCTGGCGCCGCCCACGCGCGGCGAAATGGCGCGCAGGTCCAGCAGGTCTCCGAGGTTCATACGCTCTCACACTCTAGTTTCAGGGCCGGGGGACCCCATGGTCGGCGGACCAAACGCAAGACTGCCCAAAGCGCTCCAGAGCCGCCGGCCCACCGCTATTGAGGGCGCGTGCGCTCGGGATCGATCCAGCCGATATTCCCGTCCGGGCGGCGATATACCACCGAAAGACCGCCGTGGGCGGCGTTCCTGAACACGATTGTTTGAGCATCAGTCAAGTCCAGCTCCATGACTGCCATCGAAACAGTCATGGCGCGCAGGGGGGCCGAGCTCTCGGCGATGATCAGGGGGCCGGCGTCGTGGCCGTCGCCATCGGCCGGGCCGTCGATCTCCTCATCCTCCTCGGGCGTGCGCAGGACATAGAGGCTGGCCATCTCCTGCTGCTTGGCGTTGGCCGCCGTGGAGTGGTCCTTCAGGCGGCGCTTGTAGCGTCGGATGCGCTTGTCGATCTTGGCGAGCGCATCGCCGAAGGCGGCGTGGGCGTCGCCGCCCAGGCCATGGCTGTTCAGCTGCTGCCCTGAGGCCAGGGTGACCGAGCAGTCGACGCGGAAGCCGTGGCCGTCGCGGGCCACCACCACGTCGGCGTCGCCGCCGCGCTCGAAATACTTGCTGATGCTGGTGGAGATTTCGTCGGTGACTCGCGATCGCAGAGCCTCCCCGACGTCGACATGTTTGCCGGAGACATGGACTTGGAGTGCCATACCTACATGAACGCCCCCGGCCCATCGGGGTGTCAAGCGGGACCGGTTAAATCCAGCCCAGCACGCCCAGAATGTGCCTGAGCGCCAGCCACGCCGCCGCGACTCCCGCCGTCAGGGCGGCCACGCTCGCGGCCGTCAACAGCGATGCGGCCAGCGCCACCACGCCGTCGCGCTGGATCAGCGAAAAGCCGAACAGCCCGATGGTGATCGACGGCAGCACGTTGCCCAGCGGAATAGGCAGGATCAGCACGAAGGCCAGCGCGCTGCACGCCAGCCCCACCAGCCGCTCGCCCCACGGCCCGAACATCCAGGTCAGCCTCGGCCCCGACACCATCTCGATGCGCAGCAGCGAGCGCTCGACCTTGGCGTAGGCCTGCCGCAGCCACTCGCGCCGGATCGGCCGCCGGTCCAGGAACTTCGGCAGCCAGGGCCTGCGCACCCCGATGGCCAGCTGCGGCGCAAGGATCATGATCGGCGCGCCCAGGATCGTCGTCGATCCGGGCGGTAGCGGCAGAAGGTTGGGGATGGCCAGCACGAACAGCAGGGCCCCGAAGGCGCGCGGGCCGAAATGGGCGGTGACTTCGCCCAGGGTGACCATCTCCCCCGGCTCGTCGCATATTTCGCGCAGCACCGCCGACAGCGGCCGCTCGCGGTCGGACCCTACGTGCTCCATCGCGGCACCTTAACGCGTCAGAAGGCGTGGCGAAGCATCCGCCGACGCTGGGGCGAGGACGGGATGCGCATGGCCTCGCGGTACTTGGCGACGGTGCGGCGGGCGATCTCCACGCCGGCCTCCTTGAGGATCTCGACGATGGCGTCGTCGGAGTGGACGTCCGCCTCCGCCCGCTCGGCCTCGACCAGCTGGCGGATGCGGTGGCGGACGGCTTCGGCCGAGTGGGCCTCGCCGGTCGATGAGGCGATGGCGGCGGTGAAGAAGAACTTCATCTCGAAGACCCCGCGCGGGGTCGCCAGGTACTTGCCCGAGGTCACCCGGCTGACGGTCGATTCGTGCATGCCGATGGCCTGCGCCACCGTGCGCAGGTTCAGCGGCCGCAGGTGTTCGACGCCATGGGCCAGGAAGCCGTCCTGCTGACGCACGATCTCGCCGGCGACCTTCAGGATGGTTCGCGCCCGCTGGTCCAGGCTGCGGACCAGGAAGCTGGCCGAGGCGAGCTTTTCCGCCACGAAGGCCCGGTCGCCCTCGCTGCGTGCGCCGCCCGACACCTGCGCATGGTAGCGGCGATCGACCAGCACACGCGGCAGGGTTTCGCCGTTCAGCTCCACCTGCCACAGCCCCCCCTCGCCCTCGCGGACGATGACGTCGGGGACCATCGGCTGTGGCGGCTCGCCGCCAAAGGCCGCGCCCGGACGGGGCGTCAGGGCGCGCAGCTCGCCCAGCATCTCGCGCAGATCCTCCTCGTCCACCCCGCAGGCCTTGCGCAGCACGCTGAGGTCGCGGCGGGCGAGGAGGTCGAGGTTGGCGAGCAGGGCCGACATCGCGGGATCCAGCCGATCCCTTTCCTTCAGCTGCAGCGACAGGCACTCGGCCACGTCGCGCGCCAGAACGCCGGTCGGCTCAAAGGTCTGCAACAACGCCAGCACCGCCTCGCAGCGCTCGATCCCGCAGCCCAGCCGCTGGGCGATTTCGTCCAGGTCGGCGCGCAGGTAGCCGCCCTCATCGACGCTGCCGATCAGCGCGCCTGCGATGACGCGGTCGGCGGGCTCCATCTTCGTCACCGCCAGCTGGTCGTGCAGGTGTTCGCTCAGCGTCTTCTCGCGCCGCAGCTGCGGCTCGGCGCCGGGGAAGAGGGCTTGCGTCTCGGAGGCGCGCCACACGGCGACCTCCTCCGGCGGCTCGGCGGCGCGGGCAGGCTCCTCGCGCTGGAGCAGCGGGTTGCGCTCCAGTTCGGCCTCCAGAAAGGCCTCCAGCTCGAGGTTTGAGAGCTGCAACAGCTTGATGGCCTGCTGGAGCTGGGGTGTGACCACCAGCCCCTGACCCTGCCGCAACTCCAGTCGTGCGCTTAAGCCCATGCCTGTCCCTGGCCCGTTTCTTGCACGTCTTTTGGCGCATCGCGGTTAACAGGCTGCCAAGCATGTCGAAGTTTTTTGAGCGAGCGGCTAAGCCTGTCACCGATGGCCCAGCACCCGCCGCCTCCGCCCCTGTCGACCGCGCCGCTGGAGAGCGGCCTCTATGTGGTGGCCACCCCTATCGGCAACCTGCGCGACATCACGCTGCGGGCGCTGGACGTGCTGAACGCCGCCGATCTGGTGCTGGCCGAAGACACCCGCGTCACCGGCAAGCTTCTCTCCGCCTACCGCCTCTCCAGAAAGATGCTGCGCTACGACGAGCACGCCGCCGAGGCCGCGCGGCCGAAGATCATGGCGGCTTTGGAGGCCGGGAAGCGGGTGGCCCTGTGCTCGGACGCCGGCACGCCGCTCGTCTCCGATCCCGGCTATCGGCTCGTGCGCGAGGTGCTGGAGGCGGGGCACGCCGTCCACCCGATCCCCGGTGCGTCCGCGCCGCTGGCCGCCCTGACGCTGGCGGGACTGCCGACCGACCGCTTCCTGTTCGCCGGCTTTCCGCCGCCCAGGAGCGCCGCGCGCAAGACCTTCCTGGCCGAACTCGCGCCGGTGCGCGCCACGCTGATCTTCTTCGAAGGGGGATCGCGCCTGGCAGCCTCCCTTGCCGACATGGCCGAAGTGTTCGGCCCGCGCGAGGCCGCCGTCGCCCGCGAGCTGACCAAGCTGCACGAGACCTGCATCCGCGGGACCCTGCCCGACCTCGCCGCCGACCCGCGCCTCAATGACCCCAGGGGCGAGATCGTCGTCCTCGTCGGCCCGGGCGCAGAAGCGGCCGCCACGCCCGAGGACGCCGACGCGGCGCTGAAGGAGGCTCTCACCCGCCTGCCGCCCGGCGAAGCGGCCTCGGAAGTGGCCAGGGCGCTGGGCCTCAACCGCCGCGATCTCTACCGGCGCGCGCTGGACATGAAGACGTGAGTGTTCGCCGCGAGCGCGGAGCCGCCGCCCGACTGTCGGGCCGTCGCGGCGAGGTGCTGGCGGCGCTGTGGCTGATGGTCAAGGGCTATCGCATCCTCGGCTTTCGTCTGGCCTCCAGACAGGGCGAGATCGACCTCCTTGCAATCCGCCGAAACACCCTCGACGTGGTCGAGGTCAAACGACGGCGCACCCTGGAAGCCGCCCTCGAGGCGGTGCGCCCCGCCCAGCGCGAGCGATTAAGACGTGCGGCCGCACAGATCGCTTCGCGCCGTCCCGCGTTGAGGGATGCATCGATCCGCCTCGACCTGTTCGCACTCGCGCCGGGGCGTCTGCCGCGTCATATTCCCGACGCTTGGCGGGGGAGTTGAGTGCCTGGGGTGAGGAGACGCGCCGTTCATCATGACGCGTGAGCAAGCCGAACAAGTCCTGCGGGAAGCCGGTCAGGCCACGGACGACGCCTTCCCCCTGCTGGAAGCGGCGATCGCCTGCGCCATCCATGAGAACCCCGACCGCGACGAAGGCTACGCCCGCGACCTCGGCCAGGAGGCCGTGCAGCGCCTGCGGGCGCGGCTGGAGCGGGAGTCGCCGGAGGAGGCGGTGGCCGAGGCCATCGCCGGGGACCTGCGCCTGACGGGCGACCTCCTCACCTACGACCACCCCGACAACGCCGACCTCATCGCCGTCGCCGAGCGGCGCAAGGGGCTGCCCGTCGCGCTCGGCATCTTCTACATCCACGCCGCGCGGCAGGTCGGGCTGGCGCTTCAGGGCGTCGACTTTCCCGGCCACTTCCTGTTGCGGGTGGAGACCGAGGAAGGCCCGCTGGCCATCGACCCGTTCAGCGAGGGCCGCGTGGTCCTGCCCTCCGAACTCACCCGGCGGGCGCTGCGCACCGGCCTCACCCCCGATGTCGCCAGCCGGCTGGACCGACTGATGGCGCCCGTCAGCGACCGGGAGGTGCTGGTGCGCCTGCAGAACAACGTTTTTGCGAGAGCCGCCGCCAACCGCAACTACGCCCAGGCCGAGCGCTCGGCCCTGCGCCGCGCCCTGCTCGACCCCAAGGACCACCGCCCCTGGCTCGACGTCGCCGCCGCCCGGGAAGGCCAGGGCGCGCTGGCGGGGGCCTTGCAGGCGCTCTCCCAAGCACAAATGTTGGACGGCGGCGCTGCAATCGCCGCACGAGCCGCACGCGAACGCGTACGGCTCAGACTAAATTAGAAGACTTGGGCCGCTCGGGAGCGTGTAAGGCTGCGGCTCAACTAACGCCGCCTTGGGGGCCGCATGCCGCTGAACGTCGCCGTCCAGATGGATCCCGTCGAAGGGATCAACATCGATACCGACACCACCTTCATGATGATGATGGAGGCGCAGGCGCGCGGCCACAGCCTCTTCGTCTATAGCCCCGACAAGCTCTCGCTGGAGGATGGCAAGGTGCGGGCGCGTGGCCGGCCCGTGACGGTGCGCGCCACGAAGGGCGATCACGTCACCGCCGGTTCGCCGATGGTGCTGGACCTGGCGCAGGACGCCGACGTCGTGCTGATGCGTCAGGACCCGCCCTTCGACATGGCCTACATCACCGCCACCCACTTCCTGGAGCGGGTGCACCCCAGGACCCTGGTGGTCAACAACCCGGCCGAGGTGAGGAACGCCCCCGAAAAGCTGTTCGTCACCGGCTTTGAGGGCGTGCAGCCGCCGACCTTGGTCACCGGCGATGCCGAGGCCATCTACGCGTTTCGCGAAAAGCACGGCGACATCGTGCTCAAGCCCCTGTACGGCGGCGGCGGCTCGGGGGTGGTGAAGCTCAAGGCGGGCGATCCCAACCTCGACGCCCTGCTCGAACTGCACGCCATGATCAGCCGCGAGCCGGTGATCGCCCAGGCGTTCATCCCGGCCGTGGTCAACGGCGACAAGCGCATCCTGCTGGTCGACGGCGAGCCCATCGGCGCCATCAACCGCATCCCCGCGTCCGGCCAGGTGCGCTCAAACCTCGCGCGGGGCGGCCGCGCCGAGGCGGTGGAGCTGACCGCCCGCGACCACGAACTGTGCGCCATCATCGGGCCGGAACTAAGGGCGCGGGGCCTGCTCTTCGTCGGCGTCGACGTGATCGGCGACTACCTGACCGAGATCAACGTCACCTCCCCAACCGGCGCCCAGCAGCTGAAGCGGTTCGGCGGAGCGGACGGCGCGGCCATTCTGTGGGACCGGATCGAGGCGCTTAAGGCCGCCGGCTAGCGCGGCCGCTGAACTATCCACAGCAAGCCATGGAAGAGTCACATCTTCTCTAAAAGTTCTATTTTTGTTCTTGATCCGGTTCCGCCGCCATGCTGGATGTGTGGATAAGTCGCACGTCTGACAGCCGGGGGAAGCATGGTCGCGCGGGTCATTACGGTTGCCTTTCAAGGGGTTGAAGCGCGCCGGGTGGACGTCGAGGTCCAGCTGACCGGCGGTGAAGGCGCCATCGTCGTGGTGGGCCTTGGCGACAAGGCCGTCAGTGAAAGCCGCGAGCGGGTGAGGGGCGCCTTTGCCGGCCTCGGCCTTGCCATGCCAGGCAAGCGAGTGGTGGTGAACCTTGGCCCCGCGGACCTGCCCAAGGAGGGCAGCCACTACGACCTGCCCATCGCGCTCGCCATCATGGCAGCCATGGGCGTGATCCCCCCGGACAGCCTCAATGACTGGTGCGCCGTGGGCGAGTTGTCGCTGGACGGCCGGATCATGCCCGTGGCCGGCACGCTGCCCGCCGCCGTCGCCGCCAGCAGCTGGGGCCTTGGGCTGATCTGCCCGGAAGCCTGCGGACCGGAGGCGGCCTGGGCGGGCGATGCGGCCATCCTCGCGCCCCGCTCGCTGATCAGCCTGGTGAACCACTTCCGGGGCACGCAGGTGATGGGCGCGCCGCAGCCGGGGCCCGTGATCGAGGAGGACGCCGCGCTCGATCTGCGCGACGTGAAGGGACAGGAGAACGCCAAGCGGGCGCTGGAGATCGCCGCGGCGGGCGGTCACAACCTCCTCTTCTGCGGTCCGCCGGGGTCGGGCAAGTCCATGCTGGCCCAGCGCCTGCCGGGCCTGTTGCCGCCGCTCAGCGCCGCCGAGCTGCTGGAGACCTCCATGGTCCATTCGGTCGCCGGGCTGATCGCCAGGGGCGCCCTGACCCGCACCCGGCCCTTCCGCGCCCCGCACCACTCCGCCAGCATGGCCGCGCTGACCGGCGGCGGCATCAAGGCCAAGCCGGGCGAGGTGAGCCTGGCCCACAACGGGGTGCTCTTTCTGGATGAGCTCCCCGAGTTCCAGCCGCAGGCGCTCGATTCGCTGCGCCAACCGCTGGAAACCGGCGAGGTCCACGTCGCCCGCGCCAACTTCCACATCCGCTATCCGGCCCGCGTGCAGCTGGTCGCGGCCATGAACCCCTGCCGCTGCGGCGTCGGCGGGCCGGGCAAGGGCGCCTGCGGCAAGGCCCCGCGCTGCCAGCGCGACTACCAGAACCGCATCTCCGGCCCGCTCCTCGACCGCATCGACCTGCAGGTGGACGTGCCGCCCGTCACCGCCGCCGACCTCGCCCTGCCCGCGCCCAGCGAAGGCACCGCCGAGGCCTCCGCCCGCGTCGCCCAGGCCAGAGCCGCGCAGGACGAACGCGGCGGCCTCAACGCTGTGCTGGAAGGCACCGACCTCGAAAAGGCCGCCGCCCTCGACGATCCCGCCCGCGCCCTGATGAGCCGCGCCGCCGAGCAGGGCTCCCTCACCGCGCGGGGCTGGACGCGCACCCTTCGCCTGGCGCGCACCATCGCCGATCTGGAGGGCGCGGCGACCGTCCGCCGCGTCCACGTCGCCGAAGCCCTCATCTACCGCCGCGTCGGACCGGCGGCGGCCGAGCAACCTCTGGCCATGCAGAGCTTTTCCTCGACGATCTGACCGGGCTGGTTAAAGCTCGGCGGCCCACGGGGAGAGACGCATGACGAGCGAGACCGAAGCCGACGTCGAACTGCCGAAGAAGAGCGCGCTCGGGGCCCTGCTGGTCTATCTGGAGCGGCGCAGCCTGGTCATGCTGGCGCTGGGCTTCGCATCCGGCCTGCCGAACCTGCTGATTTTCGACACCCTGTCGGCCTGGCTGCGCGACGCGGGGCTGTCGCTGGAAGTCATCGGGTTTTTCAGCCTGGCGACGCTCGCCTACTCCCTGAAGTTCATCTGGGCGCCGCTGGTCGACAGGACCGCCATCCCCGGCCTCTCGCGCCTGCTGGGCCACCGGCGAAGCTGGATGCTGGCCATGCAGGGGATCGTCATACTCGGGCTTTGGCTGATCGCCGGCACCAACCCGGCCGCTGATCTTGGGCGCATGGCGCTGCTGGCGGTCATGGTCGGCTTCACCGCCGCGACGCAGGACATCGTCATCGACGCCTGGCGGATCGAGGCGGTGGACGAAAGCCGCCAGGGCGCCATGGCCGCCGCCTACCAGTGGGGCTACCGCATCGCCATGATCGTAGCCGGCGCCGCGCCGCTGATCCTGGCCCAGAACTACGGCTGGAACTTCTCCTACGCCGTGATGGCCGCGCTGATGGGTATCGGTGTGGCCGGCGTCCTCTTCGCCCCGCGCGAGCAGGCCCACACCGTGCGCCCGATCCCGGTCGGCGATGTCCCCTCGCGGCCGGCGCTGGAGTGGGTCGAGTGGCTGGTGCGCCTGATTGTCATCGCCTTCGCGGGCTTGATCATCGGCTCGGGGCTGACCGGCAAGCCGGACCTGATGGTGGCGACCTTCGGCTCTCCCGGCGCGCTGCAGCCGCTGGCCGACGCCTGGACGGCCGACGAGAGCGGCGTCTTCGTCCAGTTCGCCGCCGTGGTCGTGGGCCTGTTGCTGCTGGTCGCCGCCTGTTGGCCGCTGCCGGGCTTTCGCACCCGCCCCGGCGCCTATCTCGCCGGTTCGTTCGGCGCGCCGCTGATGGACTTCTTCAGGCGCTTCGCCGGGATCGCCGGGCTGATCCTGGCGCTCATCTGCCTCTACCGCGTCAGCGATTTCGTCCTCAACATCATGAACCCCTTCTACCTCGACCTTGGCTTCACCAAGACCGAAGTCGCCGAGGTGCGGAAGGTGTTCGGCGTCGTCATGTCGATCCTCGGCGTCTTCCTCGGGGGCCTTTCGGTGGCGCGCCTTGGCCTGATGCGCTCGCTCATCATCGGGGCGTTCGCCGGACCGTTGAGCAACCTCGTCTTCGCCTGGCTGGCGATGCAGGGGCCGCAGCTGTCGGCGCTGTTCGTCGCCATCGGCGTCGACAACATCGCCTCCGGCTTCGCCGGCACCTGCCTGATCGCCTACATGTCGAGCCTGACCAGCGCGGGGTTTACGGCCACGCAGTACGCCCTCTTCTCATCGCTCTATGCGCTGCCCGGAAAGCTGATCGCCTCGCAGTCGGGGCGGATCGTCGAAAGCTCGGCGCGCGCGGCGGACGCGGGGGGCTTTACGGCCGGCCTCAAGTTGCTGTTCACGGGCCTGCCGCAGGGCGCGCTGGTCGAGGGCGCGGCCAAGACGGGCGTGACGCCGGCCGCGCTCGGCAGCGGCTATGTGACCTTCTTCCTCTATTCGACGCTGATCGGGGCGGCGGCCATCGTGCTCGCCTTCATCGTGGCGGCGCGCCAGCCCAAGGTGGTTCAGGCGGTCAAGCAGACCACCTGAGCGACCCGCAGGTCGCGGCGCAGGGTGTCGGCCACCCGGCCGTAGTTGTCGGTGTTGATCGGCTCGCCCACCGCAAAGGTGGCCGGCTGCGCGCGGGCGGCGATGAAGGCCGCCTCCACCGTCTCTGGCGTAGTCGTATAGATCCGGCCCCGGCGCGGCGACTCGGCGATGGTCACCCCGATCACCCGCCCCGTGCTGTCGAGCGCCGGCGCGCCGGAGAGCCCCGCCAGCGTGCCGCGCAGCCCGTCGGTGCGCCCGACCTCGGCCCACACCAGCACCGGCTCGGTCCGCGCGCCGCGCCCCCGCACCACCAGGTTCTCGCGGCCCAGCAGGCGCGAGGCCGTCTCGCCCGGATGGCCCTGGGGATAGCCGGGATGGAAAGCGAGATCGCCGCGCTTCAACGGCTGGCTCAGCGCCAGCGGCAAGGCCGGCGCGCCGCCGTCGGAGGTCAGGATGGCCGCATCGCCGGCCGGATCGATGGTGACGTTGACCGCGACGCCTCGCCCCTCGGCCACCACCAGCGCCGTCTGCTCGCAGCCTTCGACCACGTGCCGGGCGGTCAGCCATACGCCGCTGTCGGCCACGCTGAACGCCGTGCCCGAGCCCGGCTGCGTCTGGCCCGGCACCTCGACCACCACGGCGGGGTCGAACGGCGAGGACGGCGCCAGCGGCACGCCCTCTTCCCCCGGCACCGGCGGCGGCGGGGCGGGCGCGTCGGCCTGCTCCTGACGCCCGACAGCGGCCACCAGCAGCGCCGCCACCACGGCGCTGTAGATCAGCCAGTCTGGTAAGCGGGGGAACTGCACGAAGGTCCTAGCCGCTCATCGCCGCCGCGAGAATGATGGCGCTGGCGAGCTTGACGCCGACGAGCAGGGTGGCGGCGGCGACCTCACCCTCGGCGATGCGCCGCGGCAGGCCGTGCAGCGCGATCTCGGTCAGCCTGAACACCAGCAGCTGGACGGCGATGGTCGCCACGCCCCACAGGCCGATCTCCACCGCCGAGGTCGAGGCGCCCAGCGACACCGCCAGCGGTATGGCCAGTCCGACCAGGGCCCCGCCGAGGGACAGCGCCGCGGCGATGTTGCCCTCGCGGATCAGCCGGATCTCCTTGTGCGGCGTCAGCAGGATGTAGATCCCCGCCCCGGCCAGCAGGATCGCCAGCGTCATCGAAAAATGCAGCAGCGTGATCGGAAAGCCCGTGGCGAAGGCCTGGATTTCGGGCGAGGTGAAGTCGGACGGCATGGCGGCCTCCTTACAAAACAGGCTCTACCGTTATCACGGCGCCCGGCTATTCGGCAGCGGCGAGCTTTCGGCGCGCGCTGGCCCGCAGCTTCTCGCTCTCGCTCTTCAGCTGGCCGCAGGCGGCGAGGATGTCGCGCCCGCGCGGCGTCCTGATCGGCGAGGCGTAGCCGGCGCGGTTCAGGATCGCCGCGAAGGTTTCGATGGTCCCCCAGTCGGAGCACTCGTAAGGGCTGCCCGGCCAGGGATTGAACGGGATCAGGTTGATCTTGGCCGGGATGCCCTGGACCAGCTTGACCAGCGCCCGCGCATCGGCCGGGCTGTCGTTGACGCCCTTGAGCATCACATACTCGAACGTCACGCGCCGCGCGTTCGACAGGCCCGGATAGTCGCGGATGCCGGCCATCAGCTCGGCGATAGGATACTTCCGGTTCAGCGGCACCAGCTTCTCGCGAAGCTCGTCGTTGGTGGCGTGCAGCGAGATGGCCAGCATCGCCTGCGTCCGCTCACCCAGGGCCTTGAGCTCCGGCACGACACCGCTGGTCGAAACCGTGATCCGCCGCCGCGACAGGGCGATGCCCTCGTTGTCGCTGATGATGTCCATGGCGTCCGCCACGGCGTCCAGATTGTAGAGCGGCTCGCCCATGCCCATGAAGACGATGTTGGAGAGCTGGCGGTCCTCCTTGGGCGAGGGCCATTCGCCCAGGTCGTCACGGCACACCTGCACCTGCGCCACGATCTCGGCGGCGGTCAGGTTGCGCACCAGCGGCTGGGTGCCCGTGTGGCAGAAGGTGCAGTTCAGCGTGCAGCCGACCTGGCTGGAGACGCACAGCGCGCCCGCGCGGCCTACGCCCGGGATGAAGACGCTCTCGACCTCGATGCCCGGCCCCATGCGGATCAGCCACTTGCGCGTACCGTCTTTCGACACCTGACGCTCGACCACCTCGGGCCGCGCCAGGGTGAAGGTCTCCGCGAGCCGCGCGCGGGTGGCCTTGTCGATGTCGGTCATCCGCTCGAAGTCGGTGACGCCGAAGTGCTGCGCCCAGCGCCAGATCTGGTTCGTGCGCATCTTCGCCTTCGATGCATCCACCACGCCGGCGTCCACCAGCGCGGCGGACAGCGCGGTGCGCGTCAGACCGGTCAGGTTGACGGAGGCGGCCTTGGCCGCCGGCGTGGACGCGCGGGAAAGATCGAGGGTGACGCTCATGGCATGGACCGTTGGGGTCCATACCAGATGGGGACGCGCCCGCGAAATTGCAGGCGCGTCAGGGCGTCACTGGGTCGCGCTCGGCGGCGGGGTCACGGTCGCCGGGCCGACGCCCACGGTCGGGCTGCCCTGGTTGTCGGTAATGGTCGGGGCCGGGATGGCCTGACCGCCGGGCGACAGGGTGTCGGCGTCGGACGGGACCTGCTGCTTCACCGAGCCGTCGGGGTTCACGATCACCGTGTCCTCGAACGACTGCTCGGTCTGGCTTTTGGACGTTTCAGTGGCGGCCGGGCCAGGGGCGCGGTTGTTGCCGAGCAGGAACCAGCCCAGCAGCGCGGCCACCACCAGCGCGGCCAGGATGATCACCATCCAGCGCGTGGCGCTCGCCGGGGCGGCGACGGGCTGCGCCCCCACATCGTCATTGCGGTCGTTGTCGGCCATCGTTTCGGCTCCCTTCAGTCGAGGGGCAGAACGGCGAACGCGGCCAAGCTGTTCCTAAAGGAAGCTGTAGGGGTCGACGTCGATGACCACCCGCACCGACCCCGGCGCCCTGGCCCGCGCCCGCCAGGCGGACAGGAAAGCCTGCAGATCGACGTCGCGGTTGGCCCGCACAAGGAAGCGCTTTCGCCGCCGCCCCCGGATGAGGCCGAGCGGCGCGTCGGCCGGGCCGAACACCTCCACCCCCTCGGCGTTGGGCGTCGCCGCCGCCAGGGCCCGGCAGTAGGCCTCCAGCTGCGCGGCGTCCGGCCCCGAGCAGATCACCGCCGCCAGGCGCCCGAACGGCGGCAGGCCGGAGGCCTCGCGCATCTCCATCTCGGCGGCGACGAAGGCGTCGCGGTCCTGGCGGCTTAGCGCCTGCATCACCGGATGCTCGGGCGCGTAGGTCTGCAGCAGCGCCCGCCCCGGACGCTCGTGGCGACCCGCCCGGCCCGCGGCCTGCGCCAGCAGCTGAAAGGTCCGTTCGCCGGCCCGAAGGTCTCCGCCGCGCAGGCCAAGGTCGGCGTCAACCACGCCGACCAGGGTCAGGTTGGGGAAGTTGTGGCCCTTGGCCGCCGCCTGGGTGGCCACCAGGATGTCGATCTCGCCCGCCGCCATGGAGGCGACCAGCGACCGCGCGGCCTCGGCGTCGAAGACGGTGTCGGAGGAAAAGACGGCGATCCGCGCCTCGGGAAAGAGGCTGCGCGCCTCCTCCTCCACCCGCTCGACGCCCGGCCCGATGGAGACGAGGCTGTCCTTCGCGCCGCAGTGGGGGCAGGCGGCGGGCTTTGGCATCGAAAAGCCGGTCAGGTGGCAGACGAGACGCCCGGTGTAGCGGTGCTCCACCAGCCAGCTGTCGGTGTCCGGCGCCGTCAGCTTCTCCCCGCAGGCGCGGCACAGCACCAGCGGCGCGTAGCCTCGGCGGTTGAGGAACAGCAGCGTCTGCTCCCCGCGCGTCAGCGTCTGACCCATCGCCTCGACCAGCGGCCGCGACAGCCAGCGACCATGCTCGGGCTGGTGTTCGCGCATGTCGATGAGCGAGACGTCCGGCAGCTGCGCCGAACCGTGGCGGTCCGACAGCTTCAGCCAGCGATAGCGGCCGCTCTCGGCGTTGTAGAGGCTCTCCAGCGAGGGCGTGGCCGAGGCCAGCACGACCATCGCATCCTCGATCTTGGCCCGGGCCACGGCGAGGTCGCGGGCCTGATAGATGAAGCCGTCCTCCTGCTTGTAGGAGCCGTCGTGCTCCTCATCGACAACGACGAGGGAGAGCTTCTGGAAGGGCAGGAACAGCGCCGAGCGGGCGCCGACCACGATGCGGCAGCGGCCCGCCACGACCGCCTCCCACACACGCCGCCGGCGCGGCGGGGCGACGCCGGAGTGCCACTCGGCCGGCGCCGCGCCGAACCGCTCCTCGAACCTGGCGATCACCGCCTGCGTCAACGCGATCTCGGGCAGCAGCACCAGCACCTGCGCGTCGGGATCGGCGGCCAGGGCGGCGGCGACCGTCTCCAGATAGACCTCCGTCTTGCCCGAGCCCGTCACGCCGTCGAGCAGGGACACCGAAAAGCCCTGGCCCACACTTTCCTTGAGCGCCTCAGCCGCCGCGGCCTGGCTGGCCCCGAGCTTGCGGCCCTTCAGCGTCAGGTCGGGTTCTGGAAAGCCGCTCTCGGGCTGAATCAGCCGCACTTCCAGCACGCCCTCATTGCAAAGACCCTTCACGACACCCGACGACACGCCCGCCTCCGCGGCCAGGCTCGCCGGCGACAGCGCCATGTTCGCCGCCGCATCCAGCACCTTGCGCCGGGCGGGAGTCATCCGCGCCGGTTCCTTGCCGGTCGGCTCCACCACCTTTTCCGGCCGAGCCTTCGGCGCGCGAAGGCCGCGCGTGGCGATGGCCAGCGGCCAGCCCGGCGCGTCCACCGAATAGCGGGCGGCCCAGTTGACGAACGCCAGCGTGCCCTCCGGCAGCGGCGGCTCGTCCAGCCGCTCCAGCACGGGTTTCAGCGGCCGGTTGCCGCCCGCCCCTTCGCGCACCTGCTCCACCACGCCCCGCATCACGCGCGGCCCCAGCGGGACGGCGACGTGGTCGCCTGGCGCGAGCCCCATTCCCTCCGGCTCGGCATAGTCGAAGGCCTCGGGCAGCGGCATGGGCAGAAGGACGGAGGCGATGCGGCTCACGGCTGGCGAGACCTTGCGAGGCCCGCTAGAACCATCGGCATGCAACTTTTCCTCGACACCACCGACACGAAGGTGCTGACCGACCTCGCCGCCACGGGCCTGGTCGACGGCGTCACCACCAATCCCACGCTGATCGCCAAGTCCGGCCGCAACATGCTGGAGGTCATCGCCGAGATTTGCGGCCTCGTCGAGGGCCCCGTCTCCGCCGAAGTGGCCGCGACCGAGCACGAGCAGATGCTGGCCGAGGGCCGAAAGCTGGCCGAGATCGCGCCCAACATCGTCGTGAAGGTCCCACTGACCCGCGATGGCCTGATCGCCACCGCCCAGTTCGCCCGCGAGGGCATCGCCACCAACGTCACCCTCTGCTTCTCCGCCGCCCAGGCCCTGCTCGCGGCCAAGGCGGGCGCCAGCTACATCTCGCCCTTCATCGGCCGTCTCGACGACATCGGCGAGGACGGCATGCGGCTGATCGCCGAGATTCGGGCGATCTACGACAACTACGACTTCGACACCGAAATCCTCGCCGCCTCGATTCGCACAGTGGATCATGTGCGCGACGCGGCCATCCAGGGCGCCGACTGCGCCACCATCCCGCCGAAGGTCTTTGAGGACCTCTTCAAGCACCCGTTAACCGAAAAGGGGCTTGATCAATTCATGAGCGACTGGAGAGGGACCAACCAGTCGATCCTCTAAGGGACGACGGATGAGCGAAGCGAGCTGGGCCGCCGAGGCCGATCTGGATGCGGAAGCCGTCCGCGCCTTTGTTAAGGCTAATCCCGACGTTCTGAGGAACGACCCCGAGCTGCTTGGTGAGCTTGGCCTGCGCCTCGATGCCGCCAACGTCGTCGATTTCGGCCCCGCGGCGCTGGCCCGCGTCGCCGCCGCCCACAAGCGCGAGGCGGGCGTCCGCAAGCAGCTGGAGGCCACCGCGCGGGCCAACTTCGCCGCCCAGGCCCAAACCCATGCCGCCGTCGTGGACATCCTCGACGCCCGCAACCATTCGGACCTTTCCCGCCGCGTCGATGAACTGGCCACCCTGCGTTTTGGGCTCGTCGGCGCCGTGCTGGCGGTGGAGGGCGAAGGCGCCCCGGCCGGCTGGTATCCGCTGATCGACGGCCAGGTCGACCTCATCATGGGCCCGACGCGCCTGGCGTTGATGGGCTTCCACGCCCCGGCGCTGGGCGTCTTCGGCGACAAGGCCGAGAGCGTGCGCTCCATGGCCATGGTCCGCATGGCCCTGTGGGAGCCCGCACGGCAAGGCATCCTCGCCTTCGGCTCGCCCGAGCCCAAGGGCTTCACCGCGGACATGGGCGCCGAACTCGTCGCCTTCCTCGCCCGCGTCGTCGAACGCACGGCCGAGCGATGGCCGACGGCGTAAGGTCAGCTCAGCAGGCCCTGATCGCCTGGCTGGCCTACCTTTCGGGCGAGCGGCGGGCTTCGCCGCGGACGGTCGAGGCCTATCAGGACTGTGTTTCGCCCTACCTCGCCTTCCTCGAACAGCATCGGGGCGAGAGCCTGTCGCTCAGCGACCTCGGGGGCGTAACGGCCGGGGAGCTGCGCGCCTATCTCGCCCACCGCCGATCAGGCGATCGCCCGCTCTCCGCGCGGTCCGTGTCGCAGGCCCTGAGCGCCATCCGCTCCTTCCACCGCTACCTCGATCGGCGCCACGATACGCCCAACCACGCGCTGGAGCTGGTGAAAGGCCCGCGCGTGAAGCCGTCAGCGCCCCGGCCCGTGTCGGAGGACCACGCGCGCGGCCTCATTCTGGAAGCCACCGGCGATCCCGACCGCGAGCCCTGGGAAGCCGCCCGCGACGAGGCGGTGCTGACGCTTTTGTGGGGCTGTGGCCTGCGGATTTCCGAGGCGCTGTCGCTGAAGCGGTCGGACGCACCGCTGGGCGATTCCCTGCGCGTCACCGGTAAGGGCTCCAAGACCCGCGTCGTGCCGGTGCTCGACGAAGTACGGGAGGCCGTGGACCGCTATCTCGCCGCTCTTCCCTCGCCCCTCACTCCCGAAGACGCCCTGTTCCGCGCCAAACGCGGCGGCCCGCTAAGCCCCCGCCATGTGCAGGCGACGATGCAAAACCTCCGCAGTCGTCTGGGGCTCAGCGAGAAGGCGACGCCCCACGCCTTGCGTCACTCTTTCGCCACGCACCTGCTGGACGCCGGCGCGGACCTGCGTTCGATCCAGGAACTGCTCGGGCACGCCTCCCTCTCGACCACCCAGAAGTACACCGAGGTCGACGCCGCGCGGCTCCTTGCCGCCTACGAAAGCGCGCATCCGCACGCCTAAACCCCACCCTCTCGTCATCGTCGGACTTGTTCCGACGACCCATAATCGAGGCGAGTCGCGGGTAGCCCCGGCGGCGGCCAACGCACCGTTCACCCTGTCAGCGTCAACGTTTCTGGGTCCTAGGCACAAGGCCTAGGATGACGTGCGTTGGGGATGTGCTATCTCGCGGCCCATGTCGGGCAAAACTCTCTACGACAAGATCTGGGACGCGCATGTCGTCGCCACCGAGGGCGACGAGGCGATCCTCTATATCGACCTGCACCTGATCCATGAGGTGACGACGCCGCAGGCCTTCGCGGGCCTCAGGGCCGCCGGCCGCGCCGTCCGCCGCCCCGACCGCACCCTGGCCGTCGCCGACCACAACGTGCCGACAGAGGGCCAGGCGCTGGGCGTCGACGCCGTCGCCGACGAGGAAGCGCGCCTGCAGCTGCAGACGCTGGCCCGCAACGTCGCCGACAACGGCATCGAGTTCTTCAAGATGGGCGACGTCCGCAACGGCATCGTCCATGTCGTCGGCCCCGAGCAGGGCCGCACCCAGCCCGGCATGACCATCGTCTGCGGCGACAGCCATACCTCCACCCACGGCGCGTTCGGGGCGCTGGCCCACGGCATCGGCACCTCCGAGGTCGAGCATGTGCTGGCGACCCAGACCCTGCGCCAGAAGAAGTCGAAGAACCTGCGGGTGACGATCGAGGGCGAGCCCGCCCCGGGCGTCGGCGCCAAGGACTTCGCCCTGGCGGTGATCGGCGAGATCGGGACCGCCGGCGGCACCGGCTACGTCATCGAATACGCCGGCTCGGCCGTGCGGGCTTTATCGATGGAGGGGCGCATGACCCTCTGCAACCTGACCATCGAGGCGGGCGCCCGCGCCGGTCTGGTGGCCCCGGACGAGACCACCTACGACTACCTGCGCGGCCGGCCCGCCACGCCCAAGGGCGGGGCGTGGGAGATGGCCCTCTGCTACTGGCAGAGCTTCTTCACCGACGAGGACGCCGTCTTCGACCGCGAGGTCCACATCGACGCGGCCACGATCGCCCCGCTGGTCACCTGGGGCACCTCGCCCGAGGATGTGATCGCCGTCACCGACACCGTGCCCGACCCCGCCAGCTTCCCCACCGCCGACAAGCGGGCCGCGGTCACCCGCGCCCTCGACTACATGGGCCTCGAGCCCGGCCAACCGATCAGCGAGGCCAAGGTCGATGTCGTCTTCATCGGCTCGTGCACAAACAGCCGCATCGAAGACCTGCGCGCCGCCGCCGCCATCGCTCAAGGCCGCCAGGTCGCGAGCGGCGTCCGCGCCATGGTCGTGCCGGGCTCCGGTCTCGTCCGCGCCCAGGCCGAGGCCGAGGGCCTCGACGACATCTTCCGCGCCGCCGGCTTCGACTGGCGAGAGCCCGGCTGCTCCATGTGCCTTGGCATGAACCCCGACCGGCTGGCGCCGGGCGAGCGCTGCGCCTCGACCTCCAACCGCAACTTCGAGGGCCGGCAGGGCCGCGGCGGGCGCACGCACCTGATGAGCCCGGCCATGGCCGCCGCCGCCGCCATCACCGGTCACATCACGGACGTCCGGGACTTCCTGTGATCAAGGCGCTGGACCATGTGGCGCTGGTGGTCGAAGACCTCGATGAGGCCGTGGGCCGCTACGAGGCCCTGCTCGGCCGGGCGCCCAACTGGCGCGGCGCGGACGGCGGGGCGCACCACGCCTGGTTCCAGCTCTCCAACATGGCCCTCGATGTGATCGCCCCCAGGGGCAGCGGCTACACCGGCGACCGGGTGAAGGCCCGCCTCGACGAGGCCGGCGAGGGCATCTGGGCGCTTGCCTTCACGGTCGACGACATGGCCGCGACCCGCCGCCGGCTGGAGCGCGTGGGCGCGCCTTCCACCGAGGCCCGCCCCATCCGCGCCACCCATCCCGAGACGGGCGAGAAGCGCTACTGGACCACCTCCGTCCTCGATCCCGCCGCGTCCCACGGGACCAACATCTTCCTGATCGAGGAAGCGCCCTGGCCGGCCTCGCCCTTCACAGGCGATGAAGCCGCCGCCGTCAGCGGCCTCGACCACGTCGTCGTCAACACGCCGAACCCCGAGCGCGCCGCCGCCTTCTGGGGCGCGCGGCTGGGCCTCGACATGCGCCTCGACCGCTCCAACGAACAGTGGGGCATGCGGCTGATGTTCTTCCGCTGCGGCGACCTCGTCGTCGAGGTGGCCCACCCGCTGAAGGGCGGCGTCGGCGACGGCCCCGATGCGCCGTGGGGACTCAGCTGGCGCGTTCCCGACGTCCCCGCCGCCAACGCCCGGATGAAGGGCGCCGGCTTCGACGTCTCGGACGTGCGCCCCGGCCGCAAGCCCGGCACCGCCGTCTTCACCGTCAAGGACGCCCCCGCGGCCGTCCCCACCCTCGTGATCGGAGCCGCCTGATGCAGCCCTTCACCCGCCTCGACGGCACGGCGGCGCCGCTGCCGCTGGCCAACATCGACACCGACCAGATCATCCCCAAGCAGTTCCTCAAGACCGTGGAGCGCGAGGGGCTGGCGAAGGGCCTGTTCTACGACTTCCGCTTCGACGAGCAGGGCCGCGAGAAGGCCGACTTCGTGCTCAACCGGCCGGAATTCAAAGGCGCGCGGGTGCTGGTCACCGGCGACAACTTCGGCTGCGGCTCCTCCCGCGAGCACGCCCCATGGGCGCTGATGGACTTTGGCATCCGCTGCGTGATCGCGCCGTCCTTCGCCGACATCTTCGCGGGCAACTGCGTCAACAACGGCCTCCTCACCGTCGTCCTGCCGCCCGAGCAGGTCGAGGAGCTGATGGACGAGGCCAAGGGCGGCAACCACGTCTTTTCCGTCGACCTGGAGACCCAGACCGTCACCTCGCCATCGGGCAAGGCCTACCGCTTCGAGATCAATCCGGGCGTGAAGGAAAAGCTGCTCAAGGGCCTGGACGCCATCGGCGAGACGCTGCAGCACGCGAGCGACATCGACACCTTCGAGATGAGGCAGGCCCTCTCCAGGCCCTGGCTGGAGGCGCGCGCGTGACCCTGATCGTCGCGGGCACGGTCCGCGTGCCGCCGGAAAACATCGACCGCTTTCGTCCGCACATGAAGGCGATGATGGACGCCTCGCGCGCCGAGGACGGCTGCATCGCCTACGGCTATGCCGAGGACGTCACTGATCCCGGCCTCATCCATGTGTTCGAGGAGTGGCGCGACCAGGCGGCGCTGGAGGCCCACTTCGCCACGCCGCACATGGCCGACTGGCGCGCCCAGTGGCCGAGCTTCGGGGTTTCCGACCGCAAGCTGACGGCCTATGAGGTCGCCGCCCAGCGGCCCCTCTAAGGACGACCATGCCCACTCTCCTCCTCCTGCCCGGCGACGGCATCGGCCCCGAGGTCTGCGCCGAGGTGCGCCGCGTGGCGCAGGTGCTGACTCCTGACCTCACAATCGAGGAGCGCCCATTCGGCGGCGCGAGCTTTGACCAGCACGGCGTGCCCCTTACCGACGAAGCGGTCGCCGCCTGCCTCGCGGCCGACGCGGTGCTGATGGGCGCGGTGGGCGGGCCGAAGTGGGTGGGCGTCGAGCGCGCCAAACGCCCGGAGGCGGGCCTGCTTCGCCTGCGCAAGGAGATGGCGGTGTTCGCCAACCTGCGCCCGGCGTTGTGCTTCGAGCCCCTCGCCGACGCCTCCACCCTCAAACGCGAGGTTGTCGCGGGCCTCGACATCATGATCGTTCGCGAGCTCACCGGCGGCGTCTATTTCGGCGAGCCGCGCGGCATAGAGACCCTGCCGGACGGCCAGCGGCGCGGCGTGGACACTCAGGTCTATACGACCTCCGAGATCGAGCGCGTCAGCCGCGTCGCCTTCGAGCTGGCGCGTGGGCGCCGCAACAAGGTGACCTCCTGCGAGAAGTCGAACGTCATGGAAAGCGGCCTGCTGTGGCGCGAGGTGGTCACCGACCTGCACAAGCGCGACTATGCCGACGTCCAGCTGGAGCACATGCTGGCTGACAACGCCGCCATGCAGCTGGTCCGCGCGCCCACCCAGTTCGACGTGATCCTGACCGACAACCTGTTCGGCGACATCCTGTCGGACGAAGCCAGCCAGCTGACCGGCTCGCTCGGCATGCTGCCCTCGGCCGCCCTGGGCGAGCCCGGCAAGCCCGGTCTTTATGAGCCCATCCACGGTTCGGCGCCCGACATCGCGGGGCAGGGGCTGGCCAATCCGCTGGCCGCCATCCTGTCGTTCGAGATGGCCCTGCGCTGGTCGCTAGGGCGCGCCGACCTGGCCGACCGCCTGTTAGCCGCTGTCGGCCGCGCCCTCGAGTCCGGCGCCCGCACCCGTGACCTCGGCGGCGCTCTCACCACCGTCCAGATGGGCGATGCGGTCCTCTCCGCTCTCTAGCGAGGCGGCGAGGGCGTCCAGATCCAGCTCGGCGTGGTCCGTCGGCGCCGCGACGCTCGCCTGCATCGTGGCCGCGAAGTCGGGGAACACCTCCGCCACGGTCTTCTGTTCGGGCAGGATGTAGAAGACGCCGTTGTTGTTCGCGAACATCGGCTCGACCATGTCGCTGTAGAAGCTGGGCGGCACGTTGATGCAGCCGAACGAGATGCGGTTGTCATCGATGGCCGGCGACTCCAGCCGCTCCAGCCGCCGCTCCCTGGGGTTGCTGGTCACCACCGGGTGCAGCGACAGCGCCGTCGGGAAGTCGACCCACAGCACCCGCTTGCCGTCCGCGGCCGGGCCATAGCCGCCGATGAAGCGGCCGGCCGGGGTGGTCCTGTCTTCTGGCCGCACGTCACGCAGTTCGCGGTCGCCGATGCCGGGCACGGAGTCGTCGCCGACCGTCAGGCCGATCAGCACCGGCGTCACGGCCATCATCTCGCCGTCGCCCGCATAGAGGGCGGCGACCGCGGCGGTCTTGTCGATGATGACGAAGGGAAGGTCCTGGTTGTCGTGCGTGCGCCGCACCCACTCGGCCAGGTCCGAAACGGTTTGCGGCGTATCCACCGCCTGCCAGCCGGCCAGCGTCGTCGTCGCCTCGGCGACTTCGGCCTCAGGCGCCGCCGCGGCGTGGGCCACCGGCGCCCCTGCCAGCGACAGGCAGCAGGCAAAGGCTATCAGTGGCGCGCCAGTGTGACTGAACATCGCCATTACTCCACATACTCAACATGACTGTGGGCTTAACGCGCGAAGGGAGCGGACGGACCAACCGCCCGCCCCGATCACGACTTAGTTGCGCGGCGTGCGGATGACCGTCGCCGTCTGCTCGAGGCGATCGACGCGGGTGGTCAGGGCGTCGATACGCGCGTTGGCGTTGCGGGCGTCGGCGGCGGCGGCCTGGGCCGCGGCGGCGGCGTTGCCCGCGACACCTTCGACAGCCGACACGCGGTTGTTGAGCGCGGCGATGTCCGCGCCGTAGTCAACCGGGGTGGCGCAGGCCGTCAGGCTAAGGCCGCCGAGGATCACGGCGGTGACGGCGCCAAGTTTCGCACTGGAGTTGTTCACAAAACGCATTGCGATTTCCTTGTGTTTGCTTGCCGGTCACAAGGGCCGGCGGGCTCGTGAGTTGGGTATGCCTGAACTACACCTCGCTGTTCGCGACAGCCTTTGACGGCTCCGCTGCGCAAACGGGGCAGTCTTGCAAACTCGGCAGGGCGAGGGTTGTTCCGAACCCCTCGGGCGCGGCCAGGCGGAACGGTCCTGAACCCGCTCTCAGCAATCCTCGCCTTGCACCGCAGCAACGACAGGCGTATCTGCGCGCTTCCCAGTTCAACGAGGAGCTTTCGATGGGTTACCGGGTCGCCGTTGTGGGCGCCACGGGCAACGTGGGCCGCGAGATGTTCAACATCCTCGAGGAAGTGAACTTCCCCGTGGAGAAGATGCACGCCATCGCCTCGCGCAAATCCATCGGCGTCGAGGTCTCCTTCGGCAACGAGATCATCAAGTGCGAGGACCTGGAGCAGTTCGACTTCTCCACCGTCGACCTCGTCCTGATGAGCGCGGGCGGCACGCTGTCCAAGGCCTGGTCCGAGAAGATCGGCCGCGCGGGCCCCATCGTCATCGACAACTCCTCGGCCTAGCGCATGGACCCTGACGTGCCGCTGATCGTGCCGGAGGTGAATCCCGACGCGGTCGACGAGATGCGCAAGAACATCATCGCCAACCCCAACTGCTCGACCATCCAGCTGGTGGTGGCGCTTAAGCCCCTGCACGACGCGGCCCGCATCAAGCGCGCGGTGGTGTCGACCTATCAGTCGGTTTCCGGCGCGGGCAAGGAGGGCATGGACGAGCTCTGGGACCAGACCAAGGGCGTCTTCGTGCTTGGCCCCAGCGAGCCGAAGAAATTCCCCAAGCAGATCGCCTTCAATGTCATCCCCTACATCGGGACCTTCCGCGACGACGGCTACACCGACGAGGAAGCCAAGATGTGGAAGGAGACGCACAAGATGCTCGATCCCGACATCGCGCTCACGGTGACCTGTGTGCGCGTGCCGGTGATGGTCTCCCATTCGGAGATGGTGAACCTGGAGTTCCACGAGCACCTCGACGAGGACGACGCCCGCGAGATCCTGCGCGAGGCGCCGGGCGTGGTGGTCGTCGATCGCCGCGACGAGACCGGCTACGTCACGCCCAAGGAGGCCCAGGGCGAGTTCGCCGTCTATGTCAGCCGCATCCGCAACGACCCGACCATCGCCAACGGCCTGACCATGTGGGTGGTGTCGGACAACCTGCGCAAAGGCGCCGCCCTCAACGCCGTCCAGATCGCCCAGCTCCTGCATGAGCGCGGCCTGATCGGCCAGAAGGTCCTCGCGTAGTGGCGCCGTCGTCGGCGTCCGGCGGGGAACCCCGCCAGGCGCTGGCGGCGGGGGTCGGGGCCTATCTGCTGTGGGGGTTCCTGCCCCTCTACTTCCACCTGCTCTACGGCATGGGCGTCGGCTCGGCCGAGATGATCGCCCACCGCACCCTGTGGGCGGTCCTCTGGGCGTTCGGGCTGGTGATGCTGGGCCGCCAGGTCCCGCAGGTGGCCCGGGTGCTGTGCGAGCCAAGGACACTGGGGTTCCTGGCGCTCTCGACGCTGGCCATCCTGGTCAACTGGACGATCTACGTGATCGCGGTGAACGCCGGGAAGGTGCTGGAGGCGAGCCTCGGCTATTACATCAACCCCCTGATGAACATGGCCGTCGGGGCGCTGCTCTTTCGCGAGCGGATGAACGTCGAGGGCAAGATCGCCATCGCCCTGGCGGTGGTGGGCGTCGCCATCCAGACGCTGGCGCTTGGCCACCTGCCGATCGTGTCGCTGTCGCTGGCGTTTTCGTTTTGCCTCTACGGGGTGATCCGCAAGCAGGTGCAGGCCGACGCCCAGACGGGCCTGTTCATCGAGTGCCTGTACCTGACGCTGCCGGGCCTGGCCTACGTGCTGTTCCTGGAGCTGACCGGCGCCGGCCACTTCCGCGACAGCGTCCCCACGGCCCTGATGCTGCTGGCCGCGGGGCCCGCCACGGTCGTCCCGCTGGCCCTCTTCGCCTGGGCCGCGCGTCGCCTGACCATGACGGCGCTGGGCTTCCTCCAGTTCCTCGCCCCCACCTTGCAGTTCGGCGTCGGCATCGCGCTGGGCGAAGCCTTCACGCCCCTGCGCGCGCTGTCGTTCGCCTTCATCTGGGCGGGGGTGGCGGTATTTGCCTATGGCGTGGTGCGTGGTTCGACACGGCGCGGCGCGCCTGCTTACCATGACGATCTTGGCAATACGTCATCCTGAGCAGCCCGAAGGGCGTGTCGAAGGACGCGTTGTCAGAGCGCCTCATAGGCCGCGTCGATCAGCCGGCGCGAACGGGGGTCGCCGATCAAGACCGCCGACTGCCTGTTCATCACATAAGCGCCCGACACCCGCCGCTCGGGGTCGGCGAAGGCGCAGGAGCCGCTCCAGCCGGAGTGGCCGAAGGTCCTGTCGTTCGGCCCGTAGAAGTGGTTGGGGACGTTGCGCATGAAGCCCGCGCCCCAGCTCATGTCGAACGGCAGGACGAGGTCCATGCCCCGGATGCGCTCGGCGGCGGCGAGATCGCGCGTCGCGGGCGAGAGGATGTGCGTCCCGCCCACCTCGCCGTCGGTCGCCAGCGCCCCCATCAGCAGCGCCAGCGAGAGCGCGGTGGCGTGGCCGTTGGCGGAGGGGATTTCCACCCGCCGCCACTCGGCCCCCGTCTTGCCCGCCGGCGCGGACCAGGGCGTCAGGAAGGCGGCCTTCAGCGCCTCGTTGATGGCCCCGAACTTTGGCAGCTCCGAGGGCCGTTTCAGCTCGGCCACGCGGCCGTGCTCGGCGTCGGGCAGGCCGATCCACAGGTCGAGCCCGGCGGGGACCGCGATGTCCTCGCGCAGGGCCGTGCCCATGGTGCGGCCGTCCACGCGGCGGAAGATCTCGCCCGCCAGATAGCCGAAGGTCACGGGGTGGTAGCCGCTGGCCGAGCCGACCGGCCACAGCGGCGTCATGGCGGCGAGCTTCTCGCAGGTGGCGTCCCAGTCGAACCAGATGGTCGGGTCGGTCTCGTCCGGAAAGCCGGACAGTCCCGCCTGGTGGCTCATGGCCTGTTCGACCGTGACCGCGCCCTTGCCGCTTTGGGCAAACTCCGGCCAGACGTCCGCGACCGGCTGGTCGTAGGAGAGCCGCCCCTGCTCCACCAGCCGCGCCACCATGATGGCGGCGATGGCCTTGGTCGTCGAGAACACCGGCGTCAGCGTGTCCGGCCCGAACGGCGTCGTCTGCTTGCGGTCGGCAAAGCCGCCGTAGAGGTCGACGACGACCTCGCCGTCCACCGCCAGCGAGAACCGCGCGCCAAGCTCCTCGGGCAGGTTGGCCTCGAAGGCGCGGCGGACGGCGTCGAATTCGGGAGGACAAATGCCGTGGATATCGGTCATGCGATCTCTTCGATGCGAACGGTCGGCGCGGTCTCGGTGAGCCCTTTGCCGAGGCCCGCCAGGGGCAACTCGGAAAGCTGCTCCTTGTTCGCCGTCTCGACCGCCAGCGCAACCCCGCTGACCGCCCGCGCCAGCCGCTCCGACGGCCACAGGTCGTCGAGCAGCGCCGCGGCGAACAGCGCCGTCAGCAAATCGCCGGTGCCGCTGGGCGAGACCTCCTGCCAGGGATGGGCCGCCAGCCAGGCGCCTTCGGCGTCGGCATAGACGACCCCGATTTCCTCCAGGCAATCGACCGATGAGACGAGCGTTGGCCGCTTCAGCGCCCGGGCCGCGCGCACCGCCGCGCCGGGGCCGGTGACCTCCATCCCCGTCAGCTGCTCCAGCTCCCAGGCGTTGGGCGCCACCACGTCGGCCAGCGGCACGAGCTCGGCCTTCAGCGCTTCGGCGACCTCGGACTTCACGTACAGGCCCTTGCCCGTGTCGCCCATGACGGGATCGACGACCACCTGCGCGTTCGTGCAGGCCCGCACCGCCCGGGCCGCCGCCTCGACCTGACCGGCCGAGGCGAAGTAGCCGGTGATCACAAGGTCGAAGGTGGGGAAGAGGCCGTTGGCCTCGATGCCCTCCAGCATGGCGGCGAAGGTCCCGTCCGGCACCGCCGCTCCACCCGGCGCGCCCCAGCCGGGGTGGCGGCCGAACAGCACGCTCGGCACAGCCACCGGCTCGATGCCGAACGCCGCCAGCGCCAACGCCTGCGCCGACCCTCCCACACGGCTAGCCGCCACGTGACTGGAGAGGATCAGCGCCAGCGGCACATCAGTACCGATAATGATCCGGCTTGAAGGGGCCTTCCCGCGGCACGCCGATGTACTCGGCCTGGTCCTTGCGCAGTTCGGTCAGCTTCACGCCGAGTTTGGCCAGGTGCAGCTTGGCGACCTTTTCGTCGAGGTGCTTGGGCAGGGTGTAGACCTGGTTCTGGTACTGGGCCCGGTTGGTCCACAGCTCCATCTGCGCCAGCGTCTGGTTGGTGAACGAGGCGCTCATCACGAAGGACGGGTGGCCCGTGGCGTTGCCGAGGTTCACCAGCCGCCCCTCGGACAGCAGGATGATCTTCTTGCCGTCGGGAAACTCGATGTGGTGGACCTGCGGCTTGATCTCGTCCCACTTGAAGTTCTTCAGGCCCGCGACCTGAATCTCGGAGTCGAAGTGGCCGATGTTCGCAACGATGGCGTTGTTCTTCATCTTCCGCATGTGATCGACGGTGATGACGTCCTTGTTGCCCGTCGCGGTGACGAAGATATCGGCCGCGTCCGCCACGTCCTCGAGCGTCTTGACGTCATAGCCCTCCATCGCCGCCTGCAGGGCGCAGATCGGATCGATCTCGGTGACGATCACGCGGGCCCCGCCGTTGCGCAGTGAAGCGGCCGAGCCCTTGCCGACGTCGCCATAGCCGCAGACGACCGCCACCTTGCCCGCCAGCATCACGTCGGTGCCCCGGCGGATGGCGTCGACCAGGCTTTCGCGGCAGCCGTAGAGGTTGTCGAACTTGGACTTGGTGACGCTGTCGTTGACGTTGATGGCCGGGAACGGCAGCTCGCCGCGCGCGGCCATCTGGTAGAGGCGGTGCACGCCCGTGGTCGTCTCTTCAGAGACACCGGTCACCGACTTGCGGATGGCCGAATAGAAACCCGGCTTGTCGCGCAGGTAGGTCTTCATCACCGCATAGAGGGCTTCCTCTTCCTCGTTCTGCGGGTTGTCGAGCACGGCGGGGTCCTGCTCGGCCTTGGGGCCCAGCACGCAAAGCAGCGTGGCGTCGCCGCCGTCGTCCAGGATCAGGTTGGCGTGGCCGCCGTCGGCCCACTCGAAGATCTTGTGGGCGTATTCCCAGTACTCGTAGAGACTCTCGCCCTTGACCGCGAAGACCGGCGTGCCTTGCGCGGCGATGGCCGCGGCGGCGTGGTCCTGGGTGGAGAAGATGTTGCAGCTGGCCCAGCGCACTTCGGCGCCGAGCGCCTGCAACGTCTCGATCAGCACCGCCGTCTGGATGGTCATGTGCAGCGAGCCGGCGATCCGCGCGCCCTTCAGCGGCTTGTCCTTGGCGAACTCCTCGCGCACCGCCATCAGGCCGGGCATCTCGGTCTCGGCGATGTCGATCTCCTTGCGGCCCCAGTCGGCGAGCGAGATGTCCTTGACGATGTAGTCGGTCACAGCGGGGGGCTCCTTGGAATGTCAGGGCGGCTCTATAGCCCCTGCGCGAGACTGGGGCAACAAAGACATAAGGATATCTTTATATGCCCTCCCCTCTCGCGGTCGGCGGGCAGGGCTGCTATTCGCTCGCCAGTCATTGCCTGGGGAGAGCCGCATGAACGCGCCCGTCCGTATCGCCGATCCTGCTGAGCCGCGTCACGACTGGACGCGCGAGGAGATCGAGGCGCTGTTCGAGCTGCCGTTCACCGAGCTCGTCTTCCAGGCCGCCGCCATCCACCGCCGCTGGTTCGACCCGGCCGAGGTGCAGCTCTCGCAGCTGCTGAGCGTGAAGACCGGCGGCTGCGCAGAGAACTGCGGCTACTGCAGCCAGTCGGCCTCCTTCAAGACCGGGGTGCAGGCGACAAAGCTGATGGACACCGACGCGGTGGTGCAGGCGGCGGCGCAGGCCAAGGCGGGCGGCGCGCAGCGGTTCTGCATGGGCGCGGCCTGGCGCGACCTGAAGGACCGGGACCTGCCCAAGGTGGCCGAGATGATCTCAGGCGTGAAGGCGCTTGGGCTGGAGACCTGCGCCACGCTCGGCATGCTGACCGCCGAGCAGGCCAGGGCCCTGAAGGACGCCGGCCTCGACTACTACAACCACAACCTCGACACCTCGCCGGAGTACTACGACAAGGTCGTCACCACCCGGACCTACCAGGACCGCCTGGATACGCTGGAGCATGTCCGCAACGTCGGTATGAGCACCTGCTGCGGCGGCATCGTCGGCATGGGCGAGACGCGCAAGGACCGCGCGGGCCTCCTCCACGCGCTGGCCACCCTGCCCGCGCATCCCGACAGCCTGCCGATCAACGACCTGATGCCGGTGAAGGGCACGCCGCTCGGCGGCAGCGAGCCGGTGGACGGCCTGGAGTTCGTCCGCACCATCGCGGTGGCGCGCATCGTCTGCCCCAAGTCCATGGTGCGCCTGTCGGCCGGCCGCGAACACATGAGCCGCGAGCAGCAGGCGCTGTGCTTCCTCGCCGGCGCCAACTCCATCTTCATCGGCGGCAAGCTGCTGACCACCGCCAACCCCGAGCAGTCCGAGGACGAAAAGCTCCTCAGCGATCTGGGGATGCGGCCGATGACGGCGGGCATAAGCGCCCACTAAACCCGCTCATCCCCGCGAAAGCGGGGACCCAGGTTTGTTATCGTAGAGCACCGGGCTTTCATAAAAAGCCTAGGTCCCCGCTTTCGCGGGGATGAGCGGAGGTGGGTTACCGCTCTTCGTCGAAGCGGCAGCTGACGAGGTCTTCCAGCGCCTTCGTCACCGCCTCCGCATCCGGCCCCTCGGCGGCGATCTCGATGCGCGCGCCGGGACCGGCGGCGAGCATCATCAGGCCCATGATGGATCTGGCGTCGACGGTGTGGCCGTCCTTGGTGACGGAGACTTCGGCGTCGAAGCCGGCGGCGGTCTTGACGAACTTAGCGGACGCGCGGGCGTGGAGCCCTCGCTCGTTACAGATCTCGACGGTCCGAATCGCCTTCGTCACTTCTCCCCCGCGAGCACGTAGCTCGCCACGGAAATGTATTTGCGTCCAGCCTCCTGGGCGTGGTGCACGCAGGCGTCCAGCGGCTCGCGGGTGCGCAAGCTGGCCAGCTTGATCAGCATCGGCAGGTTCAGCCCCGCGATCACCTCGGCCCGCGTCTGCTCCATGACCGAGATGGCGAGGTTCGAGGGCGTGCCGCCGAACATGTCGGTGAGCAGGATCACGCCGTCGCCCGTATCCACGTCGGCGCAGGCGCGCAGGATGTCCTTGCGGCGCTTTTCCATGTCGTCTTCCGGCCCGATGCAGATCGCGCGCACGCCCTTTTGCGGGCCCACGACGTGCTCCATGGCGAAAACGAACTCTTCGGCGAGCCGACCGTGCGTGACGATCACGAGCCCGATCATACCAGTAGCCTCAAGGCGGGTGTTCCCCTCCGACCGCGGCAGGGGAGCGCCGCGCGGGCCGTCTAGATACGCTCGTTAAGCGCCGCCTCCAAGATACTCCAGAGCGCGACGCAGTTTCGCAGGGCCGGCCGCTTCAAAAGGCCACAGCTCGATGCGCGGCAGCGACACGCCCAGGATCACCGTGTCCTGCGTCGCGGGCATGCGCTCGACCTCGGCGGCCTCGGGCTTGCACTGGACCAGCAGGGCGATCTCGCAGAAGGCCAGCGGCGTTTCGGGGATGATCCCCACGCCGCGCGCCTCCAGAAGGCCCGACAGCGGCCGGGGCGCCTTGCCGAACAGCCGCCCGCCCGAGCACCAGACCAGAACCCGGTCGTCCGCCACCAGCCGAAAGCCGCCGGACATCATGCGGATGGCGAGGTCGCTCTTGCCCGTGCCGGAGGGCCCTTCGATCAACGCGCCGCGCCAGCGCCCTTTCATGCGGGTGGCCACAAGTCCGGCGTGTCTGATCATGCTTTCTTCTCCGGTAGGCGGACGACGAACCGGGCGCCGCCGTCTGGACGGTTTTCGGCGTGAATCTCGCCCCCGTGGGCCGAGACGATCTGGCGGGCGATGGAGAGGCCAAGGCCCGAGTTGCCTCCGAAGGCCGCCCCCTTGGGACGTGAAGTATAGAACCGTTCGAACACGGTCTCCAAATTCTCGGGCGGGATGCCGGGCCCCGAGTCCTCCACGCAGACCACCGCCTCGCCGCGGCCGTGGGTCAGGGAGATGCGCACCTCGCCGTCCGCCGGGCTGAAGGACCGGGCGTTGTCGATCAGATTGCGGAACACCTGGCTGAGCGGCCCCTCGCGGCCCTCCACCGAAACCGGCTCGATCAGGTCCGGGTCGGTGAAGCGCACGTGCGGCTCGCCCTTCCGGGACGAAGCCTCATAGAGGGCGCAGATGTCGAACAGCAGCCGGCCGAGGTCCACCCGCCGGGGGTCCTCCCGCGACAGCTCCGCGTCCAGCCGCGAGGCGTTGGAGATGTCGGTGACCAGCCGGTCGAGCCGCTGGACGTCTTGCTTGAGGATGCCCATCAGACGCGACCGCGCCTTCTCGTCGGTGACGAGGTCGAGCGTCTCCACCGCCGAGCGGATGGAGGTCAGCGGGTTCCTGATCTCGTGCGCCACGTCGGCGGCGAAGGCCTCGATGGCGTCCATCCGCTCCGACAGCGTCGCCGTCATGGTCTCCAGCGAGCGCGACAGGTCGCCCAGCTCGTCCTTCCGCTTCGACAGCCTCGGCAGCGAAATGGCCCTGGCTCGCGAGAAGGTCACCCGGTCGGCCGCGAAGGCCAGCTCGCGCACCGGCCGCGCGATCAACCGGTTGAGGAGCAGGCTCGAGACCAGCATCACCAGGATGGCGATGAGGATGAAGGGCGCCAGAGCCAGCCGCTCGCGGGCGATGATCTCGTCGACGTCACTGGCCTCCAGCACCAGCACGCCCAGCACCGCCTTCACGTGCTGGATGGGGATGGAGACGGAGACGACCCGCTCGCCCGTCTCGGTCACCCGCATGCCCTTCACGGGCCGGCCGAGCATGGCCTGGCTGACCTCGGTGGCCAGCGCCTCGCGGGCGGCCGCCACCTGGCGGGGGTTGGGCCTCTTGGGCGCCATCAGCGCCGGCTCGCCGCGTTTTCGCGCCGGCGGCAGCTCCTTGGACTCGACCCGGTCGGAGATGACGAAGGAGTCGGCGATCAGCCCCCCTTCGGCGTCGAACAGCCGCGCCCGTTGGGAGCGCGGAATGAACAGCAGCTGGAGGATGTCGCTGGCCCGCTCGGTCTCCAGCATCGGCTCGGGCTCGCCCACGGTGGCGGCGCGGTCGATGACGTTGGCGATCAACTCGCCCTGGGTCGTCAGGCTGTCGATGCGGGCGTTGACCAGGCCCCGGCGCAGCTCGTTGAGCACCAGGGCGCCGCTGATCAGGATGGCGAGACCCAGCAGGTTCAGCGCGATGATGAACCGCCCCAGCCGCGAGCCGAACAGCCCGCCCCCCCCGAAGGCCCCGTGAAGGGCCTCAGGTTTCGCGGTATCGGTAACCGACGCCATACAGGGTTTCGATCGCGTCGAAGGTCGGGTCCACCTGCCGGAACTTCTTGCGCATGCGCTTGATGTGGCTGTCGATCGTGCGGTCATCGACATAGACCTGGTCGTCGTAGGCCGCGTCCATAAGGTTGTCGCGGCTCTTCACGAAGCCCGGACGCTGGGCCAGCGCCTGCAGCAGCAGGAACTCGGTGACCGTCAGCCGCACCGGCCGACCGTCCCACAGGCAGTCGTGCCGCGCCGGATCGAGCGTCAGCTTGCCGCGCTTGATGGCCCGCGAGCCCGGGATTTCCGCGCCCGGTCCGGCGGCGGCGTCCTCGGCGTCGGCGCCCGCCCGGCGCAGCACCGCCTTCACCCGCTCCAGCAGCAGGCGCTGGCTGAACGGCTTGTGGATGTAGTCGTCGGCCCCGAGGTTGAAGCCGAGGATTTCGTCGATCTCCTCGTCCTTGGAGGTCAGGATGATCACCGGCACGGCCGAGGTCTGGCGCAGGCGGCGCAGCACCTCCATCCCGTCCATACGCGGCATCTTCACGTCGAGGATCGCCATGTCCGGCGGATCGCTCTCCAGCGCCGCCAGTCCGGAGGCGCCGTCGTAGTAGGCCTTCACGGTATGGCCAAGGCTCTCCAGCGCCAGAGACACTGAAGCGACGATGTTCTCGTCGTCGTCGACCAGGGTGATATTCGCCATCGGAATCCTTCGCGGGTCACGCGGGGCTAATACCTAGCGCCGCGAGCGCGAGGCACAAGCTTAAGCATGGACGCGGCCCAATTGCGGCGCCCGCGAAGCAAACGTCGCTGTGGGGCCGAAGGCTCCCTGCCGCCTCACATCGCCGAGATGCCGCCGTCGAGCTTGAGCTCGGCGCCGGTCATGAAGCGGCTCTCGTCGGAGGCAAGGTACAGCGCCGCGTTGGCGATGTCCTTGGGGTCGCCGATGCGTCCCAGCGGAATCTGCCGGCCGAGCTTGGCCTCGCCTTCCTCCTTGCCGAACATCTGGCGGATGGGGTCGAGGATCGGCGTGTCGATGAAGGTCGGGTGGATGGTGTTGGACCGGATGTCGAGCTTCTGCTTGGCGCAGTAGAGGGCGATGTTCTTCGACAGCAGCCAGACCGCGGCCTTGGAGGCGTTGTAGGCCGGGCCGTTGTGGTTGGCGATCAGGCCGGCGATCGATGAGATGTTGATGATCGAGCCGGGCTGGTTCTCGCGCATGTATTTCAGCGCGTGCTTGGCCCCCAGGAACACCGAGTCCACGTTCACCGCCATGCAGAGCCTGAAGTCCTCGAGACTGCATTGCTCCAGCGGCCCGCCCCGGCTGATGCCGGCGTTGTTGATGAGGACCGAGATGCCGCCCATCGCCTCGTCGGCTTCTTCCAGGGCGTAGATCCACTGGTCTTCCTTGGTGACGTCCAGCGGGAAGGCGAAGGCCACACCCTCGCCGTGGGCCTTGTTGATCTCGGCGGCGACCTCGCGCGCCTTCTCGACGTTGATGTCGGCCAGGCTGACCTTGGCGCCCTCTTCGGCGAGCCGCCGCGCCATGGCCGCGCCCAGGCCCTGGGCCGCGCCGGTGATGAAAGCCTTCTTGCCCGCGACCCGCGTTCCGGTTGCCATGGTCTTCCTCCCGTTCATTCAAACGGATGTTTAAAGCCCCTTGGCCGCCTCGTCCATGATCTGGGCGAGCTTCACGTCCAGCTCGGTCACCCCGTCGGCGTCGTGGGTGGCCAGCAGCACCTCGACGCGGTTGTAGACATTGAACCATTCGGGATGGTGATCCAGCTTCTCCGCCGCCAGCGCCGCCCGCGTCATGAACCCGAACGCGGCGTTGAAATCCTTGAAGGTGAAGGTCCTGGTGATGGCGTCGCGGCCGTCGGCCGCGGCCCAGCCCTGCAATTGCTTGAGAGCCTCTGCAGCTCCGATCCTGTTGGGTCGCATCACACCCCTCCACCGCTCATCCCCGCGAAGGCGGGGACCCAGGTTTGTTATCGTAGAGCACCGGGCTTTCATAAAAAGCCTGGGTCCCCGCCTTCGCGGGGATGAGCGGGTTAAAAGGAGAGGCCCGTCACCCTCGAAAGATCATCCAGCAGCTGGTCCTCCCCCGTGACCTTGATCGCCGTCATCCCCAGCCCCGCCTCCGGCTTGCAGTTGATGCCGAGGTCGTCGAGGTACACGCATTTTTCCGGCGCCACCTGCAGCAGCTCGCACATCATCTCATAGATGCGCGGGTCGGGCTTTCGCAGGCCCGCCTTGGAGCTTTCGATGACCGCGTCGAAGGTCTCCATGATCGCCTCGACGGCGGCGGCCTTGTCGCTCGTGCCGCTCATGCCGGCGCCGTGGCCGGTCTGGACGTTGTTGGTGATGCAGCCGACCTTGAAGGCCGCCTTGCAGGCTTTCAGCGCCGCCACCACCCTTGGCCGCACATCGCCCGACAGCAGCGGCAGCACCTCGGCGCCGCGCACCGCATGGCCCAGGGCCGTGGCCTCCGTCAGGAACAGCTCATCGAACCGCGCCGCGCCGATCTCCGCCCGCTCGAACTTCGCCCAGGCGTTGTCGTGCGGGTTGGTGGCGTTGACCGTGCGGATGAAGTTGGCCGGCAGGCCCTTTTCGGCCTCGTAGCGGTTGAAGGCCTCGAACGGCGAGGTGGTCAGCACCCCGCCGAAATCCCAGATCACCGCCTCGATGGCCAAGCCGCCTCTCCCTGAAAACGCCGCGCGACGCTAGAGAGGGGCGATGTCCTTCGCAACCATGACCATCTCGCGCCGCATACGCTTCGTCATCTTCGGCGTCGCCGCTTCGGTGGTGGCGTGGCTGTCGCTGATCCCGCGGACGGAGCTGCCGAAGACCGGCGTGTCCGACAAGTGGGAGCACCTGGTCGTCTACGCCCTGCTGACGCTGGTGGGCGCCTGGACCTACCGCTCGCGGGCGGGGCTCGGGGCGGTGCTGGTGGGCTATGGGGTGGTGCTGGAAATCCTTCAGGGCGTGATGGGGCTTGGGCGACAAGCCGATGTGGTCGATGCGCTGGCCAACAGCCTTGGCGTCGTCATCGGCCTTTCGCTCGTCCTTCTCGCGCGCAAGCTTCGCCGATGATCCGCCACGCCCCCTGGGCCGAGGCGCCGGGCGATTTCGCCATTGGCCTCGCACCGATCGAGGAAGCCGACTGGCTGGAGGGCGGCGAGGCCGACCCCGCCGCACGCAAGGACCCGCTGTTCGAAACCGCCCGCGGCCTCGTCTGGGCCGAGACCGAGGGCTCGCGGCCCGCCCAGGCCGAAGTGCTGGCGATGGTCGAGCGCGCCACCGGCCTCACCGGCGATGGCGCCCTGCCGCCGCTCTACGCCGCCGCGCGCCTGGTCAGCGACGACCTGTGCGTGATGGAAAGGCGCGATGGTGGGTGGACCCTGACGGCGCTCAGCCTTTCCGCGCCCACCTTCTTCACGGCGAAAGAGTCCGTGGGAAAGAGCCTTTCCGGTCTGCATGGCCCCGTCCCCGGCTTCGAGGACCGCTTCCTGACCCGCGTCGGACGCATCTTCGACGGCCTGCGCCCCGACCTGATCCTGCAGCGCCGCAACTGGACAGTCCTCAACACGGGCGAGCTGCATACGCCCGACCCCGCGCCCGTCCGCGCCCGCATCCCGAACATCACCGACCCCGCCTCCGAGCTCCACGTCCGGGTCGAGCGCCAGACCCTGCGGCGCCTGCCTTCCGGCGGCGCCCTGTTCACCATCCGCGTCTGGAGCCACCCCTTGGCCGCGCTGAGAGACGACCCCCAGCGCCTCGCCGCCTTCGCCGCCGCCTGGCGCGGCTCCTCGGCCGAGTTCCGGGCCTACAAGCACCTGCATCTCTACGATGCGCTGGTGGAGGCCTTCCTCGCCCAAGCGGCGCCTTAGCAACAGGCTTCGCCGATCCGCGTTCATCTGCGGATCGCCGGAGCCAAGTACGTCGTGCCCTTTGACTGGCCATCCTCGGTGGACCCTGCCCTCCGGCGTCTCGCTCCGGCTAACCTGCGCTTGCCCGAGAAGGTAAGGCTGCCCAAACGCGGCACGCGCCACTGGGGTATCGCCGGGGTCGTGCTGCTGATCGCGGCGGTGATCCTGTTCCTGTGGATCTTCGACTGGAACTGGCTGCGCCCGCCGCTGGCCGCCGTCGCCTCGGACCGCCTGAACCGCGAGGTCGAGATCACCGGCGACCTCGACGTTCACCCCTGGTCGCTGTCGCCCAGCGCCGAAGTCCACGGCGTCACCATCTCGCAGCCCGACTTCCTCAAGGGCCAGATGGCGAGCGCCGACAACATCGCCGTCAAGGTCAAGCTGCTACCCCTGTTCCGGGGCCGGCAGATCCTCGAAAAGCTGGAGGTGATCCGCCCCAGGGTCGTGCTGCGCCGTGACGCCAAGGGCCGCAACAACTGGCAGTTCGGCGATCCCGAGAAGAACGAGCCGACCAAGCTCCCGGCCATCCAGCACTTCTGGGTGCGCGACGGCCAGATCGACTTCCGCGACGCCATCCGCAACCTGACCCTGAACGGCACGGTCAACACCAGCGAACACACTGTCGGTCCCGACAAGGGCTCCTTCGAGCTGGTCTCCAAGGGGACCATCAACAAGGAGCCCTTCACCCTCACCGTCCACGGCGCGCCGCTGCTGCATGTGACGCCGGACAAGCCCTATCCCTTCACGGCCGACCTGCGTTCAGGATCGACCCACGCCACGGCCGACGCCCAGATCGACAGGCCGTTCGACCTGTCGCGGTTCGGCGGCAAGATGACCCTCACCGGCGATGACCTGGCCGACCTCTACCGGCTGACGGGGCTCGCTTTGCCCAACACCCCGCCCTACCGCGTCAACGGCCGCCTGCGCCGCAACGAGGCCCGCTACGACTTCGACGACTTCAGCGGCCGCATCGGCGACAGCGACATTGCCGGCGACCTCTATGTGCGCACCGATCTGGAGCGCATGTACCTGAACGCCCAGGCCCGCTCGCGTCTGCTCGATTTCGATGACGTGGGGCCGATCTTCGGCCTGCCGCCCGCCACCGGCCGGGGGGAAACCGCCTCGCCCGAGCAGAGGGCCCAGGCCGGCAGCGCCTCGCCACGCGTGCGCGGCCGCATCCTGCCGGACGCACGGCTGAACGTGGAGCGCATCCGCGCCATGGACGCCGACGTCACCTACCGGGCCGAGCGGGTGAACGCGCCGGGCTGGCCGCTGCGCAAGGTGCAGGCGGACCTCAAGCTCAAGGACGGGGTGCTGAACGCCAACCCGGTCTCCTTCGACTTCTCGCGCGGCAGCCTGGACGGCAAGATCAAGCTCGACGCCAGCAGCGCCACGCCCCGCACCGATGTCGACCTTCGCCTCTACAACGCCCGCATCGAGGACTGGGTGAAGTTCAAGTCGGCCGGGGCGCCGGTGATCGAGGGCAAGGTGGTCGCGAGGGCCCGCCTCACCGGTTACGGCGACTCGGTGGCCAAGGCCGCCGCCAGCGCCGACGGCCAGGTGACCCTCGCCATGCCGGGCGGCACGATGCGCCAGGCCTTCGCCGAGCTCCTCGGCATCAACGTCACCAAGGGCCTGATCATGCTGTTCAAGGAGGACCCGCGGGGCACCCCCATCAACTGCGCGGTGGCCGACTTCAAGGCGACCAACGGCGTGCTGAACGCCCAGACCCTGGTCCTCGACACCGGCGTGGTCGTGGCCAACGGCGAGGGCCATGTGGACATGCGCAACGAGACCATGGACTTCAAAATCGACGGCGATTCCAAGAAATTCCGGCTCGTGCGCCTGCTCTCGCCGATCACCATCAAGGGCTCTTGGCTGAAGGCCAAGATCGGCATCGAGCCGGGTCCGGCCATCGCGCAAGGCGTCATCGGCCTTGGCCTCGCCGCCCTGCTGCACCCCCTGGCCGCCATCATTCCCTTCGTCGAGCCCGGCGGCGCGGACGACGCCGACTGCGCGGGCCTGCTCGCCCAGGCGGCGGCGAAGGGCGCGCGCTAGCTTGTCTCCATCTTCCGATCTCCCCGGCGAGGGCCGGGGCAATCGGGTGAATTAGCGGCGGTTGAAGCTGGGGTCGCGCCGCTCAGTGAAGGCGGCGACGGCGCCGGCGTGGTCCTGGCTGGCCGAGACCTTTTCGATTTCGGCCATCACGGCGCGGTTGGCCGCCTGGCGATCCATGTCGAGCGCCCGCCCCGCGATGCGCTTGGTCGCCTCCACCGACAGAGGCGCGCGCGAGACGATGCGCGCCGCCAGCGTGATCGCCGCGTCGATCAGCGCGTCGGGCTCATGCAGCTCGCTGACAAGCCCCAGCGCCAGCGCCTCGTCGGCCGCCACCGGCCGCCCGGTCAGCAGCATGGTCTTGGCCTTGGCCACGCCCAGAATGCGCGGCAGCCGCCAGGCCGAGGCCATCAGCCCGACGTTCACGCCCGCGGCCGTGAACACCGCCGATGTTGAGGCCAGCCGGATGTCGCTGGCCAGCGCCACCTCCAGCCCGCCGCCGACGCAGTGGCCGTTGACCGCCGCCACTACGGGCGCGCGGAAAGCCTCCAGCCGCGCCAGCATGGCGTTGAAGTCGGCGACCGCCCGCGGCGTCACGCGCCCGTTGGCGGCCGCTTCGCGCAGATCATCGCCGGTGCAGAAGGTCTTGCCTCGCCCGGTCGGCACCATCGCGCGCACGGAGAGGTCGGCTTCCAGCTCGTCCAGCAACGCCGCCATCCGCCGGCGCATGGCCGAACCCAGCGCATTGGCGGGCGGGTTGTCGATCTCGACGAGGACGACGCCCTCGGCGGGGCGGGAGAGGTGCAGCGCGCTCATGGCCGCGCTGTCGCCGATTGCGGCGGCTACGGCAAGGCTCAGTTGTACTGGGCGGTGACGTTGTAGGAGCCGCTGTAGTCGCCCGTCGTCGTCGTGCCGCGGAAGGTGAAGGTGCCGCCGACATAGAACGTCGCCGAGCCTTCGCTCCCCGGCGTATTGCTGAGAGCGGTCGGCAGGGTGGTGTTGAGCAGGGTCACGTCCAGCGAGGCGCCACCAGGGCCGTTCATCGTGAAAGAGCCCGGCACCGAGACCGAAACGGCCTGTCCGCCTTCGCCGGTGACCGTGTAGCTCGCCCTCGACGGCGGCGTTGTGCTGACGCCTCCCGCATCCGTCCCGGCGACCGTGAGCACGTTGGTCGTCGGGTTGAGGGTGACGCTGCCGTTGCCGCTCTTCGGCTTCATGATCGTGCCGAATATCAGCGTCGGCGAACCGGTCAGCGAAA
>DASVBC010000020.1:0-81102 GCA_036376035.1 Caulobacteraceae bacterium | reverse complement strand
AAGCCCTGGTCGCCCGCCGGGATGAACTCGCCCGGCAGGAAGGGGATCATGCCCAGCGAGGCGATGAAGATGACGATGCCGGCGACGATCGAGACGATGCGATGGCCCAGCGACCATTTCAGCGCGCGCAGGTAGGGCGCCATCCAGGTCGGGTCGCCCTTCTGCTCGTGGGCGCGCAGCAAAAACGCGCTCATCAGCGGAGTGAGCATCCGCGCCACGAGCAGCGAGAACAGCACCGAGACGCAGGCCGCCAGCGCGAAGGACTTGAAGAACTGGCCGACGACGCCCGGCATGAAACCCACCGGAGCGAAGACGGCGACGATGGTGAAGGTCGTGGCGACGACGGCCAGCCCGATCTCGTCGGCGGCTTCGAGGGCGGCGGGATAGGGCGCCTTCCCCTCGCGCATGTGGCGCACGATGTTCTCGATCTCGACGATGGCGTCGTCGACCAGGATGCCGATGGTCAGCGACAGGGCCAGCAGGGTGACGACGTTCAGCGACTGCCCCGCCGGCTCCAGCACCGCGAAGGTCGGGATCAGCGACAGCGGCATGGCCGTCGCCGCGATCAGCGTCGCGCGCCAGTCCCGCAGGAAGATGAAGACGACCAGCACCGCCAGCGCCGCGCCCAGCGCCAGCGTCTCCAGCGAGGCGATGTAGCTCTCCTCGATGTATTCGACGTTGGCGTTGACCTTGGCGATGGTGACGTTGGGGTTGGTCTCGTCGAGCTTGCGCACGACCTCGCGCACCTTCTTGGCGACGGCGACTTCGCTCGCCTCCTTGGAGCGCAGCATGCCGAAGGTCACCGCCTCGCGGCCGTTGTAGCGGGCAAGGTTGCGCGGCTCGCTCCAGCTGTCGACCACTTCGCCCAGGTCGCCGAGCCTTAAGGTGCGTCCGTCCGCCAGGGCGAGGCGCGTGTCGGCCAGCTGCGCGACGCTGTCGGCCGCGCCCAGCGTGCGGATCGCTCGCTCCGAGCCTCCCACCGTCACCCGCCCGCCCGGCAGGTCGGTGTTGGCCGCGGTCAGCGCCTGGCTCACCTGGGCGGCCGTCACGCCCTGGGCGGCCAGCCGGTCGGGGTCGAGCTCGACGCGGATCTCGCGGTCCACCCCGCCCGAGCGGTTGACCTCGGCGATCCCCCGGATGGCCAGCAGGGCGCGGGAGACGTCGTTGTCGACGTACCAGCTCAGCTGCTCGGGGCTCATGGTCGGGCTGGCGACGACGTAGTTGATGAGGGTGTCGCCGGAGACGTCGATCCGCTGGACCGCCGGCTCCTGCATGTCCTGGGGCAGGCTGGCGCGCAGGCCGCTCATGGCGTTGCGCACGTCGTTGGTGACCTTCTCCTGGTCGATGCCGAGCTCGAACTCGATGAAGGTGATCGAGACGCCGTCGCTGACCGTGGAGGTGATGTGGCGCACCGAACCAAGGCCGGAGACGCTGTCCTCGATCAGCCGGGTGACCTGGGTCTCCAGCTCGCTCGGCGCCGCGCCGGGCCGGGCCGCCGTGACCAGCACCATCGGCAGGTCCACGTCGGGGTTGTTGTTCACCCGCATCTGCGAAAAGCCGAGGAAACCGGCCAGCGTCAGCAGGGTGAAGAGCAGGATGACCGGAATCGGATTCCGGATGGCCCAGGCGCTCATGTTCTTCATGGCGCAGCCGTCGCCGGCGCGATCCGCACCGGGTCGCCGTCAGACAGGAAGCCGGCGCCCTGCACCACCACCCGCTCGCCGGGGTTCAGGCCCTGCAGGATCTGGGTGCTGCCGCCGTTGCGGTCGCCGACCTTCACGGGTCTGAACCGCGCGTGGCCCTTGGCGTCCACCACGAACACCCCCGCGGCGTTGTCGCGATAGAGGATGGCCGAGGTGGGCGCCACGATGGTCGGCTGGGCGCCGACGTTGATCGAGGCCCGCGCGAACATCCCCGGCTTGAGGCTGGACGGCGCCAGCGAAATCCGCGCCAGCCCCAGCCGCGTCTGCGGGTCCACCTGGGGCGTCACGATCCGCACGATGCCGCCCGTGGTCACCCCCTCGCCCTGCACGGTGGCGGGCATGCCGGCGCGGATCAACGCCAGCTGCTGCTCGGGAATCTGGGCGTTCAGCTCCAGGCGCCCGTCGCGGACGATGCGGAACAGCTCTTGCCCCGCGGGAATGATCTGGCCCTTCACGACCGAGCGCGAGGCGATCAGCCCGCTGACCGGCGCCCGCACGTCGGTCTGACCGCGCCGGGTCTGGGCCTCCGCCACCGAGGCCTCGGCAGACGCCACCTGCGCGGCGGCCGTCTTCTGCTCGGCGATGCGCCCATCCAGCGCCGCCTGCGCCAAAAAGCCCTTCTGGCGAAGCTCCCGCGCCCGCTCCAGATTCGAGTTCGCCTGGGCCAGCTGCGCCCTTGCGCTCGCCGCCTGGGCCTTCGCCTGGTTCAGCTGGCTGGAGATGACGTCGTCGTTCATCTTCACCAGCACCTGGCCCTGGCGCACGGACTGGCCTTCGTCGGCATAGACCGCCGTGGCCGTCAGCCCGCCCGTCTCGGCGCCGACCGGGACCATCTCCCAGGCCGCCACGGTGCCGGAGGCCTCGACCGTGCGGGTCAGGGGGGTCAACTGCACGGGCTGCACGCTGACGGTCAGGGCGGGTTTGGCGGGGGGCTCTTCCTTCTTGCCCCCGCACGCGGCGAGCACGAGGACCACGGCCAGGAGGGCGGCCGCCCTGACAGACTTCAACACGCGACTTCCTCGTTAGCGGCGCCGTGGGGGACGGCTCTCCTACCTATGGCTACGTTTTCGTTACGCAAGTCACAAAGGCTGCGCCTTATAGCGGCCTCGCGGCGGCGCGCGAATATGCTAGAGGGCGCGCCATGACGACTCCGCTCTCGCGCATCAGAAACTTCTCAATCGTCGCCCACATTGACCATGGGAAGTCGACGCTTTCCGACCGCCTCATCCAGGAGACGGGCGGCCTGACCGCGCGCGAGATGAAGGAGCAGGTGCTCGACAACATGGAGATCGAGCGCGAGCGCGGCATCACCATCAAGGCCCAGACGGTCCGGCTGGAATACAAGGCGAGGGACGGCGAGACCTACGTCCTCAACCTGATGGACACCCCGGGCCACGTCGATTTCGCCTACGAGGTCTCGCGCTCGCTGGCCGCCTGCGAAGGCTCCATTCTCGTCGTCGATTCATCGCAGGGCGTCGAGGCCCAGACGCTGGCCAACGTCTATCAGGCCATCGACAACGACCACGAGATCGTCCCCGTCCTCAACAAGATCGACCTGCCCGCCGCCGAGCCGGACCGCGTGCGCCAGCAGATCGAGGACGTCATCGGCATCGACGCCTCCGACGCGGTGCTCTGCTCGGCCAAGACCGGCGAGGGCATCGCCGACGTGCTCGAAGCGGTCGTCACCCGCCTGCCCCCGCCCAGGGGCGAGGCGGCCGCGCCGCTCAAAGCCCTGCTGGTCGACGCCTGGTACGACCCTTACCTCGGCGTCGTGGTGCTGGTCCGCGTCTTCGATGGCCAGCTCAAGGCCGGCATGCGCGTGAAGATGATGCAGGCCGGCTCGACCCACCTCGTCGACCGCGTCGGCGTCTTCAAGCCGAAGAACACGCCGGTCGAGAGCCTCGGCCCCGGCGAGATCGGCTTCTTCACCGCCCAGATCAAGGAGGTGGCCGACGCCGCCGTCGGCGACACCATCACCGAGGAAAAAAAGCCCACCGCCACGCCCCTCACCGGCTTCCGCGACGTCCAGCCCGTCGTCTTCTGCGGCCTCTTCCCGGTCGACGCCGCCGACTTCGAGGACCTGCGCGCCGCCATCGGGCGCCTGCGCCTCAACGACGCCTCCTTCAGCTACGAGATGGAGACGAGCGCGGCGCTGGGCTTCGGCTTCCGCTGCGGGTTCCTTGGCCTGCTCCACCTGGAGATTATCCAGGAGCGGCTGTCGCGCGAGTTCGACCTCGACCTGATCGCGACGGCCCCCTCGGTCGTCTACAAGATCACCCTGACCAACGGCGAGGTCATCGACCTCCACAATCCGGCCGATATGCCGGACCCCGTGAAGATCGACTCCATCGCCGAGCCGTGGATCAAGGCGACCATCCTGACCCCCGACGAATACCTCGGCAGCGTCATCAAGCTCTGCCAGGACCGCCGCGGCGAACAGCGCGAGCTTTCCTACGTCGGCTCCCGCGCCCTGGTGGTCTATGACCTGCCGCTGAACGAGGTGGTCTTCGACTTCTATGATCGGCTGAAAAGCGTCTCCAAGGGCTATGCCTCCTTCGACTACCAGATTGAGGGCTACCGCACCGGCGACCTCGTCAAGATGAGCATCCTGGTCAACGCCGAGCCGGTCGATGCGCTCTCCATGCTCGTCCACCGGGGCCGGGCCGAGATGCGCGGGCGGATGATGGTCGAGAAGATGAAGGACCTCATCCCGCCGCACATGTTCCAGATCCCCATCCAGGCGGCCATCGGCGGGCGCATCATCGCCCGCGAGACCGTGCGCGCCCTGCGCAAGGACGTCACGGCCAAGTGCTACGGGGGCGATGCCACCCGCAAGCGCAAGCTCCTCGACAAGCAGAAGGAGGGCAAGAAGCGCATGCGCCAGTTCGGCAAGGTGGAGATCCCGCAGGAGGCCTTCATCGCCGCCCTGAAGATGGATGCCGATTGATCCGCTTCCCCGGCGAAGGCCGGGGCGAGCGGGCGGGGAGAGAGGACCCTAGGCCCCCGACCGCCCGCCGCTCTCCAGCCGGGCGTCGGCCTTCACCCAGTGGTGGATCTGGCCGCAGATGTTGCAGCGAAAGCCATAGCGGCCCTCGTCGGTCTCCAGCTTGGCCTCGGTCATGCGGTGGCCGGTGAAGACGGGCCGGTCGTGGACCGGGCATTGGACCAGCACGCGCGCCACGGCCTTAAGCCTCCCGCTCGGCCGGCCGCGGGGCCGGGTGGTGTCCCAGCGCCTCGATGTCGTTGAGCAGCGCGCTGTAGGCGGCCGCGCCCTCGAACGAGCGCCGGCCCCCCGGGCCGCGCAGCGTCTCGTCGGTCTCGTGGTCGAGGACGGCCCAGCCCTTGGGCGAGCGTCGCGGTTCATATCTTTGCATGCGCCCATCATAGCACAGGCCCGGCCGGAATGCGCGGCGGAGCCGCCCGCCGGGGCCGGCGCGGGGCGGCATCCTCAAAATAAAGCTTGTGAAGGCGGCCCTTCGAGGCCATCTTGCCCGCCATCAAATATCGAAGTGGCTGGACTGCCATCTAGCTGAGCGCAATGCACGGCCAAGATTCTACCGACCCTACCGAAAATTTGATCTCGCCGTCCGAATATCCGGGCGTGAGAACTCGTATCCGGAAGGGATCGAAAAATGCAACAAGGCACCGTTAAGTGGTTCAACGGCCAAAAAGGCTATGGCTTCATCCAGCCCGATGAAGGCGGCAAGGACGTGTTCGTGCACATCAGCGCCGTCGAGCGTTCGGGCATCGGCTCGCTGAGCGACGGCCAGCGCATCGGCTTCGAGCTGGAGCGCGACAAGCGCTCTGGCAAGGAGTCCGCGGTGAACCTGCAGCACGTCTAAGACGCGCCGGCCGAAACCCATCAGCGCGCGCCGGGCCTTTGGTGCTCGGCGCGCGTTTTTGCATCCAGAAAGGAGCCCCCCATGTCCAAGGAAGAACTGATCGAGTTCGAGGGCGAAATCACCGAGCTCCTCCCCGAAGGCCGCTTCCGCGTGCGCCTCGACAACGACCACGTCATCCTGGCCTACACAGCGGGCCGCATGAAACGTAACCGCATCAAGTCCCTCGTCGGCGACCGCGTCACCGTCGAAATGACCCCCTACGACCTCGACAAGGGCCGCATCACGTTCAGGCACAAGACCGAGGGCCCAGCGAGGCCAGGGGCCCCGCGGAGGCCGCAGTTCAAGCGGCGGTAGGGGTCGCTTCTAGCCTAGTAGCAACTCGAGAAAATCCATCTGTTTGCCGCTCAACTCCGCGACGATTTTCTCCTTAGTGCGTGGGCTTCTGAACAGCTGATAGTGGGCGACCGCCTTCTGTTGTCCGCACGCCTTAGCAACTAGCTCTACTGCTCGTTCGGCGAGTTCTTGCGCTTGGTCCCCCGTGGGCACTTCGCCGCTCGACCGCAAGAGCAGCAGGCGAGCGGCGTACAGGATGAACCAGTGGCCATAGACGAGGTACTGGTAAGCGCCGCCCGCCTCAATGTGATCGGCGTGCTCCGCCTCATAGCTCTCACGCATATCTTCGATGAGCTTGTACAACTCTATGACGCGGCATAGCTCGTCAATGTCATGAAGTTCGTTGAATATCTGATCGAACATAGAGTCGAAGATTGCATCCGACTGAGTCTTTGCTTTATCGGGCTCTCGCAGGTAGAACGACAAAATAATTTGGCCCAGCTTTAGCGCATCGAGCCTTAGCGAAGGATCGCGGTCCGAGTGCATATTACGCTTGCGCTCGAAGAAATAGCCGCGGGTGAATAGAGCCGCTTCCAGTTTCTTCATCACCGCGTTGTTGGCTCGCAGGTCCCGCCCTTGGATACGCGCTTGGCTATTCGTCGCTACCGCAACTCGTTCGGCGACATCAGTGCGCTGCGTGGCATACACCCTCACCATCAGAACGATATTTTCAAGCGCCTCATTATTTCGCTGACTTGCCTCAACTAACGAGTGCGAGGTTTGAGCGCCGTTCACTATCTGAAAATCTTCGAGCGCAATGACAGGGTTCACGTGCCCTTTGTTGTATGAGAAATTTCTGCACGTGATAGTGATGCCGTTGTTTAAGTACCAGAAAAGGTGTGCATCCTCGGAGATCGCGGTTTCAATAATTTGCGCGTTGTAGCCGCCGTGGGTGCCCAGGAATATCCTGAGATTATCATCGAATAGATGGCGCTTGATGCTCTTCCCGTCAGGGGTCTTAATCAAGTCAACGTACGACCGCGCATCTACGGACGCGATAAGCCCCCGAACATCGCCATCGCTCCGCTCAAAAACTTCCTTTGCGACGACATGCAGCTGACCATCCTCTGACCGACCTCGCTTTGCTGCGAGGTCGCGAACAAGCTCCTTCGGCCCATAATGCGAATAGCGAACCTGATCATGCTTAAGCGCTAGCGCCTCGAGTATACTCCGAGCAGAAGGAGAGAAGCCTCGATCGTTCGAGCAGAACACAACCTCGTATTTGAGGAATGCTCCCGCCTCGTGGAGCCGCCATACCCGCTCCACTGCTGTCGCCAATTTCAGATTTCCGCACGCCTTCAGGTCGGGCGACCGGTCGAACAATGCGTCTATGAAGCGAAAGACCTTCAGCGCGTCTTCATCATTAATGGTCTTGTCGGTGGCTTCGAAGCTCTCACGGCACTTGCACTGGAACAGGAACACTTCGGCATAGCCATCGGACTCCACGATATGCACTGCGTCAATGCCGCGGTCATCAGGGCCGTCCGTCACAATCTCGAGGCGATCGTCTTGCAGCGTTGGAAAATGCTGATCCAAAGCGATCCAGAGGAGCGCCTTGGACGACGTCTTTAAGTTATGAGTGGCGCGTGTCGACTGCACTTGGCCGTTGATCACGTCCCAATCGAGTTTCGTAAGCGCTGGCATGGACTCCTCGAGGCCGACTCGCGTCAAAGCTGTCTTAGCACAGCAAGCGTCATGATCCCGACTGATCAAGCTTATGCTAAACACGGCAGACCTAATCGACTCAGGATGCCCACATGCGCAAACTCATCCTTCTTCCCCTCCTCGCCGCGGCGCTGCTCCTCAGCGCCTGCAACACCATCGCCGGGGTCGGGCGGGACCTGGAGGCGGCGGGGACGGCGGTTAAGGGCGCGGCGAACGACGCTAGGCGCTAGGCGCCCTCCCCCCCCCTTCATGGGGGAGGGACGATCGCGGAGCGATCAGGGTGGGGGAGTCCCGTCACAGCCCCACCCGCCCGGCTTCGCCGGCCACCCTCCCCATGAAGGGGAGGGAAATGAAGACTCTGGAGACATACCGAGGCGAGACATTGCGCCCCTCGCTGCCCTTGAGCGGCCGGAGCGCTATCCCCGCCCCTCGGCCGCGCCGCCAGGCGGCGCACGGCTCGGCGGCGGCCGGCCAATCCCCCTCGGCGCGCGCGGCCCTACAATGACGGCCATGACCGCCTCCCCCCGCCTGCCGATCTCGCTGGATGTTCCCGCCCCATGCGCCCGCGCGCATTATGCGCGCGCACGCGCTACACGCGCCCCTCCCCGCGCGCGCCTGCGCACACGCCCGCGCGAGCAACCCCCACGCAAAGAGACACCGCCATCCCCGAGGGGCGAGGGGATGGCGGCTCTTCTTGAGGGGGCCGGGTGAGGGCGCGGCCCCTTATGTGCACGCCTTCAGAAACGCGTGCGTTCACGCACCGTTCCTACGGCCAAGCCGGCGAGGGCGCGACAGCGTGCCGCATGGGGTGGGGGAGCGGTAACCATCTTCCGGGGTTCAACCGCTCGTAGCGAGGGCTTAAGGGAATGCGCGAAGCTTCGCTTTGCAGGGGGCCCATTCCGGTGCGACCCCCCGCCACCTTACTCTCGCCCGCCCGGGCGCTCATATGGCCGACATGACCGAAGGGATCTACATCGCCGAGGCGCACGAGACGCCGTCACGTCCGCTGGGCCTTGGCCTGCGGCGCGGCCTGGCGCACCGCTGCCCGGCGTGCGGCAAGGGGCGGCTCTACCGCGCCTACCTGAAGGTCGAGGACCTGTGCAGCGAGTGCGGCCATGCGCTGGGCCAATACCGCGCCGACGACGGGCCGGCCTACCTGACCATCCTGTTGATCGGCCACCTGGTCGTGGCGCCGCTGCTGCTGTTCCCGTTCATCTGGCAGCTGCCGGTGATCTACGTGCTGCCGATGACCCTGATTCCGCTGGCGCTGCTGATCCTGCTGCTGCTGCCGCGCATCAAGGGCGCCTTCCTCGGCGTGCTCTGGGCAACGCGGACTCCGGCCGCGCCGGAGTAGAGGGGCTAGGGATTAGGGGCGAGGGGCTAGTGAAGCCCGCTGAACCCCCTGGCCCCTTACAGCTGATCCAGCCCATAGGCGGCGTGCAGCGCCCGCACGGCCAGCTCCGTATAGGCCGCGTCGATCAGCACGCTGATCTTGATCTCGCTGGTGGAGATCACCTGGATGTTCACGCCCTTGTCGGCCAGCGCCTTGAACATGGTCTTGGCCACGCCGGCGTGGGAGCGCATGCCGACGCCGATGACCGAAACCTTGGCCACCTCCTCGTCGCAGGCGGCGTGCTCGAAGCCGATCTCGGCCTTCATGCCGTTGATGATCTCCATGGCCCGCCCGGCGTCGCGCTTGCCGACCGTGAATTCCATGTTGGCTGTGTCGGCGGTGCGGGCGTGGCTCTGGACGATCATATCGACGTTGACGTTGGCGTCCGCCAGCCGCCCGAAGATGGCCGAGGAGACCCCCGGGTGGTCGGGCAGGCCGAACAGGCTGACCTTGGCCTCGTCGCGGCTGTAGGCCACGCCGCTCACGATGCGCTTTTCCACGATCTCCTCCTCGTCACAGACGATGGTGCCCTGGCCGGGCGCTTCTCCGGGTTCGACGAACGACGACAGCACCCTGACCGGCACGCGCTGGCTCATGGCCAGTTCGACCGAGCGGGTCTGCAGCACCTTGGCGCCGAGCGAGGCCATCTCCAGCATCTCCTCATAGGAGATCTTGGCCAGGCGCCTCGCCTTGCTCTCGATGCGCGGGTCGGTGGTATAGACGCCGTCCACGTCGGTGTAGATGTCGCAAGCGCCCTTCAGCGCCGCGGCGATCGCCACCGCGCTGGTGTCCGAGCCGCCGCGGCCCAGCGTTGCGATGCGCCCGTCGCGGGTGACGCCCTGAAAGCCGGCGACCACCGCCACCTCGCCGGCGTCCAGCGCCGCGCTGAGCTTCTCGGGCGGGACGTCGTCGATGCGGGCCCGGCCGTGAGCGTCGTCGGTGATGATCGGAATCTGCCAGCCCAGCCAGCTCTTGGCGCGCACGCCCATGTTGCGCAGCGTCATGGCCAGCAGGCCGGCGGTGACCTGTTCGCCGCTGGCGACGACGGTGTCGTACTCATCGTCGCTCTCGGGCAGCCCCTGGGCGGCGCGCCCCGCGCCGTCGGTCCAGGCGACCAGCTCGTTGGTCTTGCCGGCCATGGCGGAGACGACAACCGCGACCTGATGGCCCTGCTCGACCTCATAGGCGACCAGACGGGCCACGCGCCGGATGCGCTCCAGGTCGGCCACCGAGGTGCCGCCGAACTTCATCACCAGCCGAGACACGAGCCGCTCAACGCCCCCATTCCGCGGAATTTTCTTGCGGGAGCGGTGGCTGGAGGCCATCTCCCACGCAAGCCGCCGCCTTCTAGCGGGCAGTGCGCGGCGCCGCAATGCGCGAAGAGGCGATGACGAACGCGAGCTGGAGCATCGATCCGGACGAGGTGGCCCGCTTCTCGGCGATGGCCGCCGAATGGTGGGACCCGACCGGCAAGTTCGCCCCGCTGCACAAGTTCAACCCCGTGCGGCTCGGCTTCATCCGCGACCAGTGCGTGGCGCGGTTTCAACGCGACCCGAAGAGCCGCGCGCCGTTCGAAGGCCTGCGCCTGCTGGACATCGGATGCGGCGGCGGCCTGCTCAGCGAGCCCATGCGCCGCCTGGGGTTCGAGGTCACCGGCGTCGACGCCTCCGAACGCAACATCGGCACGGCCGCCGCCCACGCCGCCGAGGTGGGGTTGGTGGACATCGACTACCGCGCCTCGACCGCCGAGCAACTGGAAGCCGACGGCGCCGGCCCCTTCGACGTCGTCCTCAACATGGAGGTGATCGAGCACGTGGCCGACCCGGGCGAATACCTGCGCACCACCGCCCGCCTGCTGGCCCCCGGCGGCATCATGATCCTGGCCACGCTGAACCGCACGCTAAAGGCCCTGGCGCTGGCCAAGGTCGGCGCCGAATACGTCCTGCGCTGGGTCCCCGCCGGCACCCACGACTGGAACAAGTTCCTGAAGCCCGAGGAAATCCGCGGCTTCATGGCCGGTACGGACTTTACCGTCCTCGGTCCCTTCGGCGTCGCCTACAACCCGCTGACGGGCCGGTGGAGCCAGTCGGCGGACACCGACGTGAACTACATGATGACCGTCACCAACTCCGCTCATCCCGGCGAAAGCCGGGACCCAGGTCTTTCCAGCTGACTTGAGCTTCTACGCCTACATCATGGCGAGCGGCCGCAATGGCACGCTCTACACCGGCAGCACCGACAACCTCGCCAAGCGCGTCTATGAGCATCAGGACAAGGTGCGGGGCGGCTTCACCGCCAAGTACGGCGTCGATCGTCTCGTCTGGTTCGAGCAGTTCGAAACCCGTGAGGGCGCCTTCAAGCGCGAGCGGCAAATCAAGGAGTGGCGGCGGGTCTGGAAACTCGAACTGATCGAAAAGACGAACCCGTGGTGGCGTGATCTGACGGAGACGCTGGTCTAGCTGGACAGACCTGGGTCCCGACTTTCGTCGGGATGAGCGGATTATTGGATGTCTTCCCGCTTCGGCGGAAGGGGCGCCACGGGGACGCCGTCCTCGACGAGCTTCTTGACCTCGGTGGGGGTGGCTTCGCCGTAGATGCCGCGTTCTTCGGATTTGCCTTCGTGGATCTCGCGGGCCTCGCGGGCGAAGGCGTCGCCGACGTAGTCGAAGTTCTCCTCGACGTGAGCGCGGACCTTGCCCATCGCCTCCATCATCATGGAGCGCATCTGCGGGGGCACATCAGGGCCGGATTTCTTCGTGCCGGCCACGGCGGGCGCCATGATCGCCTTGCGCACCTCATGCGAGCCGCACAGCGGGCACTCCAGCAAGCCCCGCGCCTGCTGGTCGTCGTAGTCTGACGAGGCGCCGAACCAGCCTTCGAAGCCGTGGTCGCGCTCGCAGGTCAGGGCGTATTTGATCATGGTCCGGTGAACTGGCGGGCGTTCTTCAGAGCGGGAATGGCGGACCTGGCCGCTTCCACCTTGGCCAGGTCGAGGTCGGCGAAAAGCACGCCGGGCTCGTCGTGGTCAAGCTGGCCGACGATCTCGCCCCAGGGCCCGACCACCAGCGAATGCCCCCAGGTGCCGCGCCCGTCCTCATGGAGGCCGCCCTGCGCCGCCGCCAGCACGTAGGAGCCGGTTTCGATGGCCCGGGCCCGCAGCAGCACCTCCCAGTGCGCCTCGCCGGTCGGCCGGGTGAAGGCGGCGGGAACGGTCAGCACCTGCGCGCCGCCGACGGTCAACGCGCGGTACAGCGCCGGAAACCGCATGTCGTAGCAGACGGTGAGGCCCAGCTTCGCCAGCGGCGTGTCGGCCAGCACGGCGGCCTTGCCGGGCTCATAGACGTGGCTCTCGCGGGCCGTCTCGCCGGTGGGCAGGTCCACGTCGAACATGTGGATCTTGTCGTAGGACGCGGCGATGGAGCCGTCCGGCGCGACCAGCAGCTGGCGATTGGCGCACTTGCCGGCGTCCGTCACCAGCGCCGAACCGATGTCGATCCACACCGCCAGCTCGGCGGCGAGCGCACGCAACCCTCGCACCACAGGGTCCTCTTCCACCGTCTTCAGCTGGGGTAGCAGCTGTTCGCGGTCGCGTTGGAGGATGTTGGTTCCCTCGGGTGTCAGGATGAACTCAGCCCCGCCTGCCGCCGCCTCGCGCACCAGCGGCGCCGCATGGGCCAGGGCGGCCTCGTGCGTCGCCGGTGTGCGCAGCTGGACGAGGCCGACCCTCATGCGGTGAGCATCGCGTCCAGCTTGCCCGCGCGGTCGAGCGCCAGCATGTCGTCGCAGCCGCCGATGTGCTGGTCGCCGACGAAGATCTGCGGGAAGGTCGAGCGGCCGGAGCGGTCCATCATCTCACGGCGCTTGTCGGGGTCCATGCCGGCCTCGATCTCGGTGAAGTCGGCCCCCTTGTCGTTCAGCATCTTCAGGGCGCGGGCGCAGTAGCCGCAGAACGGGCGGGTGTAGATGGTGACGTGGGCCATGGGTCCTCGGACGCTGACTGTTGAGCTTCATATAGTGGGGTCGGCCGCTTCTTTCACCTTGGCCACGACGGCGAGGGTGACGTCGGCCGCTCCCGCCGCCTTCAACGCGCGGGCGCAGGCTTCGGCTGTCGCGCCGGTGGTCAGCACGTCGTCGATCAGCAGGATGCGTCGCCCGGCCACCTGGACCTTGCGGTTCTCCGGCACCGCGAAGGCGCCCTGCACGTTTCGCCGCCGCCCACCCGCCGAGCGCCCACCCTGGCTGGCCGTGGCGCGCTTCCTCACCAGCGCGTCGGGCAGATAGTCCAGCCCCGCCGCCCTCGCCAGCGGACGCGCCATCTCGGCCGCCTGGTTGTAGCGCCGCCGCAGCAGCCGCATCCGGTGCAGCGGCACGGGGACCACCGCGTCGGCCTCCTCCACCAGCGCCCGCGCCGAGCGGCTCAGCCAGCTGGCGAACAGGCCCGACAGGTCCGTGCGGTCGGCGTGCTTCATCTGCAGCACCAGCTCGCGCGAGGCGTCGTCGTACAGGCAGGCCGCGCGCGCCCGGGAAAACGCCCGGGGCCTGGCCATGCACGCCGCGCAGCGGTCCCCCATCTGGACGTATTCAAACGGCGATCCGCAGCCGTCGCAGACCGGATCGTCGATGAAGGCGATCTTCGCCCAAGCCTCCGCCGACAGCCCCGGCGAGAGAGCGCTACCGCCGTCCAGCGCGGTGGGCGGCAGGATCAGGTCCAGCGCCTTTCGGCCGGCGGCGATCAGCCCCGGTTTCCAGACGCGCCGCGAACCGCCATCTTGCAGGCTCAATGACCACCCCGCCCCTACTCTTCGACCGCGCCCTGCACCGCCGCCGCCTGGACCGCGCCGCGCCATCCTACGCGGACTTCCTCAAGCGGCGGGCGGCCGACGACGTGGTCTTTCGCCTGGGCGCGATCATGCGGCGCTTTCCGCTGGCCGTCGACCTCGGCGCCCGCACCGGCGCGTTCGCGCAGGCGCTGGCGGCCAGTGAGGCGCGCGACAAGGTCGACCTGCTCATCGAAACCGACCTCTCCGCCACCATGCTTGACCGCCCCGGGGCGCGGCTGGTGGCCGACGAGGAGCGCCTGCCTTTCGCGTCCGAGAGCCTGGACCTCATCGTCTCGACCCTGTCGCTGCACTGGACCAACGACCTGATCGGGGCGCTGGTGCAGGCGCGCCTGGCGCTCAAGCCCGACGGCCTGTTCATCGGCGCATTCCTGGGCGGCGCGACTCTCACTGAGCTGCGCCAGTCGCTGCTCAGCGCGGAGGCCGAGCTCTCGGGCGGCGCGTCCCTGCGGGTCTCACCCTTCGCCGACGCCTCGGACGCCGGCGGCCTGCTCCAGCGGTCGGGATTCGCCCTGCCCGTCGCCGACGTGGACCGCGTCACGGTGCGCTACAGCCATCCGGTCGAGCTGTTGCGCGACCTGCGGGCCATGGGCGAGACAAATGTGCTGCTGGAGCGCTCCCGCACCCCTCTGACCCGCCGGGTGCTGGGCCGGGCGCTGGAGCTCTATGTCGAGCAGTTCAGCGAAGCCGACGGCAAGGTCCGCGCCAGCTTCGAGATCATCACGGTGACGGGATGGTCGCCTCACGAGAGCCAGCAAAAGCCCCTCAAGCCCGGCTCGGCGAAGATGCGGCTGGCCGATGCGCTCGGCACGACCGAGCACAAGCTCTAGGGGCCGACCGCCGCCGCCGCGATGGCGGTGTACAGGGTGCTGTTCACCGATCCCGACACGGCGGTCACCGCGCCGATGATCGCCACGGCGATCAGGGCGGCCATCAGGCCGTACTCCATCGCTGTCGCGCCGCTCTCGCTCAGAGCAAATCGCGCAGCCATGCGACCAGCGGGACGTCCGCGGGCGGCATCGGGTAGCTGGAAAGCTCCGCTGGCTTCACCCATGCGAGCGCCTCGTGTTCGTGCGCCGTGACAAAACCGTCCCAGCGTCGGCACAGGTACAATGGCATCAACAGGTGAAATGAATCGTAACCATGTGAGGTAAACACGAAGGGGGCGAGACAGGGTTGCGTGACGGTTATCCCTAATTCTTCCTTCAACTCTCGGATGAGGCATTCCTCTGGGGTTTCCCCCGCCTCAACCTTACCGCCCGGAAACTCCCACAGCCCTGCCAGCTGTTTACCTTTCGGCCGCTGGCAGATCAGGACCCGCCCATCGACATCGATGAGCGCGGCGGCGGCGACGAGAATTATGGGTTTGGTCAGGACCGGTAATCCCCGTTGATCTCGACGTAGCGCTTGGTCAGATCGCAGGTCCACACGGTGGCCGAGCCGCGGCCGACGCCGACATCGACGCTGACCTCCAGCTCCTGGTTCTTCATGTAGGCGCTCATGCGGGCCTCGGAGTAGCCGGGGGCGATGGCGCCGTCCCTGGCAGCCCACAGCTTGCCGAACCGCACGCTGACCTTGTCGCGGTTCATCGGCTCGTCGGCCCTGCCGACGGCCATGACGATGCGGCCCCAGTTGGCGTCCTCACCCGCGAAGGCGGTCTTCACCAGCGGGCTTTCGGCTACCGTGCGGGCGATCTTGCGCGCCGAGGCCGCGCTCTGGGCGCCGGTGACGGTGATCTTGACGAACTTGGAGGCGCCCTCCCCGTCCCGCACCAGCTGCAGCGCCAGGTCCAGCAGCACGCTCTCCAGCTTTTCGCGGAAGTCGGCGAGGCGATGGTCTCCCGCCCGCGCCACCCGGGGCGCCTCGGACTGCGCGGTGGCGAACAGCAGCAATGTGTCGTTGGTCGAGCGGTCGCCGTCCACCGTCACCGCGTTGAAGGTCGTGCGCGTATAGAGCTGCACCAGCGTCTTCAGCGCCGCGGGCGCAATCGCCGCGTCGGTGGCCACGAACGCCAGCATCGTCGCCATGTCCGGCGCGATCATGCCCGAGCCCTTGGCGATGCCGGCGATGCGCACCTCCCGCCCGTCGATTTTCGCCGTCGCGTAGGCGCCCTTCGGGAAGGTGTCGGTGGTCATGATCGCTCGGGCGGCCGCGCCCCAGGCATCGCCCTCCAACCGCTGCTCGATCTCCGGCAGGCGGGTGATGATCCTCGCGTCGTCCAGCAGCACGCCGATGACGCCGGTCGAGGCCATCATCACGTCGCGCTGGCGGCAGTTGAAGCGCTTGGCCACCGCCGTGGCCACCCGCCGCACCGCATCGGCGCCCGGCTTGCCGGTGAAGCTGTTGGCGCAGCCGGCGTTGACCACCAGCGCCCGCACATCCTCGCCGCCGCTGGACTCCAACTGCCGCTGACACCAGTCCACCGGGGCCGAGCCGACGCCGTGACGCGTGAACACCCCCGCCGCCGTCGTGCCCTTGGCGAAGCGCATGACCAGCAGGTCCTCGCGGGCGTGCTTGTAGAAGCCGGCGCGTCCGGTCGCGATCTCCACCCCGGCGATGGGCTCAATCTTCGGGAAGGGCACGGCCAGTGGCGAGACCTGCAGGCCCGGCTTGCCCGGCGCGCTCGCGGCCTTCTCCGGCATCACCCGCTTGAGGGCCTCGAGGGGGTTGAGGGTCTTGGGGGGCCTGCTCATGGCTCGCCCGCCGGGGCCGAGGCGGGTTCCTTGGGCGCGCCGGGAATCTGGGGGGCCGGCTTGAGCAGCGTCTGCACCTTGGCCTTGCCGCGCAGCTTCTCCAGCAGGTCGCGCACCTGGTCGTAGGTCAGGAACCGCACGATCTGCGGCCGCGCGGCCTCCAGCGTCACCGGCGCCTCGGCCCGGCGGTCCTCGACCTTGACCACCGCGTAGCCGCCCTCGACCGCGAACGGCCCGACGACCTGGCCCGCCGTCGCATCCTGCAGCGCGGCCTGATAGGTCTCGGGCATCACATCCATGGTGAAATAGCCCATGTCGCCGCCGTTGAAGCGGGTGGCCACGTCGGTGGAGCGCTCCATCGCCAGCGCCTCGAACGAAGCCCCGCCCGTCAGCGCCTTCTTGATCGCCTGCGCCTCGGCCTGGCCGGCGACCACGATCTGCCGCCCCCGGATTTCCTCCGACTGCGAGGAGAGCTTCAGCTGCTCCTGATAGAGCTTCTGGATGGCGTCCTCGCTGACGGCCTTTTCGACCACGCCCTCGACCAGCAAGTCGGCCAAGACGCGCTCGCGGGCCGCCGCCAGCCGCCGCTGCGCCTGTGGGTCCTTGTCGAGCTTCCTGTCCAGCGCCTCGGCCGCCAGCAGCTTCTGGTCGACAACCTGGTCCAGCACCTGGCGGAACATCTGCGAGGACTGGTCGAGCGGCTCTCCCTCGCCGATCAGCCCCTGCGCCACCGCCTCGCGCTTGACGTCGGAGGCCCAGACCACCTTGCCGTCCACCCGCGCCACGGCGGCGTCGCCCGGCTGCGGCGGCCTCTCGTCGCCGCCCTTCTGGCCGCATCCGGCCAGCAGCAGGCACACCGCGGCTGCGAGGCCGAGCGCGCGCAGGCTTGCCGGGACGCGGATGGTCATGCCGAAGGACCCCTCAACGAGCGTAAGCTGAGGGCTCCCTATCCCCATGCGGGCGCGGCGCCAAGGTCGCCTTCCGCACAGCCCCCGCGCGTTGACTTCAAAGGCCTCGCTGCTTAAGTCTCCCGCGCGCTTTAGAGAGCGGTTTTCGAGCGGGCGGATGCTCTCGCGCGGACCCTGGCGCGATCAACCTTTCCGGACCCCCTTCCGCATGCTCGGCTTCGCCAAAAAGCTTTTCGGCTCCTCCAATGACCGTAAGGTCAAGGCCCTCGCCACCCGCGTCGGCGCCATCAACGCTCTGGAGTCCCAGTTCGAGCGCCTCTCCGAGGACGAACTGCGCGCCAAGACCGCCGAGTTCCGCGACCGTCTGGCCAGGGGCGAAACCCTCGACAGCCTGCTGCCCGAAGCCTTCGCCGCCGTGCGCGAGGCGGCCAAGCGCACGCTCGGCATGCGCCACTTCGACGTCCAGCTGGTCGGCGGCATGGTGCTGCACAACGGCGGCATCGCCGAGATGCGCACCGGCGAAGGCAAGACGCTGGTCGCCACCTTGCCGGTCTATCTGAACGCCCTGGAAGGCAAGGGCGTGCACCTGATCACCGTCAACGACTACCTCGCCCAGCGCGACGCCGAGTGGATGGGCCAGATCTACCGCTTCCTGGGCATGAGCGTGGGCGTCATCGTCAACGGCCTCAGCCAGGGCCAGCGCCAGCAGGCCTACCGGTCGGACATCACCTACGGCACCAACAACGAGTTCGGCTTCGACTACCTGCGCGACAACCTCGTCTATGACGTCAACGAGATGGTCCAGCGCGGCCACAACTTCGCGATCGTCGACGAAGTGGACTCGATCCTGATCGACGAAGCCCGCACGCCGCTGATCATCTCGGGCCCGACCGAGGACCGCTCGGAGTTCTACCGCACGATGGACGTCATCGTGAAAGAGCTGATCAAGGACCCGGACAACTTCGAGCACGACGAAAAGCAGCGCCAGGCGCTGCTGACCGAACAGGGCGCCGAGAACATCGAGCGCATCCTCGAAGAGGCCGGCCACCTCGCCGAAGACACCACGGGTCTCTACGACGCCCTCAACGTCTCGGTCGTCCACCACGTCAACCAGGCGCTGCGGGCCAACGTCCTCTACACGCGCGACAAGGACTACATCGTCAAGGCGGGCGAGGTGATCCTGATCGACGAGTTCACCGGCCGCATGATGCAGGGCCGGCGCCTGTCGGAAGGCCTGCACCAGGCCATCGAGGCCAAGGAAGGCGCCGAGATCCAGCCCGAGAACCAGACGCTGGCCTCGGTGACCATCCAGAACTACTTCCGCCTCTACACCAAGCTCTCCGGCATGACCGGCACGGCGGCGACCGAGGCGCAGGAGTTCGGCGACATTTACAAGATGGACGTCGCCGAAATCCCGACCAACCGCCCCGTGGCGCGGATCGACGAGGACGACGAGGTCTATCGCACCGCCGCCGAGAAGAACCAGGCGATCATCGCCCAGATCGAGGACTGCCACCGTAGAGGCCAGCCGATCCTGGTCGGCACCGTCTCCATCGAGAAGTCCGAGCAGCTGTCCGAGCTCCTGTGGGAGCACCAGTGGGAGCGCGACGGCATCAAGCAGAAGGGCATTCCGCACCAGGTGCTGAACGCCCGCTACCACGAGCAGGAAGCCTACATCGTCGCCGACGCGGGCGTGCCCGGCGCGGTGACCATCGCCACCAACATGGCCGGCCGCGGCACCGACATTCAACTCGGCGGCAACATGGACATGCACATGGCCAAGTGGCGCACCGAGCAGCGCGGCCTGGGCATCGAGGTCGACGCCGCCGCCGAAACCGAGGAGCGCGCCCGCTTCGAGGCCCAGATCGCCGAACTGCGCAAGGAAGCGCTCGACGCCGGCGGCCTTTACGTCCTCGGCACCGAGCGCCACGAAAGCCGCCGTATCGACAACCAGCTGCGCGGCCGCACCGGCCGTCAGGGCGACCCGGGCCGGTCCAAGTTCTTCCTGTCCTGCGAGGACGACTTGCTGCGCATCTTCGCCGGCGACCGGCTGGACGCCATCATGCGCACCTTCGGCGTCCAGGAAGGCGAGGCGATCACCCACAAGTGGCTGAACAGCGCCATCGCCACGGCCCAAAAGCGCGTCGAGCAGCGCAACTACGAGATCCGCAAGAACCTGCTCAAGTACGACGACGTTGTGAACGACCAGCGCAAGGCCGTCTTCGAGCAGCGCCAGGAGTTCATGGAGGCGAGCGACCTCTCGCAGGTCATCACCGAGATGCGCGAGGACGTCATCGACGACCTCGTCGACCGCCACCTGCCGCCCAAGGCCTATGCCGAGCAGTGGGACATTGAGGGCCTGAACGAGCGCGTCGAGAACATCCTTGGCATGACCCTGCCGCTGGCCGACTGGGCCGCCGAGGACGGCATCGCCAACGACGAAATCCGCGACCGCATCCGCGAGGCCGCCGACAAGCAGTTCGCCGAGCGCGAGGCCATTCTGGGGCCCGAGCGCATGCGCGACGTCGAGAAGAACTTCCTGCTGCAGATGGTCGATCTTCAGTGGCGCGAGCACCTGATGCACCTCGACCACCTGCGCAACGTCATCGGCCTGCGCGGCTATGGCCAGCGCGATCCGCTCAACGAATACAAGACCGAGGCCTTCAGCCTGTTCGAGACGCTGCTGGTCAACCTGCGCACCAACGTCACCCGCTGGCTGATGACCGTGCAGATCGAGTTCGCCGACCCCGAGCCCGAGCCGATCAGCGACTTCGTCGAGGTCCACATGGACCCCCTGACCGGCGAGAACGAACGCGCCATGGCCTTCGCCGACTCCGTCATGGGCGGCGGCTCAGCCGTGCCGGCCGAAGAACGCGAAGCCCTCCCCGTCACCGCCCTCCCCGACGGATGGGAACGCACCGCCCGCAACGCCCCATGCCCCTGCGGCTCCGGCAAGAAATTCAAACACTGCCACGGCTCGCTGGTCTGACCCCTCCCTCCCCTTCATGGGGAGGGAAGATCGCGCAGCGATCAGGTGGGGAAGTTCTGACACACCCCCACCCGCCGGCCTTCGGCCGCCACCCTCCCCATAAAGGCGAGGAAGAAAAGAAAAAGGCGGCGGGATCACTCCCGCCGCCTTCAGTTTGTCCGGTCGAAGGGGAAACTTGAACCGGCTTAAAACTCCTTGCGGATCGACAGACCGATCAGGCGCGGATCGAGCGTGAAGACGTTGGTCGTCAGCGCAGTGTCGTCAGAGTTGATGAAGGCGTCGGTGATCGGCTGCTCGTCCAGGATGTTCTTGGCGTAGAGCTCGATCTTCAGTCCCTCCTCGTTCTCGATCCACAGGCTGAGGTTGGCGTTGTACCAGCCGTGCAGCTTGTCGTTCACGGCGTTATAGACCCGCGCCCATGACTGAGACTGCCAGTAGGCGTCGCCGCGGATTGTGGCCTTCCAACCTGGGATGAATTCGTAGGCGTACTGAGCGCCGATGTTGGCGGTCCAGTGCGGTGAATTCGGCAGTTCGTTGCCCGAGAGGTCGTCCCAGAGGCCGACGCCTCCGTTGGCCTCCGGATAGTCGTCAATATCGAACTCTTTTTGCAGTGTGGGATCCCAGATCATGCCTGTGTTTGCGCCGAGGATCCCACCGGGCTTGTGGCAAAACGCCTGTGCATCGACCATGTACCGGTGGGTCGCAGCCCAGTACTCCAATACGGCGGTCGGTACGATGCAATTGGAGGGTAGTTGCAGCCAGGGCTTCGAGATTCCCCAGTTCGGATCGCTTTGCGTTCGGTTGGTGATGTCGATCGACTTCATACCGTCAGCGATGCGGGTGTCGAGATACCCCAGGTTGGCGATCATTCGGAAGTTCGGCGTAGGCGCAAAGGCAGTCTCAAACTCAAGGCCCCATACCTGGGCGTCAAAGTTCTCGTTGACAGCGGTTCGGTCTCTGATCTGAGAGACCTGGTAGTCTGTATAGTCGTAAAAAAACGCGCCGGAATTGAACGTGAGCGCCCCCTGCAAAAGCGTGTTTTTGGTTCCAACTTCGAAGGCGTTTACAAATTCGGGTCGGAAAACGTCCTCGTAGTCTTTGTCGAGCTGCAGGATTGGCAACCATCCAAAGGAATTGTAGATTGGGATAACCCACTCGGGAGCACCCAACTCAAGTAGCTGTTGTGCTGTCTCGTCAGCCGTCGCGTACCCAGGGCTTGGTGGGTTTGCCCCGCCGCCCTTGTATCCTCGTGAGTAGAAGGCATAAAGGAGGGTTTGATCGGTAAAGCTGAGTTCAGGTTTCCAATCGACCCCCAGACGGCCTGTCCATTCGCCCCAGTGTTGCTTGATCGCAGGCTTCTCGGGATAGCCGCTATTGACAGTGCCTGCGCCCACGGTTCCCCTTGATAAGAGCACTTGGGTAGGCGTGGGTATAAACGTCTTGCGATCGTCGGTGTAACGAAGCCCGGCCGTAACCTTCAAATCCTCCCGAACGTTCCAATACATCTCCCCAAACGCCGCAGCGGAACTGAGCTTGTACGGGTTCTTACTGCGGAAGTAATTGTGGCCGTTTCCATCAATCGCTTCGAGCGGATTTGGATCAATGTATGGGCAAGTCGCACGCGGGTCATCGTACTCGTAAGCCCCCTCGGAACCGTCTGAATTAAACCCGCCCCAGTTGCACGGGAAGGAGCGGGTGGAGGGGTCGATTATCGAATCCGTGAATGAGCGGTTGAACACAGGGGTAGTGGCAAGCAAAGTCAGAACGTTGTTGAAAACATAGTAATCAACGAGCGCCTTGAAACGGGTGTAGTTCGCTCCGGCGCTGAAATTCACCGGTCCGTCCCAATCGGATTGTAGCCTGATCTCCTGGGCAAATTGTGAGCCCTTGGCCTGCGAGAGGTCGATCCCGGCCACGGTGTTGGAGCACCCGATCTGGGGATCGCAAAAGATTCCGCCCGGTATGAGTTTCGAGTAATCGTATACTATCCACTCATTCGGCGCCCAGCCTGCGGTATCTTGGAAGTATGGAACAGACGCAAATCGGCTAAAGTCTTGAGACGAATAGACTTCATCTTTGTTATACAGTGTCTGAGATGAGAGCGTCAGACCTTCTGAGAGATCTATATCCGCGTTAAACTGCACCAGGTCCGCCTTGGCCCGATAGATGGGATCGCGAACAGACTCAAACTCACGCATATTTGTCGATTGGGTCCGCCCGGCGTAGGGATCGCCCATCAGCAGGAAGGACTGCCCTGTTCCGTCAGCACTGATCCACATAGGCGCGAGCTGGCTCAACACCCAGGTCGAGACGATAAAGGGGAGCGCCAGCCCATTGGGAGTGCCAAACGCCTGGGGATCGTACAGCGAGCCAGGCTTGCAACCCTGCGAGAAGAACGCGCGCCTGTAGGGGTTGAGTTCCCCATGGTATTGAGGGTCGGTGGCCGGGTCCTCATACAGCGCAACGTTCCCGAGCTTCTCCGGCCCATCGTCCCGGTGGCAGAGTTGCTTGCCTGTACGAGAACGATTGTCGTCTTCGTTGAAGCGTTCCCAAATCAGGTTGGTCCTGATGTTGTCCGTCGGGTTGAACCCAACCGTAACGCGCGCCGACCAAAGGTCGCGGCCGTTTATCGCATGGCCGGTTGTGAGGTTGAAGTCGTAGCCCTGCCGGTCCGTGAACGCGCCCGCGAAACGGATGGCCAGCTTGTCCTCGATGAGCGGCACATTGACCATCGCAGAGGCGCGCTTGGCATGATAGTTGCCGACCTCGCCCTTCAGCCAGCCCTTGAACTCGTTCATGTCGGGCTTGGCGCTGATGACGTTGATCACGCCGGCGGTGGCGTTACGGCCGTAAAGGGTGCCTTGGGGGCCGCGCAGGACCTCCACCCGTTCGACATCGAAGTATTCCTGCTCGAACAGGCGGTTCTGGATCAGAGCGATGTTGTTGAAGCTGACGGCGACGCCCGGATCGGTGGTGGCCGACACGGCCTTCGTGCCGATGCCGCGGATGGAGAAGTTGTAGCTAGAGAAGTTGTTCTTGGAAAAGGTGACGTTTGGGATCGCCTTGAGCAGGTCGAAGCCGCCCTCGATCTTCTGCTCTTCCAAGGCTTCGGCCGAGAACGCCGAAATGGCGATCGGAACGTCCTGGATGTCTTCTTCGCGCTTCTGGGCCGTGACGATGAGCGCCTCGACTTCAGCGCCGCCCCCCGCGGCGCTGCCGGACTGGGGGGAACCTGTCTCCTCGATGAGGTAGGTATTTCCGCTGCGCCGGTAGGTGAGGCCCGAGCCATCGAGCATGGCGACCAGCGCGGCCTCGAAACTCGGCGCGTCCGTGACGCCCCGGCTCATCTTGCCGGATGCGATATCGGCGCGGACCATCACCTGGCGATCGCTCAGCGCGCCCAGTTCCGAGAGCGCGGTGTCCAGCGCCTGCGGCGCGATGGTGATGGGTTTTGTCTGCGCGTGGGCCGCGCCCCCGGCGGCGAGCAGCAGAACGGCGGCGGCGGCGCCGGCCATCAGGCGGGAATTAAAGGATCGCGGATGACGCATGTTTCACTCCCCCAAGTGATCTTTTATCGGGGCCACAGCGGCCCGTGCGATCCAAGGACGCGAAACAAAGGCGACTCCCTATGTCGTACCCGGCGATTTTTTTGCGGCCGTCTCGGAAATGGCCAGGCGAATACCGTCCGATGACTGTTCGACGATGCGCGCCATCCGATAGGAAACCACCGCCGCAGCAAAGCCCGCGTTGTCGCCGGGCGTGAAGGTTCCGGTGATCGAAATTTGCGCGAGTTTTCCGTCGTCGATGAGGATCGGCGTCCTCGAATAGCGGTTCAGTTCTTCCACCACTTCGCCGAGCGGGCGGCGCACGAAGACGAGCTGGCCCGTCGTCCATGCCACCTCGCGCCGCGCATCGACCTCCTGCAATTTCCAGCCCGCGTCGTCGGAGGCCTCCAGCTGGGTGCCGGCGACCATTTCGGTGGACTGCACGCGCGCCGGAGCCTTGGCGGCCTGGGCCGGAGCGACGGCGCGCTCGGGAACGGGCGCCTCGACGCGGATCTTGCCTTCGACAAGCGTCACCTCGAAGCGACCCTCGTCGACCCGCACATCGAACGCCGTGCCGACCGCCGTCACCGTGCGTCCCCCGGCCGTCACCATGAACGGATGGGCGCTGTCGTGCGCCACCCGGAAAAACGCCTGGCCCTTATCGAGGTAGAGCTGGCGGCGGCCCTTCACCGCCTCGGTCCGCAGCACCGTGTCGGTGTTCAGCGTCACCTCCGAGCCGTCGGGCAGGCGGATGGTCGTCCGCTCGCCTACGGCTGTGCGCCAGGCCCGCGTCTGGAACTGATGGGCGTTGTCATAGGCCATCCACGCGGCCGGCGTCCCGACCAGCAGCACCGCCGCGGCCGCCGCCGGGGCCAGCCACCGCCGCCAGGGCGTATTGCGCTTCATCGCCGCGCGCCGCATGGCCGCCACGCGCGGGTCGTCGGCCACCGCCCCGGAACCCGTCCAGGCCTCCTCCACCGCCTCATAGGCGGGCAGGTTGGCGGTGTCGGCCCCCAGCCACGCGTCGAAGGCCTCGCGCTCCTCGCGCGTCAGGCCGCCGATCCGGCGCTTGGCGAACCAGGCGGCGGCGTCGTTTTGCGCGCTCATGCCCGCTCCTCCATCGCCGCCGTCACATGCCGCATGGCGCGCGCCAGCAGAGCCTCGACGCCCTTCAGGCTGATCCCCATGCGCCGGGCGATCATCGGCCCGCTCAGCTCCTCGAAGCGGTGCATGACGAAGGCCTCGCGCGAGCGGGCGGGCATGTCCTCCAGCGAGGCGATCAGCCGCTCCACCGCTTCCTTGCCCAGCAGCGTGCGCTCGGGCGAGATCTCCTCGCGCGGCTCGAGCCACGGGTGCATCTCGCGGTGGCGGTTCCACCCCTGCCCCGTCTCGGCGCGATAATGGCTCACCAGCACGTTGGCGGCGGATCGGAACAGGTAGCCCTCGACGTTGCTCAGCGGGGTTTCGGTCGACCGCGCCTGCAGCCGCGCGAACACCTCCTGCACCAGGTCGTCGGCCTCGGCCGGGCTCACCTTCTTGAGGAAATAGCGGCGCAGCGCCGGGCCATAGCGGCCCGCCCACGCGGCCAGGTCGTCAGGACCGGGCGGCCCCGCGATTTCCACCTGTGAGACCGGCGCCTTCGCCATCGGTAAGCCCCATCGGCGCACACTGCACCGCGACTATGACGCAGCTACAGCGTCATACCCTACGCCGGGCCGCGAAAAATTTTTCAGGCGATCTGGCGCAGGCTCTCGCCGAGCTCGTCGACCAGCTCTGGCGTGGTGGCCCAGGAGCACATGAAGCGCACGGTGCCGTCGAGGAAGCGGTAGACGAACCAGCCGGCTTCGCGCAGGCGGTAGAGGGCCGTCTCGTCCATGTCGACGAACAGGCCGTTGGCCTCGACGGGATGGATGATCGGAAACGGCATGTGAGACGCCAGGCGCCGCGCCATTTCGTTGGCGTGCTCGGCGCGCTGCAGCCAGGGCCCGCCATCGCCGTTCTCGCCCAGCAGCCCCAGCCACGGCGCGGCCAGGTAGCGGCCCTTGGACACCAGCTGCCCGGCGTGTTTCAGCCGCGCGTCGAACCGGCGGGCAAGCGACTTGTCGAAGAGCACGATGGCCTCGGTCGGCGTCGATCCCGCTTTCGTCCCGCCCATGACCAGGATGTCGACCCCCGCCCGCCCGATGGCCGTCAGGTCGAAGCCCGACGCCGCCGCCCCGGCCAGCCGCGCGCCGTCCAGGTGCACGCCATAACCCTTGGCCTTCACAGGCTTGATCAGCGTCTCCAGCTGGGTGGCGTTATAGACCGTGCCGTATTCGGTCGCGTTGGTCAGCGACAGCGCGGCCGGCGACTGGCGATAGGAGACGTCAGGCTGGGCCAGCGCCTCGATCAGGGCGCCGTGCTCGATCCGCCCCGACTCTCCGGGCAGGGTGATCAATCCAACACCCGAGCCGAAGAACCCCGGTGCGCCCGTCTCGTCGGTGCAGACGTGGGCGTGCGTGTGGGCCAGCACCGCCTCGTGCGGCTGAGCCAGGCACGCCAGCGACAGGGCGTTGGCCGCCGTGCCGGATGCGACGAACCGCACCTCCGCGTCGGCGTCCAGCAGGCGGCGGATGCGCTCGGCGGCCTCGGCGGACACATGGTCGGTCCCATAGCCGGACGCCGCGCCCTCGTTGGCCGCCACCAGCGCGGCGAGGGCTTCCGGCATGGCGCCGGCCACATTGTCGGAGGCGAAGTCGTATCGCGCGGCCATGCTCACCCGATTAGCCGCGAGCGGCGGCAGCGCATAGCCCCAAGCGCGTGAGCTTGACCATAGGGACCAACTCCCCAACGCTGCCGCACGGGGGAGAAACGGGGATTCGATGGCCAGAGCCGCAAACGCCAACGGCGCGCCCGCGCGCACCATCCTGCTGGCCGCCATGGTCGGCACGGCGGTCGAGTTCTACGACTTCTACATCTACGCCACCGCCGCGGCGCTGGTGTTCGGGCCGCTGTTCTTCCCGGCCGAGTCCCAATCGGCCCAGCTGATGAGCGCCTACGCGACCTTCGCGCTGGCCTTCATCGCCAGGCCCGTGGGCGCGATCTTCTTCGGTCACTTCGGCGATCGCATCGGGCGCAAGTCGACGCTGGTGGCCTCGCTGATGCTGATGGGCGGCTCGACCTTCGCCATCGCCTTTTTGCCCTCGTACGCCCAGGTCGGCTGGGTCGCCCCGCTGCTGCTCTGCATCCTTCGCTTTGGACAGGGCTTTGGACTTGGCGGCGAGTGGGGCGGCGCGGCCCTGCTGGCGGTGGAAAACGCGCCCGCCAGCCACCGCGCCCGGTTCGGCATGTTCCCGCAGCTGGGCGCCCCCGTCGGTTTCATCGCCGCCAATGGCCTCTTCCTCATCCTTGGCCTGACCATGACGCCCGAGCAATTCGAGGCCTGGGGCTGGCGCGTGCCCTTCCTGCTCAGCGCGGTGCTGGTGATGCTGGGCCTTTGGGTGCGCCTGCGCCTGACCGAGACGCCCGCCTTCGCCAGGGCGCTGGAGCAGGGCCCGCCGCCGACGGTGCCGCTGGGCGAGCTCCTGCGCGACCACTGGAAGCCGACGCTGGGCGGGATCTTCGCCGTCGTCGCCTGCTTTGCCGTCTTCTACATCTCCACCGCCTTCGCGCTTGGCTACGGCACGACAAAGCTCGGCTACACGCGCGAGACCTTCCTGGCGGTGCAGCTGGTCGCCATCCTGTTCATGGCCGCCGGCATCGTCTGGGCCGGCTACTGGTCGGACAGGGACAACCCGCGCCTGGTGCTGATGGTCGGGTGCGTGGCGACCATGCTCGGCGGCTTTATGCTGGCGCCGCTGATGGGCTCAGGCTCGCTGGTGCTGGTCGGGGTCTTCCTGTCGGCGGCGCTGGTGGTGATGGGGCTGGTGTACGGACCTCTCGGCGGCTGGCTGCCGGGGCTGTTTCCGGCGCGGGTGCGCTACACGGGCGCCTCGGTCGCGTTCAACATCGGCGGCATCATCGGCGGGGGCCTGACGCCCATGATCGCCCAGGCGCTGTCGGGCCACGCGCTGTCGCTCGTGGGCCTCTATCTCAGCGTCGCGGCCATGCTCAGCTTCGTGGCCCTATGGGCGCTGGGCGAGCGCGACCTGCACGGCCGCTAGACCTCCCGCGCCCAGGCCCGGACGTCCTCGGCGAAGAGGTCCGGCTCCTCCATCGCCGCGAAGTGGCCGCCACGCGGCATCTCGCTCCAGCGGCTGATGTTGTAGGCGCGCTCGGCCCACGACCTGGGCGGCGCGGTATAGAGCGGCTCGCCCGGGAAGTTGGCGAAGGCTGTCGGCGTCTCGCACCGCTGCCCTTCGGCCAGGAACACCCGCCCCTCCTCCAGCATGGCGCGGTAGTACCAGGCGCCGGTCGTGAAGGAGCCGGTCATCACATAGATCATGATGTTGGTGAGCAGGCGCTCCAGCGGATAAACCTCTTCGAACGGTTTTTGCCGCAGGTCCGACCAGTCGTGGAAGCGCTCGGCGATCCAGGCCGCCTGCCCCACCGGATTGCCCGCCGCCAGCCACGCCAGCGACTGCGGCCGCGATACCTGCAGCCGGAAATAGGCGCCCAGCACATCCATCATCGCGCTCGACTGCGCGATCCAGGCCTTCTCGTCGTCGCTCGTGGGACCGCCGAAGGGCCGCAGCGCCATCATGTTGAGGTGGATGGCCTTCGCATGCGCCCCGTGCTCCAGCCCCAGGTAGCTGGTCACCAGCCCGCCCCAGTCGCCGCCTTGCGCCAGGTAGGTGTCGTAGCCCAGCACCTCGGTCATCAGCGCATTGAACAGGCGCGCCGTGCCCCGCTGGCCGAACGGCCGCGCCGGCCTGGACGAGAACCCGAACCCCGGCAGCGAGGGGACCACCACGTCGAACGCATCGGCCGCATCGCCGCCGAACCGCGAGGGAAAGGCCAGCTTCTCGATCGCCTCCCAGAACTCATAGTGGCTGCCCGGCCAGCCGTGACTGATCAGCAGCGGCCGCTTGCCGCCCGCCTCGCCGACCACTTGAACGAAGTGGATGTCGAAGTCCTCGATCCGCGCCGTGAACTGCGGATACCGGTTCAGCTCCGCCACCGCCCCGCGCCAGTCGTAGGCGTCCGTCCAGAAGGCGCAGAGCCGCCGCAGGAAGGCCTCGTCCGTCCCGTAATTCCAATCCCCGCCCTCCGGGGCGGGCGGCCAGGGATAGCTGCGAACCTGGTCCAGCACACTGCCGACCTCGGCGTTGCTCCAGACGACTTCGAAGGGTTTGATCATCCGGCGACCCAGCCCCGCCTTACCCAACGACCGTCAAGCCAAGGCCGCGGGCCAGGACCTTCAGCATCTCGGCGCCCATCTCGCGCGTCGAACCCTCCGGCAGCTGTCCGGCCAGCCGCAGCTCGACGAAGCCGTGCAAGGCCGACCACAGGATCAGGCCGATCGTCAGCGGATCGCCCTTGATCAGCCCCGCCTCTATCAGCCCCTCCACGTGCGCCGTCAGCGTCCTTCGCGCGCGCATGCTGGCCGCCTGAAGCTCCGGGTATTCGCCCCAGTTTGGCTGCATCAGGTCGAACATCAGCTTGTAGGCGGCGGGCTCGGCCAGGGCGAAGCGCACATAGGCCTCGCCCGTGGCGCGGAAGCGATCCAGCGGATCCCTCTCACCGGCGAACGCCGCCTCCAGCGCCTCGGCGAAGCGCGTGAACGCCGCCGCCCGCACGGCCGCCAGGATGGCGTCCTTGTCCTTGAAGTAGCGGTAGGGGGTCATGGGGCTGACCCCCAGCTCCGCCGCCAGCTGGCGCATGGTCACCCCGTCCGGGCCGCGCTCGGCGAACAGCCGCTCGGCGGCGCCGCACAGCCGTTCGCGGAAGTCGGCGACGTCGGTTTCGGTCAGGACTCTGGGCATGCGCAAATCACCTCTTGACCCGGCGTACCGCTTACATCATAAATTTACAATGTAAGAGATAAACGGGAGAGCAGCCATGGACGGCGCGGTTCGCATCAACCCCTACCTGGACGGCAACTTCGCCCCGGTGCGCAGCGAGGACGACTTCGATCTGAAGGTCACCGGCGAGATTCCGGCGGGCCTGGCGGGAACCCTCTACCGCACCGGCCCCAACCCGCAGTTCGACCCGCGCGACGACAACCACCACTGGTTTGCGGGCGACGGCATGGTCCACGCCTTCACCGTCGAGGACGGGCGCGTCCGCTACCGCAACCGCTACGTCCGCACGCCGAAGTGGCAGGCCGAGAACGCCGCCGGCAAGGCGCTCTTCGGAACCTTCGGCAACCCGTTCACCACCGACCCGGACTACGTCGGCAAGGACTCAGGCGTGGCCAACACCAACATCGTCTTCCACGCCGGCAAGCTTCTGGCGCTGGAGGAGGCGCACCCGCCGTTCGAGATGGACCCCCGCACCCTCAACTCGCGCGGTTATCTCGACTTCGGCGGGCGGTTCACGGCCCACCCCAAGTTCGACCCCGAAACGGGCGAGATGGTCTTCTTCGCCTATGGCGTGGGCGAAATGCCCTTCTCCAACGTCGTCAGCTACGGCGTCGCCGACGCCTCCGGCGCGCTGGTCCGCCGCGAGGATTTCGAGGCGCCCTACTGCTCGATGATCCACGACTTCATGGTGACCAGAAACCACGTCCTCATCCCCGTGCTGCCCCTGACCGGTGACCTGCAGCGGGTGATGCGCGGCGGCCCCGCGTTTGCGTGGGAGCCCGACAAGCCGGCCATGGTCGCCGTGATGAGCCGCGCCGATGGCGTCTCATCCCTGCGCTGGTTCTCCACCGACCCCTGCTACGTCTTCCACCCGATGAACGCCTGGGAAGAGGACGGGAAGATCTACGCCGAGGTCATGAAGTACGACGTCGCCCCGCTCTTCCCCATGGCCGACGGCTCGCCGGGCAAGAAGTCCGCCGCCTACCTCGTGCGCTGGATCTTCGACCTGGAGGGCGAGACCGACACCATCCGCGAGGAGCCCCTCGACGACCTCGCCGGCGAATTCCCCCGCTTCGACGAGCGCTTCGCCTTCGCCCCCTACCGCCACGGCTGGATCGGCGGCCAGTCCCGCCGCCCCGGGGACATCCGCACCGACAGTCTCGCGCACCTCGATCTCAAGACCGGTCGCCGCGCGACCTGGCTGCTGCCGCAGGGCGATTACGTCTCCGAGCCGGTCTTCACCCCCCGCTCGGCGAGCGCCGACGAGGGCGACGGCTGGATCACCGCCGTGGTCTATCGCGGCGAAACCGACACCAGCGACTTCGTCGTCTTCGAAGCCCAGGACATCGCGTCAGGTCCTATCGCCACGGCGAGCATGCCCCGTCGCGTCCCCTTCGGCTTCCACGGCAACTGGGTCAGCGCTTAGGCTCTTCCCCCGCTTGCGGGGGAAGTGGCCTGAGACGCGAAGCGGCGAAGGTCGATGGGGAAGTTTGACTCTACCCCCATCGAGCCTCGCACCGGCTTCGCCGGCACATCGGCCCACTTCCCCCACATTCGTAGGGGAAGGACTTAGCGTCGCGCCGACAGCGGTAGTTCTTCGAAGAGCATTGGTGCGGCCGAAGTTTTCGCGCGCTCCACATTCAGCAGCCGCACCTTGGTCTCGACCCCACCCGGCGCCGAGAAGCCGCCGGTCTTGCCGCTGGCGGCCAGGATGCGATGGCAAGGCACGATCGGCGGAAACGGATTGAGCCCGAGCGCTCGCCCGACTTCCCGCGCCAGGTTCTTGTCGCCGAGTTTCTCGGCCGCCTCGCCGTAGGTCAGCGTCTCGCCCGGCGGAATGGCCCGCGCGATCTCGTAGAGCTGGGCGTGCAGCGGCGGGATACCGACCATGTCGAGGCGGACCGTCGAGAGGTCCGCCCTCCCCTCCGCCATCAGGGTCTTCACACCCGCGACCGCCTCGGCCGCGAAGCCGGTCGGTTCGGACTCGACGGCTTCGGGGCAGCGCCGCGCCACGCTCGCCCGCACGGCCGCCTCGCTGTCCGGCAACCAGCCGCGCACGATCCCGGCCTCGCTCCAGGCGATGGCGCAGCAGCCGAGTGCGGTTTCGAAGGTCGCGAAGCGGATCATCGGCCGAGACTAGCTCTCCCTCCCCTTCATGGGGAGGGAAGATCGCGGAGCGATCCGGTGGGGGAGTACTGCCCCACCCGCCGGCCTTCGGCCGCCACCCTCCCCATGAAGGGGAGGGAGATTTACTCCGCCGCCATCGCTCGCGCGGTCAGCATCCCCTCGAGCCGGCCGCGGATGATCTCTTCGGCTTCGGAGACGATGCGGTCGACGAGTTCCTGGACGGTCGGGACGTCGTGGATCAGGCCCTGGATCATGCCGGCCGACCAGATGCCCTCGTCGACCTCGCCCGTCTGCAGCGCCTCGCGGCCGCGCACGCCGGCGACGAGGTCCTTCACGTCCTCGAACTTGGCCCCGCCCGCCCGTTCGATCTCGACCACCTTCTGGCTGATGGCGTTCTTGGCCACCCGGGCGGTGTTGTGCAGCGTGCGGAAGATGAGGTCGGTGCCGCGCTCGTCGTTGGCGACCATCTGCTGCTTGAAGTTGTCGTGGATCGGCGCCTCGACCGTGGCGCAGAACCGCGTGCCCATGTTGATGCCGTCGGCGCCCAGCGCCAGCGCCGCCACCAGCCCGCGCGCATCGCCGAAGCCGCCCGAGGCCAGCATCGGTATCTTCACCTTGTCGGCCGCGCAGGGGATCAGGATCAGGCCCGGAATGTCGTCCTCGCCCGGGTGGCCGGCGCATTCGAAGCCGTCGATGGAGATGGCGTCCACCCCCATCCGCTCGGCCGACAGCGCGTGGCGGACGGCCGTGCATTTGTGGATGATCTTGATGCCGTGCTGCTTGAAGTCGTCGACATGCTCCTGCGGCTTGTAGCCGGCGGTTTCGACGATCTTGATGCCGCTCTCGATGATCGCCGCGCGGTACTCCGCATAGGGCGGCGGCTTGATGGCCGGCAGGATGGTCAGGTTCACGCCGAACGGCTTGTCGGTCATCTCCCGGGTGCGGGCGATCTCCCTGGCCAGGGCTTCCGGCGTCGGCTGTGTCAGGGCGGTGATGAAGCCGAGCGCGCCGGCGTTGGCCACGGCGCTGACCAGCTCGGCCTTGCCGACCCACTGCATGCCGCCCTGGGCGATGGGGTGCTCGACGCCGAACATCTCGGTGAAGCGGGTGCGGATGGCCATGGCTGTCTCCTTCGTTGCGGAGACTATCAGCCCGTTACCTTTGGGTCAGGCAAGCCCCTGCCGTCCGATGGCGTAGAACCGCTCCGACCGCTGAGTCCGCAACGCCGGGCCGTCCATCTCGGAGAGGGCCTTCAACTCCTCCTCGACCGCATCGCCAACCGCCCGGATGGCCGCCTCGGGATCCGAATGCGCGCCGCCGGCCGGCTCATCGACGATGCGATCGACGACGCCAAGGCCGATCAGGTCCTGCGCGGTGATCTTCATCTGCTCGGCCGCGTCCTCGGCCCGCGCCCCGTCGCGCCACAGGATCGAGGCCGCGCCCTCCGGCGAGATCACCGAATAGACCGAGTGCTCGAGGATCAGCACCCGGTTGGCGCCGGCCAGCGCGATGGCGCCGCCCGATCCGCCCTCGCCGGTGATGGTCGCCACCATCGGCACCGGCAGCGTCAGGCAGCGTTCGGTGCAGCGGGCGATAGCCTCGGCCTGTCCGCGCTCCTCGGCCCCAAGGCCCGGATAGGCGCCGGCCGTATCGACAAAGCTGATGACCGGCAGGTTGAACCGCTCGGCCATGTCCATCAGCCGCACGGCCTTGCGGTAGCCCTCGGGCCGGGCCATGCCGAAGTTGTGCTTGAGGCGCGTGGTGGTGTCGTGGCCCTTCTCGTGGCCCATCACCACCACCGGCATGCCCCGGAAGCGGCCGAGCCCGCCGACAATCGCCTGGTCGTCGGCGAACTTGCGGTCGCCCCGCAGCTCGACGAATTCCTCGATCAGGCCCGCGACGTAGTGCGAGAAGTGCGGCCGCTCCGGGTGCCGGGCGACCTGCGTCTTCTGCCAGGGATCGAGCCTGGCGTAGGCCTCGCGCCGCAGGTCGACGATGCGCGAGCGCAGGGCCTCGATCTCGCCGTCGAAACTGTCGCCGCCGGCCTCTTCGGACAGCTTGGAGAGTTCCTCGATCTTGCTTTCCAGCTCGGCGATCGGGCGCTCGAATTCGAGATAATGCTGGGCCATGACCTCTAGGAACGCGCCGCGAAACGAAGCGGCCAAACTAGGCGGGAAGAACGGGCCCCACAAGACCGCCGCCGGAACCTCATCCGCTCATTCCCATTCAGCCGCTATGAAAAGAAACTTCTGGCGCGACAACGGCCTGACCATCGCCCTGATGGGTCTTTTCCTGGCCAGCATCGTCGGCCACGCCCTGGCCGGCTGGGGCTACTACAACCACCAGCAGATCGAGCACCACCAGCCGCCGGCCGGCCTCATCCACTACCTGGCCTCGGGCCAGTTCATCTCCAGCGTCTTCGAGAACTGGGAGAGCGAGTTCCTGCAGATGTCGGTCTATGTCGTCTTGACCGCCTTCCTTTACCAGCGCGGCTCACCCGAGTCCGACGACCCCGACATCAGCCCCCAGGCGCGCAAGGGTCAGACCACCCGCCAGCGCAACGCCGCCCTGGAAAAGGTCGGCGGCAACCGCGTCCTGCTCTGGCTCTACGCCAACAGCCTGGGGCTGGCGCTGTTTGCGCTGTTTCTGCTGTCGTTCGTCCTGCATCTGCTCGGCTCCACGAAGGAAGCCGCCGAGGACGCCCTGAGCCACGGCCAGCTGCCGCCCTCGGTTCTCAACCACCTCGTCAGCGCCGAGTTCTGGTTTCAGTCCTTCCAGAACTGGCAGAGCGAGTTCCTGTCGGTTGCCGCGCTCGTCGTGCTCGGCATCTTCCTGCGCCAGGAAAACTCGCCGGAGTCCAAGCCCCTCTCGGAGCCGAATTCAAAGACCGGCGGCTAAAGGCCGTAGAGCGCGGCGTACTCGGCGTCCTTGGCGGCGATCTGCCTGGCGCAGTCGACCATGACCTTGGCCTGTTTCCAGGTGGCGTCGTCCTGCATCTTGCCGTCGAGCATGGCCACGCCCGAACCGTCCGGCATGGCTTCCAGGATGCGTTTGGCGAAGGCGACCTCGCCGGGATCGGGCGAGAAGACCTTCTTTGCGACGGCGATCTGGCCCGGGTGCAGCGACCAGGCCCCGGCGCAGCCCAGCAGGAAGGCGTTGCGGAACTGCTGCTCGCAGGCCTCCAGGTCGGCGATATCCCCGAACGGACCGTAGAAGGCCTTGATGCCGTAGGCGGCGCAGGCGTCGACCAGCTTGGCGAAGGTGTAGTGCCAGATGTCCTGCTGGGCGCTGGCGCGCGGCTGGCCGTCATCGCGAGGGTCTTCGATCACCTTGTAGAAGGGGTGACCGCCGCCGACGCGGGTGGTTTTCATCTGGCGGCTGGCCGCCAGGTCGGCGGGCCCAAGGCTGATGCCCTGCATGCGGGGCGAGGCCGCGGCGATGGCCTCGACGTTGTTCACGCCCTCGGCGGTTTCGAGGATGGCGTGCAGCAGGATCGGCTTCTTCAGGCCATGCCTGGCTTCCAGCAAGGCCAGCAGCTGGTCGACGTAGTGGATGTCCCATGGCCCCTCGACCTTGGGGATCATCATCACGTCGAGCCGGTCGCCGACGCCGGCGACGATCTCGGTGATGTCGTCCAGGTGCCAGGGCGAATTCAGGCAGTTCACCCGGGTCCACAGGCCAACGCCCATGGCGGCGAAGTCGGTGGCGTTCGCCATCTCGATGAAGCCCTTGCGCGCGGCCTCCTTGGCGTCGGCGGGGATGGCGTCTTCGAGGTTGCCGAGGATGACATCCACGCCCTTGGCGATCTCGGGGACCTTGGCGCGGACCTTCTCCAGATGCGGGGGGATGAAGTGGATCATCCGCTCGACGCGCACCGGCAGCTCACGCAGCGGCTGCGGCGCGCCGATGGCCAGCGGCTTGAAGTATCCCCTCGGCGTCTTGTTCATCGCGTCATCCTCTCCCCAGGAACGCGGCACGTTTGGATGCGATGCTGCAGTGCGTCAAGGCTAAGCCTGACCCTCGGGCGGCTCTTCCTCGCGCACGCTGCGGATCAGGTCCTCGGCGGCGTCGTTGGGCGACTGGGAGCGCGGCGCCGTCTGCGGCCCATGGCCGTCGGGCGTCAGCTTCAACGCGCGCAGGGCGTCCTGGCCTTCCTCGCCGAACAGGCCCCGGATGCGGACGTCCCGCTGCGGGAAGGGGATTTCGATGTCGGCCTCGCGCAGCGCGTCCTCGATGGCCCAGGTGTAGGCCGCGTGCATGGAGGCCGGCCGCTTTGCCGCGTCCAGCGTCGGCCACACCACCAGCTCGAAGTTCAGGGCGCTGTCGCCAAAGCCCACCAGCCACACCTGCGGTTTGCGGCTCTCGGTCTCGGGAAGGGTGAAGGGCACCGCCCGCGCCGCCCGCAACACGGCCTCGCGCACCTTGTCCTTGTCGCTGCCGTAGGCGACCGAGAAGGGCACATGGATGCGCCGGGTGTCGCCCTTCAGCGTCCAGTTGGTCACCGGGTTCTCAATGAGCCGCGAGTTGGGGACCAGCACGTCGATGTTGTCGTTGTTGCGGACCCGCGTGGCGCGCGGCCCGATCTCCTGCACCATCCCCCGTGAGCCGCCGTCGACCTCGATGTAGTCGCCGATGTTGATGACGCCGTCGAAGATCAGGACAAGGCCGGAGACGAACTCCTTCACCACCCCCTGCAGGCCAAGGCCAACCCCGATGCCGAGCGCCCCGGCGAACACCGCCAGCGACGACAGGTTCAGCCCCAGAGCCGACAGCGCCGCCATCGCCCCGATGACCACGATTCCGTAGCCGGCGAGCTTTTCGAAGATGTAGATGGCCGAGGCGTTGCGGGTCTGGCGGTCGCGCAGGCGGCGCAGGCCGACGCTGGCGAGGCGGGCCTGATGAACGCCACCGTCAGGATCACGGCCGCGCTGACCAGCCCTCCGACGGTGATGGCCGTGCGGCCCAGCTTGAGCAGCACAAGGCTGTCGAGATCGAGCATGGTCCCGGTTTAAGGCGTTCGGCGCTTGCGGGCCAGCGGGTGCTTGGTTTCGACCACTTGCCGCAGCCGGTCGCCGGCCACGTGGGTGTAGATTTGGGTGGTGGCGATATCGGCGTGCCCCAGCAGCGTCTGGACGACGCGCAGGTCCGCCCCGCCCTCCAGCAGGTGCGTCGCGAAGGCGTGGCGCAGGACGTGCGGGCTGACCTTCTCGCGGTCGATCCCCGCCGCCAGGGCCGCCTCGTCCAGCAGCTGCGAGAACCGCCGCGCCGTCAGCCGCCCACCCTTGCCGCGGGAGGGGAAGAGCCATGGGCTGTCTTTCTGGCCCTTCGGCAGGAAGGACGCCCGGACCGGCAGGTAGGCCTTCACCGCCACCCGCGCCGCCGCGGTCAGCGGGGCCAGCCGCTCCTTGCCGCCCTTACCCTTGACGATCAGATAGGCCGGGTCCCTGGCCAGCGCCGCCAGCGGCAGCGCCAGCAGCTCCGATATCCGCATCCCCGAGGCGTAGAGCAGCTCCACCATGCAGCCGACCCGCAACCCCTGCGCCCCATCCCTGGCCTCCGCCGCCGCGATCAGCCGGTCCACCTCGTCGCGCGACAGGACCTTGGGCAGCGGCCGCCCCTTCTTCGGCGCATCGACCCGCCTGGAGGGATCGTCCCGCCGCCAGCCCTCGCCCAGCACGAAGCGGTAGAACTGCCGCACCGCCGCCCGGCGCCGGGCGGCGGTGGCGGGCGACAGACCTCGCCTGGAAAGGTCGCTGAAGTAGGCCTCCACGTCCTCCAGCGAGGCGTCCGACAGGCTGCGGCCCCGGCCGGCGAGGAAGCCCGAGGCGTCCTCCAGGTCCCTGCCATAGGCGGTGATGGTGTTGCGCGCGGCCGAGCGCTCCACCGCCATCATCTCCAGGAAGGCTTCGGTCCAGCCGGCTGCGCTCATGGAGAGAATCCTAGCATGCGTTGGCGGAAACCCGCCTCCTCGTGTAAACCGCAGGCGGCCATGACCGCCGAGCCCGCCCTTCGCCGCAAGACCATCGCCCTGGTGGGGCTGATGGGCGTCGGCAAATCGTCCATCGGCCGGCGCCTGGCCACCGCGCTGGGCATGCCGTTCCGCGACGCCGACGCCGAGGTCGAAGCCGCCGCCGGCCGCTCCATCCCCGACATATTCGCCGAGTATGGCGAGGGCGCCTTCCGAGACGGCGAGCGCCGCGTCATCGCCCGCCTGCTGGAGGAAGGCCCCCACGTGCTGGCCACCGGCGGCGGCGCCTTCATGAACGACCAGACCCGCGCCCTGCTGAAGGAAAGGGCCCTGACCGTGTGGCTGAAGGCCGACCTCGACGTCCTGGCCAAAAGGGTCGGGCGCAAGGGCAACCGCCCGCTGGTCGCCGGCAAGGACCCGCTGGAGGTCCTGAACGAGCAGGCCAAGGCCCGCTACCCCGTCTATGAGCAGGCCGATGTGATCGTGGAGACCGGCGACACCCCCCATCAGGTGGCCGTCGAGGCGATCCTGGCCGCCCTTCGCAAGCATATGGAGAGCGTCAGCGCATGACCCGCGCCATTCCCGTGGGCCTGGGCGAGCGCGCCTATGAGGTCGTCGTCGGCTCCGGCCTGATCGACCAGGCCGGCCGGCGCATCGCGCCCCTGCTCAAGCGCGCCCGCACCGCGATCGTCACCGACGCCAACGTCAGCGACCACCACGGCGAGCGCCTGGCCATCGCGCTGGAGAAGGCGGGCGTGGCGACCGACGTGCTGGTTATCCCGCCGGGCGAGCAGACCAAGAGCTGGGAGGGCCTCGCCGCCCTCTCCGATCAGCTGCTGGCGCTGGAACTTGACCGCGGCGACATGATCATCGCATTCGGCGGCGGGGTGGTCGGCGACCTGACCGGGTTCGCGGCGGCCATCTACAAGCGCGGCATCGACTTCGTGCAGATCCCCACCACCCTGCTGGCCCAGGTGGACAGCTCGGTGGGCGGCAAGACGGCGATCGACACGGCGCGCGGCAAGAACCTGATCGGCGCCTTCCACCAGCCGCGCCTGGTGCTGGCGGACCTGGATGTGCTCGCCACCCTGCCCGAGCGGGAGATGCGGTGCGGGTACGCCGAGGTGATCAAGTACGGGATGCTGGGCGATCCCGACTTCTTCGCCTGGTGCGAGGCGAACGGGCCGGACGTCATCGCCGCGAAGAACACCGCGCTGGCCCACGCCGTCGTGCGCTCCGTCGAGATGAAGGCCGCCATCGTCGCCGAGGACGAGAAGGAGGCCGGGCGCCGGGCCCTCCTGAACCTCGGTCACACGTTCGGGCACGCGCTGGAGGCCGAGAACGGCTACGGCGAGGCGCTCAAGCATGGCGAGGCGGTCGGCGCGGGCTGCGCGCTGGCGTTCCGGTTCTCGGCGCACCTGGGCCACTGCTCAGCCGCCGATGCCGAGCGGGTCGAGGCGGCCCTGCGCGCCGTGCAGCTGCCGACGCGCCTGGCTGACGTGCCCGGCCACCCCTTCTCCGCCGAGCGGCTGATCGGCCACATGGCGCAGGACAAGAAGGCCGAGGGCGGGACGCTGACCTTCGTGCTGGCCCGCGCCATCGGCGAGGCCTTCGTGGCGAAGAACGTGCCCGCCGAGCCGCTCCGCGCGTTCCTGACGGCGGAAGGAGCCTTGCCGTGATCCTCGCCATGCTGCTGGCGCTGGCGCCCACGCTGGTGGTGCTGCTGGCCATCTCGGGCCTGGTGTCGGCCGCCGAGACCTCGATGACGGCCGCGAGCCGCGGACGCATGCACCAGCTGGAGCGCGACGGCGACAAGGCGGCCGGCCGCGTCAACCTGCTGATCAGCGACCAGGAGCGGATGATCGGGGCCATCCTGATCGCCAACAACGCCGTCAACATCCTGGCCTCGGCGGTGACCACGACGGTCATCGGCAAGGTCGTGCCGGGCGCCTGGGGCGTGGCGCTGGCCACCGCCATCATGACCCTGCTGGTCGTCGTGCTGGCCGAGATCCTGCCCAAGACCCTGGCCATCACCCGGCCCGAGGACACCGCCCGGCTCCTCTCCTGGCCGACGACGGGCGTGGTGCGCGTCTTCGGCCCGCTGGCCTTCGCCGCCCAGTTCCTGATCCGCAAGACGCTGGGCCTGTTCGGCATCAAGCTGTCGATGGAGACCGACGTGCTGGCGGCCCACGAGGAAATCCGCGGCGCCGTCGAATACCACCACTCCGAGGGGCTGGTGGAAGGCGGCGACCGGCGGATGCTGGGCGGGGTCCTCGACCTCTCCGAAATGGACGTCAGCGAAGTGATGGTCCACCGCAAGTCCATCACCATGCTCGACGCCGACCTGCCTCCGAAGGAACTGGTGAAGGCCGCGCTCGACGCCGGTCACTCGCGCATCCCGCTCTATCGCGAGGAGCCGGAGAACATCGTCGGCGTCCTGCACGCCAAGGACCTGCTGCGCGCCCTCGCCGAAGCCGACGGCAAGGCCGGCAAGCTCGATATCGCCGCCATCGTGCGCGAGCCGTGGTTCGTGCCCGACACCACCAAGCTGAAGGACCAGTTGAACGCCTTCCTGAAGCGCCGCGCGCACTTTGCGCTGGTGGTCGACGAGTACGGCGCGCTGCAGGGCCTGCTCACCCTCGAGGACATCCTCGAGGAGATCGTCGGCGAGATCGAGGACGAGCACGACGTCGCCGTCAGCGGCCTTCGCCGCCAGCCCGACGGCTCGGTCCACGTCGACGGCCAGGTCACCATCCGCGACCTCAACCGCGCCATGGACTGGGACCTGCCGGACGACGAGGCGGTGACCATCGCGGGCCTCGTTCTCCACGAAGCCCAAACCATCCCCGACCCCGGCCAGACCTTCATTTTCCACCGCCACCGCTTCCAGGTCCTGCGGCGGCAGCGCAACCAGATCACCGCCCTGCGCATCAGCCCGAGGCTGGAAGAAGGGGCGGCCTAGCCTCGCGCGCATAATGCGCGGGCGGGGGCGGAGGGGCGCGCGGGGGCGCGTGTATCGCGGGGACGCGCACACACGCGCGAGCGGGGACAGCGATCAGGTTGGGCAGGGCGGCGGCGGTGGGCATGCGAGGAGTATGGCGCCGGCCAGGCCGAGGGGGATTTGTTTCGCCCGGCGCCTCGGCGAGGATGGCCGGCGAGCGGGGATAGCCGATAGGGGCCTTGGGGGCGGGATGGGCCAAATGTCCCCAGACGATATGTCTCCAGAGTCTCCGAAGAAAGAGGCGGCAGGTGGACCTGCCGCCTCAGTAATTCCGGTTCAGAGGGGACCGAAGCCGGGTCTGCTAACCGCCGAAGCCGACGGAGACCTTGAAGTAGGGGCCTTCGATGGTGCGGTCGTATGTGTCGTCGGACGAAACCGCGCCAATGGCGTCATAGTATCGCTCCCAGCGATAGCCGGCGCCGGCCTTGACCCCGCCGATCACCCACGACAGGCCAGCGCTGAGGTCCAGCACGGGCACCGTCCCATCCGACTCGCTCGACATGGAAATCGGGGTCTCGACAACATTGAACGGCGCATGCCCTCCCTGGTCATCAGTTCGCCTTTGGATGACGAGAATGCCCGTGAACTCGTAGTAGCTCGCCGTTTCGGTTCCGATCAACGAGCTGCGCTGCTTTCCGAAGAGCGCGCCCGCCGCGACGTTGACTTCTGCGTCGAGGTGATTATCGGGACCGCCGAAGAGCGTAGCGGCAGCGTCCCACTCAAACACTGGCCCGACACCCTTGAACTCCCGATCAACGGTTAGGTCCGCCTCATAGATCGTCTGAGTAGAGATGCCGCCCGGGTATTTGAAGCCCTCGGGTATGTACCAGTCCGGCGACCCGATCGATCGGCCAATGTTCTTGGCCTCGAACTTGGCATAGCGCAGGCCAAGGCTGATGGACGACTGTGTCAACCCGCCGATCCCCAGGTCGCGGCCAACAGCAAAATCGACCAGGTCATACTCTTCCTTGATGTGGGATTTCCGATCACCCCAGTTCGTCTTCTGGGCGAATGCCAATGGGTCTTCAGCGAAGATTTCACAGTACTTGTCCAAGTACCCACTGAAGCCGCACACCCTATCCGTTTCCGCCGTTAGACGGGCGTTGGAGGTCTCGTTGGTCTTGCCGAAACGGACACCGGCCGAGACCACCCATGGACTGTTGTCAGGACGCCAGCTCAGCTTGACTTGGCGTCCATCGCCCCAGTCGAGGTCGCTATCCTGCTCTGTGGGAAACACGTCGATTTCAGGCGCGAACGCGTCGGCGAAGGATGGCCGGACGCCATCGGCCGGCGCGTCGATCCGGTCGATCTGGCCCCCGATCTCCACGGTAAACGGATGCGGCCCCTGACCCTTGGCTCCAAACGAGCCCAGCAACGGACCGCCGTTCCATTCCTTGGTAACCCGGAGACCATAGAGCCTCGGCTCGGTCACAAAGACGTTGGTGGTGAGCGCCGTGTCGTCGGAGTTCAGGAACGCGCCGGTGATGGAATCCCGGTCGAAGACGTTCTTGACATAGGCCATCACCTTCCAGCCGGCGTCGTCGTTGGTGAAGATCGCCGCCAGGTTGACGTTGGTATAGGCCTTGAGCTTGTCGTAGCCCTCCGTATTGAAGATGCGCGTCCACGCCTCAGACTGGTAGTACAAATCCGTGTGCAGTGTCGCGAGCCAATCATTAGGCAACGGAATCGTGTAATCGGCCGTCAGCGTAGTCGTGAAGTGCGGCGCGTTCGGCAATTCGTTACCCGCGAGATCCTTGTCGATCCCTTCTCCGAAGTTAGGTGCCGTGAACGGATTGAATCCAATATATCCCGGATATGGCGGGCTATTGAAGGTGCCGACAGTCGGATTTTCCACGTACGGGAGGTTCGTCACCGGGTCCACGCCGCGGACATAGGCCCGCTCGCAGGCGCCGTCGGCATTGCCGGACTCAATCGAACCTGGAATGTGCCACGTGGGCGCCGGCTCGCCCGTATCCTGATAAACAACGACATAGTCGGGAACGATGCAGTTCGACGGATAAACCGGGAACGGTTTGATGAGGATCCAGCTGACACCGTTCTCATCAGGTTGTCCGCCATTGGTGCGGTCCATGATATCGACCGCCTTCATGCCGTCGGCGACCCTGGTGTCCTCGTAGCCGAGCTTGGCGCCGAGGCGCAGATTCTCGAGCGGTCGCCAGTCCGCCTCGATCTCGATCCCCCACACATCGGCGTCGAAATTGCGGGTGATGGCGGTGCGATCGACGATCTGCGACAGTTGGTAGGCCTGATAATCGTAATAGAAGGCCGCCGTATTCAGCGTCACCCGCCCGTCGAACATCGTGTTCTTGGCGCCTAGTTCAAACGCGTTGACGAACTCTGCGTCGAAGGTTCTCGGATGGGTCGCGGACGCCGGCGGTACGCCGTTGTCGGTGGGGCGGTTGATGACCACCGCGGCCGGCGGCGGGTTCGCGCCCCCTGCCTTGTAACCGCGGGCGTAGGACGCGTAGAGCAGCGTCTCGTCAGTAAACGACAGGTTCGGCTTCCAGTCGATCGTCAGACGCCCCGTCGGCTCGCGCCATTCTTGATCGACCACTTCGAGCGTCGGGTAACCCACGCCTTCGGCGAGAATCCAGCTGGGAATAATCGGCGCTTGCTTCTTGTCGACCGTCCAGCGCAGGCCCGCTGTGACCTTCAGGGCGTCGGTGACGTTGTAGTACACCTCGCCGAACGCCGCATAGGACAGCAGTTTGTATGGGTTCTTGGACAGGAAGTAGTTGTGGCCGGTGTCTTCCAGATTATGGATGGAGTTCGTCTCGATATAAATGCAATTTAAACCCCCCGTCACGTTGACGCCACCAAAGGTGGCGAGAGGCACCTCTTGTGGATAGTCAAAAACGCACTCCCTATTGTCCGATTCTCCAACAACGTAGGGCTGGCTCAAACTCGTGTTAAATTTGGTCGCCGCCCACAAGGTGGCGGAGTTGATGAATACATAATACTTTTCAGTCGTATCGTAGCGCAGGAAATTTGCGCCCAGGCTGAAATTGAACGGCCCGTCATAGTCGGACGCCAACCGGAATTCCTGGCTGAAGTGGCGTGATTTGGCGGTCGAGAGGTCCGTCAGAACGAGTCGGTCGGCGCATCCGATCTGAGGATCGCAGAAGAACCCATTCTCATCGACCAGCCCCGGTCGGCCATCGGTATGCCCGAAGGCGCCCGACCGCGTATTGAAGCGATTGTAGTCCTGAGTGGAGAAGATGAAATCCCTTGCCCAGGCTGTTTCCGAACTCAGGGACAGGTTGTCGGTAAGGTCCAGATTGACCTGAAGCTCGACAACGTCGCTATCGGCTTCATACGAGGGATCGACAGTGGATTCGATCACACGAAGATCACGCGACTGAACCTGGCTGAGATAGGGGTCCGAATCGAATCCCCTGGGGAATCCCGCAGCGGCGATCGGGTGATAGAACGGCAGGACGAAGCCGTTGGGCGTCTGGAAGGAGTCCGGCGAATAAAGCGAGGCGGGCTTGCAGCCTTGACCGAACGTGCCCTGCGGGCCGTTGTAGCTGCCGCTGAAGGGTATGTCGCCGACGCCGCCGACCTCCGTGACGATGTCCTTCTTGCAGAGCTGCTTGCCACTGCGGAGGCGGTCGTCGTCTTCCTCGAAGTGCTCCCAGATCAGGTTGGCATCGATCCCGGCGACCGGCGAGAAGCGCAAGGACACGCGGGTCGACCACAAATCGCGGCCGTCGATCGGTGACCCGGTGATTTCGTTGGTCGTATAACCGTTCCGCTTGGTCCACGCGCCCGCAATGCGAAGGGCCACCAGATCCTCGGCCAGCGGTATGTTGACCATGCCTTCCAGCCGCGTGGAATTGTAGTTGGCCGCATCCCCAGAGAGCCTGGCCTCGTAATGGAAAACCGGCTTCGCCGAAATGATGTTGACCACGCCCGCCGTGGCGTTGCGGCCGTAGAGGGTGCCCTGCGGGCCGCGCAGAACTTCAACGCGCTGAAGGTCGTAGAATTCCTGCTCGAAGAAGCGGTTACGGACGAACGGCGTGTTATTGAAGGCCACAGCGACGGCCGGATCGACTGTCGCGGAAATCGCCTGCGTGCCAATGCCGCGTAGCTGGATGGAGTAAGACGAGAAGTTCGTCTTCGTGAACGTCATGTTCGGGACCTGGGTCATCAGGTCCGGGCCGCCGGCCACCTGGGAGCGCGTCAGGTCTTCCTGCGTGAACGCCGAAATGGCGATCGGGACGTCCTGGATGTCTTCTTCGCGCTTTTGCGCGGTGACGATCAGGGCTTCGACTTCAGCGCCGCCCCCCGCGGCGCTGCCGGACTGGGGGGCGTTGGCCCTCGTGATCATGTAGGCGTCGCCTTCGCGCTTCCAGGTCAGGTCGGTGCCGGCGAGGAGGATGCCGAGGGCGTCTTCGGGGGCCAGTTCGCCTTGCAGGGCGGGGGCTTTGCGGCCCATGGCGATGTTGGTGGAGAAGACGATCTGGTGTTCGCTCTGGCGGGCGAACTGGTTGAGCGAGGCGCCGAGATCCTGGGCGGGAATACTGAAGGCGACGGCCTTGGTTTCCTGCGCTTGTGCGAGCGCGGGCGCCAGCGCGATGGCCGCGCAGCTGGACAGCAGCATGGCGCGCACGCCGTTCAGTCGTGATCTATGCATCGTATTCCCCCCGTTTTGTCTTGCGGGGGTGAAAACCCCCTCAAACGGAGCAACGGAACTGGCGCGAAAAACCGTACTTCGGCTCTAATATTTTCTCTTCAGGACGATGGATTGGCCGGAGGCGGTGTCGGCCTCCAGCGGGAAGACTTCGGTCATCATGCGGGCGAAAAGCTCGGGCTCGCCGGTGCGGAAGACGCCGCTGACGCGGTAGGCGCCGGCGGCCGGGTCGGCGATTTCGATGGGCCTGGTGGTGTAGCGGTTCATTTCCGCGACCGCCGCGCCCAGGGTTTCGCCGGAAAACTCCACCAGGCCCGAGCGCCAGCTGACGGCGCGCTGGACGTCGGCGCTGGCCACGCGCATGGGCTGGGCGGGCGGCGCCTCCAGCACCTCGCCGGCGGACATCTGCACCTGCTGGACGGGTTTGCCGGGCGCGGACGGGGCGGCCTTGGCGGGGGCGACGCGGACGACGCCCTCGACCAGGGCGACCTTCACGCTCGCGCCGTCGAGGCGGACGTCGAAGACGGTGCCGACGGCGGTGATGGCGCGGTCGGCGGCATAGACGCGGAAGGGGACGGCCTTGTTCTTGGCCACCTCGAACAGCGCCTGGCCGCGGACCAGGCGCACGGCGCGCTCGCCCTGGTGGTAGTCGACCTTGAGGATGCTGTCGGTGTTGAGCGTGGCGACCGAGCCGTCCGGCAGGGTGAAGGTCAGACGCTCGCCGACGCGGGTGCGGTGGACCGCCGATTTGGGATTGGCCGAAGCGCTGAGGGCCTCCATCGCGCGGGTGATCGGCGAGGGCGTGGCGCTCGGCATGCCGGTCAGGCCCGCAAGGCCCGAGCCGATCACAGCCACGGCGATGGTTGCCGCGGCGGCCACGCCCCAGATCGGGCGGCGGTCGGCCCTGCGGGCGGTCAGCGCGGCCTGGCGCAGGGCCATGATCGGCGGGGCGGCGGCGTGGGCGTCGGTGAGGGCATGGACGCGGGCCATGGCGGCGTAGGCCTCCGCAGCGCCGTCTTCGGCCAGCCAGGCGTCGAGGCGGGCCTGCTCGTCGGGGGTCAGAGCGCCGGCCTCCTGCCGCTCCAGCCACTCGGCGGCGGTCTCGCGCGGGGTGATGTCGCGGCGGGGGGTCATGCGGGGCGCCCCAGGCGGGTGCAGAGATGATCGCGGGCGCGGACGAGGTTCTTTTCGACCGCCGATAGGGACAGGCCCAGGCGCCGGGCGATCTCCGGCTTGGTCATCTTCTCCAGGCGGTAGAGGACGAAGATGTTGCGGTTGCGCTCGGGCAGTTCGAGCAGGGCGCGGTGCAGGGCCTGGAGGTCCTGTTTGCCGGCCAGGATCTCCTCGGGCGAGACATCGGCGATGGCGTGCAGGTCGTCGTCGTAGGGATCGTGCTCGCCCGAGCGGCGCTGGGCGGCGCGGTGGCGGTGGTAGTCGACGGCGACGGACGAGGCGGTCTCGAACAGGTATTCCTGCAGGCCGCCGAGCTCGCTGAACCCCTCGCGGCGGGACAGGCGCGTGAACACCTCCTGCACCGCGTCCTCCAGGTCCATCTTCCGCACGCCGCGCTTTTCGAAGTAGCGGATCAGTACGCGGCCGAACGCGCGCGACAGCCGCTCGATGGCGGCGTGGTCGGCCTCGCGTCCCGACGGCGTGCTGGTCATGCTCATCACGAGCGTGTCGCCCCTGCCCGCGGCGCAGTATGCGCACGCTCTCCTCAAGAGGGAACGTAATCGGCGGAGAAAGCCGTACCTTGAGGCCGGAAAAAGTTGAGGGCCCGGAGGGGTTGCCTCCAGGCCCTCGTTCGCGTGGGCGCCGCGAACCCGCGGTCGTGACCTCCATCGGCCGCGGATCGTGTGTCGTGAGCCGAGTCCGGCAACTCGTTCACCCCTCACGCTCACGCTTGAAGAACCATGCCGCGAGGCCGTCAGCTAGGCATAAGAAACGCATAAGGAATGGCGCCGCGGGATGCGTGCTAGGTTCGCCGGGCACACAAATCGGGCAGGCGGGCGCATTGTTTTCAGGGTCCAAGGTCATGGGACAGCGGTCGCCGACGCCGCTCGGATCGCCCCGGCGCGATGTGCTTGCGCGGCTGGCCCTGTCGCTTTTCTTCATCGTCGCGGCGTCGACCATAGCCTGGGCCCTGGCCTACGGGCTGGGCGTCCAGCGGGTGTCGATGATCTACCTGGTGGCGGTGCTGCTGTGCGCCGCCTGGCTCGGGACGACCTACGGCATCCTGAGCGCGGTGGCGGCGACGGTCGCCTTCAACCTGCTGTTCGGGCCGCCGCCCCTGTTCGAGCTGGCGCTGGGCACGCGGCAGGACATCGTCAACCTGGTGGTCTTTGTCGGCTCGGCCTGGGTGGTGGGGTTGTACGCGGACGAGCTGCGGCGGAGCTACGAGGCGCTGGCGCGGCTGTCGAGGTTCGATGACGGCGCCCATGCCCTCGGTCCCTATGGAGCGCCGGACGAACGGCGCGGCGCCTGGCTGCGCGAGTTGCTGCGGCTGGCGGGCGCGTTCGGCTTCACGGCGATGGCGGCCGCCGTGGCGACGCTGGCGTTCGACGTGCTCGACATCCCGCGGGTGTCGATGGTCTTCCTGGCCTTCGTGGTCATCGCGGCCATGGCGCTGGGCACGCGGTTTGCGTTGATCGCCTCGGTGCTGAGCGTGCTGGTGTTCGATTTCCTGTTCGTCGAGCCCCGCTTCACGCTTCAGCTCGAAACCTTGCAGGCCGGCGCCAACCTCGTCGTCTTCGCGGGGACGGCCTGGCTGGTCGGGACGTTCGCCGAGCAGGTCCGCTATGAGCGGCGGGCGGTGCGCAGCCTGTTCCTGGCCGGGCGCGGCCTGTCGGCGACGGCGGACGAGGCGACCCTTCGCGCCATCATCTGCGATGCGGTCTGCGCCGCCACCGGAGGCCGGGCCGCGGTGCTGCGCGATGAGAACGGCGCGGTCTGCTGCGAGCGCGGCGACCTGCCCGAGGGCGATCCGCCGCCTGGGGTGGAAGGCGAGGGCTTCGCCACGGTGGGCGGCTGGCGTATCCGGCCGCTGGCGGTGGAGGGCCGCGCCTTTGGGTCGGTCGCCTGGTATGCGCCGCGCAGCTGGACCCAGCCGGACCTGCCGGTGGACCGCACCGTCAACGTGCTGGTGGACATCGGCGCCGCCGCCATCGCCCGCGCCCGGCTGAGCGCCGAGAACGCCCGCATGGAGGTGATCGCCCGCACCGAGGAGCTGCGCCGGGCGCTGCTGGCCTCCGTCTCGCACGATGTCCGCACGCCGCTCGCCGGTATCCTGGGCTCGGCGACCAGCCTGCTGGAGTATGGCGAGCGCTATGACGCGGCGGTGCGCCAGGACCTGCTGTCCAACATCCGCGAGCAGGCGCACCGGCTGAACCGCTATGTCGAAAACCTGCTGGGCATGACGCGGCTGGAGGCGGGAGCGCTGGAGGCGCGGCCGCAGCGGGTGGCGCTGGAGCCGCTGGCCCTGGAGACCTGGGAGACCATCGCGGGGCTGGTGGGCGAGCGCGCGCCCCCGAGATTCGAGATCGACGCCGGTCTTTACGCCAGCGCCGACCCCACCCTGCTGCGCCAGGCGCTCGGCAACGTGCTCGAAAACGCGGTCAAGTACAGCGGCAAGGGCGACATCGAAATTCTTGGCGACGTCACGGACGATGAGGCCGTTCTCATCGTCGTCGATCGGGGGCCGGGCGTGCGCGGCGAGGACCTGCATCGCCTGTTCGAGCCGTTCGAGCGCGGCAAGACAGCGCAGGCCGGCGGATTTGGGCTTGGACTGTTCATAGCGCGGAGCTTTATGGAGGCGATGGGCGGCTCGATCATCGTCGGCAACCGCGACGATGGGGCATCGGGCCTCGCGGTTCGGCTGATCATGCCGAAGGCGGCGGAGGGCAAACGGGGTGGATAACCGACCGACGATCCTGCTCGTCGACGACGAGGAGCAGATTCTGCGCGTGCTGCGTCCGACCCTGGAGGCCGAGGGCTATCAGGTCGCCTGCGTAAGCACGGGCAAGGACGCGCTGGACCAGTTGCGCAGCGCCGCCATCGCCGCCGTGGTGCTCGACCTTGGGCTGCCCGACCTCGACGGCAAGGAAGTGATCCGCAGAGCCCGCATCGGCAGCAACGCGCCGATCCTGGTGCTGTCGGCCCGCGACGACGAAGACGAGAAGATCGCCGCGCTGGACGGCGGGGCGCAGGACTATCTCAGCAAGCCGTTTTCGGTCGGCGAGCTGCTGGCGCGGCTGCGGGTGCTGCTGCGGCCGACGCGCTCGACCCGGCAGGTGTTCGAGGTCGGCGAGGCGAAGTTCGACTTCCGCCGCCGCATGGCCCAGCTGCCCGAGGGCGAGATCCGCCTGTCGGCGCGCGAGAGCGAATTCCTGCGCCTGCTTGCCGAGCGCAGCGGGGATGTCGTCAGCCACCGCGAGATCATCCAGGCCGTGTGGGGCGACCACCAGCGGGCCGACGCCCAGTTCGTGCGCGTGCTGGCCGGTCAGGTGCGCCAGAAGATCGAGGAAGACCCGGCCCTGCCGCGGTTCGTCCTCACCGTGCCCGGCATCGGCTATCGCATCGCGGACGCCTGAGGACCTGCTCTTACGACAGCCAGCGGCGCAGGTCGTGGTCGGCGACCTTGGTCAGGTCCTTGGCGATCGTTTCGGCGACCCTGGCGCGGATGGCGGGCGGCAGGGCGTCTTCGATCTCATTTAGCATGCGCGCCGGCGCGACGAGCACGACGCGGTCCGCGAGATCGCCGGCGGCCGCGCCGATTTCGGCGGCGAAAGCTTCAGCCGCGCGGCGGGCGGGCTCGTGCGGCTCGCGCACGCCGTGACGCTGGCCGCCCGCACTCTCGAACACCGAGCCCGAATAGGCGTGGGCGCCGTGGTCGCGGTGATGCAGCTCGCGGAGCGTGCGGAAGTCCCCGGTTTCATGGTCGCGCTCCACCCAGCGGGCGTGGCGGCCATCGGCGATGAGGTAGGAGGTTTTGAGAGGCTTGATCATGGGAGAAAGGTGCGCCGGCGCCGAGCGTCCAGCCTTGATCTGGCGCAAGACGCGCGCGTCAACGGCGGTGCGTCGGCTGTTGCGGTGGGGCCTCCTCCAACGCCGGGCCGGCGCCGTCGAGCAGGGCCAGCTCGGCCTCGATCAACGCCTCCAGCACCCGTCGCTCCCTGGGCGAGGTCGCCGCTTCGAGCGCCTGCCGGAAGCGGGTGATGTTGACGTGGTGGATCCAGCCCTCAGCCTGACGCATGAACGCCTCCGCGCGCCTAGTGCGCGATGAAGAGGTGCGGCCCCTGTTCGTCGGCGAGCAGGGCCTGGGTGGCGCCGCCAAAGACCGTCTCCAGCAGGCGCGGGTGTCCAAAGGCGCCGGCCACCAGCACGGCGGCGCCCATGTCGGTCGCCACCTGCTTGAGGCCTTCGCCCGGGCCGGTGCTCATCACCGGCTTGTTAGTCACCGGACCGATGCCGCGCAGCTTAAAGTAGGCGGAGAGTGCCTCCGGAGCGGCGTGGCCGCGCTCGGAGTCGTCCAGCCGCTCGGGGTCCTGCAGGATGACGACGCTGTCGGCGAGCTGCAGCAAGGGAGCGGCGGCGCGAACGGCGCGGCCGGCTTCGATGCTGCCGTCCCAGGCCACGGCGGCCGGGCGCCTGTCGATGGGGCCGCCGCCCCGGACCACCAGCAGCGGCGCGCGGCCGTCCATCAGGGCGCTGTCGAGCACTCCGGCGAAGGGGCCGTCCTCGCGCACCGAGCTTTGGCCGACGATCACCAGGTCGATCAGCGGCAATTCCTTGCGAAGGCCAAGCCACAGGGTGGCCTCGCTCGTCGTCATCACGAAGCGGCAGCCGTCTTCGCCCGGCCCAAACGCCAGCCCGCCGGCGGCGGCGGCCTGGCGCACCAGCGCCTCGGACTTGCGCTGCATCTCGGCCTCGCCGGCGGCGATGGCGTCCCGGACCTCCTGCGAATAGTAGAGGCCGTTGCCGAGCTCCGACCACACGGCCGGATTGACCCTGGGCGAGGCGACGAGAACGCGGGCGACGGCGCCGTGCTGTTTGGCGAGGCTCGCGGCGATGCGAACGGTGGATTCGTCGTCCGGGGCGCCGGACAGCACCACCAGGATTTGGGCGTAGCTCATGGCCCCTCCTATTCTCGCTGAGGCGTCGGTGAATTTGCGGCGCGAGGTAAAGAATGCGCCGCGAGCGCAAGAGCGTACTTGCGCTGGATCAATTCGCTCGCGCCTGTGAAATCATCAGTTGGCGCTGACACGGAGACTTCATGACCTTGCCGCCAAGCCGACTGGACGATCTGGTGACCCGCGCCGCGAGCGGGCCGCGCCTTGTCGCCGCCATCGCCCATGCCTGCGACGACGGAGTGCTGGCCGCCGCGGCCGAGGCCGCGGGGCTGGGTTTTATCGAGCCGATCCTGGTCGGGCCGCAGGCGAAGCTGGAGGCCGCCGCCAAGGCGGCCGGGATCGATATCTCATCGTTTCGGATCGTGGCGACGGCCCACAGCCACGCCTCGGCGGCCGAGGCGGTGCGGCTGGTGCGCTCGGGCGAAGCCGAACTCCTGGTAAAGGGCTCGCTGCATACCGACGAGCTGATGGGCGAGGTCGTAAGCGCCGAGACGGGGCTGCGCACCGAGCGGAGGCTGAGCCACGTGTTCGTCATCGATCTGGCGAGCTATCCGCGCCTGCTGCTGATCACCGACGCGGCGGTGAACATCACCCCCACGCTCGAGGAGAAACGCGACATCGTCCAGAACGCCATCGACCTGGCCCAGGCGATCGGGGTCGCGCGGCCGAAGGTGGCGATCGTTTCGGCGGTGGAGACGGTGACCTCCAAGCTGCCCTCGACGCTGGATGCGGCGGCCCTGTGCAAGATGGCCGAGCGGGGCCAGATCACGGGCGGCGACCTGGAAGGGCCGCTCGCCTTCGACAACGCCGTCAGCGTAGAGGCGGCGCGGGAGAAGGGCATTGGCGGCGATGTGGCCGGACAGGCCGACATCGTGGTGGTGCCGGACCTGGAGGCGGGCAACATGCTCGCCAAGCAGCTCACCTTCCTGGCGGGGGCGGAGTCGGCGGGGATCGTTCTGGGCGCGCGCGTGCCCATCGCCCTGACCAGCCGCGCCGACAGCACCAAGGCGCGCGTCGCCTCGCTGGCGCTGGCGGCGCTGCTGGCCGAGCACAGGCGGCGGCAGGCCAAGGTCGCCTGATGCGGGCGGTCCTGGCGCTCAACGCCGGCTCGGCGACGCTGAAGTTTGCGCTCTATGAGGCGCAGGGGCTGGCGTTGCTGGCGCGGGGGCTGGTGGATCACTGGGGGTCGGACGCGCAGCACTTTACGGTCAGGGACGGGGCGGGCGCGGCGGTTGAGGATGCGGCCATCCCGGACGCGCCGGACGACCGCGCCGCTTCCATCGAGCACCTGCTGGCCTTCGTGGCGCGGACCTGGCCGGATGCCAAGATCGCGGCGGTCGGGCATCGGATCGTGCATGGCGGCGAGCGGTTTACCGGGCCGGCGCTGGTGACGGCGGAGGTGGAGGCGGCGCTGGAGGGGCTGTGTCCGCTGGCGCCGCTGCATCAGCCGTGGGGGCTGACGGGCCTGCGGCTGGCGAGGGCGGCGCTGCCGGGCGTGCCCCAGAGCGCCAGCTTCGACACCGCATTCCACACGACCATGCCGGCGGCGGCCAGGCGGTTCGCCCTCCCGCGCGAGCTGGAGGCGCGGGGGGTGTGGCGGTACGGGTTTCACGGCCTGTCCTACGCCTACATCGCCGAGCGGCTGGCGTGGGACCATCCGGAGTTGGCGGAAGGTCGCGTGGTGGTCGCGCACCTGGGGTCGGGGGCGAGCCTCTGCGCCATACGGGGCGGGCGAAGCGTCGAGACGACGATGGGGTTCTCGACGCTGGACGGGCTGGTGATGGCGACGCGGCCGGGGTCGCTGGACGCGGGCGTGGTGCTGCACCTGATTCAGGCCCTGGGCATGAGCGCCGAGGCGGTGTCGGACATGCTCTACCATCGCTCCGGGCTGCTCGGCGTGTCGGGCCTGAGCGGCGACATGCGGGTGCTGCTGGCGAGCGATGAGGCGCACGCGCGGGAGGCGGTGGAACTCTATGTGCGGCGCATCGTGCGGGAGGTGGGGGCGCTGACGGCCCTGCTCGGCGGGCTCGATGCCTTGGTGTTCACGGGAGGCGTCGGCGAGAACGCGGCGGCGATCCGCGAGGCGGTGACGCGGTGGCTGGGCCTGCCGGCCGAGCAGGCGCTGATCATCCCCACCGACGAGGAACAGGTGATCGCGCGCGAGGCGCTCGAGGTCGCCCTCTAGGCGGCCCGCGTCTCCCACGCCAGCCACAGGGCGATGGCGGCCATGGCGATGGCCAGGACGCGTCGCATGAGGTGACGACCGTGCCGCAGGGCGTTGTCACGCATCATCGGATGCATACCCGACGCCGCGAAGACGATGGAGGTGTGGGTGGCGATGCTGATGGCCAGATGCGCCGCGCCGAGCATCGCCGCCTGCTGGACCAGATCGCCGGCCTGTGGCCGCGTGAAGCCCGGCAGGACCACCATGTAGAAGGCCGCGGCCTTCGGGTTGAGGAGGTTGATGACAAAGCCTCGCAGCGCCAGGCGCCGGGGGCTGGGAAGCGCGCCGTCCGCCGCCTTCGGCTCCAGCCCGCCGCGCCACAGGTCGATGGCCAGCCACAGGAGGTAGGCCACGCCCGCCCAGCGGATGGTCTCGAAGGCCCAGGGCGCGACGGCGATGACTTCGACCAGCGCGGCGATGGCGATGGCCAGAAGGCTGACCAGGCCCGCCGTGATGCCGGCCAGCATCATCATCCCCGCGCGCCAGCCCCAGCGAGCTGAAACCAGCGCCAGCAAGGCCATGTTGGGGCCGGGCGTGATCTCGCTGAGGAGGGCCAGCGTCAGGAACGGAAGGAAAAGCTCCGGCGCCACGGCCCGGCGATCAGCGGAAGGCGGCGCCCGGCTTCAGGCCAAGCTTCTTGAACACCATGGCGGCCGGGCAAAAGCCGGTGACGGACGCCTGCATCATGTTCAGGCCCGCAAAGACGCTGAGCAGGATCCACCAGGGGTTCACCCACCACGCGAGCGCGATCCCGGCCAGCACGACGAGGCCCGCGAACAGGAAGACGGCACGGTCAATTGACATCGGTTAGTCCTTTCAGGCTTTCAGCTTGCGCGCGCCGAGGAGGTCGAGCGCGAATTTCTCGTAGAAGGGCTCGCTCTCGCCGCGTTTGATCTTGCCGAGGAAGTATTTCTCGAACGCGACCTTGGCGAGGTGGACCCAGCCGCCGCTGGCCGACCAGTTGATGTTGCGCGGCGGGATTTGCGGCTGGGCGAAGAAGGCCACGCCGCCGTCTCCGAAGTCGGCGAGGCAGATGGCGTTCCAGGTCGCCTCGCTGAGCGGCGGCTTGCCGTCCAGGATGTCGGACAGGTTGTGGGCGATGGCGGTGACCATGCTCTCGATCATGAAGCCGGTCTTGGGCACGCCCACCGGCACCGGCGTCTTGCCCGTCGGGGCGATGGCGACGCAGACGCCGAGGCCGAAGACGTTCGGGAAGGTCGGGTTGCGCTGCTGCTTGTCGACGATGATGAAACCGCGCGGGTTGGTCAGCCCCTCGACGCCGATCACCGCCTCCACGCCCCGGAAGGCCGGGAGCATCATGGAGAAGGCGAAGGGGACTTGGTGGCGGGCCTTGGCCTCGCCGGTTTCGGCGATCTCGGCGACGTCCATGACGCCGTCGGTGATCTTCTCCACCCTGGCGTTGGTGATCCACTTGATGTGGCGCTGGCGCATTTCGCTTTCCAGCAAGCCCTTGGTGTCGCCGACGCCGTCGAGGCCGAGGTGGCCGATGTAGGGCTCGGAGGTCACGAAGGTCATCGGCACGCGGTCACGGATCTTGCGGCGCCGCAGCTCGGTGTCGAGGATCATCGCGAACTCGTAGGCGGGGCCGAAACAGGACGCGCCCTGCACCGCGCCGACCACGATGGGCCCGGGGTTCTTCACGAAGGCGTCGAAGGCTTTCGCGGCCGCTTCGGCGTGGTCCACGTGGCAGATGGACTGGGTGAAGCCGCCGTGCGGGCCCAGACCCTCGATCTCGTCGAACGCCAGGTCCGGGCCGGTGGCGATGACCAGGTAGTCGTAGGTCAGGCTCTGACCGTCGTTGAGCTCCAGCCGGTTCTCGGCCGGGTGCACACGTTTGGCGCCGGCGCCGGTGAAGGCGATGTTCTTCTTCGCCATGACCGGCGGCAGGTTGACCTCGATGGCCTTGCGCTCGCGCCAGTCGACGGCGACCCAGGGGTTCGAGGGCACGAAGTGGAAGATATCGCCCTTCGAGACGACCGTGACATCGGCGCGCTCACCCACTGCGGCCTTGATTTCGAACGCGGCGACGGCTCCGCCGAGGCCCGCGCCCAGGATGATGATCGATGGCTTTTTCATGCGGCCCAGTCTGCGCTCGGGGCCGTCAACTTCATTGATTTCGGTCAAGGCGCCCGGGGTGTGGCCCGCGCAGGGTTCGGTGACCTGAAACCAAGTCCCCGAGCATGTCCCGTCCCCTGCTTTCCCTGGCCTTTTGCGTGTCGCTGGGCCTCGTCGCCTGCAGCTCCGACGCGCCGCAGGCCGAACACCCCGCCGCCGTGGCCGCCGGAGAGCGGATGGTGGTGCGCGAGGCGATGGTCGCCGACCTCAAGCCGGTCAGCGCCACCGTCACCACGCGCGACATGGGCGAGGCGCGGGCGCGGATCGGCGGCACGCTGACGCGGCTGGCCGTGAAGGAAGGCGACTACGTCAAAAAGGGTCAGCTGGTCGGGGTCGTCACCGACCAGCGGCTGGGACTGCAGACCAGCGCCTACGCCGCGCAGGCCGCGGCCGCGGGCGCCGAAGCGGTGCGCGCCGAGGCGGACCTGAGCCGCGTGGCGGCGCTCTATGAAAAGGGCATCTACGCCAAGGCCCGACTCGACCAGGCGACGGCGGCCGCGCGGGCCGCGCGGGCGCAGGTGAAGGCCGCCGAGGCCCAGCGCGCCGCCAGCGCCGAAGTGAGCGCGCAGGGCGCGGTTCTCGCCCCCACATCCGGGCGAGTTCTGCACGCCGACGTGCCCGCCGGCTCGGTCGTGCAGCCGGGCCAGTCCATCGCCACCGTCACCGCCGGCGATCCCCTGCTGCGCATCGAGATTCCCGAGGCTCGGGCCCGGGCGCTGAAGGTGGGCGAGCTTGTGCCCCTGGCGGCCGAGGACCTGCCGGGGGCGGCCGGGGTGGGTGTCGTCGCCCAGGTCTATCCGGCCGTGACCTCCGGCCGCGTGATGGCGGACATCAAGGTCGCCGGTCTTCACGCCGATCTTATCGGCCGGCGCGTGCGGGTGCAGATCAAGGTCGGCGAGCGGCGGGCCATGGTCATCCCCGCCCGCTTCGTCGCGACCCGCTACGGCATCGATTTCGTTCGCGTCGCCGGCAAGTCGGGCGCGGCGGACGTGGCCGTGCAGACCGCCCCCACGGCCGATCCGGCCCTGGTGGAGGTGCTGTCGGGACTCCAGCCGGGGGACGTGATCGTCGCGCCGGGAGCTCGGCGATGAAACTCGGCATCTCCGGGCGGCTGACGCGGGCGACCATCGCCTCGCCGCTGACGCCGCTGTTCCTGCTGGCGGCCATCGCCATGGGCCTGCTGGCCCTCTTCTCCATCCCGCGCGAGGAGGAGCCGCAGATCAGCGTGCCCATGGTCGACATCATGGTGCAGGCGCCGGGGCTGCGCGCCCAGGACGCGGCCGAACTCGTCGCCAAGCCGCTCGAGACCATCGTCAAGAGCGTCGATGCGGTCGATCACGTCTATACCCAGGTCGTGGACGACCAGGTGCTGGTCACCGCCCGCTTCGACGTGGGCGAGGATCCAGACGACGCGGCCGTGCGCATTCATGAAAAGATCCGCGCCAACTACGACCGCATCCCGGTCGGCATCCCCGAGCCGATGATCGTCACGCGCGGCATCAACGATGTGCCCGCCGTGGTCCTGACGCTGTCGCCCAAGTCCGGGCAGGAAGGCCGCTGGAGCGACCAGGCGCTCTACGACATCGCCGGCAAGCTGCGCACGGAGGTGGCCAAGGTCGATGATGTGGGGCTGACCTTCATCGTCGGCGGGCGGCCCGACGAGATCCGCGTGGAGCCGGACCCCGAGCGGCTGGCGCTGCATGGGGTGGCGCTGGGCTCGGTGATCGAGGCGGTGCGGCAGGCCAACCGCAGCTTCCCCGCCGGAGCCATCCGCGAGGGCGGCCAGGCGGTCGAGGTGGCGGCGGGGCGCACCCTCGCCTCCCCCGCCGAGGTGGGGCTTGTGACGATCGCCTCGGTGAACGGCGAGCCGGTGTACCTGCGCGATGTCGCCAACATCGTCCAGGCGCCGCGCGAGGATCAGGCGCGGGTGCTGCGCTATGCCCGCACCGAGGCCGGCTGGCGCGAGGCGCCGGCGGTGAGCCTGGCCATCGCCAAGCGCAAGGGCGCCAACGCCGTCGTCGTCGCCGAGCAGGTGCTGGAGAAGGTCCACACGCTGGAAGGCTCGCTGATCCCGGCGAGCCTGCAGGTTTCGGTCACCCGCGACTACGGCGAGACGGCCAACGAGAAGGCCAACGAGCTGCTCTTTCACCTGGGACTGGCGACGGTTTCCATCGTCATCCTGATCGGTTTCGCCATCGGCTGGCGCGAGGCGGGCGTCACCGCCGTGGTCATCCCGACCACCATCCTGCTGACCCTCTTCGCCTCCAACCTGATGGGCTACACCATCAACCGGGTCAGCCTGTTCGCCCTGATCTTCTCCATCGGCATCCTGGTCGACGACGCCATCGTCATGATCGAGAACATCGCCCGCCACTGGGCGATGAAGGACGGCCGAACCCGCTGCCAGGCGGCCATCGAGGCGGTGGCGGAGGTGGGCAACCCGACGGTGGTGGCGACGCTGACGGTCGTGGCCGCCCTTCTGCCGATGCTGTTCGTCTCCGGCCTGATGGGTCCCTACATGGCGCCGATCCCGGTCAACGCCTCGGCGGCCATGGTGTTTTCTTTCTTTGTCGCCGTCGTGATCGCGCCCTGGCTGATGATCCGCTTTGCGAGGAAAGCGCTCGACGCCGGACACCATGAGAATGAGGAAGGCCGCCTTGGCGCCGCCTACCGGGCGCTGGCGGGCCGGGTGATCGCGAGCCGCCGCAGCGCCTGGATCTTCCTGATCGGCGTCGGCGTGGCGACCCTGCTGGCCATGGCCATGTTCGCCACCAAGACCGTGACGGTGAAGCTGCTGCCGTTCGACAACAAGTCCGAGCTGCAGGTGGTCGTCGACATGCCGGAGGGGACCAGCCTGGAAGCCACGCAGCGGACGCTGGCGGCCGCGGCGGCGGTGACGAAGAAGCTGCCCGAGGTGGTCTCGATGGAGGCCTATGCCGGCACGGCCTCGCCCTTCAATTTCAATGGCCTGGTGCGCCACTACTTCCTGCGCGCGCGGCCCGAACAGGGGGACCTGGCGGTCGCCCTCTCCCACAAGTCGGAGCGAAAGCGGGCGAGCCACGCCGTCGCGCTGGACCTGCGCGAGAGACTCAGCGAGCTGCCGCTGCCCGCCGGCGCCTCGATCAAGGTCGTCGAAGCGCCTCCGGGGCCGCCGGTGATGGCGACCCTGCTGGCCGAGGTCTATGGGCCCGACGCCCGGACCCGCCGGGCTGTGGCGGCCGAGGTGAAGTCGCTGTTCAAGACCGTGCCCTACATCGTCGATGTCGACGACAGCTTCGGCCAACCCCGCCCGCGCCTTCGCCTGACGCCCAACCGCGAGCAGCTGGAGTTCTTCGGCCTGTCGGAAGGCCAGGTGTTCGACTCGATCGGCGCGGTGCTGGGCGGGCAGACGGTCGGCTATTCGCACCGGGGCGAGGGCCGCAGCCCCGTCGAGATCGCCGTGCGTCTGCCCCAGTCCGATCGCACCTGGAGCGAGCGCCTGGCCTCCACCCCGGTGGCGGTGGCGCAGACCCCCACGGGACGGCGGCTGGTGGAGCTGGGCGAGGTGGTGGAGGCCGGCCGCGAAGAGGGATCCTACCCCATCTACCGCCGTGACGGGCTGGACGCCGAGATGGTCACGGCCGAGCTGGCCGGCCAGTACGAGGCGCCGATCTACGGCATGCTGGCGGTGGACAAGGCGATCCGCGACCACGACTGGAAGGACCTGCCCAGGCCGGAGATCCGCCTGAACGGCCAGCCGCGCGACGAGAGCCGCCCGACGGTGCTGTGGGACGGTGAATGGGAGATCACCTGGGTGACCTTCCGGGACATGGGCGCGGCGTTCGGCATCGCCATCCTGGGCATCTATGTGCTGGTGGTGGCGCAGTTCAAAAGCTTCAAGCTGCCGCTGGTCATCCTGACGCCGATCCCGCTGACGCTGGTCGGCATCGTCATCGGCCACATCCTGTTCAGCGCGCCGTTCACCGCCACCTCGATGATCGGCTTCATCGCGCTGGCCGGGATCATCGTGCGCAACTCGATCCTGCTGGTGGACTTCATCCGCCATTCGCAGGGCGAGGGACGGCCGCTGCGGGCGGTGCTGCTGGAGGCCGGGGCGATCCGCTTCAAGCCGATCCTGCTGACGGCGCTGGCGGCGATGATCGGCGCGGCGGTGATCCTGTTCGACCCCATCTTCCAGGGTTTGGCGATCTCGCTGCTATTTGGCCTGGCGTCCTCGACCCTGCTGACCGTGCTGGTCATCCCGGCGATCTACATCGTCCTGCGCGACGATGGCCGCCCGGTCGGTGACGAAGGAGAGCCGGCGCAGCCGGCGCTAGCCGCCAGCGCGGCGTAGGCCGCGCTCCCAGCAGCGCGGTGGATTAAGCTCCTGGCGCCCCAGGCCGCGCTCCCGGCCAGCGCGGTGCAAAAAACCATGGCGCCCCAGGCCGCGCTCCCAGCCAGCGCGGTGCAAAAAACCCTGGCGCCCCAGGCCGCGCTCCCAGCCAGCGCGGTGAAAAAAACCCTGGTGCCCCAGGCCGGACTCGAACCAGCACGCCGTTGCCGGCAAGAGATTTTGAGTCTCCCGCGTCTACCATTTCGCCACTGGGGCACAGGGGCTGGGCGCACGAGCTAGAGGCATAATGGCGCGGGCGCAAGACGGGCGTCGGGCGCCCGACCGACAGGGCCGTTTCCCCAATCTAGGTTGAAGCTCGGGCTCGACGACGCAATTGTCACGCTTGAACGGGCCAAAGGGAGCGCTTCCGATCACGGATGTCTTGCAGCGGCCGGAACCGCGCCATGCGCGCACGCCTGTGAAAAACCAGGCGCGGCCAGGCGCGAGCGAGGAGCGGCTGGCGCTGGCGCTGGACGCCACGGGCCTTGGCCTTTGGGAATTCGACATCCTCAGTGGCGCGCTGGACTGGAACAACCGCATCCGGGAGATGTACGGCGTCGGCGCGGACGATCCCGTCAGCTTCGAGGCGTTCGTGGAGGCGGTCCATCCCGACGACCGCGAGCGGGTGCTGGCCGACTACGGCGAGGCGGCGGAGGCGGGCGGCGACTTCTCATTCGAGCATCGGGTGATCCAGCCAGGCGGGGCGGTGCGCTGGCTGCTGGCACACGGCCGGGTGCTATGCGACGCCGACGGCGTTCCCGACCGGGCGCTCGGCACCGCCATGGACATCACCGAGCGCAAGCAGGCCGAGGCCGACAACCGCCTGCTGCTCGATGAGCTGAACCACCGGGTCAAGAACAGCTTCGCCACGGTCACCGCCCTCCTCCAGCTGCGGGCCAAGAAGGCCAGGGCGCAGGAGGCGCGCGAGCAGTTGCTGGCGGCGGTCCACCAGGTCATGTCGATCGCCCAGGCCTACGCCCACCTCTATGCCGGCGGACAGCCGCGCTCGCTCGACTTCGCCGACTATCTGCGGGCCCTGTGCAACGGGCTGGCGGCGGGGATGACCGACGGGGAGCGGGTCAAGCTGCGGTGCGAGGCGCAGTCGCGGCCGATGGAGACGGACCTGGCGCTGCCGCTCGGCATGGCCGTCAACGAGCTTGTCACCAACGCCATCAAGTACGCCTTTCCCGATGGCCGCCGCGGCGTGATCGAGGTGACGTTCGAGGTGCTGGAGAACGGCTGGCGCCTGCGCGTCACCGACGACGGCGTCGGGCTGCCGGCCGAGTTCGGCAAGCAGGCGGGGATGGGATCGAAGCTGGTGAAGTCCTTCGCCCGTCAGGCCGGCGCGCGGCTGAGCGTGCTCGAAGGTCCCGGCGCGCGGTTCGAGATCACCTCAGGAGGCGCCTAGCTCCTCGCCCGCCAGCCGGTGGGCCGCGCTTTCCAGCCGCATCAGCAGGCGCTTGAGGGTCTCGATTTCCGGCGGGGTCAGCCCCGACAGAAGGGCGGCCTCGTAGGCCAGCGCCATGGGGGCGATCTCAGCGTGCAGTGCGCGGCCCTGTTCCGACAGCGTCAGGATGTGGGAGCGGCCGTCCGCCTCGTGCGCCGTGCGGGTGACGAGGTGGCGGGTCAGGAGTCCCTGGGCGGCGCGGCTGACGGTCACCTTGTCCATGGCCGTGCGGGCGACGATCTGCTGCTGGGTCATCGGCTTTTCGGCCAGCACCGCCATCAGCCGCCACTGCGGGACGGAGAGGCCGAAGCGGTCCTCATAGGCCCGCGCGATCAACCGGCTGACGGCGTTCGACGACACCGACAGCCGGTAGGGCATGTAGTCGTCGAGGATCAGGCCCTCGGTCTTGCGCGGCAATGTCGCCACCTTTGCGTTCATTGGCTTTAACCCCCCGGTTAGCCGTTCAGGCGCTCACGACCTCTTGTTCGATGGCGCCGAAGATCGAATGGCGCTTCTCGTCACGCATCTCAATACGGACAACGTCACCGTGGCGAAGGAAAGGCGTCTTCGCCTCGCCGTGCAACAGGGTCTCGACGGTGCGGACTTCGGCGATGCAGCTGTAGCCAAGGCCGCCCTGGTCGATGGGCTTGCCCGGCCCGCCCGAGGCGTCGCGGTTGGAGACAGTGCCCGAGCCGATGATCGTGCCGGCCGCGAGGTTTCGGGTCTTCGCCGCGTGGGCGATCAACGTGCCGAAGTCGAAGGTCATGTCGACGCCCGCGTCAGCCTGGCCGAAGGGCCTGGCGTTGAGCTCGACCTCCAAGGCGCCGTGCAGCTTGCCGTCCTTCCAGTTGGGCAGGGCGTCGGGCGTGACCGCCACGGGCGAGAAGGCGGAGGCGGGCTTGGACTGGAAGAAGCCGAAGTTCTTGGCGAGTTCGGCCGGGATGAGGTTTCGCAGGGAGACGTCGTTGACCAGCATGACGAGGCGGACGTGGTTCAGCGCCTCCTCGGCTGAAACGCCCAGGGGGACATCGCCGGTGATGACCGCCACTTCGGCCTCGAGGTCGCAGCCCCAGGCCTCGTCCTTCAGAGGGATGGCGTCGCGGGGGCCAAGGAAGGCGTCGGAGCCGCCCTGGTACATGAGCGGGTCGGTCCAGAAGCTCTGCGGCATCTCCGCGCCGCGCGCCTTCCGCACCAGCTCGACGTGGTTCACGTAGGCCGAGCCGTCGGCCCACTGGTAGGCGCGCGGCAGAGGCGAGGCGGCCTCGTGCTCGTGGAAACGCTCGCGCGGCACCGAGCCGTGTTCGAGGCTCTCGGCAAGGCCGCGCAATTCGCCCTCACAGCGGCCCCAATCGTCCAGCGCCGCCTGCAGCGTGGGCGCAATGGCGCTCGCATCGGTGCACCAGGCGAGGTCGTTCGACACCACCACCAGCCGCCCGTCACGGCCCGATTTCAGCGAGGCAAGCTTCATGCGCGTTCCTTGAAAGCTGGTGGGAGAAGTGTCACATGTGACGCGTTGGAGGAAGTCATGTCAGCCCAGCGCAAGCCAGCCCAAAAGTCCACCAGCGCCGCACGCACGCGAGCATACCGCGAACGTATGCGGGCGAAGGGCCTGAAGCCGGTGACCATCTGGACATTTGACACGACCGATCCCGACTTCCTTCGCCGCGTGAGGGAGGCTTCGATAGCCGCCAGCCATGATCCGGAAGAGCGCGCCGTGATGGATGAAGTCGAGGCGTTCCAGGCGGACCTTGGGCCTCTGGATTGAAGAGAGGCGACCTCGTCATTGCAGCGGTTCCGGGAGACTACGGCAAACCGCGTCCGCACGTCGTAATCCAGACCGACGTGCTCAACCCTACTCACGCCAGCGTCCTCGCTTGCCCACTGACCACCGAATTGCGTGGTTACCCCTACCGCATCGCTCTTTCGGCTGAGCAGACGCAGGGGCTCGATCGGGACTCCGAGGTGATGACCGACAAGTTGCAGCCCATCCGGCGTGACCGGATCAGCCGCGTGGTCGGCTCTGTCAGCGCTGATCAGCTCCGTGACATCGAGGCGCGCCTTGCCTTCGTGCTGGGCCTTCGTGGATCGCCTCAAGCCTGATCTCTCGGAATGACCACACTGGCGCGTTCGCCCTGGTCGTAGAGCACGTCGTTGGGGAAGACGGCGACTTCGCAGAGGATGTCGCCGCCTTCGTCGGTGGCCCAGATGTAGCTGCGCTCGACCTTCACGAAGCGGCCCGAGGGGGAGACGCCGTCGAAGGTGTCGCCCCAGGGGACGACCCTTTCCAGGTCGCGCCAGGAGAGGGTGAGCGCGCGGGCCAGCTCGTCCCGGGCCATTTCGGCCAGGTCCTCGTCGCCTTTCACGCAGACTTCCAGCTGTCGACGTAGGCGCTGTTCTCGACCGACGCGGCGCCCTCGCCCACTTCGAGCGGGTCGCGGGTGTCGATCATCACGGCGTATTCGTCGGTGGCCGGCTTGGGCTGGGTGAACATGTTCTTCAGCGCCTTGGGGTGGGGGCCGTGGGTGAAGCCTGACGGGTGGAAGGTCATCATGCCGGCCTCGATATGGTCGCGGCTGAAGAAGTCGCCCGCGTGGTAGAACATCACCTCGTCGAAGTCGTCGTTGTTGTGGAAGAAGGGCACCTTGATCGCGCCGGGGTCGGTCTCGAACGGGCGCGGGGTGAAGGTGCAGACGACGAAGCGGTCGGCGACGAAGGTCGTGTGGACGGATGGCGGCAGGTGGTAGCGGTGGCTGACCAACGGGCGAATGTCGCGCACGTTGAGGCGCACCGGCGCCAGCTCCCCGTGCCAGCCGACGGCGTCGAGCGGGTTGTAGCCGTAGGTGACGGTGGAGACCTGGCCGCGCTTCTTGATCTGCACGGTGGTCTCGCCGTCGTCGGCCTGGTGGGCGCGGAAGGCCTCGTCCATCACAGGTGTGTCTAGCATGGCCGGGTCGAAGATGGCGTGGGGGCCGAGCATGCCCTTGTCGGGCAGGGTGAAGTGGCCGTTGGTGGCCTGGATCATCAGCACGGCGGTCGGCTCGGCCGGCGACAGGCGCCACATGGTCCCGCGCGGCAGGTAGATGTAGTCGCCGCCCTCGTAGGCGATGCGGCCGTAGTCGCAGAAGAGGTCGCCCCTTCCGGCGTGGACGAACAGCAGCTGGTCGCCGTCGGCGTTGCGGGCGAGGCCGGGCATCGGGCCGCTGAGCTTCCAGAAGCGCATCTCGCAGGCGGCGTTATGGAGGACGACCGGGGCGTCCCAAGGCGAAGCCGCCGCCTCGTTCAGGCGATTGAGGTCGAAGGCGCGGGGCCGCAGCGGCCCTTCGAATGATGTCCAGCCGGTCGGCGGTTTGCGGTGGTAGAGGAAGGCCGCCGGGCCGAAGAAGCCCTCCTTCGACACCTCGCGCTCATAGGTCCCCTCCGGCAGGTCGGCGTGGGCCTGGCGGCTGTGCTCGCCCTGCGCGCCGCGGACGGGGATCCAGTTCTTCTTGCTCACGCCTTCACCACGCCGCGGCGGATCTGATCGAGCTCTATGGACTCGAACAGGGCCTTGAAGTTGCCCTCGCCGAAGCCCTCGTTGCCCTTGCGCTGGATGAGTTCGAAGAAGATCGGACCGATCATGTTTTCCGTGAATATCTGCAGGAGCAGACCCTGGCCCTCGGTCGGCGCGCCGTCGAGGAGGATCTTGTCGGCCTGCAGCCGCTGCAGATTCTCCCCATGGCCGGGGACGCGGTCGTTCAGCTGCTCGTAGTAGGTGTCGGGCGAGTCCTGGAACTTCACGCCGCGCTCACGCATCGCCTCGACAGCGTGGAAGATGTCGTCGGTCCCGAAGGCCAGGTGCTGGATGCCCTCGCCCTTGTAGTCGCGCAGGAATTCCTCGATCTGGCTCTGCTCGTCCTGGCTCTCGTTGAGCGGGATGCGGATCTTGCCGTCGGGGCTGGTCATGGCCTTGGAGAACAGGCCCGTCGCCTTGCCCTCGATATCGAAGTAGCGGATTTCGCGGAAGTTGAAGACGCGCTCGTAGAAGTCAGCCCACTTGGCCATGTTGCCGCGCTGGACGTTGTGGGTGAGGTGATCGAGGTAGGTCAGACCCATTGAATTCTTCGCCGCGGCCTCGTCCGCGCCCTCGATGGCCACGAAATCCACCTCATAGATATCGTGCGCGCCGTAGCGGTCGACGAGGTAGAGGTGGCTGCCGCCGATGCCCTCGATGGCGGGGATATTCAGCTCCATCGGGCCAACGCGCCCTTCGACGGGCTTGGCGCCGCGCTTGACCGCCTCGCTGAAGGCGTGGGCGGCGTCGCGCACGCGGAAGGCCATGGCGTTGGCCGACGGGCCGTGCGCCTGGCGGAACTCGGCGGCCTGGCCGACGGGGTCCATGTTCAGGATCAGGTTGATGTCGCCCTGGCGGAAGCGCAGCACGTTCTTGGACCGGTGCTTGCTGACCGCCGTGAAGCCCATCAGCTCGAACAGGCCCTTCAGCCGCTCGGGCTCGGGCGAGGTGAACTCGACGAACTCGAAGCCGTCGGTGCCGAGCGGGTTCTCGAACAGGTCCTCTGAGGCCATCGGTGTGGGTGCGTTCATCGGGCTTCTCCTGGCGCTGAAGCTGGATAGTAACAAACGAAACCATCCGTCGAAAGGGCGCGCGAGACATAAACGCCGCCGCCTGCTAACCGGTCCCCCATGCTTCGTCGCACCTATGACTGGATGATGCGCCTGGCGGGCTCGCGCCGCGCGCCGCAGGCTCTGGCGGCGCTCGCGTTCGCCGAAAGCTCCTTCTTCCCCATTCCGCCCGACGTGATGCTGGCCCCGATGGTGCTGGCCAGGCCGGCGAAGGCGTGGACCTACGCGCTGATCTGCACGGTGGGCTCGGTGCTGGGGGGGATGCTGGGCTACGCCATCGGCTACTACCTGACCGAGCTGGGCCACGCGATCCTGGCCGTGACGGGCAACGACGGCGGGCTGGACCAGTTCAAGTGCTGGTACGCCCAGTGGGGCCTGTGGGTCATCCTGATCAAGGGCCTGACGCCCATCCCCTACAAGCTGGTGACGATCGCCTCGGGCATCGCCCAGTTCAGCTTCCCGATGTTCATCGCCGCCTCGGTGGTGACGCGGGGCGCGCGGTTCTTCCTGGTGGCCTGGGTGGTCAAGAAGTTCGGGCCGGCCATGCTGCCGGTGATCGAGCGGCGCCTCGCCTGGGTGGCGGGCGGGCTGATCGGGCTTGTCGTCATCGGCCTGATCCTGAGCCATTATCTGGGACACGGATCCGCATCGGCCTGCTGAGCATGAAGCGCCTTATCGACCCCCTCACCCGCTACTGGCCGTTTGTGGCGCTCGTCGTCTCGGCGGCGATGCTGGGCGCGGCGCACTGGTTCGAGAGCCAGGGCTACGCTCCCTGCACCCTGTGTCTGCGCCAGCGGGAGGTCTATTGGGCCGCGATGATCATCGCCGTGCTGGCGATCCTCGGCGCGCGGTTTCCGGGCGGCGAGCGGCTGACCTGGGCGTTCGATGCGCTGCTGGCGCTGACGTTCCTGTATGGCGCGGGGCTGGCCTTCTACCACTCAGGGGTCGAGTGGAAGTGGTGGCCGGGGCCGGCCGCCTGCGCCTCCACCGGCGCGGGCGTCAGCGCGGACGCGATGGACGCGCTGCTCGGCGGGGCGAAGATCAGGCCGCCGGCCTGCGATGAGCCGAACTGGTGGTTCCCCCATCTTGGAGGCTTCAGGGGCCTGACCATGGCCAACTGGAACACCCTGGCCTCGCTGGGTCTGGCGGGCCTTGGCGCGCTGGCGACGGTGCGCAGGCGGCGGCGGTCGTGAGCACAAAACCGGTCCCCGCCCGTCCGGGTCAGCACGGCCCGCGCCAGCGCCTTTCCGAGATTCTGCGCGTCGACCACGCGGGAGAGCTGGGAGCGGTCCACATCTACCGCGGCCAACGGGCGGTGCTCGACGCCGCGCGGGGCAAGGACAGGACCGCCGCTCAGCTGGCGGAGATGGAGGGTCACGAGGCCGAGCACCTCGCCCGCTTCGACACCCTGCTGAACGAGCGCCAGGTGCGCCCGACCCTGCTGGCGCCGGTGTGGCGGGCGGCGGGGTTTGCGCTCGGCGCCGGCACGGCCCTGCTGGGCGAAAAGGCGGCCCACGCCTGCACCGAAGCCGTCGAGACGGTGATCGAGGAGCACTACGCCGGCCAGATCGCGGAGCTGGAGACCCGCGATCCGGAGCTGGCCGCCGAGCTGGCCAAATTCCGCGACGAGGAACTGGCCCACCGCGACATCGCCGTCACCGAAGGCGCGCGCGAGGCGCCGGGCTATGGCCTCCTCTCCGCCGTGATCCGCGCGGGCTGCAGAGCCGCCATCAAGATCAGCGAGAAGGTCTAGGCGGATCCAGAGCGTTGCCGTAGCGCCACAAGTCGCGCGCAAAGCGAGTTGACGCCGGTGTCAATATATTGCCCTCGCCATCGACGCACCGCAGGGTTCGCGCGCCTCCGGGCAAACGATCCGGGGGTGTGAGAAGGGGAAACTTCAATGAAAAAGTTCATGTTCGCGGCCGCCGCTTCGGCGCTCGCTTTCGCGGCCATGCCGGCCGCCGCGGCTGACTGGTACGCCCAGGTCAATGCCGGCTACACCGTGTCCGGCGACGCCGACGTCGACGCCAGCTTCACGCCCGACGACACCGACTTCGATCCCATGAGCGGCTCGGTCGGCGGCGACATCGACAACGGCTTCCTGGTGGGCGCCGCCGCCGGCATGGCGGTCGGCAACGGCCTGCGCGTCGAGGCCGAGGGCGTCCTGGGCTCGAACGACATGGGTGATATCGAGGACCTGGACCTGAGCGGCATCGAGTACAAGCACGCCGCCCTGTTCGCCAACGTGCTCTACGACTTCCCGATGGGCGGCGTGACGCCGTACATCGGCGCGGGCATCGGCTATGGCAGCAGCACCTTCGACATCGACGGTGACAGCGTCCATGACCAGGGCACGGTGTGGCAGATCAAGGCCGGCGCCAGCTTCCCGGTGAACGACACCCTGACCGTCGACATCGGCTACCGCTACATGGAAGCGGCCAAGTGGGAAGCTTCGATGGACGACGTCGACATCGACGACGATCCGGACGCGGGCCCCGGCACGGCGCGCCTCAGCGTCGACCCGGCGGTGCACGCCCTGACGGTGGGCGCGCGCTTCAAGCTCGGCGGCGGCGCGTAAGCGACCTCCGTAGCAAAACGGAAAAGCCCCGGTTCGCGCCGGGGCTTTTTTGTTACTGTGGCGCTCCCCCAGGGAGGTGGCCATGAGCGCGCAGGAAGACACCGACGCCATCCGGCGCAGCGCGGAAGACCCGGTCACGGCGGGCAAGTGCGAGCTGGGCGAGGTGGCTCGGGACTTGTCCGAGGCCTTCCACGTGGATCCGCATTTCGACTGGTTCCTGCGCACGGGCGACCGGGACCGCGTGCGGGCGCGGCTGTTCGACTTCATCATCCGCGAGATGACCGGCCCGGCTCGCATCGACCGACCGCAAGGCGGCGGGGCGGCGGCCGTGTGGATGCCCTCGGCCGCGCTGAAGGAGCCAAGCTCCCTGGCCGAGGAATTGAAGACCGCCCTGCCGATGCTGAGGGCCACGGGCCTTGGCCGCATCGGGCGGCTGCTCCAGCTGCGCGCGGCGATGGAAAAGCATCACCCGATGGAGCGTGAGCACGCCTACCTGTGGTTCCTGGGGGTGACGCCAAGGCTCCAGGGCATGGGCATCGGCTCGCGCCTGCTGCGCGCCGGCCTCAACCGCGCCGACGAGGCAGGCCTGCCCGCCTATCTGGAAACCGGCACCACCCGCAACGTCGCCCTCTACCGCCGCCACGGCTTCGAGGTGATCCACGAAGCGCCGCCCGGCAAAGGCGCGCCGACCATGTGGCACATGTGGCGCGAACCCGAGGGCGGCTAGGCCTCCAGTTCGATGTCCCAGTAGAGGTAGTCGAGCCAGCTTTCATGCAGGTGGCCCGGCGGGAAGCGGCGGCCGTGTTCCTGAAGCTCCCACACGTTGGGGCGGCGCGGCTCGCGATAGGGCTTCATGTGCGCCTCGCGCGGCGTGCGCCCGCCCTTGGAGAGGTTACAGGGGGCGCAGGCGGTGACGATGTTCTCCCAGGTCGTGCGCCCGCCCTTCGAGCGCGGAATGACGTGGTCGAAGGTCAGGTCCTGGAGCGAGCCGCAGTACTGGCAGGTGAAGGCGTCGCGCAGGAAGAGGTTGAAGCGCGTGAAGGCCGGCGGGCGGTCCTGCGCGATATACTGCTTGAGCGAAACGACGCTGGGCAGCCGCATCTCGAACGAGGGCGAGTGGATGGTCTTGTCGTAGGTCGAGATGACGTCGACGCGGTCGAGGAAGACGGCCTTGACCACCTCCTGCCATGGCCACAGCGACAGCGGGTAATAGCTGAGGGGCCGATAGTCCGCGTTCAGCACGAGGGCCGGCCAGCCCGACGGCGGGCGGCTAAGCACCTGCATCGGCGACCTCGAAGCTTGAGCAAGCAACCCGACTGAAGGCGCGGCCTCCTTCGCTGGAAGGTGGCGGGAATCAGGAGGCCTGAGTCCCGATGCTTCCTAGGATACGCCTTTGGGCGGCGTGTCCAAGACGATCTCACCCCTTTTGACGCCACCGTAGCAGCGCCACAACAGGTGGGCGGCGACGCCGCGGTACGGCCGCCAGGCTTCGGCGCGGGCGTAAGCCTCTTTTTCGGTGGGGCGGAGATCGACGCGGTCGGCCCAGCGCATGGCTTCCTGGAGGGCGACGTCGCCGCCGGGGAAGACGTCCAGGCGGCCGTGGCAGAACATCATGTAGGTCTCGGCCGTCCAGCGGCCCACGCCCTTGATGCTCATCAGGGCGGCGACGGCTTCGTCGTCGGGGAGGTGGTGCAGGCGGTCGAAATCGACGCGGCCGGTCAGGTGGGCGTCGGCGATCTCGCGGGCATACCGCGCCTTGGGGCGGGAGAGGCCGAAGGCTTTGAGGCCGTCCTCGTCGAATTCGATGATCCGGTGGGGAAGAACCTCGCCTCCCACACCGTCCTCGAACCGCCGCCAGATGGAGGCGGCGGCGGCGACCGAGACCTGTTGCTCGATCACCATTTTGACGAGACCCGCAAAGCCGGCGGGCCTCAGGCGCCATTCGAACTCCGGCGTCACCCGATGGAGGTGGGCGATGGCCGGATCGGCGGCGGCCAGATGCTCGCGCGCCCGCCGGATCAGCTCGGCATCGGGCGCGTTGGGCAGAGGCGTACTCGTGGAGGAATTTGGCACGCCTCTTTCAGACACCGCCCTCCGCCGCCGTGCAAGCGGCGGAGGGTGCGCGGTGATCAGACCCTAGAAGCCGATCAGCGCGGTGGCGCCGGCCGTGGAGAGGCCGAGGAAAAGCAGGAACACGGTCGCCGTGCGGTCGAAAGCGCGTTCGAAGCGGGTAAGAGCAGACATGACACACATCCTTCAGTTTGGGCCCCTTGTCTGGAGCCCCCCTTATCGACCGTCGGGGGAGCGACGGTTTGTCCGATCTGGACGATGCTTAGATAGCACCCATCTGAACGCTGTCAACATCGATCTTTACACCGTTCGGATATAATTTTATGGTGAGCGCCATCAGAGAAGCTGCAAGCTCCGCCGACGCGGGGGAACAGCCCAGGGAAACGACCAGGACGATGAACGCCGCCGCGGCCGAAGCACGCCCCTATCATCACGGCGACCTGCGCCGGGGTCTGGTCGACGCCGCGCGGCGCATCCTGGAAGCCGACGGCCCCACCGCCCTGTCGCTGCGCGCGGTGGCGCGTGAGGCGGGGGTGAGTCCGGCGGCGCCCTACCACCACTTCAAGGACAAGGCCGAACTGCTCGACGCCGTGGCCCTGGAGGGCTGGGAGGCGCTCGGCGAGGCGCTGGCGGAGGCGCGCAAACAGGCCGCCGGGTCCGACGCCATCATTGTCGCCGAACTGGGCGTCGCCTATGTCTGCTTCGCCCGTGACAACCCGGCGCTCTACCGCGTGATGTACGAGCGCTCGCGCGACAAGGACGCCCTGCCCGAAGACATGCGCGACAACGACGAGAGCGCCTATTGCCTCGTCCGGGAGACATTCCGCGAGATCGCCGGGCCCGAAATCTCCGAAATGGACATAGAGCTGGCCACCATCGCCGCCTGGTGCGCGGCCCACGGCCTGGCCGAAATGAGCGGCTTTGCGCAGTTCGTACCGCTGAAGGCCGAACTGGGCGGCGAGACCAACTTCCTGCGCGCCGTCCTCGCCCACCTTGGAATGTTCGCCAGGTTCGCCCGGCCCGAGTAAGAAGACGCGGTGTTCGTCACCCGTTTCGCCCCCTCCCCCACCGGCTACCTGCACCGAGGCCACGCCTTCTCGGCGCTGACCGCATTCGAGGCGGCGCGTGCCGCCGGCGGGCGGTTCCTGCTGCGCATCGAGGACATCGATCAGCCCCGCTGCCGGCCGGAGTACGAGGCGGCGATCTTCGAGGACCTGGCGTGGCTGGGGCTTGAATGGGAAGAGCCGGTGCGGCGGCAGTCCGAGCATCTGGACGACTACCAGGCCGCGCTGGAGGGGTTGAAGGCGCGCGGGCTGCTGTATCGCTGTTTCCGTACGCGCAAGGAGCTGGCTGAGATCCAGTCGGCGCCGCACGGGCCGCCCGAGACCTTCCGGAGCGAACCGCTGCATCCCAACGAGGAGGAGCGCTTCCTGGAAGAGGGCCGCCCGTACGCCTGGCGGCTGTCGCTGGACGCGGCGCGGGGCGTGGTCGGGAACTGGGCCGGGCTGAACTTCGTCGAGGAGGGCAAGGGTGTGATCCGCGCACGGCCCGAGCTGGCGGGCGATGTGGTGCTGGCGAGGAAGGACGTGGGGGTCGCCTATCACCTCGCCGTCGTGGTCGACGATGCGCTGCAGGGGATCACACAGGTCATCCGGGGCGAGGACCTGTTCGAGGCGACCCATATCCAGCGCCTGCTGCAGGCGTTGCTGGGCCTGCCGGTCCCGACCTATCGCCACCACCGCCTGCTCACCGGCCCCGACGGCAAGCGCTTCGCCAAGCGCGACAAGGCCCAGACGCTGCGGGAAATCCGCGCGGGCGGGGTGAGCGCGCAGCAGCTGCGGGCGGAACTTGGTTTCAACTGAGACTTCCCAAATCGGGCGCGGGGCTCCACAAGGCCTGATGGATTCCCGCGCGCGGACATCGGCCCTGGCCGCCCTGCTTTTCGGCGCCGTGTCGCTGGGCTTTACGCCGATCTTCGTGCGGCTGACCGAGACCGGCCCGGCCGCGGCGGGGTTCTGGCGGCTGTTCTTCGCCCTGCCGCTGCTGGCGCTGCTGACCTTCAGGAAGGGCGCGCCGGAAAGCGGGCCGAACCGGGTGATGATGCTGGCCGGCGTGTTCTTCGCGCTGGATCTCGCCTTCTGGCACTACGGCATCGCCATGACCTCGGTGATGAACGCCACGGTGCTGGCGAACCTGACGCCCATCGTGGTGACCATCGTCGGCTGGTGGCTGTTCAGGGAGCGGCCGGCGCGGGCCTTCGTCATCGGATTGGCGCTCGGGGTCGGCGGCGCGGTGGTGGTGGCCATGGCGCGCTCGGCGGGCGGGCCGATCGGTTCCAACCCGCAGCTGGGCGACCTGCTCTCGGTCCTGACAACCGTCTGGTACTCGGGCTACTTCCTGTGCGTGAGAGCGGCCAGAAGCACGCGCGGCGCGGCGGTCATCATGTTCTGGTCGAGCCTGGTGGGCGTCGTCGCGCTGGCGGTGACCATGCTGGCCCTGGGCGAGGACATCTTCCCCGAGCACCTCGGCGGCTGGGGGGCGTGTCTTGGGCTGGCGCTGGTCCATGTGGCGGGTCAGGGCGCCATCGCCTGGGCGCTCGGGCGCCTGCCCGCCGCCACCGCCTCAGTCGTCGTGCTCGTCCAACCGGTGGTCGCGGCCTTCCTCGGCTGGATGCTGTTCGCCGAGGCGGTCGGGCCGATGCAGGCCGCCGGCGCGGTGCTGGCGCTGGCCGGCGTCGCCATCGCCCAGTGGTCCGGCACGCGTCAGGCGCGCGCCCAGTAGCGGCGGGCCTGTTCGGCGCCTCCAAAACGAAACGGGCGCCGATCCCGTCAGGAACCGGCGCCCGCGATGTCGTAAAACCAGGGAGGGCCTAGAGGGCCTTCAGGTCGACAGCGGCGGTTTTGCCGCGTTCTTCCTTTTCCTGGTAGCTGACACGCTGGCCTTCGTTGAGGCCACGCAGGCCGGCCCGCTCGACCGCGCTGATGTGGACGAAGACGTCTTTGCCGCCGTCTTCAGGTTGGATGAAGCCGTAGCCCTTTGTGGTGTTGAACCACTTGACCGTTCCGGTCGACATGAAGCTGTCTCCTAAGACAAGCCGTTTCCAGAATGGACCCGCCCAGGGGCGGACCCGGGTAACAATCGCAGTCTGGGGAGGATCGGCTTCTTCGGTCCGGCGAGCCGGGGTCTTCGGAAACGTCTGCAGGCCCAACTCTTGAGATTGCGAAGAGAAGGTGTGCACGAGGCCCGGCGGCGGTCAACGGTTTTTAGGCCCTCAGCCGTCCCGTAAAAGCCGCTCTATCAAGGCCTTGGCCTCCGGAGAGGACCAGTCGGCCGCGCCCGAAAGCCGGGCCCGTTCGCGGCCCTGGCGGTCGATGATGATGGTCGTCGGGAAGCCCTGAGCCCGGGGATTGAGGCCGAACGCCATGCTGTAGCCGGGGTCGCGGTAGAGCTTGAGCGGCGGGGTGGAGGCGATCTGGTCGACGGCGAGGTTCAGGTCTTCGTCGCGATCGACGCTGAGCGGGACCACCGAGACGGGCTGGGCGGCATAGGCGGCCTGGAGCCTGGCCAGCGTCGGCATCTCCTCCTTGCAGGGCGCGCACCAGGTGGCCCACAGGTTCAGGACCACGACCTGCCCGCGAAAGTCCTTCAGTGTCAGGGACTTGCCGTTCGCGTCGGTGAAGGCGACGTCCGGCATGGGCGTCGGCGGCCTGGTCACCACCAGCTTTTCCAGCGCACCCGTGCCGTAGGCCGAAAGGTCGCTCGCCTGCTTTGGTTTGAAGGAAGCGGCGCCGATGACGTATAGAACCGCCGCCACGCCCGCGAGGGCGAGGCCCACCATGGCCCAACGGATCAGACCGGGCCGAGCCTTCGCCTGGACCTCGTTCATATGACCGACGACGCCTCCAACGCTTCCGACAAAACGGGGCAAGCTATGTGGGGCGGGCGCTTCTCAGGCAAGCCCGCCGAGCTGATGCAGGCCATCAATGTCTCCATCGGCTTTGACAAGCGGCTGGCCCGGCAGGACCTCGCCGGCTCGCGGGCCCATGCCGAGATGCTGGCGGCGGCGGGCGTGATTTCCGCCGAGGACGAACAGGCCATCCAGGGCGGGCTCGACGCCATCGAGGCGGAGATCGAGGCCGGGACCTTCCCGTTCCGCGACGAGTTCGAAGACATCCACATGAACGTGGAGGCGCGGCTGCGCGAGCTGATCGGCCCGGCGGCCGGGCGGCTGCATACGGCCAGGTCGCGCAACGACCAGGTGGCGCTCGATTTCAGGCTGTGGGTGCGGGAGGCGTGCGACCGCAGCGTCGGCCAGCTGGCGGCCTTGCAACGCGCGCTGCTGGCCAAGGCGGAGGCCCACGCCGACGCGCTGATGCCGGGCTTCACCCACCTGCAGCCCGCCCAGCCGGTCACCTTCGGCCACCACCTGATGGCCTATGTCGAGATGTTCGGCCGCGACGCTTCGCGGTTCGCCGACGCGCGGGAGCGGATGAACCAATGCCCGCTGGGCGCGGCGGCGCTGGCAGGCTCGCCCTTCCCCATCGACCGGCAGATGACGGCCGAGGCGCTGGGGTTCTTTGAGCCGACGGCCAACTCGCTGGACAGCGTGTCGGCGCGGGACTTTGCGCTGGAGGCCCTGTCGGCGGCGTCGATCTGCGCCACCCACCTGTCGCGGCTGGCCGAAGAGATCGTGTTGTGGAGCGGACCGCAGTTCGGCTTCATCAGCCTGACCGACGCCTTCACCACCGGCAGCTCGATCATGCCGCAAAAGAAGAACCCCGACGCGGCCGAGCTGATCCGGGCCAAGGTCGGGCGGACCCTTGGGGCGCTGACCAGCCTGACGGTGGTGATGAAGGGCCTGCCCCTGGCCTATTCGAAGGACATGCAGGAGGACAAGGTCCCCGTCTTCGAGGCCTTCGACGCCCTGGAGCTGGCCTTGCTGGCCATGGCCGGGATGGTCGCCGACCTGACGCCCAACACCGAGCGGATGGCGCAGGCGGCGGGGAGCGGCTTTTCGACGGCCACCGACCTGGCGGACTGGCTGGTGCGCGAACTCGGCATGGCTTTCCGCGACGCCCACCACGTGACCGGCTCGGCGGTGAAGCTGGCCGAGCAGAAGGGCTGTGGCCTGGCCGACCTTTCGCTCGCCGAACTCCAGAAGTTGGACCCCGGCATCAACGACGGCGTTTATTCGGTGCTGACCCCCGCCGCCTCGGTGGCGAGCCGCAAGAGCTACGGCGGGACGGCGCCCGATCAGGTTCGCCTGCAGATCAAGCGTTGGAAGGAAATCCTCGGATGAACGGCAAGACCCTCGCCTTTTCGCTCCTTCTGACGAGCGCCGTGCTCGCCGGATGCGGCAAGACCGGAGAGCTGGAGCGCCCCGGCCCCATGTGGGGCGCGGCGCGGGCGATGAACTCCACCGCCGACAGCGACACCGTGCGCCAGCGCGACGACAATGGCGATCCGACCCAGGGTTCCGAAGGGCTGGTGAACCGCCAGAGCGACGCCAACCGCGAGATGGACCCGGCCCCGCCGCGCACCCTGCCGCTGCCGGGCGCGCCGTCCGACCCCGGCCAGACGCAGCCGCAAGGCGCGCTGCCCGATCCCTACGCCAATCCGCAATGAACCACTTCGAGCTCCGCGGGGGCGAGCTCCATTGTGAAGACGTCCCCCTGACCGCCATCGCCCAGGCGGTGGGCACGCCCGTTTATGTCTATTCGACCGCCACGCTCGAGCGGCACTACCAGGTGTTCCGCGCCGCCCTGATCGCCGAAGGGCTGGGCGAGCCGTTGATCGCCTATGCGGTGAAGGCCAACTCCAACGTCTCGGTCCTGAAGGTGCTGGCGGCGCAGGGGGCCGGCGCCGACACCGTCTCCGAAGGCGAGATTCGGCGGGCGCTGGCGGCGGGGATTCCGCCCGAGCGCATCGTCTTCTCCGGCGCGGGCAAGACGGCGGCCGAGATCGCCTTCGCCATCGATATCGGAGTGGCCGAGATCAACATCGAATCCGAGCCGGAGCTGGAGCTGGTCGAGGCCATCGCCGTGCGCAAGAGCGCGCAGGCGACCATCGCCGTCCGCGTGAACCCGGACGTCTCGGCGGGCGGCCACTCCAAAATCTCCACCGGCAAGTCGGAGAACAAGTTCGGCGTCTCCATCGCCGAGGCCGAGCGGCTGTACGCCCGCGCCTCGGCGTCCGAGCACCTGAACCCGGTGGGCGTCGCCTGCCACATCGGCAGCCAGATCACCGACCTTGGCCCCCTCGAGGAAGCCTTCGTGAAGATGCGAAAGCTGGTCGAGCGGCTGCGGGACAAGGGCCTGACCGTCGAGCGGCTGGACCTCGGCGGCGGCCTTGGCGTGCCCTACTTCAACATGCCCGAGCCGCCGACGCCGGCCGAGTACGCGGCCATGATCGGCAAGGTGATGGACGGCCTGGACGTCGTCTTCGCCTTCGAGCCCGGCCGGGTGATCGCCGCCAACGCAGGCGTGCTGCTGGCCCGCGTCATCCACCTGCACGAGCGGCCCGAGGGGCGGCGCTTCCTGGTGCTGGACGCGGCCATGAACGACCTGCTGCGCCCGGCCATGTACGAGGCCTATCACGAGATCACGCCGGTGAAGGGGCCCGAGGCCGGCGAGGAGATGCAGCTCGTCGATGTGGTCGGCCCCATCTGCGAGACCGGCGACACCTTCACCCGCGAGCGCCAGCTGCCGCGCCTGAAGTCGGGCGAGCTGGTGGCTTTCCTGAGCGCCGGCGCCTACGGGGCGGCCATGGCCAGCGAATACAACACCCGCCCGCTGGTCCCCGAAGTCCTGGTCGATGGCGACAAGTGGGCGGTGATCCGCCAGCGCCCCACCTACGAGCAGATGCTGGCGCTCGAGCAGCCGGCGCCGTGGCTCTAATCCAGCGCCGCGATGAACGGCAGCGCACGCAGCGCGCCGCCGGAGTCCATGCCGTAGCCGACGAGGAAGCGGGCCGGAGCTTCCCAGCCGATGAAGTCGGGGTCGAGGGCGCGGGGCCGCGGCCACGGCTTTCTGGCGAAGACGCAGGTGAGGACTTCGGAGGCGCCGGCGTCATCTACGAGCCGGGCGGCTTCGCTGAGGGAGAGGCCGGTGTCGAAGACGTCGTCGATCACGAGCGCCTTGCGGCCTTCCAGCGGCCGCTGGAGGTCGGCGCGGACCTGGCATCTTCCCGAACTGGCGCGGGCGTCCTTGTAGGAGCTGAGCCACAGGGCGTCGAAGCGCAGGGTCTTGCCGAGGCGTGAGAGGGCGCGGGTGAGGTCGGCGGCGAACCACAAGCCGCCGGTCAGCAGGCACACGGCGACCGTCTCGTCGTCCACGCGGGGGGCGATCTCACGGGCCAGCGCGTCGATGCGGGCGGCGATATCGGCTTCGCTCAGCAGGACTTCCATGAACCATGACCTTGCGGCGCAGGGGCATCCTCGCCCACAAGAGGAGGCTTAAAGCCCCGCAACGGCGGACATGTCCAGAAACCCCGACCCCTTCACGCCCGGCGATGGTCCCGCGCTCCGCTTCGAGCATGTCTCGATGCGCTATGGCCGCGTGGGCGATGTCCTGAAGGATGTGACGTTCGAGGTGGAGCCCGGCTCGTTCCACTTCGTCACCGGCGCGTCGGGGGCGGGCAAGTCGAGCCTGCTCAAGCTGATCTATCTGGCCGAGCGGCCGTCGGGCGGGCGCATCGAGATGTTCGGGCGCGATATCGGCCGCATGCCGGCCGACGAGCGGATGAAGCTGCGGCGCCGGATCGGGGTGGTGTTCCAGGATCTGAAGCTGCTGGAGCACCTGACCGCCTTCGACAACGCCGCCCTGCCCTTGCGCATCGCCGGCCACAAGCCACAGCAGTACCGCGCCGACGTCGCCGAACTGCTGGCGTGGGTGGGGCTGAAGGACCGCATGGGCGCCCTGCCCTCCGAGCTGTCGGGCGGGGAGAAGCAGCGGCTGGCCATCGCCCGGGCCGTCGTCGCCCGCCCCCACATCCTGCTGGCCGACGAGCCGACCGGGAATGTCGACAACGAGGCGGCCATGCGCATCCTGCGCCTGTTCACCGAACTCAATCGGCTTGGCACCACCGTGCTGGTCGCCAGCCACGACGAGGAACTGGTCGCGCGCGCCGGCCAGCCGGTGCTGCACCTGCACGAGGGTCATCTGATCCCCTTCGGCGGAGGCGAGGCATGACCTTCGATGCCGCCAAGTGGAAGCCGGGGGCCCTGCTGCCTGACGCCGACCTGCGCGACTGGGCGCTGGTGTTCGTGGTGGCGGTGCTGGTGTTCCTGGCCAGCCTCACCGCCATCGGCGCGCTGGCCGCCAACCGCGCGGCGAGCGGCTGGACGGGCGAACTGCAAGGCTCGGCCACAGTGGTGGTGCGCCCGCGTGGCGTGGAGAGCGCCGACAGCGCCGCCGCCAAGGCCGCCGAGGCGCTGGCGGCGGTCAAGGGCGTCACCGAGGCGCAGGCGCTGGAAAAGGAGAAGGCGCAGGCCCTGCTGGAGCCCTGGATCGGTCGCGACGTGCTCAACGCCGACCTGCCGATCCCGCGCCTGGTCACCGTCGAGCTGGACCGTAAGGCGCCGCCGTCCACGGCCGCGCTGGAAGCGGCGCTACAAGCGGCGGGGGTGGACGCCAGCGTGGACGACCACCGGCAATGGATCGGCGATATCGAGCGCTCGGCCGCCATCGCCCGCTGGGCGGCCATCGCCGTTTTCCTCCTCATTGCGCTGGCGGCCGGGGCGGTCATCGGCTTCGCCACCCGCGCGGGGCTGGCCGCGCACCACGAAACCATCGAGGTGCTGCACCTCTACGGCGCCCGTCCCTTCTTCATCTCGCGGCTGTTCGAGCTGCGCTTTGCCGCCATCGGGGCGGTGGCGGGCTTGCTGGGGGCTGGCGGGGCCGCCATCATCGGCGCGCTCGTCCGACTCGTCGGCGGGGGAGAGGGCCTGACGCCCGTGCTGCCGGTGGCCTGGAGCGACCTGGCCTGGACCGCCGCCGCGCCGCTGCTGGCGGCCGCCGTCGCGGCGCTGGCGGCGCACCGCACGGCGATGGGCCTCCTGAAGGAGATGGGATGAAGAGCCTTTCCGCCCTGGCGATCCTGGCGATGATCTGGGCCGTCGGGCTCCTCGCCTTCGCCACCCGCGTGGAGCACTCCACCCCCGCGCCCGAGCCGCCCGTCGCCGACGGCATCGTCGCCCTCACTGGCTCCAGCGTGATCCGGCTGGAGGCGGCGACCAAGCTGCTGGAGCAGGAGAAGGGCAAGCGCCTGCTGGTCTCCGGCGTCAACCGCATGGCCAGCCGCGAGGACATCCTGGACGTCACCCGCGCCGGCAAGGGCGTCTATGACTGCTGCGTGGATCTTGGCTTCATGGCCGCCGACACCGTCGGCAACGCCCAGGAGACGGCGGAGTGGGCGAGGTCCAAGGGCTATGACAGCCTGATCGTCGTCACCGCCGACTTCCACATGCCCCGCGCCATGCTGGAGCTGCGCGCGGCCATGCCCGACGCCAAACTGACCCCCTACCCCGTCGTCACCGAGACCCTCGACACGCCCAACTGGTGGCGCCGAAGCGGCCCGGCCCGGCTGATGATCGTGGAATACTGCAAGTACCTGGCGATCTTCGCGCGCGAGTCGTTCTTCAGCCTCGGCCCCAGGGACGCGCCGGAGGAGGCGAAGGCGTGATCTGGGTCCGCTCGCTGCTGTTCGCCGCCGTCTTCTACGCCGTCTCGACCATCGCGGCGATCGCCATGGCCCCGCTGCTGCTGGGGCCCAGGCGCTGGATCATCGTCACCATCGGCGTATGGGCGCGGGTGGTGATGGTCTTCCTGCGGCTGATCTGCGGCGTGAAGGTCGAGGTCCGGGGGCGT
>DASVBC010000015.1:0-5179 GCA_036376035.1 Caulobacteraceae bacterium | reverse complement strand
AAGAAAATTCACCTCCACCTGTTCCTTCTCCCGCAAGGGGAGAAGGGAAGGGTTATCCGCCCCCCGCCTAACCTGCCTCATGATCAGCAGTACCCCACCGCATGGGGAGGGCGCACGGCCAGCGACCGAAGCGGCGGTAGGGTGTGGTCGAATGGGAAGAGCGGCGGGGCGCACACCCGTCGGGTCCGGGGACTCCTCGCTGGAGGAGCCCGCCCATCGCCGGCGTGGCGCGACACCAAAGTAGCGCTCATCCCTTGAGCGTGAAGATGCACCCCGTCCCCCGGGGCGGAACGGCGCAGTCCCTGCTTCGGCGGGGAGTCCGGCTAAGCGTCAACAGCGCTGCCTACCGGACGCTGGCGGATAACGACTGCGCGGAGCGTTCGACTTCGCCGAAACACTTGAGCAATCGGTAACCGGGGCGAAGGCCCGGCGCTCCGCAGCACCTCCTCATCAACTCACGCCGACGGGCGGTGAGGCCGACGACACATGCCCGGCACTACGCCTTACTCAGGCGGCCCGCCGGAACAGGTAGAGGCCAAAGCCCAGCGTCTCGCGGCCGAAGGTCTGGTAGGCCGTCCGCTGCATCTCGTTGCGGGCGCGGACATCGGCGGCCTCTGGATCATCCGGATGCTCGGCGAGCCAGACCTGGGCGGCGGCGTACATGGAGTACATGCAATCGTCCCACTCGTGCGGCGGACTGGCGCCGGCGTAGCGGAGTTCCAGGCCCGCCGCTTCGCCGGCCTCGATGTTGCCGACGTGGCTCTTGTAGGCGGCGTAAGGGGCGATCATGGCCGCGAACGCCGGATCGGGATCGGCCCGCCAGTAGGGATCGGACCACAGGAGCAGGCCGCCGGGTCTCACGTGGGGCTTCAGCCACTCCATGATCGCGCGGGGCTCGGGCGGGTCGGCCATGCCGCTGGCGCCGACGCAGACGACGAGATCGTAGGGCTCGGCGTCCTTCAGGAAGTCTGCCGCCTCGACATTATGCAGCGTGACCTTCCCCGGCGCGCCCCGGCCCGCCAGCCGCTTCCGCGCGATCTCGCAGACCTTCGGCGAGCGTTCGAGGGCGTCGATGTGGGCGCCGTACTTTTCGGCCATATGGACCGACATGGCCGCGTTGCCGCAGCCGAGGTCCAGCACCCGCGCGCCGGGTTTCAGCTGCGCCCAGGCGAGCGTGCGGTCCAGCGTCTCCGGCGAGAGCGGGTTGCAGAAGCCCATCGCCTCATAGGCGATCAGCACCGACTTGTGCGGGTCCGACATCGAGCTGGACCGTGCCGTGTGTCGCCTGCGCCGTCCAGTCGTCTCGCAATTGTCGCCCAGGCTCGCTACGTGAGCGCCATGACTCGTATCCTCCCCTTTGAAGGCGTTGAGAACTTCCGCGATTTCGGCGGTTACCGCGCCGGCGACCGCGCGCTGAAGCGCGGCGTCCTCTACCGCTCTGCGCACCACGGCAACGCCACCGACGCCGACCTGGAAGCCATCCGCGACCTCGGCCTTTCCGTCATCGTCGACCTGCGCCGGCCCAACGAACGTGAGCGCGATCCGTGCAAGCGCTGGCAGGGTTTCGCCGCCACCGTGATCGAGAACGACATCGGCCAGGTCCACGACGACCCCTGGCACCTGTTCATCGCCAGCTCCGACCTCTCCGAGGAGAGCTTCCGGCGCTACATGGTCGACTATTACCGCGAGGCGCCGTTCGTGGAGCGGCACCTTGACCTCTATGCCCGCTACTTCCGGGCGCTGGCGAACACCGACGGGCCGGTGCTGATCCATTGCGCGGCGGGCAAGGACCGCACGGGCATCCTGGCGGCGCTGACCCACCACCTGGCCGGCGTGTCGGAGGATGACCTGATCGAGGACTTCCTGCTGACCAACGACCCCGGCCGCTTCGAGCGCCGCGTGCCGGTGATGATGAAGGTGATGCAGGAGCTGACCGGCAGGACGCCGGAGGAGGCCGCCGTCCGCACCGCGCTCGGTGTCGAGACGCAGTCTCTCGAAACCGCCTTCGCCGCGATCCACGACAGGCACGGTTCGCTCGACGCCTACCTCGAGCGGGAGCTGGGGATCGACGACCGCGCCCGCCAGGCGATCCACGACCGCATACTTGAGTAGTATCGCTACTAGCCAAACGCTTGTTTGAGGCTAGGCTGACTCCAAGCGGCCGCGGCGTTCATGACGGCCGCCGGGAGGATGTATGACCGACGAAAGTGGCGGCCGGCTGCCGGGGAGTCTCGATCCCGTCGCCGAAGTCGAGGCCGCGCCGGGCGCGCTGGCGGCGGAGGGCATCGGCAAGCTGCCGCTGAAGGCCGCGAGCTGGTCGCTGCTGGAAGGCGGCCGCGACCCCTACGTCATCCTCATCACCATCTACATCTTCGCCCCCTACTTCGCGACGACCGTGGTGGGCGACCCGGTGCGCGGCCAGATCATCCTGGCCAACATCACCACGGCCTATGGCCTGTTCGTCGCCTTCACCGGGCCGCTGCTGGGGTCCTCGATCGACAGCTTCGGACGGCGCAAGCCGATGCTGGCGCTGCTGACGGCGATCATGGCGCCGCTCATGTGGTCGCTATGGTTCGTGAAGCCCGACGGGACCGGCCTGTCGATGATGACGGCGTCGGTCATCCTGGCGTCGATGGGCGTGCTGTTCGCCTACAACGAGATCCTGCACAACTCGCTGCTGACCCGCGCGGCGACCCCCCGGCAGGCGCCGCACGCCTCGGGGTTGGCGCTCTCGCTCGGCAATTTCTTCTCGGTCATCACGCTGACCTTCGTGCTCTGGGCCTTCGCCCTGCCGGGCGCGGTGGACTGGAGTTTCATTCCGAAGGAGCCGCTGTTCGGCCTCGACAAGGCGAGCCATGAGCCGGACCGGATCGTGGGGCCCATCGCCGCGGTGCTGCTGGTGCTGGGCTCGATCCCGCTCTTCCTGTTCACGCCGGACGCCGAGCCGACCGGCGCGAGGTTCCTCGACGGGCTTAAGCGGGGAATGAGCGGCCTTTGGGAAACGCTGAAGAGCCTGCGTGGTCATCGCGACGTCGCCGTCTACCTCGGCTCGCGGATGCTGTTCACCGACGGCATGACCGCGCTGCTGACCTTCGGCGGCGTCTACGCGGCGGGGGTGATGCGCTGGGGCGTGCTGGAGATGCTGGCCTACGGCATCCTGCTGTCGATCTTCGCGGTCATCGGCGGCTTCGTCGGCGCGATGCTGGACGCCACCATCGGCCCCAAGCGGGCGGTGCAGGTTTCGGTCGGCATGGCCATCGCCTGCCTCTTCGCCCAGCTCGGCATGGGGCGCGAACAGATCCTGTTCATGCCGTATGACCCGACGGCTCATGCGCCGCTGTGGGACGGGCCGATGTTCCGGACCCTGCCGGAGGTGCTCTATCTGGTGATCGGCTTTGGCGTGGCGATCTTCGTCACCGCCCACTACGCGTCCAGCCGCACGCTGCTGACCCGGCTGGTCCCGGAGGGCAAGACGGCGTCCTTCTTCGGGCTCTACGCCTTGTCGGGCACGGTGACGGTGTGGCTGGGCTCGCTGCTGGTGCGCATCGCCACCGACACCTTCCAGACCCAGCAGGCGGGGTTCGCGCCCATCGCCGGGCTGCTGTTCCTCGGCTTCCTCGGCATGTTCTTCGTCAAGGGCGGCGGCCGAGCCTGACCAAGGCCGCCACGGGGTGCTATCCAGCGCCTCATGCGCGGGGTCGCCCTTATCGAGAGAGCGTGGCGGGAGCCGGCGGCGGTGTTGTCCGCCTTCGCCGACGAGCCGTGGGCCTGCGCCTTCCTGTCCGGCGGCGAGGGCCCGAGGGCGCGGTGGTCCTACCTGCTGCGCTCGCCGGACGTGGTGCTGGAGGAGGCGGACTTCGAGGCGCTGGCGGCGCTGATCGGGTCGAGGCTGGGGCGCCATCCGGACGGCCCGCCGTTCCAGGGCGGCGTGGCGGGGCTGGCCTGCTACGAGCTTGGCGACCGGGTCGAGGCGGTGGGGCTGAAGCGCCACCCCGACTGGCCGGACCTCGCGGCGGCCCGGTATCCGGCCTTGCTGGCGTTCGATCACGAACGCCGCGAGGTGCTGGCGGTCGGCCGGGGTGAGGACGCTGAGGCTCGCGCCGAGGAAGCCGCCGGCTGGCTCGATGCGCCCGAGCGCGTCGGGGCGACTGGCGTGCTCTCGACGCGCTTCGAAGCCGCGACGCCGGCCGCTGACTACGAGGCGGCCGTGGCTGAAGTTATCCGCAGGATCGCCGACGGTGAGATATTCCAGGCCAACATCGCGCGGCGCTGGGCGGGACGTCTGATGGCAGGCGCGACACCATTCGACGTACTGGCCCGGCTGGCGGGCGATGCGCCTGCCCCGTTCGCGGCCTACCTGCGACTGCCGGGGCGGGCCGTGGTGTCGAACTCGCCGGAGCGGTTCCTGAGCGTCGGCAGCGGGGATGAGCTGACGGTGGAGACTCGCCCCATCAAAGGCACGCGCCCGCGCGGGCGTACGCGTGAAGAGGATGCTGCCCTGGCCGCCGAGCTGGCCGCCAGCGCCAAGGACCGGGCCGAGAACCTGATGATCGTCGACCTGATGCGGAACGATCTTTCGCGGGTTTGCCCGGCGGGGGCGGTGGCGACGCCGGAGTTGTTCCGGGTCGAGACCTTTCCGAACGTCCATCACCTGGTCTCCACGGTGACCGGCCGGCTCGCGCCCGGAATGACGGCGGTCGACCTGTTGCGGGCGGCCTTCCCGCCGGGATCGATCACGGGCGCGCCCAAGGTGCAGGCGATGAAGGTCATCGCCGACTACGAACCGCCGCGCGGGCCTTACTGCGGTTCGATGTTCTGGGCCGGGGCGGACGGGGCCTTCGACTCCAGCGTGCTCATCCGCACCGTCGGGCTGGTGGAGGACGACGACGGCTGGCGGTTCGAGGCCCCGGCGGGCGCTGGCATTGTCGCCGACAGCGACCCCGTCCTCGAACGCGAGGAGACCGAAGCCAAGATCGCGGCGCTCCGCCGCGCGCTGACGGAGCCGCTCGCATGATCCCGCACGACGACCGCGGCCTGACGCTCGGCGACGGGCTGTTCGAGACCATCCTGTCGCTGGACGGCGAGCTGGTCTGGCTGGAGGAGCACCTTCAGCGGCTGGCGGAGGGTTGCGCGGCGCTGGGGTTGCCGGCGCCGGACCTCGCCGAGGCGCGACGGCTCT
>DASVBC010000014.1:0-2082 GCA_036376035.1 Caulobacteraceae bacterium | reverse complement strand
GGCGCCGGCGAGCTGGAGCGCACAGCGGTCAAGATCAGCTGCCGCAATCAGGCCCAGCTGATCGGCCACGCCGGTCAGATGATGCGCACCCTGCTCGACGACCTTCTGGACCTTTCCAAGCTCGAGGCGGGCCGCATGAGCGTCGAGCGCCTGCCCGTCGACCTGCGCCGCGCCATCGTCGAGGCCGTTCGCATGTGGAAGCCGCAGGCCGTCGAGAAGAACATCCGCCTGCGCGTGGAGGGCGCCTCGCAGCTGCCGCGCTGGATCACGGGCGATCCGACCCGCATCCGCCAGGTGCTCAACAACCTGCTGTCCAACGCCATCAAGTTCACCGAGGAGGGCTCGGTGACGCTGCGCCTCGCCACCGTGCGCGAGGGCGGCCAGTGCGCCATCTCCATGACTGTGCGCGACACCGGCCCGGGCATGACGCCCGAGCAGATCGAGCGCCTGTTCACGCCCTTCGACCAGCTGGACGCCGGCACCGCGCGCAAGCACGGCGGCTCGGGACTTGGTTTGGTCATCAGCCGCGAGCTGTCGCGCCTGATGGGCGGCGACCTTGTGGCCGACAGCACCGCCGGCAAGGGCGCGACCTTCACCTTCACCCTGGTCTCGGACGAGTGCGAGGCGCCGGCCCAGGAGCAGGCGCCCGCCGCCGTCGAGGCGCGGGTGCTGGTCGTCGACGACCACGCCGTCAACCGCCAGGCCATCGCCATGGTGCTGGAGCCGCTGGGCATCACGCCGGAGCTCGCGGCCTCGGCCGAAGAGGGGCTGGAGCGCTGCGCCAACGAGCCGTTCGACGTCATCCTGATGGACGTCTACATGCCCGGCCTCGACGGCCGCGAGGCGACCAAGCGCCTGCGCGCCGCGCCCGGTCTCAACCGCGAAACCCCGGTCATAGCCATCACCGCCTCGGCCACGCCCACCGACTGGGACGCGTGCCTGGCGGCCGGCATGAACGGCTACGTCGCCAAGCCGATCGAGCCGGCCCAGCTCTACGCGGCGTTGGAAGAGGTGGTCTCGGCGCAGTTCGCGGCCAAAGCGGCCTAGAGCATCCGGGAGAGGCGGGCGGACACCGCCGCCTCATCCTTCAGCTCGCACTCCCAGAGCGTCTCCACGCGCCAGCCCGCCGTCTCAAGCGCCTCGCGGGCCGCCGTGTCCCGGGCCCGGTTGCGGGCGACCTTGGCGGTCCAGTAGTCGCGGTTGGCCTTGGGGGCCCTCGCCCCCCGGGCGCAGTCGTGGCCGTGCCAGAAGCAGCCGTGAACGAAGATCGCCAGTCGCCGCCCCGGCATGATGACGTCGGGAGTGCCCGGCAGGTCCTTGCGGTGCAGCCTGTAGCGCGCCCCGAGGGCGGTCAGCAGACGCCGCACCGTCTTCTCCGGCGTGGTGTCGCGCCCCTTCACGCGGCGCATCACCGCCGAGCGCTTCTCCGGCGGATAGACGTCGCTCAAAGGCCCTCGAACAGCGCCGTCGACAGGTAGCGCTCGGCGAAGCTTGGAATGATGGTGACGATCAGCTTGCCGGCCATGTCGTCGCGCTGGGCCATCTCGAAGGCGGCGGCGAGCGCGGCGCCCGACGAGATGCCGACGGGGATTCCCTCCACCTTCGCCGCGCGGCGGGCCATGTGAAAGGCGTCCGCCTCGGCCACCTGGATGATCTCGTCCATCACGCCGCGGTCGAGGATGCCCGGCACGAAGCCCGCGCCGATGCCCTGGATCTTGTGCGCCCCCGGCTGCCCGCCGGAGAGGACAGGCGAGGAGGTCGGCTCGACGGCGACCATCTTCACCGAGGGCTTGCGGGCCTTCAGCACCTGGCCGACGCCCGTGATGGTGCCGCCGGTGCCGACGCCCGAGATGACCGCATCGACGCGGCCGTCGGTGTCGTTCCAGATTTCCTCGGCCGTGGAGACGCGGTGGATGGTGGGGTTGGCCTCGTTCTCGAACTGCTGGGGCATGACCGCGCCGGGGATCTCCTCCAGCAGCTCCTGCGCTCTGGCCACGGCGCCGCGCATGCCCTTTTCGGCCGGCGTCAGCTCCAGCCGCGCGCCGAGGAGCAGCAGCATCTTGCGCCGCTCCATCGACATGC
>DASVBC010000002.1:0-17463 GCA_036376035.1 Caulobacteraceae bacterium | reverse complement strand
CCAGGGCGGCCGGGATCAGGGCGGCGAGGATCAGAGCTTTGCAGGTCATGCGACAGCCTAACGCGCGAGCGGGCCGGAACGCTTCCCGGCCAAACCGCCCACTATGGGCCGCCTGCGCCCGCCGGGGACAAGGCCAAGGTTGCGCCCGCATCCGATCAGGAAGACCATTGTTCATCGAGCGGGAGGGACCCCCATGTCGCACAAGCTGGCCGTCGCGGCGGCCCTGATCCTGATCTTGCCGGCGAGCGCCATGGCCGAGGACGCGCCGGCGCCGAACGCCCCCGCGGACGTTCCGCAACTGCCGCCCGGCGAAGAGGCGCCGGCGATGGCCGAGGGCTCGCTCTATCAGACCGTCGGCAACGCCGTGGCCATGGCCGCGGCCAACGCCGTCGACGCCCAGCAGCAGGCGAATGTGGTCGATCAGGCCTCCACCACCATCGGCGTCGGCGCCACCGGCGGCGACATCGACCAGACGGGCGACTGAGCGAGCCTGGCCTGAGCCCGGCTAGCGGACCGTCTCCTTCTCCCTCGGCGCGGAAACGCGGCGGGGCTTCGCCTGCGCCCTGGGCTTTGGCAGCAGACGAAAGCGCGACTGACACCAGGCAAAGTCGATGCCGACGTCGAGCAAGGCGTCGGAGCGCCCGCACGGGCAGGCAAACTCCAGGACATCGAAGATGCGGTAGGTCTCGCCGGCCTGAAGCGGCACCGGAGCGCCGGTCACGTGATTGGGCGCGGCGTTGACGCACAGAACCAGATCGCCAGGGCCTATCGCATCGCTCATCGCAGTCACCCGGTAAGGGGGTGAAGTGTAGCGGGTGGGAAGGGGCAGGACCAGTTCGGGTGGCGGCGGGCGGCGGCAGGCGGCGGCGGCGGCGGCGGCCGGGGAGAGGTTGCGTATGCCCGTAGATCAACCCATTGCGGACATCTGACGCGTCAGCCAAGACTAGCGGATGGCAGTCGAAGTTATCTGCGCTTCCTGCGGCCGGCGCCTCACCGTCTCTTGCGAGTGGGGCGATGAGGCCGACTACGACGCCAACAGTAGCGATCGCCAACCTGCCGTTCCCAAAGGACTGCTCGTTAGGCTGACCCAGGAAGACGCTGTTGACGTGGCGTATGCCGGACGGCGCGTCAGGCGAAAGGTCTACTCTGAAGCCGGCGCCATCGCGGCAAACCCTGAAGATGTCCCACGATCGGCCTTGCACTCTGTTGGAACGGACAACGGCTGTTGCGGGTCCGATGGAATGGATGGACCTAACAGAGCCTGCGTTTGCGGTTCTATCGTAGCGACCGAATGGAGCGATTGCTGGACGCAGGCGGAGGTTAGGTTTGTCTCGGGGGCTGTGAGGGTGCCCGGAGTAGCTTAGGCTTGTCACCCACCCACATCATGAAGACCTTCAACATCGCCATCGCGTCCGACCACGCCGGCTTCCGGTACAAGGAGGCCATCAAGGCCATGCTGATCGCGGAGGGTCACACCGTCCGCGACTTCGGGACGTTGTCGGCCGAACCCTGCGACTATCCCGACTTCATCCGCCCGGCGGCGGAGGCAGTGGCGAGCGGCGAGTACGAGCGCGGCATCGTCCTCGGCGGCTCCGGCAACGGCGAAGCCATCGTCGCCAACAAGGTCAATGGCGTCCGCTGCGGCCTGTGCTGGAACGAGCAGACCGCCCTCTGGAGCCGCGCCCACAACGACGCCAACGTCCTGGCGCTCGGTGAGCGCACGGTGAGCGAGGCGGAGGCGCTGGTGATCGTGAGGATGTGGCTGGCGACGGCGTTCGAGGGCGGGCGGCACGTCGCGCGGGTGGAGAAGATTGCGTAGGCTGAGGCCGCCAACTACCTTTGTGCGCATTTTCCCGCCTCAGCGTCACGTCGACCTCTTTAGGCTCGAGAGGCGATCCTTAAAATGAGGCTTGTCGAGGCGAGCGACAGTGCGTCCTGCTCGATCGATGATAACGATCTCCCCGAGCAAGAACTGGCGATCGTATTTTACGACGGCCGACCAAAAATCAGAATCGCCGACCGCGAACTCAAGAATGGTCGACCTGTTCAAGCCATATTTCGCTCGAGTAACTACCGCCAACATCAGCGCGGCTCGTGGCAAGCTGGACGCGGTCCGTGGCAACGACAATAGTGCCAACGGTTGGCCGACCTTTACCTCCTCTGGATACATGCATTTGTGCTTGGGCCAGGGATAGCCGAGCGGAGGGTCGAGCCACACGCTCCCCCCGTTGTGGCGGATGAAGAAGACGTCTGCATGGCAATGCCGGCAACGGCTCTTGAAGCAGTATGAAGCCGCTTGGCGTCTTCCTGGAGAAACGCCCAATTGGTGCCCGCGATACGTACTAGACCCACCGATTGGATAGGTGTTGCCGTACCGGTTTGTGCGAAAAACGACCATCTCGCCGCATTCGTAGGCAGACGTTCGTTCGCTTCATCCCCCCACGCTGTTAATATTCGCTGAGTTTTTCCCCTTGCTCTGGCGTCGATAAGCGTTGGAGACAAAACTGCGCCTGCGCTCCACTCGCGTCCCCAGCATGTCCCGCGAGGGCGCCACCCCCATCCCCGGCCCTTCCCCCATCCAGGGGGAAGGGAGGAGTTAGTGCACCCGCGCCTTGCCGATCTCCAGGCCGTCGGCGCCCGCGGTCACCTCGATGACGCTGCCGTCTTCGAGGTCGCCGGCGAGGAGTTTTTTGGCGATGGGGTCGACGAGGTCTTTCTGGATGACGCGTTTCAGGGGCCTAGCGCCGTAGACGGGGTCGTAGCCCTTGTCGGCTAGCCACTGGAGGGCGCTGGCGTCGAGGGCGAGGGTCATGCGGCGGTCGGCGAGCAGTTTTTCCACGCGCTCCAGCTGGATCTTGACGATGTCGCCCATCTCGCCGCGGCCGAGGCGCTTGAAGAGGATGATCTCGTCGATGCGGTTGAGGAGCTCGGGGCGGAAGGCGCGGCGCACGACCTCCATGACCTGCGGGCGCACGGCTTCGACGTCGTCGCCCTCGCCCTGGGCGGCGAGGTACTCGGCGCCCATGTTGCTGGTCATGATGATGAGGGTGTTGCGGAAGTCGACCGTGCGGCCCTGGCCGTCGGTGAGGCGGCCGTCGTCGAGCACCTGGAGGAGCACGTTGAAGACGTCCGGGTGGGCCTTTTCGATCTCGTCGAAGAGGATGACCTGGTAGGGCCGGCGGCGCACGCTCTCGGTCAGGGCGCCGCCCTCGTCGTAGCCGACGTAGCCGGGCGGGGCGCCGATCATGCGGCTGACCGAGTGCTTTTCCATGTACTCGCTCATGTCGAGGCGCGTGATGGCGTGCTCGTCGGCGAACATGAATTCCGCCAGCGCCTTGGTCAGCTCGGTCTTGCCCACGCCCGTGGGGCCGAGGAAGAGGAAGGAGCCGATCGGGCGGGCCGGGTCCTGCAGGCCGGCGCGGGCCCGGCGCACGGCGTCGGAGACGGCGGCCAGCGCCTCCTCCTGGCCGACGACGCGGCGGCGAAGGGCGTCTTCCATCTTGAGCAGCTTCTCGCGCTCGCCCTCCAGCATCTTTTCGACGGGAACGCCGGTCCAGCGGGAAACGACGGCGGCGATCTGCTGCTCGTCGACGACCTCGGGGGTCATCTGGTCGGCGGCGTCCTGGGCGGCGTCCTCTTCGGCCAGGCGCTTTTCAAGGGGCGGGATTTCGCCGTAGGCGATCTCGCTGGCGCGCTGCAGGTCGCCCCGGCGCTGGGCGGCGAGGAGGTCGGCGCGCAGGCGCTCCAGCGCCTCGCGGGTCTGGGCGGAGGTGGAGACCTTCTCCTTCTCGGCGCGCCAGCGGGCGGTCATCTCCTCCGATTGCGCTTCGAGGTCGCCGAGCTCCTCATCGAGCTTTTCGAGGCGGGCCTTCGAGGCGGCGTCCTTTTCCTTCTTGAGGGCCTCGCGCTCGATCTTCAGCTGGACGACGCGGCGGTCGATCTCATCCAGCTCCTCGGGCTTGGAGTCGACGGCCATGCGCACGCGGCTGGCGGCCTCGTCGACGAGGTCGATGGCCTTGTCGGGCAGGAAGCGGTCGGTGATGTAGCGGTTGGAGAGGGCGGCGGCCGCGACGATGGCGGCGTCGCTGATGCGCACGCCGTGGTGCAGCTCGTACTTCTCCTTCAGGCCGCGCAGGATGGAGACGGTGTCCTCGACGCTCGGCTCGCTGACGAAGACGGGCTGGAAACGGCGGGCGAGCGCGGCGTCCTTTTCCACGTGCTTTCTGTACTCATCGAGCGTGGTGGCGCCGACGCAGTGCAGCTCGCCCCGCGCCAGGGCGGGTTTCAGCAGGTTGGAGGCGTCCATGGCGCCGTCCGATTTGCCGGCGCCGACCAGGGTGTGCATCTCGTCGATGAAGAGGACGATGGAGCCTTCGGCGGCGGTGACTTCGTTCAGCACGGCCTTCAGCCGCTCCTCGAACTCGCCGCGGTATTTCGCGCCGGCGATCAGGGAGCCCATGTCGAGGGCCAGCAGGCGCTTGTCCTTCAGGCTTTCGGGGACGTCGCCCTCGACGATGCGGATGGCCAGGCCCTCGACGATGGCGGTCTTGCCGACGCCCGGCTCGCCGATGAGGACGGGGTTGTTCTTGGTCCTGCGGCTGAGGACCTGGATGGTGCGGCGGATCTCCTCGTCGCGGCCGATGACGGGGTCGAGCTTCTGGTCGCGGGCGGCCTGGGTCAGGTCTCGGGCGTAGCGCTTGAGGGCGTCGTAGCCTTCCTCGGCGGAGGCGCTGTCGGCGGTCTTGCCCTTGCGAATGGCGGCGGCGGCGTCCTCGATCTTTTTGGGCGTGGCGCCGGAGGATTTCAGCGCCGCGGCCGCCTCCCCGCCCTCGGCGGCGATGGCGATCAGCAGGCGCTCGGTGGTGATGAAGGCGTCGCCCGCGGCCTTGGCGTCGTCCTCGGCCTTCTGGAAGACGGAGGCCATTTCGGGGGCGAGGTAGAGTTGGCCCGAGCCGCCCTCGACCTTGGGCAGCTTGCCGAGCGCGGCTTCCACGGCGGTGTCGGCGGCGTCGGGGCGGCCGCCGGCGGTGGTGATCAGCTGGCGGGTCAGGCCGTCGCGCTCCTCCAGCAGGACCTTCAGCAGGTGCTCTGGCGAAAGGCGCTGGTGGCGGCGGGCGAGGGCCAGCGACTGGGCGGACTGGATCGCCTGTTTGGCGCGGTCGGAATAGAGGTCGATGTTCATGGGTCCCCACTAGGCGGCGAACTTGGGCGGCCTGCCTTGATCAAGCACAAGCCGATGAGGGGCGATGTAGTGTGCCATTAAAGTCACACAACCCCCGCGGACCCGCAAATTGGCCCCGGGCGAACCGCCGCCGTTCTGGCGCGTTGGTTTGTCATAGCGGCTGAGGAGGTGAGCAAGGTGGCGCGTAAAAGGCCTAAAGGGGTTCTGGAGCTGGGCTGGGCCTGCTTCGAAAGCGCCGCGGCCAAGCGCACCGAGCATCTCCCCGTCAATCTCGTCTATTCCGAAACCGTCGTTAAGCGCATCGCCTTCACCGCCGGCGGCGGGCTGAACTGGCGCATCTCGGCGCTGACCACTCCCCGCGACAGGCCGGCGCCGTGGAAGATCGTGGTCGTCACCGGCGCGCCTAGCTGGGCCGAATACTGGGCCGACACGCTGGCCGCCCTGCCCCCGGACCGCGAGATGATCGTGGTCGACAGGCCGGGCTTCGCCGGCTCCGAGCCCGTGGAATACGTCGGCGACATCCGGCTGCAGGCCGTGGCGCTGTCGCCGTTGCTGAGCGCGGCGCCGGGGCAGAAGGTGCTGCTGGTCGGACAAAGCTATGGCGCGGCCATCGCCTCGCTGATGGCGGCCCAGAGCCGGCGGCGGCTGCATGGCCTGGTGCTGCTGTCGGGCTTCTTCGGCGAGACCGGGCCGACGGCCAAGTGGCTGGTGGACCTGGGGTCCAAGGTGCTGCCCTTCATCCCGCGCGACCTGCGCAACGCCATAAGGGAAGTGAGCGAACAGCGCTCGCAGCTGGCGCACATGCGCGAGGCGCTCGGGCGGGTGCGCATCCCCGTGCACCTGATCCACGGCGAGAAGGACGACTTCGCGCCCATCGAGACCGCCGAGCGGTTGATCGACGAGACACCGGTGCGCGCGCCGATCCGCTTCCGCCGCGTGCCGGGGGCCAACCACTTCCTCAACGACGGGCCGACGGACGAGCTGCTTGGGATTTTGGAAGAGTGCATCCCGGCCGAGGCCGAGAAGGCGCCGGTTGACCTGCTAGGCTGGATGAAGGGCCTGAAGCTGCCGTGGGCGAAGAAGGCGGTCGGCCCCGCCGCGCTGCCGATGGCGGCGGAGTAGGAACAACCACAACCCACCCCCCGTCATCCTAGGCCTTGTGCCTAGGATCCAGACACGCTGACGGTTCAGGGAGAGTCGCGGCGACTGCCGCGACCAACTTACAAAGCGCCTCGATTCTGGGTCCTAGGCACAAGGCCCAGGATGACGCGCTGAGTTGCGGAGAGGATCAGGCTTCTTCCGTCGACGCCTCGGTGCGCGGCGCCCTGCGCCTGCGGGGCGCTTTCGGGGCCGGTTCATCACCATCAGCGCGCGGCTCGGGGGCGGCGCGGCCGAGGAAGGCGGGGGCGTGGCTGACTTCGCCGTCTTCGCTGCGCAAGACCGGGCCGGAAGGCGTGGGCTCGGCGGCGGGGGTTTCAGAGACGGCCTGTTCGCCCTGCTGCTGGCGGTCGTCACGGTCGCGCCAGCGGTCGCGGCGGTCGTAGCGCTGGCGGCCTTCGCCCTGCTGCTGGCGATCGTCGCGCTGCGGGCGGTCGCCCTGCTGGCGGTCGTCGCGTTGGCGGTTCTGCTGGTTGTTGTCGCGGGCGCCGTCGCGCTGACGGTCGTCGCGGTTGCGGTCGCGGTTTTCGTAGCGATCGCGCTGCTGGCCCTGTTGCTGCTGGCCCTCGCCCTCGCCGCCGTCTTCGCCTTCGCTCGAGGCTTCGGCCTGGTCTTCGGAGGGCTCGGCCTCGAAGTCGATGTCGAAGCCGGAGGCGAATTGGTCGCGGCCGTAAATCTCGGCGGCCGGCTTGTTCGGCTGCATGGCGCGCAGGGTGCGGAAGTAGTGTTCGGCGTGCTGCAGGTAGTTCTCGGCCAGCACCCGGTCTCCCGAGGAGGAGGCGTCACGCGCGAGCTGCTGGTAGCGCTCGAACACGGTCTGGGCGGCGCCGCGGACCTTCACGCCCTCGGGCCCGTTCGACTCGAACGCGCGGTTGGCGTTGTGCTGCGGCTTGCCCCCGCCGCCACCGCCGCGATTGCGGCCGCGCTGACGCTTCATGCCCTTGAAATCTCTCATATTGGCTTCTTTTGCCTATCCCGCCGGCCCGACGCGCTGATGGCGGCGGTTTCCTGGCTCTGAGCGGTATCGGGCGCGTTGGCCCGGTGGTTGTCGAAAAGACGCTTAGGTTCCCGTCTCCCCTGCCCGGCCCCCCGAAGGATCCGTGCGTCTGCCGGAGAGCTATGCCGCGCCTAAGGCGCTGCTTTCACTCCGGTGATTTGGGTGGAGACCCCCTTGGTGTAACGAGTCAGGCCTTCGTTTCCAAGGGGTTTTTCACGCCGGTCACGCAGCGGTGGCGATCGCCGAGGTCCTTGACGGTGCGGATATCGAGGGCGCCGGCGTCCCTGAACAGCTGCTCGACGGGCGCGGACTGGTCGTAGCCGATCTCCACGGCGAAGACGCCGCCGGGCTTGAGGACGCGCAGGATCTCGGGCGCGAGGAAGCGGTAGGCGTCCAGGCCATCGGGGCCGCCGTCCAGCGCCAGGCGCGGTTCGTGGTCACGGACCTCGGGGTCGAGGGTCTCGATGTCGGCGCTGGGGATGTAGGGCGGGTTGGCGACCACGAGGTCGAAATTCTGGTCCGCCAGCCCCGCCGTCCAGTCGCCGCGCAGCAGGGCGCAGCGGGTGTTGAGATCGAGGTTGGCCGCGTTCTCGCGGGCGACGGCCAGCGCCTCATCGGAGATGTCGACGCCCAGCCCGCGCGCGGCGGGGCGCTCGGCGAGGACGGCCAAAAGGATGGCGCCCGAGCCGACGCCGAGGTCGAGGATGGAGATCGGCTGCGACGCGTCCGGGAAGGCGGCCAGCGCCACCTCGACCACCGTTTCGGTGTCGGGGCGCGGGGTCAGCACATCGCGGCTGACGTTGAGCATGATCTTCCAAAAGCCCTTGCGGCCGAGGATGTGGCTGACCGGCTCGCGGCGTTCGCGGCGGGTCAGGTACTCGTCGAAGAGCCGGGCCTGCTCGTCGGTGAGTTCGCGGTAGGGGTCGGTGAGGATGTCCATCCGCGACACGCCGGCCGCCGCCTCCAGCATCAGCCGCGCGTCGATGGATGGCTGGTCGATGTGGGCCGCGGCCAGACGCGCCTGCGCGCCCTTCCAGGCTTTGACGAGGGTGGTCATTCTCCCTCCCCTTTATGGGGAGGGAAGACGAGGCGCTAGCCTCGTCGGGTGGGGAAGTGAGGAAACTCCCCCACCCGTCTCGCTTCGCGAGCCACCCTCCCCATGAAGGGGAGGGAGAGAGGTTGACTTACGTGGGAGGCAAGCGGGCTTGATCAGCGAAAGGGAGACCCGCCATGTCAGCGCTCGAAGAGATGATGCCGCCGGTGAAGTATGCGGACGTGAACGGGATCCGCATGGCCTACTACGAGGCCGGGCCTCGGGAGGGCGTGCCGGTGGTGCTTTGCCACGGGTTTCCGGAGATCGCGTTTTCGTGGCGCCACCAGATCAAGGCGCTGGCGGAGGCCGGTCGGTGGGTGATCGCGCCGGACCAGCGGGGCTATGGGCTGACGTCCGGGCCCGATGAGGTCGAGGCCTATGACATCGACCACCTGACGGGGGACCTGGCGGGGCTGCTGGACCATGTGGGCGCCGAGAAGGGGGTCTTCGTCGGGCATGACTGGGGCGGGATCGTCGTGTGGCAGATGGCGCTGCGGCGGCCCGAGCGGGTGGCGGGCGTGGTCGGGGTCAACACCCCCTTCATGCCGCGCGCGCCGATCGATCCCATCGAGATCATGCGCAGCCGGCTGGGCGAGGAGATGTACATCGTCCACTTCCAGAAGCCCGGCGAGGCCGACGCCATCCTGGGCGCCGATGTGGCCAGGACGATGCGCTTTTTCATGAAGAAGCCGCCGGAGGGCCAGGCGCCCTCGCGCGGCATGGCGAGCGAACGCAAGCCGGGCGATCCGTCGGTGTTTCCGCTGGTGCGGATCGTCGAGGCCTATCAGGCCCAATACGACACCCGGGGCGAGTTTCTGACGCCTGAAGAGTTCGACGCGTTTGTGGAAAGCTTTGAGCGGTCGGGGTTCACCGGGGGCATCAACTGGTATCGCAACATGAGCCGCAACTGGCGCCTGGGCGAAGGGGTCGAGGACAAGGTCACCCAGCCGGCGCTGATGGTCATGGCCGAGAAGGACGCGGTGCTGCCCCCCTCGGCCGCCGACGGCATGGAGCGCTATGTGCCCGACCTGGAGAAGGCGCTGGTCGAGGACAGCGGCCACTGGACGCAGCAGGAGCAGCCGGAGGCGGTCAACCGCATCGTGATCGATTGGCTGAACCGACGCTTTCCCAGCTAGGTCGCGCGTTCTAGGGTGAATGACGATGGAACGGTCATTCCCCACTCCCTTTGCCAGCACCAGCTCGCCCCGGCGCGGCCTCTATCCGGAGGTCGATCCGTTTTCGTTCGGCTGGCTGGCGACCGGCGGGCCGCACGAGCTCTATTACGAGGAATGCGGCAACCCGCGCGGCAAGGCGGCGGTGGTGCTGCACGGCGGGCCCGGCGGGGCGATCAACCCGACGATGCGGCGGTTCTTCGATCCCGAGCAATGGCGGGTGGCGCTGTTCGACCAGCGCGGCTGCGGCAAGAGCCGGCCGAACGCCTCGCTGGAGGACAACACCACCTGGACGCTGGTCGAGGACATCGAGCGGCTGCGGGTCCACCTGGGCATCGAAAAGTGGACGGTGTTCGGCGGCTCGTGGGGCTCGACGCTGGCGCTGGCCTATGCGGTGACGCACCCCGAGCGGGTCGAGGGGCTGGTGCTGCGCGGCATCTTCCTGCTGACGCAGGCCGAGCTGGACTGGTTCTACCAGGGGGGCGCGGCGATGCTGTTCCCCGATGCGTGGGAGAAGTTCCTCAGCCCCATCCCGCCGGCCGAGCGGGACGACCTGGTCAGCGCCTACCACCGGCGCCTGACGCACCCCGACCGCAAGACGCAGGCCGAAGCGGCGGCGGCGTGGAGCCAGTGGGAGGGGGACACGATCTCCATCCGTGGCCCGGAAGCGCGGCCGCCGAAGTTCAACGAGGTCGATTTCGCTATCGCGTTCGCGAGGATCGAGTGCCACTTCTTCGCCAACCGGGGCTTCTTCAAGGAAGACGGCTGGCTGCTGAAGCAGGTGGCGAAGATTCGGCATATTCCCGGGTGGATCGTGCAGGGGCGGTTCGATGTCGTGACGCCGATGGCGTCAGCATGGGCGCTGCACCGCGCCTGGCCGGAAGCGGAATTCAACGTCGTCTGGGACGCGGGGCACGCGAGCACCGAGCCGGGGATCGTCGACGGGCTTGTGCGGGCGACGGACGCGGCGCTGAGGGTTTGAACCCTTCTCCCCTCGCGGGAGAAGGTGGCAGCCGAAGGCTGACGGATGAGGGGGCGCACCGCCCTCCCAACCGCCGTTCGCTGCTGAAGCTTCTGAGAACCCCCTCATCCGACCCGCTTCGCGGGCCACCTTCTCCCGCGAGGGGAGAAGGTTAGAGGAGAGCCCCCTTCCCGCTCGTCACTTCCGAGTAGCGGTGGACCCTCGCGGACTGGACGAGGCCAAAGCCGATCATGACGGTGAGCATGACGGTGCCGCCGTAGCTGAGCAGCGGCATGGGGACGCCGACGACGGGGGCGAGGCCCATGACCATGGCGCCATTGATCATCACGTAGAGGGCGAAGGTGGCGGTGACGCCCGCCGCGCCCAGGCGGCCGAAGTGGCTGTGGGTGGTGGAGGCGATGCGCAGGGCCATGAAGATGATGGAGCCGTAGAGGAACAACACGAAGAAGCTACCGGCGAAGCCGAACTCCTCGGCGATGGTGGCGAAGATGAAGTCGGTCTGCTTTTCGGGCAGGAAGTTCAGCTGGCTCTGGGTGCCAAGGCCATAGCCCTTGCCGAGCAGGCCGCCGGAGCCGAGCGCGATCTTGGACTGGAGGATGTGGTAGCCGGCGCCGGAGGGATCGGCCTCGGGGTTGAACAGCACGTCGACGCGTTTGCGCTGATAATCGTGCAGGACGAAGAAATACATGATCGGCGCGGTGACGGCCGCGCCCAGCGCGCCAAGGCCGATCAGGCGCCACGACAGCCCCGCCAGCACCATCATCGCAAAGCCCGTGAACAGGATCAGCAGCGAGGTGCCAAGGTCGGGCTGGTGGGCGACCAGCGCCACGGGGACGGCGATCATCGCGCCAGGGATCAGCAGACGCCAGGACAGGCGCGCATATTGCGGCGGCAGGGCGTGGTAGAAGCGGGCGATGGCCAGCACCACGCCGATCTTCATGATCTCCGAGGGCTGGATGCGCACGGGGCCAAGCTGGAGCCAGCGCTGGGCGCCCATCGAGACATCGCCGACCAGGGCGACGGCCAGCAGCAGCAGCAGGCCCAGCGCATAGACCGGATAGGCCATGGTGAACCAGATGCGCAGGTCGCACATGGCCAGCGCCACCATCAGCGCAAAGCACAGGGCGTAGCGGATCAGGTGCCTGGCGGCCCAGGGGTCCCAGTTGCTGCCGGCGATGGAGAACAGCATCACCCCGCCGACGACGGCGATCAGGCTGACGGCGAGCGCCAGGGTCCAGTCCATCTGGCCGAACTTGACGACCAGGCGGTCGCGCTCGCCCGGGCGGGTCAGGGCGCTGACGGTCATGTGGGCCTCGTGGTCGGCATGGGTCCGGGCGTGGCGGGCGCGGGGGCGGCGCCCTCGGCGTCGGCGCCGGGCTCAAGCGCGGGCATCGGCAGCGGCTGCTGGATGCGCTTGAGGATGTCGGGGTCCTTGAGGAGCGCCACGCGCATGACCTCGCGCGCCCGGGGCGCCCCTTCGGTCGCGCCGCCGCCGCCGCCGTGCTGGATGATCACCGAGCAGGCGTAGCGGGGATTGTCGTAGGGGGCGAAGGCGATGAAGAGGTTGTGGTCCTTCAGCGCCCAGACGTTCGACTTGCGCGAGCCGGCGCCATAGTTGCGGGTCTGGGCGGTGCCGGTCTTGCCGGCCATCTTCACATCGCCAAGGCCGAGCTGGCTGGTGCGGTAGGCGGTGCCGGAGACGTCGTTGGCGACGGCGGCCATCCCCTCGCGGACCACCTGGATGTGCTCGGCCGGGAACGGCAGGTCGGGGACGGCCGCGCCGCTGGGCAGCTCCTTGCCGCCGATGGCCTTCACGAGGCGCGGGTTCAGCGCCTTCTTGCCGTTGGCCAGCCGCGAGACCATCACGCACAGCTGCAGAGCGTTCACGTTCAGATAGCCCTGGCCGATGCCGTAGCTGGGGCTCTCGCCCGGGTACCAGATCTGCTGCTCGGGGGTGTGCTTGAAGTATTCCTTCTTCCAGGCCCGGTCGGGGACGACGCCGCGCCTCTGCCCGTCGATGCCGATGTCGAAGATCTGGCCAAGGCCGAACGCCCGCGCCGTCTTGGCGATGATGTCGGGGCCGATGCGCAGGGCCATCTGGTAGAAGTAGACGTCGCAGGAGTTCTTGAGGGCGTCGCGCATGGTCTGGGGGCCATGGCCGCCCTTGCGCCAGCAGTGGAAGGTGCGGCCGCCGAACCACCAGCCGCCGGTGCAGACGATGCGCTCCTCCGGATTGACGCCCGCTTCCAGCGCCGCCATCGCGGTCATCGGCTTGAAGGTCGAGCCGGGCGGGTAGGTCCCCGACAGCGCCTTGTCGAGCAGCGGGCGCTTTTCGTACTCGGACAGGGCCCGGTACTCGGCGGTGGTGAGGCCGCGCACGAAGCGGTTGGCGTCGAAAGCGGGCGCCGAGGCCATGCACAGGACATCGCCCGAGTGGATGTCCATCATCACGATCGCGCCGGACTGCTCGCCCAGCACATCCAGGGCGCGGCTCTGGATATCGACGTCGAGGGAGAGCTTGATCTCCTTGCCGGGGATGGCGGGGATGTCGCCGTCGGGGTCGTGGCGGACCTCGCGGCCCTGGGCGTCGACCTCGACCTTCTGGGCGCCGGGCGTGCCGCGCAGGTCCATATCGAAGGCCTTCTCCACCCCCTGGCGGCCGATGCGGAAACCGGGGTGGTAGAGGATGGGGTCGGGGTTGGGGCCGGCCTTCTTGATGTCCTTGTCGTTGACCTTGGCGACGTAGCCGATGACGTGGGCGAAGGCGCCGCCGTAGGGATAGACCCGCACCTCGCCCATGTCGGCGGTGACGCCGGGCAACTCGGGCGCGCGGACGTTGACGCGGGAGAACTCCTCCCAGCTCATGTCCTCCATCACCGAGACGGGCGTGCGGCGCGGGGCGCTGAGGATGTCCTTCTGGTAGCGCTCGCGCCGGTCGGGATCGAGCGGGACGAGGGTGTAGAGCTCGTCCAGCGTCTTCTCGACGTCCACGTCCTCGTCGTTGCGGACCAGCAGGCGGAAGTTGGGGCGGTTGGAGGCCAGCACCACGCCGTTGCGGTCGACGATCAGCCCGCGCGGGGGCGGCTGGAGGCGATAGTTGAACTGGTTGGAATCGGCGAGCTTCTCGTAGCGCTGGGCCTCCAGCACCTGCAGGTGCAGAAGCCGCGCCGACAGCCCGCCGAGCACCAGGCCCGTCACCCCGCCCATCAGGAAGGTGCGGCGCACGAAGGTGCCCTGCCGCTCGTTCACGTCCGAGAAGAAGATGGACGGTTCCTTGCTCATTTGAAGCGCACGTCCGCGTCTTCGAACCGGTCGATCAGCCGGTGGGCGAAGGGATAGAGGATGGCGGTGCAGAAGAACTGCCAGGCCATGGGGCCCCAGCCGGGCGCGGCCTTGGCGTCGATCATCGTGAAGATGTAGCCGGACAGCATGGCCAGCGCCGTGACTCCCGCGAACCAGATCCACATGATCGGCGAGCTTTGGCCGCTCATCCAGTTCCGCACGAACAGCACGCTGGCGTAGGCGATCAGCAGGCTCAGCGACCACAGGCCGAGCGGCGAGCCCCACAGGGCGTCGAGCAGGACGCCCAGGAGAAGCAGGACGAACGGGGCCAGTATCGAGGGTCGGATCACGGCCCAACTAAACGCCAGCACCATGGCGAAAACAGGTTCCGGCAGCTGCATTCCGAAGACGCGCAGCGGCACGGCGAACAGCACCGAGGCCCCGAACGCCGCCAGCGCCGGGATGCCGAGCCAGCGCCAGGGATCGAGCGGCCTGGCGGCTCGAAGGCTCATTGCGGCGTCCCCGTGGGCGCGGGCCGCGGCGGTGGGGTGGCGGCGGCAGGCGGCGGAGTGGCAGGGGGCGGCGTCGGCGTGGGCTTTGGCTTGGGCGCGGGGGTGGCGGCGGGCGGCTTGGGCTTCTGGTCCGGCAAGACGCCGGGCATGAGGGGGACCTGCTCGTCGCGCGACTGGGGATCGCCCGTGGTCACCGGCGGCATGGCCGACATGGACAGGGCGCGCGCGTCGGCCAACTGGCCGAAGTCACGGAACTTGAGGATGCGCACGAAGTCGATGGCGGCCTCCTCGGCGTCGAGGACCACGCGCCAGGTCCCGTCCAGCCCCTTCACGGCCGTGCCGACCGGCAGGCCGCGCGGATAGACGCCGCCATCGCCGCTGGTGAGGATGCGGTCGCCCTGCTTCACCGGATCGCGGCCGCGCAGATAGTCGAGCTTGGGCGTCGGGCCGCCGTCGCCCGTCAGGATGGCCCGGGCGTTGGTGCGGTCGATCATCACCGGCACGCGGCTGGCCACGTCGGTCAGCAGCAGGATGCGGCTGGCGGTTCCGGAGACCCCGACGATGCGGCCGACGACGCCGCGGTCGTTCATCACCGGAAAGCCGACCTCCACCCCGCCGTCGCGGCCGATGTTGGCGATGCGGGCGTTGGAGAAGGGCCCCCGCGAGTCGATGACGACGCGGGCGGTGGCCATGTCGATGGGCGGGTCGGTCTTGAGCCCCAGCACCGCCTCCAGCCGGTCGTTGCGATCCTTCAGCGCCACGGCGACCTGGCGCCACTGGCGCATCTGGCGCAGTTCGCGCTTGAGGCGGCGGTTTTCGCTGACGGCGCCGAAGTAGCCGGTCACGAACTGGGTGGCTGACCCCGCCCAGCGGATGGGCGCGCCGAGGACCCCGCCGACCGGGGAGACGACGGTGTCCATGGCCTGGCGGGTGGCGCCGTAGGCCTCGGCCTTGAAGGTTTCGCGGCGGTCGTTGGCGAGCAGGGTGAAGGCCACGATCAGGGCGATGATCAGCGCCACCGCGGCTGTCCAGGCCAGCGGCACCTTCACATCGCCAAGAGGTCCTTCACGCAGGGCCAAAGGCAGTCTCCGTCGGAGCCGCCAAGCCCCGACTCACAGGGAAATCTTACGCGAGCGTGCTCTCAAGAACGCCCTTCATCCACTTGGGATGTTCGAGCACCTTGCCGCAGCCGAGCGCCACGCAGGAGAGCGGGTCGTCCGCGACGGTCACCGGCAGGCCGGTGTGGTCGCGGATCTCCAGGTCCAGCCCGCGCAGCAGGGCGCCGCCGCCGGTGAGCATGATGCCCTTGTCGGCGATGTCGGAGGCCAGTTCCGGCGGGGTGGCTTCCAGCGCGACCTTCACCGCCTCGACGATCTGGCTGACCGGCTCGTGCAGGGCGTCGGCGGCCTGCTTTTCGCTGATGCGGACCTCGCGGGGCACGCCCTGCATCAGGTCGCGGCCCTTGACGTCGATGGACAGGCCCTCGCCGTCGGCCGGCGCCCGGGCGGTGCCGATTTCCTTCTTGATCCGCTCGGCCGTGGTCTCGCCGATCAGGAGGTTATGGTGGCGGCGCATGTAGCTGATGATGCTGTCGTCCATCTTGTCGCCGCCGACGCGGACCGAGCGCGAATAGACGATGCCCGACAGCGACAGGACCGCGACTTCGGTGGTGCCGCCGCCGATATCGACGACCATCGAGCCGGTCGGCTCGTGGATCGGCAGGCCCGCGCCGATCGCGGCGGCCATCGGCTCGTCGATCAGGCCCACGCGGCGGGCCGAGGCGTTGAGGCAGCTGTCGTTGATGGCGCGGCGCTCGACGGCGGTGGCGCCCGACGGCACGCAGACGATGACCTTGGGGTTCACGAAGCCCTTTCGGTTGTGAACCTTGCGGATGAAGTACTTGATCATCTCCTCGGCGACCTCGAAGTCGGCGATGACCCCGTCGCGCATGGGGCGGATGGCCTCCATGTGGCCCGGCGTGCGGCCCAGCATCTGCTTGGCCTCGATGCCGACGGCGTGGACGACCTTGCGCCCGCCGATGTTTCGCAGGGCGACCACCGAGGGCTCGTTCAGAACGATCCCCTTGCCCTTCATGTAGATGAGGGTGTTCGCCGTGCCGAGATCGATGGCGATGTCGTTGGAAATAACGCCGAAGAGGGAACCGAGCATGTAGGGCCTTGAGGTCGAAGGAGGTCCGATAAGGGACGCTGAATGTGGGCGCTACGAAGGCGCCTTCTGACACGCGATCAGGTCACTAGCCCGCGAATTTCCCCCTTTTCAAGGGTTAATCCACCGCTACGTCAGCCCACCGCCGCCAGGACCACTCCGAGCGCGGTGACTGTCCCGGCAAGCCATTGAAGTGGCGTTAATTTCTCGGAAAACAAGCGTCGCCCGGCGAGCGCGGCCAGCGGCATCTCCACGACTCCCACCGCGCGGACGGGTCCGGCGGGCGAAAGCGCGAGCGCGGTGAACCAGCAGGCCGAGGCCGCCGCGCCGAAGAACCCGGCGCGCACAGAGGGGCGCCATTCGGTGAAGGCGGCGATCAGGCTGGCGCGCTCGAAGACAAAGAGGATCGCCATCAGGGCCAGGCTCTGCATCGTCTGGACGACGAGCACGGTGGTGATGCCGGCCAGCGGCGCGGGCGCGTCCCCGAGCGAGAGCCCCGCCTGGCGGAAGGCGTTGTTGGAGACCGCGAAGAAGGCGCCGGCGAGGAGGCCGAACCAGGCGCCGCTCCAGTCGCCCTTCACCCCCTCCTTCGGCCAGGAGAGGACGAAGATGCCGGCGGTGACGATGGCGATGCCGAAGACGGTGTGGGCGGGCAGGACGTCGCCGAAGACGAAGAAGCCGATCATCGCGGTGAAGGGCAGAAGGCTCTGCTGGAAGGCCGTGCCCAGCGCGAAGCTCGCCCGCCGCATGGAGGAGAGCAGCGCCGCCGTCGCCCCGATCTGCGCCGCCCCGCCGACGGCGCACGCGGCCCAGAAGAAGGTCGTGAAGCTCAGCGGCGCGTGCGGCCAGATGGCCCTTGCGACCAGCAGGAAGACGGCGGTGAACGGCACGCCGTAGAGAAAGCGCACCAGCGTCGCCC
>DASVBC010000050.1:0-32978 GCA_036376035.1 Caulobacteraceae bacterium | reverse complement strand
CTCGACCTCGGCGCGCGCGGCATGGCGACTATCGGCGGCAACATCGCCACGAACGCCGGCGGCAACCGCGTCCTGCGCTATGGCATGATGCGCGATATGGTGCTTGGCGTGGAGGCCGTGCTCGCGGACGGGACCGTCATTTCGGCGATGAGCCCGCTGCTCAAGGACAACGCGGGCTACGACCTCAAGCAGCTGTTCATCGGCTCGGAGGGGACGCTGGGGGTGGTCACCCGCGCCGTGCTTCGCCTGCGGCCCGCGCCGGCCAGCCAGGACACGGCCATTCTCGGCGTCGAGCGATTCTCGGCCTTACCGGCGCTGCTGCGCCGCCTGGAACGGGACCTGGGCGGCGCGCTCTCGGCCTTCGAGGTGATGTGGCCGAGCTTTTACGACCTGGTGACGACGGAGCCTGCGCGGGGGCGCTCTCCGCTCGCCGGGCGCCACGCCTATTATGTGCTGGTCGAGACGCTCGGCCCCGAGCCCGACAGGGACGCCGAACGGTTCCAGGCGGTGTTGGGCGAGGCCCTGGAGAGCGGCGAGGTGGCCGACGCCGCCATCGCCGCGTCCAAGGCCCAGCGCGAGGCGATGTGGGCGCTGCGGGACGACGTCTTCCAGACCGCCCGCAACGGGCTGGTCGCCGCCTTCGACGTCAGCCTGCCGATCGGCGCCATGGACGCGTATGTGGCGGGCGTCTGCGCGGCGTTCGAGACGAAATGGCCCGACCTCGGAGCACCTGCGGTGTTCGGTCACCTGGGCGACGGCAACCTTCACCTGGTGGCGCGACTGGCGGATTTCGAGCCGGGAACCCGCCGCGCTGTAGAGGAGATGATCTACGGCCCGCTGGAGCCGCTTGGCGGATCGGTTTCAGCCGAGCATGGGGTTGGCCTGCAAAAGCGGGATTTCCTGAACCTGACGCGTTCCGCCGAAGAAATCGCCTTGATGCGACGGCTCAAGCAGGCTCTCGACCCCACGTCGGTGCTCAACCCCGGGAAGGTCCTCCCACTGCCGGCTCCCGGCTGAGAGGCGGACACCCATGTCACCCCGCATTTTCGCTGGACAGCCACGTCAGCCCATCTTACTAACTGACCCGTCAGTTATTTCATGGAGCGGCCGGATGTCGCGACCCAGTCCGAAGTGGCGCAGGCGCAAGGAAGCGCGGCCCGGCGAGATTGTCGCCGCGGCGCTGGAGGTCTTCGCAGAGCGGGGCTTCGCTGCAGCCCGCACCGACGACATCGCCCGGCGAGCGGGCGTCAGTAAGGGCGTCATCTACCTCTACTTCGCAACCAAGCAGGACCTGTTTCGCGCCGTCGTGCGTGATGCGGTGACCCCCAATCTCGCCGTCGTGGAGGCCGCCGTCGCCGGCGTCGATCTGCCGTTTTCCTCCACTGCGCGGGTGATGCTGAGCGTGCTGACCGAAGTGATGGCCACCAGCCAGCTGGGCTCGGTGGCCAAGATGGTTATCGCCGAGTCCGGCAACTTCCCCGACCTTGCCCTCATCTGGCACGAGGACGTCGTCAGCCGCGCGCTTGGTCTTGCCGCCCGGCACATCGAGCAGGCGCAGGCGAAGGGCGAGGTCCGCCCCGGCGATCCGCGCATCCACGCCTTCTCGCTTGTCGGCCCGGTGCTGACCGGCGTGCTCTGGCGCGAGGTCTTCGCCCCGGTCGGCGTCCCCTCCTTCGACCTCAAGGCCATTGCCGAGCAGCACATCGAAACCGCGCTAGAAGGTCTGATCCCATGAAGCGTCGCACCCGCAGAAACCTCATCGTCGTCGCCGTGGTCGTCGCCGTGGGCGCCATCGGCTGGTATGCTTGGGGCCCTCAAACTCGCTCGCCTTACCTGCATTCCGGCTATGTGGAGGGCGAGCCCCTCTACCTCTCCGCCGCCGTGCCCGGCACGGTCAGTTCGGTCTCGGTGGAGCGGGGCCAGCGCGTGGAGCCGGGTCAGCCGCTGTTCGCCATCGACGCGGGTCCGCTGGTCGCCCAACGCCAGCAGGCCGCCGGCGCGCTCGCAGCCGCCCGGGCCCAGGCCGCCGACGCCCGCAAGGGCCAGCGGCCCGCCGAGCTGGCCGTCTACGACGCCGAACGGGCCGCGGCCGAGGCCGGCCTGCGCCAGGCCGAGCAGGACTTCGAGCGGGTTCGGAAGCTGCAGGAAAAGGGCGTCTATGCGCCCGCCCACCTCGATGCCGCCCGCAACGCCCGTGACGCCGCCGCCGCCCGGGTCGAAGCAATCCAGACTCGCCGAAACGCCGCCCGCCTGGGCGCGCGCGTCGACACCGTGGCCGCCGCCGACGCCCAGGTCGCCCAGGCGGGCGGCCAACTGGCCGAGGCGCAGGCGCACCTCAATCAGGTCAGCCCCCGCGCGCCGGCGGCCGGCCGGGTGCAGGACGTCTTCTATCAGGAGGGCGAGTGGGCCGCCCCTTACCAGCCGGTGGTCTCCCTGATCCCCGACGCCCGGGTGCGGATCCGCTTCTATGTGCCCGAGGGGCAGGTGGCCCAATACCGCGTCGGCGGGACGGTGCGCTTCACCTGTGACGGCTGCGCTGAGATGACGGCGCGGATCGACTACGTCAGCCCCAGGCCCGAGTTCACCCCGCCGGTGATCTACAGCCGCGAGGCCCGCGACCGCATGGTCTTCCTGGTCGAGGCCAGGCCCGCTGATCCGCGCGCCCTCAATCCCGGCCAGCCGATCGATGTCATCCCGCTGGAGAGCGCGTCATGAGCCTGGCCATCGACGTCAACGGCCTGAACAAGTACTTCGGCCGGCGGCATGTGGTCCAGGACGTCTCGATCCAGGTGGAGCGAGGCCGGATCACCGGCTTCCTCGGCCCCAACGGCTCGGGCAAGACGACCAGCCTGCGGATGCTCTGCGGCCTGCTGACGCCGGACTCCGGCGAGGGAGAGGTGCTGGGCCTCGACTTCCGCGCCCACGCCAAGGAGATCAAGCGCCAGACCGGCTACATGACCCAGAAGTTCTCCCTCTACCAGGACCTCACCATCAAGGAGAACCTCGACTTCATCGCCAGCGTCTATCGCATCGACAACCGCAACAAACGGGTGCGCGACGCGCTGGACCGGCTGGGCCTTGGCGAGCGTCGCCACCAGCTCGCCGGCAGCCTGTCGGGCGGCTGGAAGCAGCGGCTGGCGCTCGCCTCGACCATCCTGCACGAGCCCAAGCTGCTTCTGCTCGACGAGCCCACCGCCGGTGTCGACCCCAAGGCCCGCCGTGACTTCTGGGACGAGATCCACGCGCTCGCGGCGGATGGCCTGACCGTGCTGGTCTCCACCCACTACATGGACGAGGCCGAACGCTGCCACGACATCGCCTACATCGCCTACGGCAAGCTGATGGCCCGCGGCACGGCTCAGGAGGTGATCGCCGCCTCGGGGCTGGTGACGTTCGTGTGCGAAGGCAAGGACGCCGACCGGCTGGCCCCGAAACTGGCGGCCCGGCCGGGCGTGCTGATGGCCGCCCCGTTCGGCACGGCCCTGCACGTCAGCGGAGCCAGCGAAGCCGCCCTCGAAGCGGCGATCGCCCCCTTCCGGCACACCCCCTACCTGTGGCGGCGGGGTGAGCCGACGCTGGAAGACGTCTTCATCCTCTTCATGGGCCAAGTACGGGACAACTTCGAATGAACGGCTTTTCGCCGACCCGGGCCTTCGCCGTGCTGGCCAAGGAATTCACCGAACTGCGCCGCGACCGGCTGAGCCTGGCGCTGATCGTGGTGCTGCCGATTATCCAGCTTCTGCTGTTCGGCTACGCCATCAACACCGAGCCACGTCACCTGCCGACGGCGGCCCTGGTCCAGGACCATGGCCCGCTTGCCCGCTCGGCGCTGAGCGCGCTGGTCAACAGCGGCTACCTCGACGTGGTGGAGACCGCCCGCAGCCCCGCCGAACTTGAGGAGGCGCTTGAGTCAGGGCGGGTTCAGTTCGCCGTCACCATCCCCGCCGACTTCAGCCGCCGCGTGATACGCCGCGACAACGCCCAGGTGCTCCTCGACGCCGACGCCACCGATCCGATGGCCGCCAGCGGCGTGGCCGCGGCCGCCGCCGTGCTGCCGCTCTACGCTATGAGCCGCGAGCTCACCGGCGCGGTGGGCGCTGGCGCGCCCGCCATCCCTTTCGAGGTGGTCGTCCACCGCCGCTACAATCCCGAGGGGGAAAGCGCGCTGAACATCGTACCCGGCCTGCTCGGCGTAATCCTGACCATGACACTGGTGATGCTGACCGCCATGGCCGTCACCCGCGAGTTCGAGCGCGGCACCATGGAGGGACTGTTGGCCACCCCGGTCCTGCCGATCGAGGTGATGGCCGGCAAGCTCGGGCCCTACGTCATGGTCGGGCTGGTGCAGACCGCCGTGATCGTCACCTTGGGCCGGCTGCTGTTTGGCGTGCCGATGAACGGAAGCTGGTGGGCTTTTCTATTGGGAGTGCTGCTGTTCGTTCTCGGCAGCCTTGCGCTCGGGTTCCTGATCTCGACGGTCGTGCGTTCGCAACTGCAGTCAATGCAGCTGACCATCTTCTACTTCCTGCCCAGCGTGCTGATCTCCGGCTTCATGTTCCCGTATGGCGGCATGCCCGAGTGGGCGCAGAGGATCGGTTCGCTGATCCCGGTGACCCACTTCATCCGGCTGGTCCGCGGGACCCTGCTCAAGGGCCTGGGATTTGCCGAGATGTGGCCGTCCCTGGCCGCCCTCGGCGGCTTCTTGCTGGTCGTCACGACGCTGGCGATGCTCCGCTACCGCACCACGCTGGACTGAGCCGCGGCGATCGGATCCCGGACTTAATTAGCCGGCGTGAGTGGCCTCACAAGATCAGTGAGGTAACCCCCACCGTCCTCCCGGACGGGACATTTGAGTACGAACCCTGGCGCCGTCAGGCCCAGCCGTCGGCGGGCCTGACCAGCGGGGAAGCTATTTCGCGTTGGCGATCGGCGAGTCCGGCGGGCGCGCGCCGACGCGCGGGGCGCCGATGCGATCGATTACTTCCACGGCGCGTTCCCAAGGCACCCAGCCCCAGCTCTTGCGCGCCTGGTCGAAGTTGTCGGCCGGATCGTAGATAGGCACGCCGTCGGTGAGGTTCTCGGCGTCCAGGTCGCCCATCGCCGCCAGCACCTGGGCGGCGGCGACATACTCGTCGCGACGGGCGGTGATCACGTCGAGCTCGGCGCGGCGCAGCTCCTGCTCGACGTTGAGGAGGTCCAGCGTGGTGCGCAGGCCGACCAAGGCCTCCTCGCGGGTGCCGTTGTAGGCCGAGCGCGCGGCCTGAACCTGCTCCTCGTTGGCCACCAGGTTGGCGCGGGCGCCGAGCAGCACGTTCCACGCCTGGGCCACGTCTCGCACCGCGTCGCGGCGGGCGCGCTCGATCGCGACCCGGTCGGCCTTGTTCAGCGAGGCGGCCTGGCGTACCTGCGAATTGCCGAGCCCGCCGGTGAAGATCGGCATGGTCAGGCCGATGGAGCTGGTCACCTGGCGGTCGTAGTCGCCGAACTGGTTGCCGAAGTCGGCCACCTCGACGGCGTTGTAGCCGACCTCCCCGCGCAGGCCGATGATCGGGCGACGCTGAGAGCGGGCGAGCGCCACGCGGGCGCGGCTGGCGCGCTCGCTGAAGGCGGCGGCGCGCAGCAGCGGGTTGTTGTCCTCGGCCCGGGCGAAAGCGGCCTCAAGGCTGTCGGGCAGCAGCGGGGCGAGCCCCGGCTCGGGCTCGAGTTCGCCGGGGTTCTGGCCGACGAGAGCGGCGTAATTGGCGCGGCTGATGGCCAGCCCCGCCTCGGCGGACGCCAGCCCCGCGCGCGCGGCCGCCAGCCGCGCCTTGGCCAGGGCCACGTCGGTGCTGGTGATCTCCCCGGCCTCGAAGCGCCACTGCGCCTCCTCGCGCTGGCGTTCCAGAACGGCGACGGTTTCGCGGCCGACGCGCAGCCGCTCTTGGTCTCGGCGTACATCGACATAGGCCTGGATGACGCTGAGCAGCACGCCGGCTTCCACCTGCCGCAACGCCTCGCGTCCGGCCAGTACGTCGGCCTCCGAGGCGTTGATTTGCGAGGTCACCCGACCGCCAGTGTAGAGCGGCTGGGTGACGCTGAGCGACGCGGCGCTGGAGCTAGAGCCGACGCTCGCCGCCGGGACGGATACTTCGATGTCCGGCACGCCGTCCGCGTCGATGTCCACGGCCCGCGGGCCGCCGTTGGTCTCGATCGCGCGCTCTATGACCTGGGCGGCCGCCTCGACCTTCGGGCGCAGGCCTGTGCGGGCCTGGACGTAGGTCTCATCGAGCGCGCGCTGTTTGGCCCGCTGCTCCTCCAGCACCGGGTTGGTCTCGTAGGCGAGCGCGATGGCGTCGGCCAGGGTCTCGGCGGCGGCATTCGCCGCGGGCAGGATCGCGGCGCTCCAGACGGCGGCGAACAGGGCCGCCCGGCGGGTATTGAACATCAGCTTATCCCCTGCGCGCTTGTCGGCGCGTTTATTGCGGATCGCCTTCGGGGACCGGCCGCGCCGGCCCGTAAAAGGCGCTTCACTGTGACAGTTCCGAAAGCGCGAAACGTTGCGTTCGCGCAAAGCCGAACAGCCGGCCGGTCAAGCGATGGCGTCAGAAGCGCAACTTGACCCCGCCCTGCGCTAAGCGGGGAGCCCCCGGCCGAGCGCCAGCCGGGGTGAAGGCGGCGTTGTAGGTCTCGTCCGTCAGGTTCTGCACCGAGGCGAAGAACGACACCTGCCCCGTCAGGTCGTACTCCGCAGCGACGTCGACGAGGGTCCTCGCTTCGATAAGTTGGTTCAGCGGTATCGGCCCGGCGCCGGCCACCGAGCGGGCGTCGCTGACGTGGTTCACCATCAGGTCCGTTCGCCAGGCCTCGCCGTGCAGTCCCAGATTGGCGGTCAGCTGGTGCTCGGGCGTGTAGGGCAGTTCGAAGCCCGCGCTCACCAGCCCCCAAGGCGAGTAGCCGCTGCTGAAGCCCGTCTGAAAACGGGCGTCGGTGTAGGTGTAAACAGCCGACACCGGGACCCGGACACCGAGGCCGAAGGCGCCCGCGAGGTCGTAGCCGGCGCTCAGCTCCAGCCCCTTGCCCTCGACCTCTCCGCCGTCGAACTGGGCGCCGATCGCGCATTCGCCCCCGGTCGAGGCGGTGCATGTGCCGATAAGGTTGCGGTAGTCGTTGAAGAAGGCGATGGCTTCCAGCGAGGCCGCGCCGGCGGCGTAACGGACGCCCGCCTCGTAGTTCCACGAGGTCTCCGGATCGCTGGTCGAGCCCGGCGCCGGGTTGCTGAAGCCGCGGTGGACGCCGCCGATCAGCCGCCAGGACGGCGAAAGCCGCCAGATGGCGCTGGTCCCGGGGATCCAGACGTCGACATCCGAACGATCGACGCCGGTCGGAGCGGCCCGGGCGGCGTCGCCAAGCGCATAGCTGGTGCGCTTAAGCTCGATGGTCTCGTAGCGGAGGCCCGGCGTCAGCGTGATCGCGCCCACGTCAATGGTGTCGCGCGCGAAAAACGCCCACGCCCGCGCCTCGCCGAGCCGGTTCTCCTGGCTGCCGGGCGCGCCGGACGCGGTCAGGCCCATCTGGCCGTCGTTCATCTGGTAACGGTCGTCGTGCTGGAAGCGGTCCTCCTCGTCCTGGTGGTAGCGGACCGAAAGCTGCAGCCGGTGTGCGGCCGCGCCGCTGACGAAGGAGGCGCCAAGCACCGACTGGACGCCCGCCGATTTGTAGCTGCGATTGTTGTAGCGCATCCGCAGCGCGTTCACGGGGCTGACATATCCCGGCGCGCCCACCAGCGTCGCGTAGGCGTCGGGAAAGACGGCGGGGTCGGCAAGCACCGAGTTCACCGAGCGCAGGCTGGCGCCGGAAAGCACATCGTTGAGCTTGTACCAGGCCCGCGCCGTCTCGGTGCGATAGGCCACCGTGGTCAGATCCAGCGCCGGCGTCAGGGCGACGCGGTGCGTCGCCTGCCAGGTTTCGTGGCCGACGTTCATCTGGTCCACCTGGCTGCCACGATAACGCCGGTAGGGGTCCGCGCGGAAATCGGCGAGCGTCAGCCCGACATAGGTCTCGTCCGAGGTCTCGTCCGAGGTCTGGAACTTCAGCTCCAGGGACTGCGGCATGGCTGCGGCCTCGCCCGTCCGAACGCCGAGCTTGAGCATCATGTCGTCGATGCGAAAGCCGGTGTCGCCGCCCGAATCCAGCGCCTTGAAGCCCTCCGACGACTCGTGCAGCACCTCGACCAAGCCACCGACCTGAAACGGGCCGACCTGGCGCCAACCGCCGAGGGCGCCGTGGGCGCGCAGGGAGCCGTAGCCGCCGAGCAGCTTGCCCTGCCCGCCTAGCCTCTCGACTTCGGGGATGGGGGTGGAAAAGAGCTGGAGCGCGCCGCCCGTCGTCAGCGGACCGTACTGGATGGCGGCCGGCCCCTTCACGACCTCGACCCCTGACATGCGCGAAACGCGCGGGAAATAGTATGCGGCCGGCGCGGCGTAGGGCGCCGGAGCGATGAGGATACCGTCCTCCATGACCGCGATGCGGCCGCTGCGGTCCGACCCCGATCCGCGGATGCCGATGTTGGGGCGCAGGCCGAAGCCTTCCTCCTCCTGGAGATAGACCCCCGGCACCTGGCGCAGTACGCGATTGACGTCGGCATAGGAGAAGGTCTCCAGCGCCTTCTCATCGAGATAGACTGCCGAACCGCCCACCTCGTCTGCGGCCGCCTTCGAACCCGTAACGACAAGGGCCTCGACTACGGCCGGGTCGGCGCTCGCCAGCTGGAGACCGGCGGCTTCCGGCGACGGCTGGGCGCTTGCCGGAGCCCAACCCAACAGACCCCACACAGCGGAGGCGATGGCCGCGACGCTCGCCACGCTTCTCGTTCCGTACATCGCCTTAGACCCCCTATTGCGATTGCAAGTCATTCGCAATTTAAGGCATTACGGCCAATCTGCCTCTTATGCAAGGGCCGCTCACCGATCGCTTTCCGCCCGAGCCGCCGCTTCCTTGCACACGGTCAAGAAGCACGCGTGTAATAGTTAATCCGCGCTCCCCGTCGGATCGGGCGCTCGTCTTCGACAACTCGGCGCTCGAGCGGCCGCATGTGCGGATGCTGACGTTCAAGGAGGGACGTGTAACGGATGAGATCGACGATCTTCCCGCTTGGGTCCGCTCGCTTTACGTGGCGGAGCTCCTTCGCCGCCGGCCAGCTTGAAATTCCCGGCCACTGGCCGTACATTCTAGGTCGGAGACCAACCATGACCAAAGCGGCTGCCACCACACCCCGCAAGCGGGCCGAGCGCCTTGAGACCCGGGTGACGCCTGAGCAAAAGACGCTGATCGAACACGCGGCGGCCCTCCAAGGCCGGACGGTGACGGATTTCGTGCTGACCAGCCTTCAGGAAGCGGCGCAGCGGGCGATCGAGACCCACGAACGTCTGACGCTGACGATCCGTGATCGTCACGCCTTTGTAGACGCCCTGCTGAACCCGAAGCCGGTAAATGACCGCCTGCGTGACACCGTCGAGCGTTATCGCCGCGCCACCGGCCTCTGAACCGTGGCGACGGCGCCGCACGGTAGACTGCGGGTCGAGCCGCTTGGCGCACACCATGACTGCGTCTCGTTCAGCAGCGGTGTCGAGCCGCTGGACCGTTACCTGCGCACCCAGGCAGGTCAGGACATCCGCAAGAACATGGCCGCGTCGTTCGTGCTGGTCATGCCTGACGGGGCGGTTGGCGGCTACTACACGCTGTCGGCTACCGGTGTGGCGGCGCCGGACTTGCCCGCCGAGCTCACACGCCGCCTTCCCCGCTATCCCCTGATTCCGGCGACGCTCCTGGGGCGGCTCGCGGTGGATCGCCGCCACCAGAGACAGGGATATGGCCGCTTCCTGCTGGCCGACGCCCTGCATCGCGCCCTGCGCAGCGAAATCGCCTCCTTCGCCGTGATGGTCGACGCCAAGAACGAGGCGGCGTACCGCTTCTACGAGCGTGAGAGTTTCCTGCCGTTTCCTGATCAGCGGATGCGGCTTTTCCTGCCGATGAGCGACATCGCCGCGTTGTTCGGCTAATCGCCATCTGCTTCGACCTTTGCAGAAGCCTGGCTGGGCTGTGAGAGGATCGAGAGCGCAGCCGAGTTCGAGAGTCGAAACGGGGTTGGCCAAATCGGTCAGGATTTCGGTGTTCCAGCGGTCCATTCCCGATTGTCGGTCGCCTCAGCTGTGAGCCCGCACACACGCTTGCAACCTAGGCAAGCTCTTGACCAATAACGAGATTTAGCGTTCCAATGTCTTGGAAGATGGCTCTTATTTCCTTTGCCCATCGGCGGAAGCCGGTTCGATAAGCATCCAGTCCGGGGAGCCATCGCGATGAAGGCTTGATGGCTGTGTCCGCGGGGCCGATCAATCCGCTTGCCCTTTTTGGTTGCCCGATAAACTATCGTCGCCAGTCGTAGCAGGGGTGTGGCGTCGTGGTGGCTTTGGCTTGGGCTCGGCGGGTGCTGGCCTTCTTCGCGTTTGTTGCGTTCTTGTCGCCGCTTCAGGCGCACGCGCAGAGTTCTTCCACAAGACTGGTGACCGTGCCCTTCGAGCACGCATCGAGCGATGGCTACGTCAACGCCACGGTCAACGTCACCTACAGCTTCATCGCCTGTTCGGGCGAGGTCCACATCGCCTACAGCCTGAATGAGGGGTCGGTCTCCGCCGGCTCGTCATACCGGCTGGACGGCAAGACCTACTCCGCGAGCGGGGCCCCGCCGCGGCCGTCCTCGATCCGGTTCGCCGGCACGGTGTACCGCGGCCCCTCGCCCGTCGGCTCCTTCGCCGATGGCCTGGCCGGCAAGGCGCTTGGGATGGGCTGCTTCAGCGGCCAGACCCAGAAGATCGCCAATCTGTCCGACGTGCTGGGGCCCAAGCCGACCGCGGCCCAGGTGACCGCCTACCTCAACAGTCTCTCCCTCCAGGTGCAGTTCGCCGAGGTACTGCGCAACGCCTCGATAGAAAGCTCCATCCGCGCCGAGCAGCGGAAGGCCGAAGCGGAAGCCGCGCGCCAGGCGGCCGAACAGGCCAAGGCCGAAAAGGCGAAAGTCGACGCCGTCCAAGCGGCGGCCGCCAAAGCCCAGGCGGAGCAGGCGCAACGGGCGTCCGCAGGCGGAGCCGGCGGGCCCGTCAACCCGCGGCCGGCCATCGACACTGCCGCCGCCCAGAAGCAGGCGGAGGCCGACCGGCTCAAGCAGCTTTACGAGCAGGGCGAGCGGACGCGCGCGGCTCTGGAGGAACAACACAGGCAGGAATATCTCGCCGGTCAGGCCGCCGCCGAGGCCGAGCGCCAACGGCAACTGCAGGCGGTCATCGACGCCGCCCCGGCCGCCATGGCGCTCGGCGCCAGCCTGGAAGCGGCCGTGGACGGGTGGGACGCGCGCCGCCGCGACCGCGCATTCGCCGCGAGCATGGCGAAGTGGGGCGACCGGTGCTTTATCAGGAACAACGTCGGCAAGCCCAAGGACGGGCTGGTGGTGCTCGGGGAGCCGGTCCGGGGCAAGCTGACCGCCCAGGACTGCGGCTACAACTCCGAGATCAGGTTCAAGGCCTACCTCCTGAGCATCGCCTCGCCCATGCGCATCCAGTTTGACGTGCATACGCCCACCTTCCGCCAGGTGGCTTTTGCGGTCACCCCCATTGAGAAGGGCGACGCCGTCATCGCCACGGGCTCGGATATGGGAGAGTTTCAACGGTCAGTCAGCGGGACGGTCGAGCTGCAGCCGGGCGAGTACACGGTCGAGCTCTACAACGTCTACGCCCACAACTGGGGCGGCTCGTTCGAGATGGTCGCAAGGGAGGTCGACGCCTACGGCCGTCCCATCGTCCGTCAAAAGGCAGCCCCGGCGAACTAGGCTGCGGCGGCCGCCTCGTCGGCCGCAGCGGCTTCCGGACGGGAGACGACCACCGCCGCGACCAGGTCGCCGGTGACGTTCAGGGACGTGCGGCACATGTCCAGGAAGCGGTCGACGCCGAGGATCAGGCCGATGCCTTCCGGGGGCACGCCGATCATGCCGAGGATCATGGCCACCACCGGCAGCGATCCGGCCGGGACGCCCGCGGTGCCGATGCCCCCCAGGATGCAAACGAGCATCACCATCAGCTGCTGACCCATCGACAGATCGACGCCGAAGAACTGGGCGAGGAACAGGACCGTGACGCCCTCGAACAGCGCCGTGCCGTTCTGGTTGGCCGTGGCGCCGACCGTCAGCACGAAGCGGGCGATGCGCGGCGGCAGGTTCAGGCGGTGCTCGGCGACGCGCAGGGCCGTCGGCAGCGTGGCGTTGCTGGAGGCTGTGGCGAAGGCGACCAGGATCGCCTCCTGAGAGTTGCGGAAGAAGGCGATGGGCGACATCCGCCCGAACGCCCACACGGCCAGCGAATAGACCACGACGAAGTGGATGCCGAGCGCCAGCAGCACGACCCCGACATAGGCCGACAGCCGCACCAGCAGCTCCCACCCAAACAGCGCGGCGAGATTGAACATCAGGCAGGCGATGGCGATGGGCGCCAGCTTGATGACGAGGTTGATGAGCACCATCGACACCTCGAACAGCCCCTCGATGGCCGTGCGCAGGGTCATCACCGCCTGGCTGCGGTTTTCCAACAGCACCACCCCGATGCCGAACATCAGGGCAAAGAACATGATCGGCAGGATGGCGTTGTCGGCCGCCGCGGTGACGATGTTGGAGGGGATGATCTCGACGATGGCCGCCGGGCCTTCCATCGACTTGGGCGAGCGCTCGAGGATGGCGCTGGCCCCGCTGGCGGCCTCGCTGAGCAGGCGCTGGGCGAGCGCCGGAACAACCCCGTCCCCCGGCCGCAGCACATTGACGAGGACCAGCCCCAGGATCACCGCCACGCTCGACAGCAGCACGGTGAACATCAGCGTCCGCCAGCCGGTGCGCCCCAGGGAACCGAGGTCTCCCATCTCGGAAATGCCGATCACCAGCGCCGAGAACAGCAGCGGGATCACCAGCATGAACAGCAGCCGCAGGAAGATCTGCCCCGCCGGCTGGGTGACATAGGTCGTCACCGCCTGCACCCACGGCGCGTCGGGCCCGGCCGTCATGTTCACCGCCAGCCCCAGCGCCAGCCCGACCACGAAGCCGGTCAGGATCCACATGTGCAGCGGAATCGAACGCAGGCGGCTCATCATCGGGCGGCGACTTTCTCGTGGGTGCTTCGCGGCACACTACAGGTTCAGCCCCAGCCGTCGAGCCGCGCGGGGACAGGACCCCAGAATCACGGCAACTTTCGCCCCGGGCAGCCTTCCGAGAGGGGGAGGATCATGCCGGCGGCGTACCAACCACCGTCGCCGGCTGCCCACCAACGCCCAAGCCCGCTTCTACGCCTGCCGCATCTGACGGGCGCGCACCTTCGCGGGATTCGCCTCGAAGTCGGCCAGCCGCCCCAGCCGGGCATTGCACTTGGGGCAACGCACCTCACCTTCGTCGTTCGCCTCGGTCGCCGGCGCAAAGGCCACCCCGCACGGCTTGCACTTCCAGTCGGCCTTCGGCGGGACGATGGGCGCCAGCTTGGGCGGGTTCTTCAGCTTGAGGATCGGCCGCATTCGCTCGGTCATGGAGTCTTCGTGAGCGGTTGAGGGCCTCGGGGCAAGTGCTTAGCCGCTCGCGTAGTGGTGTGGCCGACAGGCGCTGAAAGGTTAGACGCTCTAGCTAGCTCCGTTCACGGGATTTACGCCGAGGTTCGCGCTCTGATAGGTTTCTCGTGTAGGCTGGGGTCGCCATGAAACCATTGATTTGCGCCATTGTGGTTGCGCTCAGCGTGTGGGCCGCCCCCACGCTCTCTCTGGCGCAGGACAATGCCTGCCCCGAGACGGCCGACAGGTTGCCGATGGACGAATTGGACGCGCTCGTCGAAGGCCCGATGGAGTTGGTCCGGGAGGGTCAGCTCGAAGCCGGACAGCGTTCGTTCGAAGCATTGCTCGCCACGCGGGCGGGCGGCTCAGGCGGGAAGTTGGCGGTCGCCGACTCCCTCATCGCGTTTGGCGTCAATCTGCACTCGGAAGGAACCACCGATCCCGAGTTCCAGCGGAATGCCCTTCCCTATCTGCGTCGCGCCATAGACGCCTACATCGAGATCTTTGGTCCCGATCATCCGGAAGTGGCGCTGGCTTGGGCGACCTTGGGAGATGCGGCTTACACCATTGATCCCAAGGCCCCCTCGGACGAAACCGTCGACGCGTTGCAGCGCGCTTACGACATTCGGAAGAAGACCCTCCAGTCGCCCAATGTGGAAACAGCGGCCAATCTCGATGCTCTCGGCCGGGTCACCGGGGCGCCGGGTCGCTCCAATGGTGATCCGGCTCGCATTGCGATGGCAGAGAAGCTCTTCATAGATGCGTTAGCTGAAACCGAGCGGCTTGGGTGCGAAACTGGCTTGGCTCGCACGATTCAACGTAACCACCTGCAAATGTTGTTGGCCAACGGCCGCGACGAGGCCGCGGACAGCCAGTTTCGCAGGTGGGCGGCCCAGGCCAGCGAGGACCATCTGGTCGGGCTCGTTGGGGATTATCTCGAGACTTTGAAGGAGAATGATCGAGCCGACGAAGCTGCCCGGATAAGGGCGGAGTTCGCTGGACCGGCTGAAAGGTCGAACGACATCCTCTTCATCCTGTTCGGAATTCTCGATCCGACGACCTAGAGGTCTCCTCCCCCCTTCACGCACCTGGGTCGGCAGCGGGGTGACTGCCGTGGTCTCATAAAACCAGACGTAGGGCCCCTCCCTCTCCCTCAGGAAGAGGGGGTAACCGTGTAGTTCAGCGCCAGGCGCCCGCCGTCGGGATAGATGGTCTGGCCGGTGATGTAGCTGGCTTCGTCGCTGGCCAGGAACACGGCGACGCTCGCGATCTCCTCGGGCTCGCCGAAGCGGCCGAGCGGGGTGCGGGACAGGATGCGGTTCTTCGCCTGCGCGTCGGTCATCACGCCTTTCAGAATATCGGTGGCGATGGTCCCGGGTCCGATGGCGTTCACGCGGATGCCATGAGGAGCAAGGCCCAGCGCCATGGCCTTGGTCAACTGCGCCAGCCCGCCTTTCGAGGTCACGTAGGCAAGCTGCGCCGGGATCGCGAGCACCGCGTTGATCGAACTCATGTTGATGATCGAGCCCTTCAGCTTCCGCTCGACCATCCCCTGCGCGACCGCCTGGCCGATCACGAACGCCGCGCGCAGATTCACGCCCAGCACGCGGTCGAAATCCTCCACCCTGGTCGTCAGGATGTCTCCCGCCGCAAGAACCCCGGCGTTGTTGAGCAGCAGGTCTATAGGCCCGATGGCCTTGGCCGCCTGGGCCACGGCCGCCCGCGCGGCGTCTGCGTCGGCGATATCGCAGGTGATCGCCACCGCCCTGCCGCCGATGGCCTTCGCCGCCTCGGCCACCGCCGGGTCGATGTCGACCAGCGCCACGTCGGCGCCCTCTCGGGCGAACGCCTCGGCGCAGGCGCGGCCGATGCCGTGGGCGGCGCCGGTGACCAGGGCCCGCCGACCCGCCAGCCGCATCACCACTCGCCCACGTTCGGCATCGAGGCCCAGGGCTCGGCCGGGGCCAGCGATTGACCCTTCTGCAGCAGCTCGATGGAGATGTTGTCGGGCGAGCGCACGAAGGCCATGCGGCCGTCTCGCGGGGGGCGGTTTATCGTCACACCACCGTCCATCAGTCGCTGGCAGGCGGCGTAGATGTCGTCCACCGCATAGGCCAGGTGACCGAAGTTTCGGCCGCCGCCGTATTCCTCGTCATCCCAGTTGTGCGTCAGCTCCACCAGCGGCGCGCGGCGGTCCTTCGCCAGCTCCACGTCATCGGGAGCGCACAGAAAAACCAGGGAAAACCGGCCGCCCTCGTTGTCGATGCGGCTCACCTGGGTCAGGCCCAGCAGCTCGCAGTAGAAGCGCAGCGAAGCGTCGAGGTCGCGCACCCGGACCATGGTGTGAAGATACTGCACAGCTTTATGCCCTCCTGTGGCTTGGAAGCCGCGTTCGGCGACCCGCGATATATCCTGTCGGGGAATTCATTTGCGCGCCACACGCCCGCGTACGATATCGAAACCCTGTTCAGGTTCACTGTCGGTCGAGTTGCGCGGCGCCTCCCCCATTGCGCCCGACCAACCGACAGCCCCCGGGGTTCGATCCAATGCGCTGGAAATCAAACTACGTCTTCATCGTCGCCGTCGTCGCTGTCCTTCTGCTGTTCTTCGTCATGCGCGGCATCTTCGGCGGCCATGACCGCGAGGCCAACGCCACCGAGAACGCCGCCGCCGCCCGCAAGGCCGACCCGCTGGTGCAGACGGCGCTGATCGCCGAGCAGGTGAAGCCCTACGCCGTGGTCATGCGCGGCCGCACCGAAGCGGCCCGCACCGTCGTCGTCCGCGCCGAGACCGCCGGTGTCGTCGCCGCCGTCCCCGCGCGCGAAGGCGCGATGGTCGGCAGGGGCGCGGTGCTGTGCCGCCTGGAGGTCGATTCCCGCCAGGCCACCCTCGACCAGGCCAGAGCCAACCAGAAGTCCCGCGAGCTGCAGCGCCAGGCCTCCGCCAAGCTGGCCGAAAAGGGCTACCGCTCGCCCACCCAGGTGCTGCAGGACCAGGCCAACCTCGACGCCGCCTCCGCGGCCGTGCGCCAGGCCGAGGTGGCGCTGGAGCAGATCAACGTCCGCGCGCCCTTCAGCGGCGTTTTCGACCACCGCGACGCCGAGATCGGAACCTACCTCTCTCCCGGCCAGCCCTGCGGCACGGTCATCGAGCTCAGCCCGCTGCTGGTCGTCGGCGATGTCTCCGAGAGCGAGATCGCCAGCGCCCGCGTCGGCGCGCCGGCCGTGGCCACCCTCGTCTCCGGCGAAACCCTGAGCGGCCGCGTCCGCTACGTCGCACGGGACGCCGACCCGCAGACCCGCACCTATCGGGTCGAGATCGAGGCGGCCAACCCCGGCCTTCTCGCCCGCTCGGGCATGTCCGCCGAGGTCCGCCTGAACGCCGGCGCCGGCCCCGCCCACCTGATCCCGGAGACCGCGCTCGTCCTCGACAGCGCCGGCCGCCAGGGCGTGCGCTACGTACTGCCTGACAACCGCGTGGGCTTTGCGCCCGTGCGGGTGATCGATGAGGCGCCGCAGGGCGTGTGGGTCATCGGCCTGCGCGGCCCGGTCCGCCTGATCACCGTCGGCCAGTCCTACGTCTCGGAAGGTCAGAAGGTCAGGGTCGCTTCCCGATGATCGCCGCCCTGATCGACGGCGCGCTCAAGCGCCGCAAGGTCGTGCTCGCGGTCACCCTGATCGCCAGCCTCTTCGGCCTCATCGCCTATTTGAGCATGCCCCGTGAATCGAGCCCGGACATCCCGGTGCCGTTCGTGGGCATCACCGTCCCCTACCCCGGCGTCAGCCCTGAGGACGCCGAGCGCCTGCTCGTGCGCCCGTTGGAGCGCGAGCTGCAGTCTCTCGAGGGGCTGAAGGAGATGAACGCCGTCGCCATGCAGAACGCGGCGGTGATCTACCTCGAGTTCGAGGTGAACTTCAAAAAGGACAAGGTCCTTCAGGACGTCCGCGCCAAGGTCGACCTGGCCCGCGGCCGCTTCCCGCCGGACGCCGAAGAGCCGATCATCGAAGAGAACAACGTCAACGACGACCCGGTGCTGGGCATCATGCTCTATGGCGCCGCGCCTGAGCGGGCGCTGTACGAGCAGGCCCGCGAGTTGCAGGACAAGCTGGAGAGCCTTCCCGGCGTCCTGCGCACCGAGCTGGGCGGCGGCCGCGAGGAAGTCCTCGAGGTCACCATCGACCCGGTGCGGATGGAGGCGGCCAACGTCACGGCCGGCGAGCTCGCCCAGGTCATCGGCCGCAACAACCAGCTCGTCCCGGCCGGCAACGTCCAGACCGCGCAGGGCAAGTTCGCGGTCAAGGTCCCGGGCGTCATCGAGCGGCCGGAGGACATCCTGGCCCTGCCGATCAAGCGCAACGGCGACCGGCTGATCACCGTCGGCGACATCGGCGAGGTCCGCCGGACCTTCAAGGAAGGCGACCGGATCACGCGCTACAACGGTCAGCCCGCCTTCGCCATCGACGTGGTCAAGCGCTCGGGCGCCAACGTCCTCGACACCGTCAAGGACGTGCGCCGCGTGGTCGAGGAGGACCAGAAGCGCTGGCCCGAAACCATCAACGTCGACTTCACCTACGACGAGAGCGAATTCATCCTGCGCGGGCTGAACGTGCTGGAAAGCGGCCTGATCACGGCGACCATCCTGGTCATGCTGATCATCGTCGGCTCGCTGGGCATCCGTCAGGGGCTGATGGTCGGCATGGCCATCCCGGCCTGCTTCCTCCTCGCCTTCCTGATGCTCAACGGCATTGGGGTGACGCTGAACCAGATGGTCATGTTCGGCCTGATCCTGGCCGTCGGCATCCTGGTCGACGGCGGCATCGTGGTCGTGGAGTACGCCGACCGGAAGATGGCCGAGGGCCTGCCCAAGGCCGAAGCCTTCCGCGCCTCCGCCGTGCGCATGTTCTGGCCGGTCGTGAACGGCACGCTGACGACGCTCAGCGCCTTCGTGCCGTTCATGTTCTGGAACTCCATCGCCGGCAAGTTCATGAGCTACCTGCCGCTGACGCTGTTCTACGTGCTCGGCGCCTCGATCTTCGTGGCCCTGATCTTCACCCCCGCCTTCGGCTCGATCTTCGGCCGCGAGACCGGCGTGGACCATGCCGCGCTTGAGGAAATCGCCAAGTCCGAACACGGCGACCCGCGCGAGATGAAGGGCTTCATGGGCCGCTACGCGAATCTGCTGTGGTTCGCCGGCCAGCATCCGGGCCGCTTCATCGTCGCGGGCATGGCCATCGTCATCGGCATCGTCATGTGGTTCGGCGCCACCCCCCACCGCACCGAGTTCTTCCTCGACGAAGACCCCGAGTGGGCGACCGTCTGGGTCAAGGCGCGCGGCAACCTCTCGCCCCAGGCGGCCGATGTCATGGTCCAGGAGGTCGAGAACCGCCTGCGCGGCCTCAAGGGCATGGACTCGATCTACGTCCGCTCGGGGGCCTTCCAGGGCTTTGGCTTTGGCGGTCCGCCGAACGACGCCGTGGGTCGGCTGCGGGTGGACTTCGTCGACTTCGAGAAGCGCCACGAACTCGGCGTCCGCGGCAAGGACATCGTCGAGGATATCAGGAAGCGCGTGGCCGAGGTCCCGGGCGTCCAGACCGAAGTGCGTACGCCCCAGGGCGGCCCGCCGACCGGCAAGGACATTCAGGTCGAACTGCGCGGCCACGATCCGGTGGCCCTCAATGAAGCCGCCAACCTGGTGAAGGCCAAGTTCGCCGCCGATCCACAGCTGATCGAGCAGGAGGACAGCCGCGCCTCGCCCGGCATCGAGTGGAACTTCACCGTCGACCGTGAAGCGGCCGGCCGCTACGGCGTCGACGTGCTGACCGTCGGCCAGGCGATCCAGTTCGTCACCAACGGCATCCTCGTCGGCCGCTTCCGCCCCGACGACGCCGACGACGAGCTCGACATCCGCGTCCGCTTCCCGGCCGACCAGCGCAACATGGGCGCCTTCGACAAGCTGACGATCAGCACCCCGCAAGGTCCCGTGCCCGCCAGCTACTTCGTCAAGCGCGCGCCCGGCCAGCAGGTCACGGCCATTCAGCGCCGAGACGGCCAGCGGCTGGTCATCATCCAGGCCAACACGGTCGAGGGAATCGCCGCCAACCAGAAGATCGCCCAGCTGAAGCCCTGGCTGGAAAAGGCGCCCATCGCCACCTCCGTCGACTGGAAGTTCAGCGGCGCCGACGAGGAAGGCCAGGAGGCGGCAAAGTTCTTCATGGGCGCCATGGCCGCCACCCTCTTCATGATGTTCGTCATCCTGCTGTGGCAGTTCAACAGCTTCTACGGAGTGCTGGTGACGCTCTCGGCGGTGATCCTGTCCACCATCGGGGTGCTGCTTGGGGTGCAGATCAACCTGCTGCACACCTTCGACTACATCTCGGTGATCATGATGGGGACCGGCATCGTCGCGCTCGCGGGCGTGGTGGTCGGCCACAACATCGTGCTGGTGGACACCTTCTATCAGCTGAGGCGGCAAGGCTTCGAAGCCGACGAAGCGGCCATGCGCGCGGCGGTCCAGCGGTTCCGGCCGGTGATGCTGACCACGGTCGTGACCATCGTCGGCCTGCTGCCGCTGATGTTCCAGCTGCACCCGAACTACCGAAACGGCGCCTTCGAGTACAAGGCGCCGGGTTCGGAGTGGTGGGTCCAGCTGTCGGGCGCGGTCGTCTGGGGCCTGACCTTCTCGACCCTCCTGACGCTGGTGCTGACGCCGGTCCTGCTGGCCGCGCCCAAGAGCACCGCCCGCCGCTTCGGCTGGCTGTTCAACAAGGCCCGCAAGCGCCTCGGCCTGCCCGAGAAAAAACCCAGGGGCGCGCAGCCCGTCGCCCCGCCCCTGGCGGCGGAGTAGGCGTCAGCCTCTGCCCCTGGTCTGACGCTTCCACAGCGAGGCATACTCGCCGCCGGCCGCCAGCAGCTCTTCATGCCGCCCGCGCTCGACGATCCGGCCGCGCTTGAGCACCAGAATCTCGTCGGCGTCGGCGATGGTCGATAGCCGGTGCGCCACCACCAGTGTCGTGCGCCCCGCCGTCGCCCGGCGCAGGGTTTGCTGGATCGCCGCCTCGGTGCGGCTGTCCAGCGCGCTGGTCGCCTCGTCCAGGATCAGCACGCGCGGATCGGCCAGCAGCGCCCGCGCCAGCCCCACCCGCTGACGCTCGCCGCCCGACAGCTTCAGCCCTCGCTCGCCGACCTTGGTGGTCATGCCTTCGGGCAGCGCCTCGATGAACGGCCCAAGCTCCGCCGCCCGCGCCGCCTCCCAAACCTCGTCGTGGGTCGCGCCCGGCCGACCGAAGGCGATGTTGGCGTAGAGGGTGTCGTTGAACAGCGCCACATCCTGCGGCACCAGCGCCACCGCGCCCCGCAGCGCCGCGTGCTTGAGTCGCCTAAGGTCCGTCCCATCAATGGTCACCCGCCCGGCCTGCGGATCAATCAGTCGCAGCGCCAGCCGCACCATCGTCGTCTTGCCCGCCCCCGATGGGCCGACCAGCGCCACGGTAGACCCAGGCGCCGCGCGGAAGCTCACATCGCTCAGTCCCTCCGACCGCGCGCCATGGCGGAAGGAGACGTCCTCGAACGCCACCTCCCCGCGCCCGTCCGACGGCAGGTCGACGGCGTCCGGCGCCTCGGCGATTTCCGGTCTCTGGCGCTGCAGCTCCAGCATGGCTTCCATGTCGATCAGCGACTGGCGGATTTCGCGGTAGGCGAAGCCCAGGATGTTCAGCGGTCCATAGAGCCCGATCAGGATCAGCACGGCGGCCGTCACATCGCCCGGCCCCATCCGCCCCGCCGCGGCCTCGAACCCGGCCAGCACGGCCATGATCGCCAGGCCGACGCTCATGATCGCCGACTGCACGATGTTGAGCAGCGTCAGCGAGGTGGTCGCCTTCACCTGCGCGCTCGCGTAGTCGCCGAGCGCCCGGCGATAGTCCGCCACCGCCCGCTCTTCGGCGCCGAAGGCCTTCACCGTCTCGTAGTTCAGCAGCGCATCGACCGCCCGCCCCGCCGCCTCGGCGTCGGCCTCGTTCAGCGCCCGCCGATGCGCGATCCGCCAGTCTGAAATCGCAAACGTGATCGCCCCATAGATCACCACCGTCACCACCGCCGTCGCCGCGAAGCGCCAGTCGTACTTGCGCGCCAGCACCACCGCCGCGATCACCAGCTCGATGGCCGTGGGGCCGAGGTTGAAGACGAGGCTCCGCAGCAGGAAGTCCATCGACCGCGCGCCACGGTCGATCACCCGCGATAGCGAGCCCGTGCGCTTGGTCTGGTGGAAGTCGATGGACAGCGACAGGGCGTGGGCGAACGTCTCCGCCGCCGCACGCGCCTGCGCCGCTTGCGCCACCGGCGTGAACACCACATCGCGCATTTGCGGCGCGGCCCCGGCGATGAAGCGGATGGCCGCCCAGCCGATGGCGAAGGCCGCGAACGACAGGCTCACCTGCACCGCCGCGCCCTGGCCTTCCGACAGTCCGTTGACCGCCGCGCCGAGCAGCAGCGGCGCCACCACCCCCAGCACCTTGCCCGCCAGCGTCAGCGTCAGCGCCACCGTCAGCCGCCAGCGCAGACCCGGCGCCTTGGACCGCAGCACCAGGCTGACCAGATCGCCCATGGCCGCGAAGAAGCGCACCTTCACCTGCGGCGGCGCGACGGCGTTGGGCGTCGCCTCTCGCCGGGAGGGCGCCGAGGCGCGGATGTGGCTCAAGCGGCCGGTCCCTGGAAGATGTAGCTGGTCTGGACCCCGCCGCCGGGCGTCATCCAGTCGATCCGCCAGCCGAAGGCTGTGCGCTCACCCAGGTACGGCCCCGCGCCGATATCGCCCGCCGGGCTGATCGCCACGCGCCGCGTGTCCGCGCCGCCGTCACCAAAGACCTCGACCTGGTGCGCGCCCATCGCCAGCGGCTCGGTCAGGGAGATGGAGAACCGCCCCTTGGCGTCGGCCCGCGTCTCGCCCCGCGCGGCCCGGTCTACTCGCAAGCCCAGCGTCGCCCCCGGCCGCGCCACGCCGGACACCACGGCCCCGCCCTCGCGGTCGTAATCCAGCGCCAGGATCGTCGGGCGGTCGGAGGGGCCGGCCAGCACCACCGCTCCCGCGCCCGCCCGCAGCTGCGCCACCGCGCCGTCCCGCGCCATCATCACATAGCCCTCGGCCTGCGCCGACTTGCCGTCCTCGGTCATCGACAGCCCGAACAAGTGGACCGGCTGGCTTGGCGTCAACAGCGCGCCCCAGTGGCCGTCGGCCCCCGCCGGCACGAGGATCGGCTCCCCGCGCGGCGGCGCGATCCGCACCCGCGCATTGGGCGCCGCGGTTCCTTCCACCCGCACCGCCTCGCCCTCCAGCCGCGCGGAGGTCACCGCGGGCGGGGCGAGATAACCCGCCTCGGCGGTCGAATCGGCGGCGCCCTGGGCGGCCTGCGCCGTCCAGGTCTCGCCCTCCTGCCCGCAGGCGGCCAGCAGCAGCACGGCGGCGGCGATGAGAGGTCGCACCATCACGGAACCCTTGAATCCCCCTGCGCGTAGATCGATCATGAAGCTAGATCGTACCCAACCGGCGCGCCCGCAAGCGCGCCTTTTTCATCCGGAGTGAAGGCAAATGGCCGACAGGTCCAGCCGACTGGACTCCGTATGCGTCTATTGCGGCTCCTCGGACGCCGCCGATCCCCAGGTTCTGGGCGACGCCGAGGCCCTCGGTGAAGCCCTCGCCGGGGCGGGCCTTCGCCTGGTTTACGGCGGCGGCGGGGTCGGCCTGATGGGCGCCTGCGCGAGGGCCGCGCACGAGGCCGGCGGCCGCGTCCTCGGCGTCATCCCCGACTTCCTGCGCGGCCGCGAGCGTCCGCTGCAGGACGTGGAAACCCTGGTCGTCGACAACATGCACGAGCGCAAGATGCGCATGTTCGACGAGGCCGACGCCTTCGTCGTCCTGCCCGGCGGCATCGGCACGCTGGAGGAGGTCATCGAGCTCCTCTCCTGGCGCCGACTGGCGCTGCATGAAAAGCCGGTGCTGTTCTACAGCCCCCACGGCTACTGGGACCCGCTGTTCCACCTCTTCGACCACATGATCGACCAGCGCCTCCTGCACCCCGACGCGCGCGGAGACTGGCGGGCCGTCGAGCGCATCGCCGACATCGTCCCGACCCTGCGGGAGATGGCCACGCCGCCCGACGAGCTGGCGGACAAGATGACGACGCGGGTGGCCTAGAAGGCCCGTTCGAATTCGATCGCGAAGCGGAACTGGCCGTCGGCCTCGTCCCTGGCGCCGTCGCTGACGGGCAGGAGGTAGGCGGCCTGGAGCTCCAGCTCTCCCGGCAGCGGCAGGTGTTCGAGCTCCACCTCCGCCATGGGCCCGAACCAGTGCTGCTGGCGGCCGCCGAGCGCGCCGCGTTCGCCCAATCCGCCGATGGCCTGCACACCGACCTCGAAATCGTCGGCGGCCTCCACGGAGGCCTGGGCGGCATAGCCCAGTTCCCAGTCGCCCTCGCCGTCGCGGTCCGTCAGCGGCTGCTCGGCGATGAGGTTGAACAGGCCTTCGACAGGCCCGAACTGGCGCGCCGCCAGCAGCTTGGCCTCGAGCACGCCGGACTCGCCGTGCAGCCGCTGCTCGTATTCCAGGTAGGCGCCGAGATCGACGCCCGTGCCGGGGATCTGGCCGATTTCGTAGATGGCCTCGATCCCCACCGCTTCGGCGCGGCGCTCCTCGCCCGGCTCGTCCTCAACCTCGCTGACCAGCCCAATGTGGAGGCGGTCGGTGAAGCCGTACCCCACTTCAAAGGAGACCTCGCCCTCACCATCCTCGGCGCCGCCGATCAGCCGTTGGCCGCGAGCCTCGACTTCGAACACGCCCTTCTCCACGTAGGGCGCATAGACGTCGTGCGCGGCCGCGGCCCCGCTCCAGCCCAGAGCCACGAAGGCGGCGGTGACGAAGATCGATTTGCGCATGGTGAAGCTCCCCTGAAGTTGGGGCGCTTCTAGTAAGTTGCGAACGATTGTCAATTGCAGAAACGCTAGGCCGCCTCGCCGGCCAGCCGCTTCAGCGCCTTCTCCCGGCCGATCAGCTGCAGCAACGGCCCCATCTCCGGCCCGTGGTCCTTGCCCGTCAACGCCTGGCGCAGCGGCAGGAACAGGGCGCGGCCCTTGGCGCCGGTCCTGGCCTTGATGGCCTCGGCCCAAGCGCTCCAGTTCAGGTCCTGCGGCAGCAGAGCGGCGGCGGCCTCGGCGAACGCGCGGTCGTCGATCTGCGGCGTGATCGGCCCCTGCACGACCTTGGCCCACTCCACCACATCGTTGAAGAAGCCAAGATTGGCCCGCACCGCGTTCCAGAACGCCTCGCCAAGGTCGGCGCCGAGCGCCTGGAGCCTTGGCTTGGCGCCCTCATAGGGCATGGCGTGCAGCACCGCCGCGTTCAGCCGCGCCAGGTCCCCAGCGTCATAGCGCGCGGGGGCGCGGCCCATCTTGGCGAAGTCGAAGCTCTCGCACAGCGCCTCCAGCGACTCCGCCGCCTCGACGCCGTCGGACGTCCCCAGCCGCGCGATGTGGGAGGTGATGGCCAGCGGCTCATAGCCCTGCTCGCGCAGCTGGCTGATCGACAGCGAGCCCAGCCGCTTGGACAGCGCCTCGCCCTCGGCCCCGACCAGCAGCGAAAAGTGGGCGAACGCCGGCGCATTCGCGCCCAACGCCTCAAACACCTCGATCTGCACGCCGGTGTTGGTGACGTGGTCCTCGCCCCGGATGACGTGGGTGATCCCCATGTCGATGTCATCGACCACCGAGGGCAGGGTGTAGAGAAACGCGCCGTCCTCGCGGATCAGCACCGGGTCGCTCATCGAGGCGGTGTCCACCTCGCACTCGCCCCGGATCAGGTCGTTCCAGCGCACCCGCTTGCCGTCGAGCCGGAACCGCCAGTGCGGCTTGCGCCCCTCCGCCTCGAACGCCTTCTTCTCGGCGTCCGTCAGCTTCAGCGCCGCGCGGTCGTAGATCGGCGGCTGCCCGCGCGACAGCTGCACCTTTCGCCGCCGGTCCAGTTCTTCCTGCGTCTCATACGCGGGATAGAGCCGCCCCTGGCTTTTCAGCCGCTCGACAGCCTGCTGGTAGGTCGGAAAGCGGGCCGACTGGTTGTGCTTCTCGTCCCAGGTGAGGCCGAGCCACGCCAGGTCCTCCTCGATCCCGGCCTCATAGGCCTTGGTCGAGCGCTCCAGGTCGGTGTCGTCGATGCGCAGCACGAACTTGCCGCCCTGCCCGCGCGCGAACACCCAGTTCACGATCGCGGCGCGGATGTTGCCGACATGGAGCCGCCCGGTGGGCGCGGGCGCAAAGCGGACCTTCACGGTCATCGGCGCCTCTCCGGCTCGTAGTCCGTGACGAGGATGCCGCCGACGGTGTCGGTATCCAGCCTCGTGCCGGAATGACCAAGTTCTCTTCTCATCGCACGAACGAGATCGGCAAAAGCGCGTATGCGCTCTCGAAGAGAACCAAGTGAGTCTTGCGGATCTGGGGGCGTGAGCTGCAACCGGTAAAAGGCGTGAAATTTTCGAACCACATCATCCGAAGCGTATATTAGGGCCTGTCGAGCGAAGCTAGCAGTAGAATTTACCAGTTCCCAAATCTTCTTTTGGTCCAAATCTCTCCCATTCTCTCTGAAAAACAACTTAGAGTAAGACTGTATAAAGTCGCTATATATTTGCGCCTTCTTTTCGTTCAAACGGACTTCAATGTCTCGCCTTCGGTCCCGCTCCATTTTGTAGAGCGCCCCGACACCGCCCATTCCGAGCAATAGGAATGGCGACGCAATAGCCAAGACGTTCTTAGCGACAGACCAAGCGTCCATGGCAATCTCCAAGCCACTCGCGCGGACGCGATTCCAACAGAACTATCCGCCCGGAGGGGCGGCCGACAAGCTGGCAGACAGCTCAGTCGTCCCGGTGCACTCGTTCGCGGCGTTCGTGGCGCTCCTGGGCCTCAAGGCTCAGGGTGGCGACCGGCCGGGCCTCGAGGCGGGCGAGGCCGATCGGCTCGCCGGTCTCCTCGCAGTAGCCGTAGGAGCCGTCCTCGATGCGGCGCAAGGCCTCGTCGATCTTGCTGATCAGCTTGCGCTGCCGATCGCGCGTGCGCAGCTCCAGCGCCCGGTCCGTCTCCGACGTCGCGCGGTCGGCAAGGTCCGGATGGTTTTCCGTCTCCTTCTGGAGATGGGTCACCGTCTCGCGCGACTCGCGGAGGATGTCCTCCTTCCAGTCGAGGAGCTTTTGCTTGAAGTACTCGAGCTGCCGCTCGTTCATGAAAGGCTCGTCCTCGGAAGGACGGTACTGTTCAGGCTTGGTCAGAACCGCGGTCGCCTTCATTGACGCCTCACGCCCCAAATTACCCCGCTCACCGTGAGCGGTCGGGGTTATAACAAATCGAGTCGTCCGTTCAATGAACCTCGCTGTGAGCGCGCGTTCATGCCGCAGAAAACTTGGCCGTAGAGGCGCTTAGGCCGAGTAGGCGAACAGCGGCTCTTCGGTTTCGACCGCCGGCCACAGCTGGGCGTCGAGCCAGGACCACAGCTGGCGCATCTCGTCCGCCGCCGCGCCCTGCGGCTCGCTCTCCTGGGCGGTCAGGCCCTCCCCTACGCAAACCTGGTATGCCGAACGCAGGCGGACCTGCACCGGCGCGACGGGGAAGCCGTAGGGCCGCAGCGCGGCCATCGCCTGGCTCAGCCCGCCGTTGCCGGCCGGCGCCTGGTTGATGACGAAGACCGCGTTCTTGCACTGGTTCAGGACCGCCTGGGCGCTGCCGACCACGCTCTTGAGGTCCAGGAAGCCGGGCCGCACGACGATCAGGCACAGGTCCGCGCACTTGATCGCATAGGCGCTGTCCTCCTCGCGCGAGGACGCCGTGTCGATGATCATCAGGTCGGTGCCGAGCCGCTGGGCCGCTTGTTGCAGGGTAAAGAGCGAGCCGGGCTTGGCCTCGTCCACCTGCGGCCTCTGCGCCTCGCGCTCGCGCCGCCAGTCGAGGCAGGACCGCTGCCGGTCGAGGTCGGCCACCAGGGCGCCGCGCCCGGCCGCCTGGGCCGCCACCGCCAGGTGCAATGCCAGGGTCGTCTTCCCGGTGCCGCCCTTGCAAGACAGAACGCTAAGCGTCTTCAACGCCCGACCTCCCCGCTACTCACCGGCTCATAGTGAGCAAACTCGGTTTGCGGATCGTGAACGGCGCGGAAGAAAAACATTTTGCCGCGGAACGGCGGCCGATGTTCTCTGTCCGTTCCTGTGTTAAACGTGAGTCTGGGCACTACATAGAGGTGTTACGCCGCGCTCCTTCGGCCGGCTTTCTGCGTTCCGGGAAAACATGGCCGACCACCAGAACTTCATCCGCGTGCGTGGCGCGCGCGAGCACAATCTGAAGGACATCAGCCTCGACATCCCGAGAGGTGAGCTGGTGGTGCTGACCGGGCTGTCGGGCTCGGGCAAGAGCTCGCTGGCGTTCGACACCATCTACGCCGAGGGCCAGCGCCGCTACGTCGAGAGCCTGTCGGCCTACGCCCGCCAGTTCCTGGAGCTGATGAGCAAGCCGGACGTGGACCTCATCGAGGGCCTCTCCCCCGCCATCTCCATCGAGCAGAAGACCACCAGCCGCAACCCGCGCTCGACCGTCGGCACGGTGACCGAGATCCACGACTACATGCGCCTGCTCTGGGCGCGGGTCGGGGTCCCCTACTCGCCGGCCACGGGCCTGCCGATCGAGAGCCAGACCGTCAGCCAGATGGTCGACAAGCTGACCGCCCTGCCCGACGGCGAGCGCCTCTACCTCCTCGCCCCCGTCGTGCGCGGCCGCAAGGGCGAATACCGCAAGGAACTGGCCGAGTGGCAGAAGGCCGGCTTCCAGCGCGTGAAGATCGACGGAATGTACTTCTCCATCGAGGACGCCCCCGAGCTCGACAAGAAGTACAAGCACGACATCGACGTCGTCGTGGATCGCCTGGTCACCAAACAGGGGCTGGAGAGCCGCTACGCCGATAGCATTGAGCAGGCGCTGCGCCTGGCCGACGGCATCGCCGTCGCCGAATGGGCCGACGCCCGGGAGGGCGAGGAGCCCCGCCGCCTGCTGTTCTCGGAAAAGTTCGCCTGCCCGGTCAGCGGCTTCACCATCAGCGAGATCGAGCCGCGTCTCTTCTCCTTCAACAATCCGTTCGGCGCCTGCCCGGTGTGCGACGGCCTTGGCATGAAGCTGGCCTTCGACGCCGACCTGATCGTGCCGGACAAGGACAAGACCCTGCACAAGGGGGCGGTGGCCCCGTGGTCGCGCGGCCCCTCGCCGCTCTACACCCAGACCCTGCAGGCGCTGGCGCGGCACTACGGCTTCTCGATGGACGTGCCCTGGTACAAGCTGCCGGAGAAGGCGCGCGAGGCCATCATGCATGGCACCGGCCAGGAGAAGATCCACTTCATCTACGACGACAACGCCCGCAAGTACGAGGTGAAGAAGCCCTTCGAAGGCGTGCTGCCGAACCTCGACCGCCGCTGGCGCGAGACGGATTCCTCGTGGGTCCGTGAAGAGCTGGCCCGCTACCAGTCCGAGACGCCGTGCGAGGCCTGCGGCGGCGCGCGCCTGAAGCCCGAGGCGCTGGCGGTGAAGATCGCCGGTAAGTCCATCGCCGAGGTCTCGGCGTTGGCCATCCGCCCGGCCCGCGAGTGGTTCGAGGGGCTCGAGAACCAGCTCACCGACAAGCAGATGGAGATCGCCCGGCGGATCCTGAAGGAAATCAACGACCGCCTGCGCTTCCTCGTCGACGTCGGCCTCGACTACCTCAACCTCTCGCGCGGCTCGGGCTCGCTGTCCGGCGGCGAGAGCCAGCGCATTCGCCTCGCCAGCCAGATCGGCTCGGGCCTGACCGGCGTGCTCTACGTCCTCGACGAGCCGTCAATCGGCCTGCACCAGCGCGACAACAGCCGGCTCCTCCAGTCGCTGCGGGGCCTGCGCGACCTCGGCAACTCGGTGCTGGTGGTCGAGCACGACGAGGAGGCGATCATGACCGCCGACCACGTCATCGACATGGGCCCGGCCGCGGGCGTCCACGGCGGCGAGGTGATCGCCGAGGGCAAGCCCGCCGACATCATGGCCGAGCCGCGCTCGATCACCGGCCAGTACCTCTCAGGGATGCGCGAGATCGAGGTGCCGGAGGACCGCCGCCCGATCAGCAAGTCCAAGGTGCTGCGCGTCATCGGGGCCACCGGCAACAACCTCAAGGGCGTGACGGGCGAGATCCCGGTCGGGACCTTCACCTGCATCACCGGCGTCTCGGGCGGCGGCAAGTCCACCTTCACCATCGAGACGCTCTACAAGGCGGCCGCGCGCCGCCTGAACAACGCCTCGGATGCGCCCGCCCCGCACGAGCGGATCGAGGGGCTGGAGCACTTCGACAAGGTCATCGACATCGACCAGTCGCCGATCGGCCGCACGCCGCGCTCCAACCCGGCGACCTACACGGGGGCCTTCCAGCCGATCCGCGACTGGTTCAGCCAGCTGCCGGAATCCAAGGCGCGCGGCTATGGGCCGGGCCGCTTCAGCTTCAACGTCAAGGGCGGCCGCTGCGAGGCCTGCCAGGGCGACGGGCTGATCAAGATCGAGATGCACTTCCTGCCCGACGTCTACGTCACCTGCGATGTCTGCAAGGGCAAGCGCTACAACCGCGAAACGCTGGAGATCCTGTTCAAGGGCAAGTCCATCGCCGACATCCTCGACATGACCGTCGAGGAGGCCGCGACCTTCTTCAAGGCCGTGCCCGCCGTGCGCGACAAGATGGAGACCCTCAAGCGCGTCGGCCTTGGCTACATCCACGTCGGCCAGCAGGCGACCACCCTGTCGGGCGGCGAGGCGCAGCGCATCAAGCTCTCCAAGGAGCTCTCACGCCGGGCCACGGGCAAGACCCTCTACATCCTCGACGAGCCGACGACCGGCCTGCACTTCGAGGACACCAAGAAGCTGCTGGAAGTCCTCCACGAGCTGGTCGAGCAGGGCAACACGGTCGTCGTCATCGAGCACAACCTCGATGTCGTGAAGACCGCCGACTGGATCGTCGACTTCGGCCCCGAAGGCGGCGACGGCGGCGGTGAGATCGTCGCGGTCGGCACGCCCGAACAGGTCGCCGCCAACAAGCAAAGCTGGACCGGCCGCTACCTCGCCGAGCTGCTGGATCGCCACCACGCCCGCCGCAAGGCCCAACGCAAGAAGCGGGCTTAGATCCTTCTCCCCTGGCGGGAGAAGGCTTATCGGGCCGCCACCCGCGCCTGGAATTCCTCAGTCGAGTTGGTTTTCGGGTAGGGCGTGTCGGGCATGGGAACGCCCAGGAAGGCGCACAGCGGCTCCCAGCCATCGCCGGGCCGGTACTCCAGCAGACGTTCAGCCGGAATGGTGCGGCGGACCTCGTCGTTGTGGCGCTCGTAGATGCCGATCAGGTGATCCCTGGTGTGCAGGTCGCCGCCGAAGCTCTTCTCGGTCATCTTGTGGAACATCTCGAGCCACTCGGGCGAGGCGCCGGCGTGGTTCTCCTCGCGGAAGATCGTCTCCTGCGTGGACTTGTACCAGCTGTCGGCGTCGCGGACCGTCAGGATCACCTTGGCGTCCGGCCAAAGCTCCGCATGCTCGCGATAGAAGTCGGCCGAGGGCCAGTCCACCGCCGACTGGAAGCCGGTGAACACCGCCTCCCAGTCCATCTCTTCGCCGCTGAAGGCGCGGTTCCAGACCCCGGCGGCGTTGAGCCGAAACACCTCCATCATGTGGTAGCAGGGGCCAAGCCCCAGCTGCTCCAGCGCAAACTTCAGCGACAGGGTGCCGGTCCGTCCAAAGCCCGCGCCAATGACCTTCAGGGGCATGTCAGCCCTCCCGCGTTGCTCCGCTCAGCTCACGATACGCCACCGCGGGCGGCGCGTTGAGCACCGCGTTCTGAAGCGCGCTCAGGAAGGCGGCGAAGACCAGATAGATGACCATGGCGGTGGTGAAGTAGTTCGCGACGGAGGTGGTGTCCGGCTGGAAGACGCCGCCGGCCGCCGCGATGTCCCCGCCGGCCACCACCGTCGCCAACGCGACATAGATGATCAGCGCCAGCAGGAAGACGACGATCACCAAAATGATCGCCAGCACATAGACGCCCAGCAGCCGCCAGAAATTGCCGCGCGTCAGGGTCCAGGACTCGAACACCCGCAGCCGCCCCTCGGCAAAGGTCATCGGTCCCGCCAGCGACAGTCGCACGCTTACAAGGACGATCAGCCCGATGGCGACGAGGCCGATGATCACCCCCAGCAAGGCCCCGATCCCGCCGCCCGCCACGGCCGCGCCCGCCGCCAGCAGCCCGGCGGCCAGGGTGAGCAAAAAGGTGAACCCGATGGCCAGGCCAACATAGATCAGCATCAACAGGATCAGCCGCATCTCGTCCCGGCCGAGCCGCAGATAGCCATAACGGCTGTCCGAAGGGCGCAGCACCGCCCGGTACGCCGCCGCCGTGAACACCGACAGCACCAGCAGGCCGATGGGCAACATCACCGCGTAAAGCGGCGCCATCCGCTCGAACACCGCCATGGCTTCAGAAGGATCGGCCGAGCCCGCCTGGCTCATCGCCTCCAGCTCGGCCAGCATCGGGCCGAACATGGCGATCATCAGCACGCCGACCAACAGGCTGACGACGAAGTTCACGGCCGCCCAGAGCAGCATCGCCCGCGGCTTCTCGCGCGCAATCCGAAAGCCTTCCAGCGCCGCGTCGGTGGGCGAAAAGGTCGCCATCAAGAGAGCTCCATTGAGAATGCAGGCTTGGCCGCAGTTAGACGTGCTTCGCGTCCAAAAGCGACGCCGTTCTGGCTCATAATCAGGCCGCCGCCTCGGCCGCCTCGGCCGGGGCCGGAACGAGCATCCGGTAGGCCGCCGCCCAGGGGGCGTACATCACCGCGTAGAAGGCCGCCCCCAGCAGCGCCAGGGCCACCCCGCCGACGACGGCGAACGGCGCCAGCTGCGTGGCCCAATCGCTCACCGGCTGAGCGAAGAAGGCCTCCACCGCCCCCTCGCTGGGCGGATGGCCGGCGAAGAACGCCAGCATGGCCCCGCCGACGACGCCGCCGATCACCGCCTCCATCAGGATCAGGATGGCGATCAGCAAGAGGCCGATCAGGAACAGCGCCCCGCCCTCGCCCCGCGTCAGGGTCCAGGCCTCGAAGAAGCGGAACCGCCGCTCGGCAAAGCTCATCGGCAGCGCCATCGACAGCCGCAGCGCCGTCCAGGCCATCGCCGCCAGCAGCGCCAGCCCGGCGACGATGCCCAGCGCGATCGCCAGACCCTTGGACGCGAACCACATCGCCGCGCACACCGCCAGGACCAGCAGGATGCCGACGACAAAGGCGATCCACAGCATGATCGACAGGCAC
>DASVBC010000040.1:0-2744 GCA_036376035.1 Caulobacteraceae bacterium | reverse complement strand
AGGCGCCGGGCATCATTCCCAGGAAGTCCGTGCACGAGCCGGTGCAGACGGGCCTCAAGGCCATCGACACCCTGATCCCGGTCGGCCGCGGCCAGCGCGAGCTGATCATCGGCGACCGCCAGACCGGCAAGTCGGCCGTCGCCATCGACACCATCCTGAACCAGAAGACCGTAAACGCCGGCGACGACGAGAGCGCCAAGCTCTACTGCATCTACGTCGCCATCGGCCAGAAGCGCTCGACCGTCGCCCAGATCGTCAAGACGCTCGAGGAGCACGGCGCGCTCGAATACACCATCGTCGTCGCCGCCACGGCTTCCGAGCCCGCGCCGCTGCAGTTCCTGGCCCCGTTCGCCGGCTGCGCGATGGGCGAGTGGTTCCGCGACAACGGCATGCACGGCCTGATCATCTACGACGACCTTTCCAAGCAGGCCGTCGCCTATCGCCAGATGTCGCTGCTGCTGCGCCGCCCGCCGGGCCGTGAAGCCTATCCGGGCGACGTCTTCTACCTGCACAGCCGCCTGCTCGAGCGCGCGGCCAAGCTGAACGAGGACAACGGCTCGGGGTCGCTGACGGCGCTGCCGCTGATCGAGACCCAGGCCAACGACGTCTCGGCCTACATCCCGACCAACGTGATCTCGATCACCGACGGCCAGATTTTCCTGGAGACCGACCTCTTCTACCAGGGCATCCGTCCGGCGGTGAACGTCGGCATCTCCGTGTCGCGTGTGGGCTCCTCGGCCCAGATCAAGGCGATGAAGCAGGTGGCCGGCCCCATCAAGGGCGAACTCGCCCAGTACCGGGAAATGGCCGCCTTCGCGAAGTTCGGCTCCGACCTGGACGCCTCGACCCAGCGCATGCTGGCCAGAGGCGAGCGCCTGACCGAGCTCCTCAAGCAGCCCCAGTACAGCCCGCTGGCCGTCGAAGAGCAGGTGGTGGTGATCTACGCCGGCACGAGAGGCTATCTGGACCGCATCCCGACCGCGCAGGTGGGCCGCTTCGAGCAGGAGCTGCTCTCGCGCATGCACTCCAAGCACCAGAAGCTGCTGGACGCCATCCGCACCAAGAAGGCGCTCGACGACAAGCTGGAAGGCGAACTCAAGGACGCCCTCGAAGCCTTCTCCGCCAACTTCGCCTAGGACGCAAAACGGCGATGGCCAGCCTCAAGGACATGCGCAATCGGATCGGAAGCGTGAAAGCCACGCAGAAGATCACGAAGGCGATGCAGATGGTGGCGGCGGCGAAACTGCGCCGCTCGCAGGACGCCGCCCAGAACGCCCGGCCCTACGCCGAGCGGATGGCGGCGGTCATCTCAAACCTGGCCGCGGGCGTGTCGGGCGACGGCGCCCCGCGCCTGCTCGCCGGCACCGGCTCTGACCAGAAGCACCTGGTGGTCGTCGCGGTCGCCGACCGGGGCCTGGCGGGCGGCTTTTCGTCTTCCATCGTCCGGCTGGCCCGCGACCACATCCAGCGCCTGATCAACGAGGGCAAGGACGTCCAGATCCTCGGCGTCGGCAAGAAGGCGCGCGATCCGCTGCGCCGCATGTTCGGCGATCGCCTGATCGAGACCTTCGACCTTTCGGCCGAGCGCAACCTGACGCTCAGCGTCGCCCAGCCGATCGCCGACCGCATCCTCGAAATCTTCGAGAGCGGCCAGGCCGACGTGGTCACCCTGTTCTACAGCCGCTTCAAGTCGGTGGTGAGCCAGGTCCCGACCGCCAGGCAGCTGATTCCGGCGCAGGTCACCGAAGGCGAGACCGCCGACCTCGGCGGCGCGACCTACGACTACGAGCCGTCGGAAGAGGGCATCCTGGAAACCCTGCTGCCGCGCAACATCACGGTGCAGATCCTCTCCGCGCTCCTCGAAAACATGGCCGGCTTCTACGCCAGCCAGATGACCGCGATGGACAACGCCACCCGCAACGCCGGCGACATGATCGCCAGCCTCACCCTTCAATATAACCGTTCCCGCCAGGCGCAGATCACCAAGGAGCTGATCGAGATCATCTCCGGCGCCGAAGCCATCTGATCCGTACGGAAAGCACGAAAGCCATGGCCATCACCGCCAAGATCACCAAGCCCCGCGCCAAGAAGGCCGACGCCGCCCCGGCCGCTTCGCAGGCCGTCGCCACGGGCCGCATCGCCCAGGTCATCGGCGCCGTCGTCGACGTCGAGTTCGAGGGTCACCTGCCGGCGATTCTGAACGCGCTGGAGACCACCAACACCGACCAGAAGACCGGCGAGCCCTTCCGCCTGGTGCTCGAGGTCGCCCAGCACCTGGGCGAGAACACCGTGCGGACCATCGCCATGGACACCACCGAAGGCCTGACCCGCGGTCAGCCGGTGGCCGACACGGGCGCGGGCATTCGCGTGCCGGTCGGTCCGGGCACGCTCGGCCGCATCATGAACGTCATCGGCGAGCCGATCGACGAGGCCGGCCCGATCAATACCCCGCACTACAACACCATCCACCGCGAGGCCCCGTCCTTCGCCGAGCAATCGACCTCGGCCGAAGTGCTGGTCACGGGCATCAAGGTCATCGACCTCATGTGCCCCTACACCAAGGGCGGCAAGATCGGCCTGTTCGGCGGCGCCGGCGTCGGCAAGACCGTGACGATGCAGGAGCTGATCAACAACATCGCCAAGGCCTACGGCGGCTACTCGGTGCTGGCGGGCGTGGGTGAGCGCACCCGCGAGGGCAACGACCTCTACCACGAGATGATCGAGTCCAACGTCAACGTGGACCC
>DASVBC010000021.1:0-79773 GCA_036376035.1 Caulobacteraceae bacterium | reverse complement strand
GCCGGTAGGCGGCGGCGGACCCCGCGCAGGGGTTTAAGGACGATGGTTTCCCACTCGCGCGCCATGCCGACGCCGGCGCGCAGGGCGTCGCTCTCGGGATTGGCCCACATCGCCCAGAGCAGGAAGCAGACGTTTTGCTGGTGGCCGTCCTGCAGGTCCAGGCAGGCCTGCGAGACCCCCGGCCGGGCATAGGTCGCCGCCGCCCAGTCCCAGAGGCTCAAGCGCGGTCTCCGATCGTCGCCAGGTCCTCGCCCCAGCGCTTCACCGGTTTCCAGGCGAGGCCGAAGAGGTCCAGCGCGCGGCCCACCGACTGGTCGATCATCTCCTCGATGGACGTCGGTTTGGCATAGAAGGCCGGCAGCGGCGGGCAGATGACCGCGCCCATCTCCGTCAGCGCGGTCATGGTGCGCAAGTGCCCAAGGTGAAACGGCGTCTCGCGCACCATCAGCACCAGGCGCCGGCGCTCCTTCAGCACCACGTCGGCGGCGCGGCTCATCAGCGAGGCGGTCACGCCGGTGGCGATCTCGCTCATGGTCTTCACCGAGCAGGGCGCGATCAGCATGCCGAGCGTCTTGTACGAACCAGACGCGATGGAGGCGCCCACGTCGCCGATCTTGTGGACCACGTCCGCGCGGCGGTTCACGTCGGCCATGGAGAGCTCGGTCTCCTGGCTCAGCGTCAGGGCCGCGGCTCTGGAGAAGACGAGGTGGCTCTCGACGCCCAGCTCGCGGCAGGCGTCCAGCGCGCGCAGGCCATAGACGACCCCGGACGCGCCGGTGACGCCCACGATCAGCCTTGGTTTGTCGCCCGCCATTCAGGTTCCCGCCAAAAAGCCTCAGCCATAAGCAAGGATATTTGATCTGACAGCCCGGCGCATCGGGTGTTCACTATCCAACGCCAACAGCATGGAGGCGTACCCCTATGGCCGTCGATGCCCGTATCCGCGAACTCGGAAACCGTCACCAGTCCCTTGAACGCGCGATCCAGGACGAACTCACCAGACCGGCAGCCGACGACATCCGCCTTAAGGAGCTCAAGCGACGAAAGCTTCGGCTCAAGGAAGAGATCGAGGGCCTTCGGCCCCTTCACTAGACGCCTCTAGCCTTCGTCGTTCTCCTCGGCGAAGGTCGGCGCGGCTTCCGCAAACGTGGCGTCCTCCACCTCGTCGCCGTGGAGGATGCCGGTTTCCGACGCCGGACGCAGGGTCGCGCCTTCGGGCGAGGTGATGCCCTTTTTGGCGTCGTCCTTGGCCTTCTTTTCGGCCGCCTTCTTGACCACGGCGTCCAGCTCCAGCTGGCCGACGAGGCCGAGCGTCACCGGATCGACGGGCTTGAGGTTGGCCGCGTTCCAGTGAGTGCGGTTGCGCACCGCCTCGATGGTGGACTTGGTGGTGCCCAGCAGCTTGGCGATCTGCGGATCGGTCACTTCCGGATGGTTGCGCACGAACCAGGCGATGGCGTCCGGGCGGTCCTGGCGGCGCGACACGGGCGTGTAGCGCGGCGCCTTCTTCTGCGGCTTGAGCAGCTCCTGGTGGCGGCTCTTTTGCGCGACCATGCGGTACTTGGGGTTCGAGCCGGCCTTGTCGAGCTCCTCGCGGGAGAGTTGGCCGTTGGCGATCGGGTCGGCGCCGCGGATGTCGCGCGCCACCTCGCCGTCGGCGATGCCCTTCACTTCCAGCGGGTGCAGGCCGCAGAAGTCGGCGATCTGCTCGAAGGTCAGCGAGGTATTGTCCACCAGCCACACGGCGGTGGCCTTGGGCATGAGGATTTGGTCGGCCATAGGCGTGCTCCAGAAACAGCGGCGCCCGGCCTTTCGGCCGGGCGGGTGTTGGGTTCCCTATAGAGCTGATTGTTCGCCAAGGGAACGGCTATTGCTCTGCGAAAGCAGCTCCTTGAGGCGTAGTGCATCGAACGGGGCGGCGGCTTTGATGTCGTTGTCGAAGTAGGCGAAGACGTCGAGGCCGTCGGTGCGCCACAGGCCGATCCGCGCCGCCAGCTTGCACAGCTGCTCGTCCGGGTAATTGCCGAAGTAGCGCCCGCCGGGGCCGTGGCCGCGCCAGTAGACCCAGTCGGCGGTGACGACGCTCGGCGCCGGGGCGCTGTGGTGGTCGGAGATGACGAAGGCGGCGTTGTGGCGGCGCAGGATCTGGAAGACCGCCTCGTCGTACCAGCTGTCGTGGCGGAACTCGACGGCGACGCGCCGGCCGGGCGGGAGCCAGCGAAAGAAGGTCTCCAGGCGCTCATCGTTGCGGCGCAGCTGCGGCGGCAGCTGGACGAGGGCGGGGCCGAGCTTGTCGCCCAGCGGCGCCATGCGGCCGAAGACGAGATCGACGCTGTCCTCGCAGTCCTTGAGCTTCTTGTTGTGGGTGATGAAGCGGCTGACCTTCCAGGCGAACAGGAAACCCTCCGGGGCGTTGCGCGCCCAGGCGGCCACGCAGACCTCGCTGGGCAGGCGGTAGAAGCTGGCGTTGATCTCGGCGGTGTCGAAGCGGGTGGCGTAGGCGGCCAGGCGATCGGCGTCCTTCGTCCCCGGCGGATAGAAGGGCCCCTTCCAGTCCTTGTAGGCCCAGCCCGAACAGCCGATGCGGACTTCGCTCATGGCCCGTGAACGCGCTGGAGGGGCGAATGTCTCCAGGGCTCGCGCGCGTATGGGCGTGGGGGCGCGCGGGCGGGGACGCGCGGGGACGCGCGGGCGCGCGGGCGCGGGCGTTGAGGGCGGCGGCTGAGGAGAGGGCGGTGGTCATCCAGCCATTGTGGGGCCGATCAAGCCGAGGGGGATAAGGCGCCGGGAGACGGGGCCAAGTGTCTCCAGATGTCTCGGGTCGATATGTCTCCCTTCCCCCTGGATGGGGGAAGGGTCGGGGATGGGGGTGGAGGAGGTTCGGGCGTGTGCTGCGCAGGGGAGTGGGTGCTGAGAGCGTCCCACCCCCATCCCAACCCTTCCCCCATCCAGGGGGAAGGGCTTAGGCGGTCAGCACCACCTTGCCGACGTGGGCGCCGCTTTCGAGGTGGGCGTGGGCGGCGGCGGCTTCGGTCAGGGGGAAGGTCTTGTCGACGATGGCCTTGACCTTGCCGGCTTCGATCCACGGCCAGACGATGCGTTCGATTTGCGCGGCAAGCTTGGCCTTTTCGTCGGCGGGGCGGGCGCGGAGGGTGGAGCCGGTGAGGACGGCCTGTTTTTGCATCAGCCGGAAGACCGGGACTTCCAGCGTCGCCCCGCCCAGAGAGGCGATGTAGACGATGCGGCCGCCGGTTTTCAGGGCGTTCAGGTTCTTCTCGAAATAGGACGCCCCGACCATGTCGAGGACGACGTCGACCCCGCCTTCGGCTTTGGCGATTTCCTCGAAGTCCTGGGTGGTGACGTCCACGGCGACGTCGGCGCCAAGAGCCTTGGCCCGGGCGGCCTTGTCGGCCCCTCGGCCGGTGGCGATTACCCTGGCGCCGGCGGCCTTGGCCATCTGGATGGCGGTCACGCCGATGCCGGAGGTGGCGCCGTGGACCATGAAGGTCTCGCCGGGCTTCAGGCCGCCGTGCTCGAAGACGTTGGCGAAGACGGTGAAGACGGTTTCCGGCAGGCCCGCCGCCTCGGTCAGCGACAGCCCGCGCGGGATGGGCAGGGCATGGCGGGCGTCGACCACGGCGTACTCGGCATAGCCGCCGCCGCCGAGCAGGGCGCAGACCTCGTCACCTTCCTTCCAGCGGCCGGCGGCCTTCACCACGACGCCGGCCACTTCCAGCCCCAGCGTGTCGGGCGCGCCGGGCGGCGGCGGGTAGAAGCCCTGACGCTGCAACAGGTCGGGGCGGTTCACCCCGGCGGCCGCCACCTTGATGAGGATCTGGCCCTCGCCCGGCCGCGGGATGGGCGCGGTCACGGCTTTCAGCGCCTCCGCCGGACCCTTGCCCCCTTCGACGGCGATGGCGGTCATCTCGGATTGGGACATGGCGGGGCTCCTTTGGCTTGCGCCGCTTCGCGCGAGGGGGTTCTCTAGCGCAGACCTGGAGCTGGGCGGAAGGGAGTGCGCCTGATGCTGGAGGAACCGGCCGAGCCGCGCCACGCGCGCGGACAGGCGCTGAGGGAGGCGCTGCGCGAGGACCTGGAGGTCTATGCCGTCGCCGACCTGGAGGAGCGCATCACCGAGCTGGAGCGCGAGATCGCACGGGTGCAGGCGCAGCTCGACAAGAAGAAGGCCGGCCGCTCGGCCGCCGACGCCCTGTTCAATCTGGGCGGCGATTAACCGTGTTGGCACGGCCGTTGCAGTAGGATCGGTGAAGCGAGTCGGGCTTGGCCGGCTCGGCACAGTAGGGGTGGGGCGTTGACGATTTTGACCATCGGGCAGACCGCGCCCTGGCGCTCGGCCGTGATCCGCGACTTCGCGGCCTCCGAACTGTTCGCGCGCACCTTCGAGGAAGGCATGGCGCTGGTCGAGGAGACCGCCGCCTACCTCGACGGCCCGGGCCGTCAGGACGCCAAGCTGCTCAGCCGAGCGGCGGCGCTGGCCTATGCCTCCGAAAGCATGCGGCTGACCACGCGGTTGATGCAGATCGCCTCGTGGCTGCTGGTCCAGCGGGCCGTGCGCGAAAGCAACATGACGCCCGAGGACGCCTGCGAGGCGCGCTATCGCATCGGGGCCGAGACGGTGTGCCTGTCCGAGCCGGCGAGCGACCTGGACGACCTGCCGTTTGGCCTGCTGGAACTGCTCGACCGCTCGGCGCGGCTGTATGAGCGGGTGCGCCACCTGGATCGTCGGATGTACCTGGAAGCCGCCGGCGAGGCCGAACCGCCCTCGCCCGTGCTGGCGCAGTTCGACCGGCTGAAGAGCGCGTTCGGGGCTGCCTAGCGTCCTTCGACACGGCCTCCTTCGACAAGCTCAGGAGGCCTGCTCAGGATGACGTACTCAGAGTTCGTCATGGTGAGCAGGACCGAAGGTCCGTGTCGAACCACGCACAAAGAAAAAGCCGGGCCGCAGGTCGCTGCGCCCGGCTTTTTGCCCCTCAAAGCGCCCCAGCGCTCTATTTCTTCGTGAACCCGCCGAACTTGGCGTTGAAGCGCGACACGCGGCCGCCGCGGTCGAGCAGGGTGTGACCGCCGCCGGTCCACGCCGGGTGGGTGGTGGGGTCGATGTCCAGGTTCAGGGTGTCGCCTTCCTTCCCGTAGGTGGAACGCGTGCGATAGGTCGTGCCGTTCGTCATCACCACGTTGATGAAGTGATAGTCGGGATGTCCGTCTTGTTTCATCTCAAGGTCCAACCGACTGAAATCGGCCTGTAAAGTTGGGAGCGGGAGGGTGGCCCGCGAAGACGCGCGGCTATACAGAACGGCTGCGAGTTAGGCAAGGGGCGGACCATGACCGATGCGAGCGAAGCGAAGGGTCGACCGGGCGCCGGGGCCGAGCTGGCGGCGAGCCTGGCCGAGGCCGCCCAGCGCCGGCCGAAGACCCGCAACATCCGCCCGCTGGGCAACCTGCTGCCCTTCCTGAGGCGGCACTGGCGCGACGCGGCGCTGGCCACCTTCTTCCTGCTGCTGTCGACCAGCGCGACGCTGGGGATCACCGGCGCGGCGCGGGTCGTGGTCGACCGGGGCTTCCACGAGGGCACGTCCGCGGCGCTGAACCGCACCTTCCTGCTGCTCGGCGCGGTGGCGGTGGGGCTGGCGTTGGCGACGGCGCTGCGGTTCTACTTCGTCAGCCGGCTGGGCGAGCGGGTGGTCGCGGACCTGCGCCAGGGGCTCTATGGCCACATCCTCAAGCTCGACCCCGGCTTTTTCGCCAAGGTGCGCACGGGCGAGGTGCTGTCGCGGATGACCACCGACATCACTATCGTCGAGAACATGGTCGGCACCAGCGCCTCGGTCGCGCTGCGCAACTTCCTGACGCTGGTGGGCGCGACCATCATGCTGGCGGTGGTCAGCCCGCGCCTGACCTTCTTCGTCATGCTGCTGGCGCCGGTGATCATCGCGCCGATGTTTCTGATCGGGCGGCGGGTGCGAAAGCTGTCGGCCAACGCCCAGGACCGCTTCGCCGACGCCGTGGGCTTTGCGGGCGAGAGCCTGGATGCGCTGGAGACGGTGCAGGCCTTCGGGCGCGAGAGAAGCGCGGCGGCCAGGTTCAACGCCTCGGTGGAGACGGCGTTCGCGGCCTCGGTGGCGCGCATCCGGGCGCGGGCGGGCATGACGGCCGTGGTCATCGCGGTGGTGTTCGGCGGCGTCTCCATCGTGCTGTGGGCCGGGGCGCATGCGGTGGTCGAGGGGACCATGACCGCCGGGGTGCTGGTGCAGTTCGTCTTCCTGTCGGTGCTGGCGGCCGGCTCGGTCGGCGCGCTCGGCGAGGTGTGGGGCGAGGTGCAGAAGGCCTCGGGCGCCATGGACCGGATTTCGGAGTTGATGCGGGCCGAGCCGCAGATCGCCCCGCCCGCCAGGGTGACGCCGATGCCCTCGCCGGCGCGCGGGCAGATCGGGTTCGAGCGGGTGACCTTCGCCTATCCGGGGCGGCCCGACGCGCCGATCCTCAAGGACTTTGACCTTGCCGTGCGGCCCGGCGAGCGGGTGGCGCTGGTCGGGCCCTCGGGCGCCGGCAAGAGCACGGTGTTTCGGCTGCTTCTGCGGTTCTACGACCCCCAGGCCGGGCGGGTGCTGATCGACGGCGTGGATTTGCGCGAGGCCGATCCGGCGGAGGTGCGCGCGCGCATGGCGCTGGTGGCGCAGGAGGCGCCGCTGTTCTCCGGCTCGGCGCTCGACAACATCCGCTTCGGCCGCGAGGAGGCTTCGGCCGATGAGGTGCTGGAGGCGGCGCGGGCGGCGCAGGCGGCGGGCTTCCTCGACGAGCTGCCGCAGGGCTTCAACACCTCGGTGGGCGAGCGGGCCAAGACCCTGTCCGGCGGCCAGCGCCAGCGGCTGGCCATCGCCCGGGCTCTGGTGAGGAATGCGCCGATCCTGCTGCTCGACGAAGCCACCAGCGCCCTCGACGCCGAGAACGAGCGGCTGGTCCAGCGGGCGCTCGACGAGGCCATGACCGGGCGCACGACGCTGGTGATCGCCCACCGGCTGGCCACGGTGCTGAAGGCCGACCGGATCGTGGTGATGGACGAGGGGCGGGTGGTCGAGGAGGGGACGCACACCGAGCTGTCGGCCAAGGGCGGGCTCTATGCGCGGCTGGCGACGCTCCAGTTCGGCGGCGAGGCGGCTTAGAATCCTTCTCCCCTCGCGGGAGAAGGTGTCAGCCGAAGGCTGACGGATGAGGGGGCGCACCGCCCTATCAACCGCCCTAGCCCGCTGAGAATTCTGAGAACCCCCTCATCCGACCTGCTTCGCAGGCCACCTTCTCCCGCGAGGGGAGAAGGAGTTTACGCAGCCGCCTTCAACCGCTCCAGCAGCAGGGGGTGGAGGTCGAGGTTGGCCGCGCAGATGCTGCCTTTTTCGAGCATGGCGTCTTCGCCATCCGCATCTGTGACCGTGCCCCCGGCCTCGGTGACGAGGAGCAGGCCCGCGGCGATGTCCCAGGGCTTGAGGTCGCGTTCCCAGAAGCCGTCCAGGCGCCCGGCGGCGACCCAGGCCATGTCGAGCGCGGCCGAGCCGTAGCGGCGCACGCCGGCGACGCGCTGGGTGACCTGGTGGAGCTCTTTCAGGAACTTGCCGTGCTGGCCGTGGCCGAGGAAGGGGATGCCGCAGCCGATGAGGCTTTCGTCCAGCCGCTGGCGGGCGGCCACGCGCAGGCGCTTGTCGGAGACGTAGGCGCCCTTGCCCTTCTCGGCCCAGAAGATCTCGTGGGTGATGGGATTGTAGGTCACCGCCGCGACGACGCCCGCCCCTTCCCGCTCCAGGGCGATGTTGATCGCAAAGTGGGGGATGGCGTGCAGGAAGTTGGTGGTGCCGTCGAGCGGGTCGACGATCCAGGTGTGGGACTTGTCGGTGCCCTCCACCACGCCGCGCTCTTCCATCAGGAAGCCGTAGCCCGGACGGGCCTTGGACAGCAGTTCGAACAGCGTCTGTTCGGCCTTCAGGTCGGCGGCGGAGACGAAATCGGCGGCGCCCTTCCTGGAGACCTGAAGCTCGGTGACTTCGCCGAAGTCGCGCGCCAGACCCCGCGCGGTCTTGCGCGCGGCGTCGATCATTACGGTCAGGAGGGCTGAGGAATTGGCCACGGGGCGCTAACTAGTCAGCGCGCCGAAGGTATTCACCGTTCTCGGTGGAAATCAGGATGCGCTCGCCCGCGTTCATGTAGGGCGGGATGAGGATGCGCATGCCGTTGTCGGCCTTGGCGGGCTTGTAGGACGAGGACGCCGTCTGGCCCTTCACCGTGGCGTCGGCCTCAACCACCGTGACCACCACATGCTCGGGCAGCTCCAGGCCGATGGCGCGGTCCTCGTGGAATTCGAGGGTCACGATCATGCCGTCCTGCAGGAACTGGGCGCGGTCCTCGCCGACGAAGTCCTTGTGCAGCTCGATCTGCTCGTAGGAGGCGGTGTCCATGAACACCAGCATGTCGCCCTCGGCGTAGAGGAACTGGTGGTCCTTCTGCTCGAGAGTCACGCGCTCGACGGTGTCGGAGGAGCGCCAGCGTTCGTTCAGCTTGCGGCCGTCGAGCACGTTCTTCAGCTCGACCTGGGCGAAGGCGCCGCCCTTGCCGGGTTTGACGTGGGCGGTCTTGACCGCGACCCACAGGGAGCCCTCGTGCTGCAGCACGTTGCCGGGTTTGATGTTGATGGCGTTGATCTTGGACATGAGCTCGAGCGGGGCTTTGCAAAATGGCGGCGGAACCTAGCCGCCGCCCCCGCTCAAGGCAAGGCGACCTTGGGCAAGCTGTCCTTGCGCTTGCAGGCCGCCACCCCCGCGCCGCCGACGGCGATCTTCGCGTCGGGGTCGGAGCTGCGCGCGCGCCAGCCGTCCGGCAGGGCGGCGGTGTCGTCGAAGTCGAGGCCAAGGTTCTTGTAGGTGTCGGCCTTGCAGTCGATCGCCGACATCTGGATCGGCTCCTTCTCCGTCCATTCGGCGTAGCCCGCGCCGGACGGCTTGCCCATGGCGGTGCGAACTATGACGAGGCCCGTCTGTTCGTCGATCTTGGTGAAGTCAGCGTCGTAGTAGGTGTCCGGCTCGCCCGGCACCGGCTGCCAGTTCTCGGCGGCGGCGGGACTGGCCGCCGTCAGCGCAATCAAGCCCAGAACGAGCTTCAGGCGCATGACCCTTCCTCCCGTTTCTCTTGCTTACGCTCACGTTACGCCTGTTACGGTCCGGCGCAAGCACTGGGGAGGGCTGTGGGATGAAGACGATCTTGCGCTGGATACTGCCGGTCCTGCTGGCGGCGAACGGGCTGTTCATGCTGCTGGCGCCGGGCGCCTGGTATCCGGCCGTGCCGGGGGTGACCGAGACCGGGCCCTACAATCCGCATTTCGTGAGGGACATCGGGGCGGCGTACCTGGCCTGCGCCGCCGGACTTGGCTGGTGGGCGGCGGGGCGCGGCGCGGGGGCCGTGATCCCGGTGGCGGTGTTCCTGGGGCTCCACATGGCCGTGCACTTCCTGGAGGCGGTGCTGGGCCACCACGCCGCCGGCGACATCGGGCGTGACTTCGTGGGGGTCTATCTGCCGGCGCTGATCGCGATCTGGATCGGCTGGCGCGGCGTAAAGAGCGAGGCCTGAGATGCTGAAGGCCCTGCTGAAGGCGGCCGTGGCGCGGTTCGAGAAGCGCTACGACTACGACGTCTCCTACATGCGCGCGCTGATCGAGGCCGATCCGGGCGCCTTCTTCGCCTTCGCCGGCGTGCAGAGGCTGGGCGGCTATGCCAAGGCGCCGAAGGACGCGCTGATCGCCGCGCGGCTGGTGGGCACGCTGGCCGAGGACTGCGGGCCGTGCACCCAGATCGTCGTCCAGATGGGCGAGGAACAGGGCGTGGCGCCGACGGTGCTGAAGGCGGTGTTGACCGGCGACGAGGCGGCGATGGGCGCGGACGCGGGGCTGGCGTGGAAGTTCGCGCGCGCCTCCCTCGCCCGCGACATGGAGACGGCCGATCCGCTGCGCGACGAGATCGTGCGGCGCTGGGGCGAGAAGGGTCTGGCGGCGATTGCGCTGGCCATCGCTTCGGCGCGGGTTTTCCCGACGGTCAAGTACGCGCTGGGCCACGGCAAGACCTGCTCGAAGGTGCAGGTGAAGGGCGAGGCGGTGGCGCCTAAGGCTGCGTGATCGCCGCGTTGATGGCCTTCACCGCCGCGGCCGGGCCTTCGGGGTAGTTCCAGACGCCGCCCATCACCGCGATGAAGTCCGCGCCGGCGACCGCCAGAACGCCGGCGTTTTCCGCCGTGACGCCGCCGATGGCGACGCAGGGGATTTCCATCGTCTCCTGCCAGATGGTCAGCACCTCGGGCTCGGGGCGATAGAGGGTGTCCTTGGTTGTGGTCGGGTAGAAGGCGCCGAAGGCGACGTAGTCGGCCCCGCCCTCGGCCGCTTCCATGGCGAGGTGGCGGCTGTCGTGGCAGGTGACACCGATCATCCTGCCATTGCCCATCAGCTTGCGGGCTTCGGCGAGGGGGGCGTCGGCCTGGCCGATATGGACGCCGTCGCAGCCGAATCTGGCGGCGAGGTCGGGGCGGTCGTTGAGGATCACGGCCACGTCGCGGGCGTGGCAGATGGGGGTCAGGACATCGACGGCGGCGGCGATGACCGTCTCGTCGGCGTCCTTGAGGCGGACCTGCAGGGCCGCGACATCGCCCGCGTCCAGCGCCCCGGCCAGCGTGCGGGCGAAGGCGGCGAGGTCGTCGATGGCGGGCGGGGTGATCAGGTAGAGGCGCGTCATTGTGTTGGCCAATACTCCCCCGCTCTTCCCGGCGAAAGCCGGGACCCAGTCCTTTCCAGTCAGCACTCCGCTGGACAGACCTGGGCCCCGGCTTTCGCCGGGGTGAGCGGACTAAGGGATAAGCAGCGCTCTTAGTCCGTAAGCCACCACCGCCACAGCCGCCGTGCTGGCCAGCGCGATGGCGAAGAACCAGCCCAGGCGCTTCCAGAGAGGCTCAGTGGTCGTAGGAGGCATCGGCGCTGACCTTGCCGCGGAAGACCCAGTAGACCCAGACGGTGTAGCCGAGGATCACCGGCAGCAGGATGGCGACGCCGACCAGCATCAGCCCAAGCGCATTGTCGGCGTTGGCCGCCTCGCGGAAGCCGATGCCGTAGGGAACGGCGTCGGGATAGAGGCTCCAGCCAAGGCCGAGGTAGCCCGAAAGGAAGACCACGAACGCCCCCGCGAACGGCAGCCGGTGCGAGCCGGAGCGCAGGCCGTAAACCACTAGCGCCAGTCCGATGAGCCCGACGGCGGGGATGGCGAGCAGCGGGCCCAGCACGGCGAAATCCACCGACCAGCCGCTGAAGCCCCAGCGTTCCGCCACCTGTGGGTGGACAACGAGGGTGGCCAGGCTCACCGCCGCCAGCGCAACGGCCACGGCGATGGCGCTGCTCCAGGCCCAGCGGCGGGCGTCATCGTGCAGGTCGCCCTCGGCCTTGACGATCAGCCAGCCGGCGCCCAGCAGCGCGTAGCCCGCGACCACGCCCGCGGCCGTCAGCAGGCTGTAGGGCGTCAGCCAGTCGAAGGTGCGGCCCGCAAAGGCGCCGTCCTCCACCGCGATGCCCTGGATGAAGCCGCCGAGGATCATCCCCTGCGCCGCCGCCGCGACCAGCGAGCCCCCCGCAAAGGCGGCGGTCCAGAACCGCTTGCCGTGATGGCGCCCGCGCAGGCGAAACTCGAACGCCACGCCCCGCAAGATCAGGGCGAGCAGCATGAGGATCACCGGAACATAAAGCGCCGGCATGATCAGGCTGTAGGCGTAGGGAAAGGCCGCCAGCAGGCCCCCGCCGCCCAGCACCAGCCAGGTCTCGTTGCCATCCCACACCGGGGCGATGGAGTGCATCATCGCGTCGCGGTGCCTGGGGTCCCTGGCGAATGGGAAGAGGATGCCGAGGCCAAGATCAAAGCCATCGAGCAGGACGTACATCAGGACAGCGAGCGCGATCAGCCCGGCCCAGATGAGGGGCAGGTCGAGGTTCACAGCTTGCCCTCCGGCTCGGTCGGGGTCTTGGCGAGCGGCGTGCCCGGCGCGCGCAGGTCGGCGGGCTCGGGCTCGGCGGAGCCGCTGACCGGCCCCTCGCCGAACAGGCGCAGGATGTAGAGGGCGCCGACGCTGAAGACGACGGCGTAGATGACGATGAAGGCGATCAGCGAGGTGGAGACCGCCCCGGCCGCGACGGGCGAGGCGGCCTCGGCGGTTCTGAGAACGCCGTAGATGACCCAGGGCTGGCGGCCGACCTCGGCCACGGTCCAGCCGGCGATGACGGCGATGAAGCCGCTCGGCCCCATGACGACGCAGGCGCGCAGGAAGGCTCTGGAGTTCTCCGGCCCCTTCTTGCGCCACGCCAGCCACGCGCCCCAGAGGCCCAGCAGGATCATCAGCACGCCAAGCCCGACCATGATGCGGAAGGCCCAGAAGACGATCGCGACCGGCGGGCGATCCTCAGGCGCGAAGGCCTTGAGCCCGGTCACCTTCTTGGAGGTCGCGCCGGCGGTGATCCAGCTGCCGATCCTGGGGATGGAAATCTCGAAGTGGTTGGTCTCGGCGGCGCGGTCGGGCCAGGCGATGATGTGGAAGGGCTGCTCGGTCCGCGTCTCCCAGAAGGCTTCGATGGCGGCGAGCTTGGAGGGCTGGAGCGTCAGCACCTGCTTGCCCTGGTAGTCGCCGACCAGGAGCTGGAGCGGCGCGACGACGGCGAACATCAGGACCGCCATGCGCAGGGCGACCTTGGCGGCGTCCGCGCCCCGGTCCTTGAGGATGGCGAAGGCGCTGGCCGCGCCGACCACGAGCGATGTGGTCAGGTAGGCGGCGATGACCATGTGCAAAAAGCGCGGGACGAAGGTCGGCGAGAAGATCACCGCCAGCCAGCTGACCGCCCGCAGCGAGCCGTCCGGCAGGGCCGTGTAGCCGGTCGGGTACTGCATCCAGCTGTTGGCCGAGATGATCCAGAAGGCGGAGATGAGGGTGCCGACGGCGACCAGCACGGTGGCGGCGAAGTGCAGCCCCGGCCCCACCTTCTTCCAGCCGAACAGCATGACGCCGAGGAACGAGGCCTCCAGGAAGAAGGCGGTCAGCACCTCGAAGGCCAGCAGCGGGCCGATCACCGGCGAGGCCATGCGGCTGAACACCGCCCAGTTGGTCCCCAGCTCGTAGGACATGACCACGCCCGAGACGACGCCCATGCCAAAGCTGATGGCGAAGATCTTCAGCCAGAAGTCGTAGAGGGTGCGGAAGACCTGACGCCCGGTCGCCAGCAGCAGGGCCTCCAGCACCGCCAGGAAGCTGGCGAGGCCGATCGTGAAGCTGGGGAAGATGATGTGCCAGGCGATGGTGAAGGCGAACTGCAGTCGCGACAAAAGCAGCGCGTCGAAGTCCATGGCTTTCAAGCTCTCCCGATCCGGGGGCACCTTGGCGCCCTCAGTTGAGAGGGCAAGCAGAACCAGCCACCAATCAACAAGCTCGTCATCCTCGGGCTTGTCCCGAGGACCCAGAAGCACCGCCAATACAGAACGAAAAACGGGCGATCCAGCTACGTTCTGGACCGCCCGCGTTTCTGGGTCCTGGGCACAAGGCCCAGGATGACGGGGTTTGGGACTACGCCGCCTTTTCCAGGCTGCCTTCCCACTGGCCGAGGCTGGCGAGGCCGTTCATGCGGGCGCGGTGGGCGAAGGCGCGTTGGGCGGCGGCGACGTTTTCGCTTTTGCCGGACCAGGCCTTCTGCGGGGCGGCCTGAAGGGCGCGGCCGTAGGAGAAGGTCATCTTCCAGGGGAAGCCGCCGATCTTGTTCATGGCGTCCAGGTGGGCGGTGGCTTCTTCGTCCGATTGACCGCCGGAGAGGTAGGCGATGCCCGGCACGGCCGAGGGGACGGTGGCCTTCAGCGCCGCGATGGTGCGGTGGGCCACTTCCTCGACCGAGGAGCGCCTGGTGCAGCCCTTGCCGCAGATGACCATGTTGGGCTTGAGCACGATGCCTTCCAGCGCCACGCGCTGCTCGAACAGTTCGTCGAAGACGGTCTGGAGCACCCAGCGGGTGACCTGGTCGCAGCGCTCGATGTCGTGGGCGCCGTCCATCAGGATCTCGGGCTCGACGATCGGCACGATCTCCGCGGCCTGGCAGAGGGCGGCGTAGCGGGCGAGCGCATGGGCGTTGGCCTTGACGGCGCCCCAGGTGGGGATGCCGTCGGCGATGTCGATCACCGCCCGCCACTTCGCAAAGCGCGCGCCGCGCTCGTAGTACTTCGCCAGCCGGTCGGCGAGGCCGTCGAGGCCCTCGGTGATCGTCTCGCCGGGGAAGCCGGGGAGCGGCTTGGCGCCCGCATCGACCTTGATGCCGGGAATGGAGCCCGCCTTGGTGATCAGGTCCACCAGCGGCGTGCCGTCGGCGGCGTTCTGCCAGATGGTCTCGTCGTAGAGGATGACGCCGGAGATGTGCTTCATCCCCTCGGCGCCGCGGAACATCAGCTCGCGGTAGTCGCGGCGGTTGTCCTCGGTGTTCTCCACGCCGATGGCGTCGAAGCGCTTCTTGATGGTGCCGGTCGACTCGTCGGCCGCCAGGATGCCCCGGCCGGGCTCGACCATCTTCTCGGCGACCGCGTTGAGAGCCTGAAGGTTCATCAATCTACCCCTGTTGAAGGGCCGCCACGCCGGGCAGCGCCTTTCCTTCCATCCATTCTAGAAACGCGCCGCCCGCCGTCGAGACGAATGTGAACTCGCCGGCGACGCCCGCGTGATTGAGGGCCGCCACGGTGTCTCCGCCGCCCGCGACGGCGACGATGCGGCCTTGTGAGGCCAGTGCCCCGGCCTTCTTCGCCGCGGCCACGGTGGCGGCGTCGAAAGGCGGGACCTCGAAGACGCCGAGCGGGCCGTTCCAGATCAGCGTCGCCGACTGCTCCATGGCGGCCAGCAGGCGCTCGACGGATTTGGGGCCGGCGTCGAGGATGCGGTCGGCGGGCTGCACCTGGCCGAGGTCGCGGACGTGGCTCGCGGCGCCGGGTTTGACCTCCTCGGCGGTGACCACATCGACGGGCAGGAGGAGCTCGCAGCCCGACGCCTTGGCGGTCTGCATGATCTCGCGGGCGGTGTCGGCGAGGTCGTGTTCGCACAGGCTCGCGCCGACGTCGTGGCCCTGGGCGGCGAGGAAGGTGTTGGCCATGCCGCCGCCGATGGCGAGGCGGTCGAGCTTCGTCACCAGGTTGCCCAGAAGGTCGAGCTTGGTCGAGACCTTCGAGCCGCCGACGATGCCGAGCACCGGGCGCTTCGGATTGCCAAGCGCGGCGTCGAGCATCTCCAGCTCGCGCTGCATGGCAAGGCCCGCGTAGGCCGGCAGCTCGGAGGCGAGGCCGACGATGGAGGCGCTGGAGCGGTGGGCCACCGAGAAGGCGTCGTTGACGAAGAGGTCGCCGAGTTTGGCCAGCTCGGCGGTGAAGCCTTCGTCGTCGGCTTCCTCGCCGGCGTGGAAGCGCAGGTTCTCAAGCAGGGCGACGCCGCCGTTCTCGAGGCCGTCGACGACCTTGGCGGCCTCGGGGCCGATGCAGTCGTCGGCGAAGGCCACCGGCTGCTCCAAGAGGTCCGACAGCGGCTGGGCGATGGGCTTGAGGCTCATCTGCGGCACCCGCTTGCCCTTGGGCCGGTCGAAGTGGGCGATCAGGATGACCTTGGCGCCATTGACGCTAAGGTGGTGGATCGTCGGCAGGGCGGCGCGCAGGCGGGTGTCGTCGGCGACCTTGCCGTCTTCCATCGGGACGTTGAAGTCGACCCGGACGAGGGCTCGACGGCCCGCCAGATCCGCATCCTCGAGCCGTCGGAAAGCCATGTGCTTACAGGAACTTCGCCATCGCCAGGGCGGTGTCGCTCATGCGCGTGGCGAAGCCCCACTCGTTGTCGTACCAGGACAGCACGCGGCCGAGCTGGCCTTCGATCACCTGGGTCTGGGGCAGGGCGGCGGTGGAGCTGGCGGCGATGTGGTTGATGTCGCAGGAGACCAGCGGGTCGTTGCTCACGGCCAGGATACCCTTGAGCGGACCCTCGTTCGCGGCCGCTTCCAGCGCGGCGTTGATCTCGTCCTTGGTGATGGCGCGGCCCGGCACGAACTTCAGGTCGACGACCGAGACGTTGGGGGTCGGCACGCGGATCGAGGAGCCGTCCAGCTTGCCCTTCAGTTCGGGGAGGACGAGGCCGACCGCCTTGGCCGCCCCGGTCGAGGTCGGGATCATCGACAGGGCCGCCGCGCGCGCCCGGTAAAGGTCCTTGTGCATCGTATCCAGCGTCGGCTGGTCGCCGGTGTAGCTGTGGATCGTGGTCATGTAGCCGCGCTCGATGCCGCAGAGGTCGTGGATGACCTTGGCGATGGGCGCGAGGCAGTTGGTGGTGCAGGAGGCGTTGGAGACCACGAGGTCGTCGGCCGTGATGGCGTCGTGGTTGACGCCATAGACGATGGTCTTGTCCGAGGCGTCGCAGGGCGCGCTGACCAGCACGCGCTTGGCGCCGGCTTCCAGGTGGGCCGAGGCCTTTTCCTTGGTGGTGAACAGGCCCGTGCACTCGAAGGCGATATCGACGCCGAGGTCCTTGTGCGGCAACTCGGCCGGGTTGCGGATGGCCGTGACCTTGATCTTGCCAAGGCCGACGTCGATCCAGTCCTCGCCGGTGGTCACCACGCCCGGGAAGCGGCCGTGGACGCTGTCGTAGCGCAGCAGGTGGGCGTTGGTCTCGACGGGGCCGAGGTCGTTAATCGCGACCACCTCGATGTCGCGCCGCGCATGCTCGACGATCGAGCGCAGAACGAGACGGCCGATGCGGCCGAAACCGTTGATGGCGACGCGAAGGGTCATGTGTGGTGCGCTCCTGCGGCGATGCGTTGAATTGGCGCGGGTTTTGCGGCCTGGAGCCTCTAAGTCAAGTGCAGCGCCCCATAAACCGCTCACCCCGGCGGAAGCCGGGGCCCAGGACTATCCAGAGGAGTGCTGACTGGAAAGACCTGGGTCCCGACTTTCGTCGGGATGAGCGGCGTTTAGGAATGGACCACCCTGACCTTGCTTGCCGCCTCGCGCGCTCTGGCCCGCGCATCGTCGATGTCGCCGCCCCGGGCGAGGGCCACGCCCATGCGGCGGCGCGGATACGCCTCGGGTTTGCCGAACAGGCGAAGGTCGGTGTTGGGGACGGCGAGCGCTTCGGCCACACCTTCATAGGCGACGCCCTCGGCTTCCACGCCGCCGTAAATGACCGCGCTGGCGCCGGGCTCGCGCAGGGTGATGTCGACCGGCAGGCCGAGGATGGCCCGGGCGTGGAGGCAGAACTCGCTCTGCACCTGGGTGGCGAGTGTGACGAGACCGGTGTCGTGGGGGCGGGGGCTGACTTCGGAGAACCAGACCTCGTCGCCCTTCACGAACAGCTCGACGCCGAACACGCCGCGACCGCCGAGAGCGGCGGTGACCTTGTGGGCGATGGCCCTGGAGCGTTCGAGGGCGGCGGAGATCATCGGCTGCGGCTGCCAGCTTTCGACGTAGTCGCCCTTCACCTGGCGGTGGCCGATGGGCTCGCAGAACACGGTCCCGGCCTCGCTGCGGACGGTCAGCAGGGTGATCTCGTAGTCGAAGTCGACGGCGCCCTCGACGATGACGCGCGGCTGCTCGACCCGGCCGCCGCTCATGGCGTAGTCCCAGGCGGCGTCGATGTCGGCGGCGGTCTGGACGAAGCTCTGGCCCTTGCCCGAGGAGCTCATCACCGGCTTGACGAAGCAGGGGTAGCCGACCGCCCGCGCGCCCGCCGCCAGCTCGTCGCGCGTCGAGGCGAAGGCGTAGCGCGAGGTCGGCAGGCCGAGCTCCTCGGCGGCGAGCCGGCGGATACCCTCGCGATTCATGGTCAGCTGCACGGCCCTGGCGGTCGGGATGACGGTCGCTAGCCCCTGCGCCTCGACCTCGGCGAGCACGTCGGTGGCGATCGCCTCGATCTCGGGCACGATGATGTGCGGCCGCTCGGCCTCGATGACCGCGCGCAGGGCGTCAGGGTCGGTCATGGCGACGACGTGGGCGCGGTGGGCGACCTGCTGGGCGGGAGCGTTGGCGTAGCGGTCGACGGCGATGACCTCGACGCCGAGCCGCTGGAGTTCGATCACCACTTCCTTGCCCAGCTCGCCCGCGCCGAGGAGCATGACCTTCACGGCGGTGGGGCTCAGCGGTGTCCCTAGTTTCATCAGCTAGCTCTACCGCTCCCTCTAACCATCGTCATCCTCGGGACAAGCCCGAGGATGACGGGGGAAATTATTGGGTGAGCTTTGCCTTCGCAGCAGCCGCCACGGCCTCCGCCGTGATGCCGAATTCCTTGTAGAGGCGCTCGAAGGGGGCGCTGGCGCCGAAGCCGGTCATGCCGACGAAGGCGCCGTCCGTGCCGATGAAGCGGTCCCAGCCGAAGCGGACCGCGGCCTCGACGGCGACACGGACCGGGGCCTCGCCGATGACCTTCGCCTGGTACTTCGCGTCCTGCTTGTCGAACAGCTCCCAGCAGGGAGTGGAGACGACGCGGGCGCCGATGCCTTCGGCTTGCAGCAGGTCGCGGGCGGCCAGCGCCACGCCGACTTCCGAGCCGGAGGCGAAGAGGGTGACCTTCGCCTCGCCGAGGGCGGGGGCGAGCTCATAGGCGCCCTTGGCCGAAAGGTTCTGGGCGGCGGCCTGCTTGCGCGCCACCGGGACCTTCTGGCGGGAGAGGGCCATGACCGAAGGCGTCTTCTTGTGCTCCAGCGCCGCCTGCCAGCACTCGGCGGCTTCGACCGCGTCCGCCGGGCGGAAGACCAGCAGGTTGGGCATGGCGCGCAGGGAGGCCAGATGCTCGACCGGCTGGTGGGTGGGGCCGTCCTCGCCAAGGCCGATGGAGTCGTGGGTCATGACGTGGATGACGCGTATGCCCATCAGCGCGCCGAGGCGGATGGCCGCGCGGCTATAGTCGGCGAAGGCCAGGAAGGTGCCGGAATAGGGGATGACGCCGCCGTGCAGGGCCATGCCGTTCATGGCAGCCGCCATGCCGTGCTCGCGCACCCCATAATGCACGTAGCGGCCCGCATAGTCCGGCGCGTCGAACGGGACCATGCCCTTGACGTAGGTGTTGTTGGAGCCGGTGAGGTCGGCCGAGCCGCCGACCATCTCGGGGATGGCGGGGGTCAGGGCGGCCAGCGCCGCGCCGGAGTGGACGCGGGTGGCGTTGGAGACGGGCTCCTCAATCAGGTGGGCGATGTGAGCCTTGAGGCCTTCGAACGCATCGGCGGGCAGCTCGCCGGTCATGGCGCGGGTGAATTCGGCGCCTTGAGGGTTCTTCGCCAGCCTGGCTTCCCAGTGTTTGCGGATCTTGGCGCCCTTGCGGCCGGCGCGGCGCCAGGATTTCACGATCTCGTCGGGCACGGTGAAGGGCTCGGCGGTCCAGCCCATCGCCTTGCGGGCCAGCGTCGCCTCCTCGTCGAACAGCGAATAGCCGTGGCCGTGGATGTCGCCTTCCTTCTCGCCCGCGCCCTTACAGATGAGGGTGCGGCAGGCGATCATCGTCGGCCGGTCCTGCCTGGTCGCCCAGCGCAGGGCGGCGGCGATCTTCCTGTGGTCGTGGCCGTCGACCGCCTTCACCGCCCAGCCGGCGGCTTTGAATCGAGCAAGCTGGTCGCCCGTCTCGGAGATGGTCGCCGCGCCGTCGATGGTGGTGTTGTTGTCGTCGAAGAGGACCGTCAGCTTGCTGAGCTTGAAGCGGCCGGCCATCGAGATCGCCTCATGGCTGACCCCCTCCATCAAACAGCCGTCGCCCGCGATCACCCAGGTGCGGTGGTCGACGAGATCATCGCCAAAGCGCGCGTTCAGATGACGCTCGGCCATGGCCATGCCGACGGCGGTGGCGATGCCCTGGCCCAGCGGCCCGGTGGTGGTCTCGACGCCGGGGGTGTGGCCATACTCGGGGTGGCCGGGGGTCTTGCTGCCCCACTGACGGAAGTTCCTGATCTCGTCCATGGTCACGGCCTTCGAGCCGGTCAGGTGGAGGAGGCTGTAGATCAGCATTGAGGCGTGGCCCGCCGACAGCACGAACCGGTCGCGGTCGTGCCAGTCAGGCCTCGCGGCGTCATACTTCAGGAACTTCGTCCACAGCACGGTCGCCACATCGGCGAGCCCCATGGGGGCGCCCTGGTGGCCGGATTTGGCGTGGTGGACCGCGTCCATGGAAAGGACCCGGATGGCGTCGGCCATGGCGATGGGAGAGGCTGGCATGGTCAGGCTTGTACCCTGAGTCTTTGCGGCGAGGAGTCGGGCGCCCCGTCGCATGCCGTGGACGCGCGCGCAACCTGCCTTTCGGTCGCGGCGCAAAGCACCTTATAGAGGGACCAAGGCAAGGGAGCGTCATATGACCGGTGACTTGGGCGACAGCGCCCTGGACCTGGCCGCGCGGCGGCTGGAGCGGGCGATCTCAATGCTGGAGAGCCGCATGGCGAGCCGGATGGCTCAGGTGAGCGCCGAGGCCGGCGGCCTGTTCGACCAGGACCGCTCCAACCTCGCCGCCGAACTGGACGCCTGCCGCGCTCGCGAGCGCGCGCTGGAAGAGGCGGGGACTCAGGCCTCCGAGGCCCTCGGCCGCGCCATCGCCGAACTGCGCAACGCGCTCGGGGAGGGCTGAGCCATGGCGCAGGTCACCATCCACATCAACGGCAAGCCCTACGCGGTCGGCTGCGAGGACGGGCAGGAGCGGCGCCTCGCCGAACTGGCGGCCCTGTTCGACCATCAGGTCCGCCAGGTCAGCGACGACGTCGGCCAGATCGGCGAGACGCGGCTGTTCCTCATGGGCGCCCTGCTGCTGGCCGACGAACTGCACGAGACCAAGCAGCGGCTCGAGGCGTCCCAGCAGAAGGTCACCAGCGCCGGCGCGGAACACACGCGGCTGGAGATGAAGGCCGTCTCGATCATCGAAGGCGCCGCCAAGCGCCTCGAAAAGCTGGCGAGCGGCGGCGAGTAGCTTTCTCCCTCCCCTTCATGGGGAGGGAAGACGCCAAAGGCGTCGGGTGGGGGAGTTCTGACACAGCCCCACCCGTCTCGCTTCGCGAGCCACCCTCCCCATGAAGGGGAGGGAGGTTGAGACAAGACCCTCGACCCCTTACCTTGCAAGGTGGCGGGTCTTGCTGCGGCTCTCGTCGAAGGCATCTATTCCCGGGGACCTTATTTCACCTCTACGGGAGCTGTCCCTGTCCCGACCCGTGGGTTTGGACACACGGCGCCCACCTGGCATGCCAGGTCCGAGGGGAATGAAACGCCTTCACGGTTCTTCGCGGCGCCGCCACCCTTTCTTCCTGCTATGCTTGGGCATGGCGGCCAGTTCCCCGACACATGCCAAGTCCCTGATGCGCTCGATGATGCGGGCGCAGCGCCGCGCGTTGGCCGAGCGCGCGCCCGAGGCGGCACGGCGGGCGGCGGCGTTGGCGCCGCTGGAAAAGCTGCCGGCGTTCACGGTGGTCAGCGGGTATAGGCCGCAGGGCGCGGAGCTCGATCCCGGGCCCCTGATGCGGCGGCTGGCCGGTGAGGGCGCGCGGCTGGCGCTGCCGGTGGCGGTGAGCCGCGATGCGCCGCTGGTGTTCAGGGCCTTCGACAGCGAGGCGAAGCTGGTCCCTGACGCCTTTGGCATTCCCTCGCCCGGCCCGGAGGCCGAAGAGGTGTCGCCCGACCTCGTCATCGCGCCCCTGATGGCCTTCGACCGCACGGGCGCCCGGCTGGGCCAGGGCGCGGGGCATTATGACCGCACGCTGGAGAACCTTCGGGCGGCGGGCGAAGTTTTCGTGCTGGGCCTCGCCTATGCCGGTCAGGAGGTCGCCCGCGTGCCGGCCGAGCCGCACGACCAGCGGCTGGACGCCATCCTGACGGAAACCGGCTATATCGCGGTCCGGAAGGACTGATTTCGCATGCGTATTGCTTTCTTTGGAGACGTGGTGGGCCGCGCGGGCCGCGAGGGCCTGGCCGACCATCTGCCCGGACTGCGCCGCCGTCTGGGGCTCGATTTCGTGGTGGTGAACGGCGAGAACGCCGCCGCCGGTTTCGGCATCACCGCCAATACGGCGGGCGACCTGTTCAACGCCGGCGCCGATTGCATCACGCTCGGCAACCACAGCTGGGACCAGAAGGAGGCGATGACCTTCATCGTCCGCGAGCCGCGCCTGATCCGGCCGCTCAATTATCCGGTGCTCGCCGATGCGCCGGGGCGGGGCTCGCAGATGTTCGACGTGGCGGGGCGGCGGGTGCTGGTGGTGAACCTGCTCGGCCGGGTGTTCATGGACGCGCTGGACGATCCGTTCGCGGCGGTGGACCGGGTGCTGGAGCAGTCGCCGCTCGGCATGGTCAGCGACGCGGTGATCGTCGACATCCACGGCGAGGCCACGAGCGAGAAGATGGCCATGGGTCACTTCTGCGACGGGCGGGCGAGCCTGGTCGTCGGCACCCACAGCCACGTGCCGACGGCGGACGCGCAGATCCTGAACGGCGGCACGGCGTATCAGACGGACGCCGGCGCCTGCGCCGACTACGACAGCGTCATCGGCAACCAGAAGGAAGAGCCGCTGCGCCGGTTCACCACCCGCATCAGCGGCGGGCGCTACAAGCCCGCCGAGGGCCCCGCGACGGTGTGCGGCGTCTATGTGGAAACCGACGACCGCACGGGCCTGGCGCGGCGCATCGAACCCATCCGCATCGGCGGGCGGCTCAAGGAGACCGTGCCGGAGGTTGAGGCTGTGAGCGTTTAGTCCTTCCGCTCATTCCCGCGAACGCGGGAACCCAGGCTTTTTCTGAAACCCTGGCGCTCTACGATAACAAACCTGGGTCCCCGCCTTCGCGGGGATGAGCGGATTAATGGGTAACGGACTTCCGTCCCTGCCTGCGTCCCGCCAGGAACGCCGCGGCGGTGAGGCCCAGCGCGGCGAGGGCGCCGACGGTGGCGGCGGCGACGACGGGGCCGTCCCAGCGGCCGATCAGGGGGCCGCGCTCGCGCCGCCATTCGACGATCGGTTCGCTGACGTCTTCCGGCTCCAGCGGGTCATCGAGCTCGGCCATGGTCCAACTCCCTAAACCTCTGACGCCAAACGGCTCCGCGGCGCCCCGGTTGCGCGAAGCGGGGCGTCAAAGCTAGAAGCAGCAACCTCAAATCAGCACTGACGAGACAGGCGCCGATGGCCGGCCACTCAAAATTCAAGAACATCATGCACCGCAAGGGCCGCGCCGACGCCGCGCGGTCCAGGCTGTTCTCCAAGCTCTCGCGGGAGATCACGGTGGCGGCCAAGGCCGGCCTGCCCGATCCCAACATGAACCCGCGCCTGCGGCTGGCGGTGAACAACGCCAAGGCCGAGAGCCTGCCCAAGGACGTCATCGAGCGGGCGATCAAGAAGTCGCAAGGGGGCGATGCGGCCGACTATTCCGAGATCCGTTACGAGGGCTTTGGCCCCGGCGGCGTCGGGGTGATCGTCGAGGTGCTGACCGACAACAAGAACCGCGCCGCCGCCAACGTGCGCTCCACCTTCGGCAAGAACGGGGGGGCGATGGGCGAGACCGGCTCGGTCAGCTTCATGTTCGATCGGGTGGGCCAGATCGTCTATCAGGCCCATGCCGCGACCGAGGAAGTGGTCATGGAAGCGGCCATCGAGGCGGGCGCCGACGATGTGGAATCCGACATGGACGCCCACACCATCTACACGCCGTTCGAGTCGACCAGCGAAGTGGTCGAGGCCCTGACCGCGCGGCTGGGCGAGCCGAAGACGGTGAACATCGTCTGGCGGCCGAAGTCGCTGGTCCCGGTCAGCGGCGACCAGGCCGGCACGCTGATGAAACTGATCGAGGCGCTGGAAGACGACGACGACGTCCAGAACGTCTATTCCAACTTCGACATCAGCGACGAAGAGATGGCCAAGCTCGCCGGTTAGGGCACTTTAAAGCGTCATCCACGTTAGCTTCGCCATGGAGTGGTGGCGGCCCGATATCGTGTGGCCCATCCTCGGCGCGCTGGGCGCCGGGGCGGCGGTGGGTCTGGAGCGGGAGTTCCGGGGCCAGCCGGCGGGCTTGCGCACCCACCTGCTGGTCTGCCTGACCGCGGCCTTCCTGATGATCATGAGCATCGAGCAGGCGGTGTGGTCGGCGCGCCTGCCCATGGACGTGGTGCGGATCGACCCGGTGCGCATGGCGCACGGGGTGCTGACGGGCGTCGGCTTTTTGTGCGGCGGGGTGATCTTTCGCACCGGCGTGACGGTCCACGGCCTGACGACCGCGGCCTCGCTGTGGATCACCTCGGCGCTGGGGCTGCTGTTCGGGGCGGGGCTCTATCCCCTCGCCATCGGCGCGACGATCATCGTGCTGCTGGTGCTGAGCGCGCTGCGGCTGTTCGACAAGTTCATTCCCCAGCAGTCCGTGGCGCATCTGAAGATCAGTTTCGAGCGCGAGCGGGCGCCGACCGGACAGGAACTGCGCGCCCAGCTGCACGAGCTGGGCATCCGCAGCACCACCTTCACCTCGCGCATGCTGGAGCGCGGGGCGGTGCTGGAATTCTCCTCCAATCTGCGCGGGCGCAATTGGAGCCATATGGAGCGGCTGCTTGAGGCGTTGCGCGACGACGCGCGCGTGCTCGAATACGAGCTGATGCCGCGCAAACCGTAACCTTTGCGCTCGGGGCCGGCCTTCGCCATTCTGGCGAAACAGATGGCGAACATGATTCGGATACTGGGGCTCGATCCTGGCCTGCGCCGCACCGGCTGGGGCGTGGTGGCGTGCGAGGGATCGCGGCTGACGTGGATCGCCCATGGGGTCATCGCGCCGGGCGAGAAGCTGGCGTTCGCGCAGCGGCTCCTGATCCTGTTCGACGGCGTCACCGAAATCGTCGAGCGCTACGCCCCGCACGAGGCGGCGGTGGAAGAAACCTTCATGACGGCCAACGGCTCCTCGACGTTGAAGCTGGGGCACGCGCGGGCGGCAAGCCTGATCGCGCCGGCCAAGGCGGGGCTGCCGGTGGCGGAGTACGCGGCCAAGGAAGTGAAGAAGGCGGTGGTCGGGACCGGTGGGGCCGACAAGGACCAGGTGGCCTTCATGATCGCCCGGCTCCTGCCGACCGCCGGTTCGCCGACCCAGGACGCGGCCGATGCGCTGGCCGTCGCGATCACCCACGCGCATGCGCGGACGCTGCAAAGGCGGGTCGCATGATCGGGCGGCTGATGGGGGTGCTGGCGGAGGTCAGCGAAGAGGAGGCGCTCGTCGATTGCGCCGGCGTCGGCTACGTCGTGCGCTGCGGGGCGCGGACACTGGCGCGCATGCCGGCGGTCGGCGACGAGGTGCTGCTGCACGTCGAGACCCAGTGGTCGCAGGAGCAGGGGCCGCGCCTGTACGGCTTTCCGACGCGGGAAGAGCGCCGCGCCTTCGTGCTGCTGCAGTCGATCCAGGGCGTGGGGCCCAAGGCGGCGCTCGCGGTGCTGGACGTGCTGCCCCCGCCCGAACTCGCCGCCGCCGTGGCGCGGGAGGACAAGGCCTCCATCGCCAGAGCCAACGGGGTTGGGCCCAAGCTCGCCCTGCGCATCGCCGTCGAGCTGAAGGACAAGCCGATCAGCGACAGTGTTGCGACCTTCCACGCGCAGGTTCCGACCGCGCAGCCGAAGCCCTCGAACGCCGGCGAGGCGGTGGCCGGCCTGATGGCGCTCGGCATCGCCGAACCCTCGGCCCGCCGGGCGGTCGATCAGGCGCTCATCCGGTTGGGCGATGACGCGGAGGTGTCCGCCTTGGTCAAGGCCGCCTTGCAGGAGCACGGCAGATGAGCCCTTCCCCCTGGATGGGGGAAGGGCTGGGATGGGGGTGGGGCCCCGCCCGCAACCGCTCCCCTAAGCCGAACAAGCTGAAGCGGCGCCGCCCCCATCCCCGGCCCTTCCCCCATCCAGGGGGAAGGGAGATGGTGTGCGCATGGACCGCGTGATCTCCCCGGAGTCCCAGGAGGCCGAAGCGCCCGACCGCGCGCTGCGGCCGCAGACGCTGGCCGAGTTCGTCGGGCAGCAGCAGGCCAAGGGAAACCTGAAGGTCTTCATCGATGCGGCGCGCGATCGGGGCGAGGCGCTGGATCACGTGCTGCTGTTCGGGCCGCCGGGGCTGGGCAAGACCACGCTGGCGCAGATCGTGGCGCGGGAACTCGGCGTGAACTTCCGGGCGACGTCGGGGCCGGTGCTGGCCAAGGCGGGCGACCTCGCGGCCATCCTGACCAACCTCGAACCGCGCGACGTCCTCTTCATCGACGAGATTCACCGGCTGTCGGCCAACGTCGAGGAAATTCTCTATCCGGCGATGGAGGACCATGTGCTGGACCTCGTCATCGGCGAGGGCCCGTCGGCGCGGTCGATCCGCATTGACCTCGCGCCCTTCACGCTCGTGGCGGCGACGACACGGGCGGGGCTGCTGGCGACGCCGCTGCGCGACCGCTTCGGCATTCCGCTGCGGCTGGAGTTCTACACGCCCGCCGAGCTGCAGCAGGTGCTGACGCAGGCGGCGCGGAAGATGGGCCTCGATCTGGCGCCCGAAGGCGCGAGCGAGATCGCGGCGCGGGCGCGGGGGACGCCGCGCGTCGCCGGGCGGCTGCTGCGGCGGGTGCGGGACTTTGCGGCCTCGGACGGCGACGCAACCATCGGCAAGGACCAGGCGGCGCGGGCGCTGGCGCGGCTGGAGGTGGACGAGATGGGGCTCGACAGCCTCGACCGCCGCTACCTGCGGGCGCTGATCGAACACTACGGCGGCGGTCCGGCGGGCGCCGAGACGCTCGCCTACGCCATCGCCGAGGCCCGCGATGCGGTCGAGGACGTCATCGAGCCCTTCCTCATGCAGCAGGGCTTCATCCAGCGCACCCCGCGCGGCCGCGTCGCCTGCGCCAAGGCCTACCTGCACATGGGCCTGACGCCCCCGCCCGCCCCCAAGGGCCAGCCGGGACTGTTCGAAGAGGAATCAGGCGGCACTTGAATCGAAGGCCTTGGCGCCCTTTAAGGCGCGACGCCTGCCCTAGGAGTCGCCATGACCGCGCCCGCGCCGAAGAAAGTCGTCCTCGCCTACTCCGGCGGTCTCGACACCTCGATCATCCTGAAGTGGCTGCAGACCGAGTACGGCGCCGAGGTGGTGACGTTCACGGCCGATCTCGGCCAGGGCGAGGAGCTGGAGCCGGCGCGCAAGAAGGCGCTGATGCTGGGCATCAAGCCCGAGAACATCTTCGTCGAGGACCTGCGCGAGGAGTTCGTCCGCGACTACGTCTTCCCGATGTTCCGCGCCAATACGGTCTATGAGGGCCAGTATCTGCTCGGCACCTCGATCGCCCGGCCGCTGATCGCCAAGAAGCAGATCGAGATCGCCAGGAAGGTCGGCGCCGACGCGGTCTGTCACGGCGCGACCGGCAAGGGCAACGACCAGGTCCGCTTCGAGCTCGGCTACTATGCGCTCGAGCCCGACATCCATGTGATCGCGCCCTGGCGGGAGTGGAGCTTCAAGAGCCGCGAGGCGCTGCTGGAGTTCGCCGAGAAGCACCAGATTCCCATCGCCAAGGACAAGCGCGGCGAGGCGCCGTTCAGCGTGGATGCGAACCTGCTGCACTCCTCGTCGGAGGGTAAGGTGCTGGAGGACCCGGCGGTCGAAGCCCCCGAGTTCGTCCACATGCGCACGATCTCGCCGGAGGATGCGCCCGATAAGGCCACAGTCATCACCATCGACTTCGAGCGGGGCGATCCCGTCGCCATCGACGGTGAGGCGCTGTCGCCCGCCGCGCTGCTGACGAAGCTCAATGAGCTTGGCCACGACAACGGGATCGGCCGGCTGGACCTCGTCGAGAACCGGTTCGTCGGCATGAAGAGCCGGGGGGTCTATGAGACGCCGGGCGGGACCATCCTGCTGGCCGCCCACCGGGGCATGGAGAGCATCACGCTCGACCGGGGCGCCATGCACCTCAAGGACGAGCTGATGCCGCGCTATGCGGAGCTCATCTACAACGGCTTCTGGTTCGCGCCCGAGCGCGAGATGCTGCAGGCGGCCATCGACTACAGCCAGGAGAAGGTCACCGGCCAGGTGCGGGTGAAGCTCTACAAGGGCAATGTCACCGTCATCGGCCGGACAAGCCCCAATTCGCTCTACGACCAGGACCTCGTCACCTTCGAGGAAGGCGCCGTCGCCTACGATCACCGCGACGCCGCGGGCTTCATCAAGCTCAACGCCCTGCGCCTGCGCGTGCAGGCTAAGCGGGATCGGCGGTAGTTCCCCCTTCCCCCATCCAGGGGGAAGGGCTTATCCCTCCAGCTTGTTGTACGGGTACTTCCCCCGGATCTCGTAGGCGAAGAAGCGGCCCTTGCTGGGCGCCTCCAGGAAGCTGCGGTGCACTTCGCCGGGCACGCCGACATAGACGTACTCGTCGCCGTCCACGAAGCGGACGAAGAGCTTTTCGCGGTCGCGCTCGTAGCGGATGTCGTTGATGACGGTGGAGGGCATGCGGGCTCCGCGGCTGCGTCCCTGCGTAAACGGCCGGCCCCTCGCACCCTGTTCCAAGCGGGGCCGTTCCGTGCCAGCCTGTGCTCGCCTTAGGGAGGGGCATACATGGACAACTATCTGTCAGTCGCGGCGGTGACGCTGGTCTCGCTGCTGGTCTATTTCTGGCTGGGCATCCGCGTCGCGGGCGCCCGGCGCAGGCACGGCATCGCCGCGCCGGCCATCAGCGGCCACGAGGATTTCGAGCGCGTCTTTCGGGCGCACCAGAACACCCTCGAGTGGCTGCCGATGTACATCGCTTCGCTGTGGCTGTTCGCCATCTACTGGAGCGCGGAGGCGGCGGCGATCATCGGTCTGGTGTGGATCGTTAGGCGCATTCTCTATGGGCTCGGCTACGCCAAGGCCGCGGGCTCGCGCTCGACCGGCTTCATGATCCAGGCGCTGGCCGTGGCGGTGCTTCTTTTTGGCGCGCTCGGCCGCATTCTATGGCTTTGGCTTCAGGGTAGCTGAGGCTGTATGGGGAGGCTCAGCCATGAGCCTCCCCGTCGACCCTGCCCGCTACACCGCCTTTCTGGTCGCCATGTTCGTGATGGCGATCACGCCGGGACCCGCGAACCTGTTCGCCATCGCCACGGGGATGCAGAAGGGCAGGGCCGCCGCGCTGGCGGGCGTGGCGGGGATGAACACCGGCACCCTGACCTGGTTCCTGGCCGCCGCCCTTGGGCTCGGGGCGCTGATCACCGCCTTTCCGGCCGCCTTCCGCTGGCTGGCCATCGCCGGGGCGCTCTATGTGGCCTGGCTCGGGATCAAGTCGATCACCTCCGGCGTCAAGAACGAGGCCGAGCCCGACGCCATCCGCGTACGCAAGGGTCGCTCGGCCTTCGTGGACGGCTTCACCGTGCAGATCGCCAACCCCAAGGCGCTGCTGTTCTTCACCGCCGTCTTGCCGCCCTTCATCGACACCGCCCGGCCGCTGGTCGCGCAGCTGGCCATGTTCGCCGCCGCCACCATCGGCATGGATGTGGTCAGCATGAGCGCCTATGGCCTCGGCGGCGCGGCCCTCTCGGCTCGCATGCGGGAGCCGGGATTTCGGCGCGCCTTCGGGATTTTTGTCGGCCTGCTGCTGATCACGACCGCCACATTGATCCTCACGCGGGCATGATCGTCACAAAAGATACTGGCGCAACCGTACGGGCGCGCTATGTGTTCACCTGAGGGACGAACAGCCGTTTTACGCCGTGGGAGACATCCGCGGCGCGCCTGAAGGAGGGCGAAAGTGATGAAGCGCAGGACTGCCGCGATCGCGGCGGCTCTCGCGTTGGCGGCGGGTCTCTCGGCCTGCGCCACCGCGACCCCCTACCAGCCGAACATGCCCGGTGCGGCCGTTTCGGGTGGCTATTCCGACTACCAGCTCGACGCCAACAAGTTCCGTGTCAGCTTCTCCGGCAACACCCTGACCTCGCGCGAGACGGTGGAGCGCTACCTGCTCTATCGCGCCGCCGAGCTGACGGTGACGCAGGGCTATGACTGGTTCGTGCTGGCCGCGCGGGACACCGACAAGACGACCCGCACCTATGTCGACCCGCCGATGTACAGCCCGACGTGGCGGTACGGCTACTGGCGGCCCTACTGGTCCTACTATGGGCCGAGCTGGGGCTGGCGGACCTGGGATCCCTACTGGGGCGATCCCTTCTGGGCCGACAGGGTCGATGTCCGCACCGTCGAGAAGTACGCGGCCACGGCCGACGTGGTGATGGGCCGCGGGCCCAAGCCCGCCGACAACCCCGCCGCCTTCGACGCCCGCGAGGTGCTGGCCAACCTTGGGCCGTCTATCGCCCGGCCGGGGATGCGGTAGCGCGCCACCACCCTCCTCCCTCGAGGGGAGGAGGGCAGGGTGGAGGGTGTGGCCGCTGAGTTGAGGTGAAGAGCGCTGTTGGGCTCGGAGCCGAACGGCGCCTGCTCGTCAACTCCCTGCGCTCACCCCCATCCCCGACCCTTCCCCCATCGAGGGGGAAGGGAGTTGGCTACCGCGGAGCCATTCGGATGGCGCCGTCGAGGCGGACGTCTTCGCCGTTGAAGTAGCCGTTGGTGATCATGGTCAGCGCCAGCTGGGCGTACTCTTCGGGGTTGCCGAGACGCTTGGGGAAGGGGACCGAGGCGGCCAGCGCGTCCTTCACCTGCTGGGGCGCGGCGTTCATCAGCGGGGTGTTGAAGATGCCCGGCAGGATGGTGTTCACGCGGATGCCGTCGTTCATCAGGTCGCGGGCGATGGGCAGGGTCATGCCCACCACGCCGCCCTTGGACGCCGAATAGGCCGCCTGGCCGACCTGGCCGTCCTCGGCCGCCACCGACGCGGTGTTGACGATGGCGCCGCGCTCGCCGTCTTCCATCGGGTCCAGCGTCAGCATGCCCGCCGCCGACTTGGCGATGCAGCGGAAGGTGCCGACGAGGTTGATCTGGATGATCCAGTTGAAGGCGTCGAGCGGGAAGTGTTTGGGCTCGCCCGTCTGCTTGTCGCGGCTGGCGGTCTTGATGGCGTTGCCGGTGCCCGCGCAGTTGACGAGGATGCGCTCCTGGCCGTGAGCCTCGCGGGCTTTGGCGAAGCCCGCGTCGACCGCTTCCTCGCTCGTCACGTCCACCTTGCAGAAGACGCCGCCGATTTCCGACGCCACCTTTTCACCCTTGGCGTCGTTCATGTCGAAGATGGCGACCTTGACGCCTTGCGCGGCGAGCGCGCGGGCGGTGGCTTCGCCAAGGCCGGAAGCGCCGCCCGTGATCACCGCGGCGACGGAGGAATCGAGTTTCATGAGCTTGTTCCCGCTTGAGCTAAAACGTCTTTCGGAACAGCGTTTAAACCCATGAGCGGCAAGGCTAAAGATTCACCCCACGTCAACGGCGGCGAGATTCCGAAGGACCGCGCGCTGGTCCCCCAGGTCACGCCGCTGGACGAGCAGCGCGTGGACGAGGGTTTCTGGCCCAAGGTGCGCAAGTTCGCCGGCAAGATTCCCTTCCTGCCCGACGCGCTCGCCCTCTACTGGTGCGCGAAGGATCCCGAGACGCCGACGGTGGCCAAGGGGATGATGATGGCCGCGCTCGCCTACTTCGTGCTGCCGACCGACGTCATCCCCGACGTGCTGGCGGGCATCGGCTTCACCGACGACGCGGCGGTCATCGCGGCGGTGATGGCGCTGGCCGCCAAGCACCTCAAGCCAAAGCACAAGGAAGCCGCGCAGGCCTTCCTCACCGGCGAGGCTAGCGAGCCCTCTGCTCCCGCCAGGTGATGAAGAGGGTCGACGCGACGACGATGCCGGCGCCCAGCAGGGTCAGGGGGCCGGGGACCTCGTGGAAGAGGACGAACCCCGCGAGCGCGGCGAACACCAGGCGGGTGTAGTCGACCGGGGCCATGGCGGCGGCGTCGCCGATCTGCATGCCCTTGATGTAGCAGCCCTGGGTGATGGTTCCCATGACGCCCATGATCGCCAGCAGCAGCAGGTCCATGGGGGCAGGCCAGCGCCAGTCGATGAAGGCGCCGGGCAGGGCGAAGAGGAAGCCGAGCGTGGCGGCATAGACCAGCAGGGTGAAGGGACTGTGGTCGCGGACCATCACCTTCATGCCGGTGATCGTCAGGGCGAACAGCGCCGCCGAGGCCAGCGCGGCGGCCTGCGGCCATCCCAGCGCCGCCCCGTTCGCGCCGGGGTGCAGCATGATCAGCACGCCGGCGAAGCCGACGATGGCCGCGCCGATGCGCAGCGGCCCCAGCTTCTCGCGCAGCACGAAGAAGGCGAGCGGCACCAGCCAAAGCGTGCGGGTGAAGGACAGCGCATTGGCGTCGGCCAGCGGCATCTTCTGGTAGGCGTAGAAGCCCAGGATCATCGCCAGCGTGCCGGCGCTGGATCGAAACAGCAGGATGCCCGGCCGCGTGGTGCGGAAGGCTCCCCGCCAGTCGCGCGCGATCAGCGGGGCGAGGATCAGCAGCCCCGCCAGCTGCCGGTAGAAGGTCTGCAGCGCCGCCGAATAGTCCGCCCCCAGATACTTGATGAGGGTGGTCATCACCGTGAAGCCGAGCGCGCTGGCCAGCATCCACAGGGCGCCGCGAACGTTCGGCGCCAATCCCGGCTGGGACTTGGGCTCTACCGGGACCGGATCGCTCACCCCTGCTGGGCCGCCATGGCCGCGCGCATCTCCTCGGCCTGTTCGACGCTGATGCCCATGGCGCTAAGCAGCGGGTTGGGCGCGGTGCGATCCCAGGCGCTGCGCCCGCCAATGGTCAGGCCGCCGTCGACGACGATGTGGGTGCCGGTCACGAACGCCGAGTCGTCGCTGGCCAGATAGAGCGCGGCCTTGGCGATGTCTTCGGGCAGGCCGGACTTGGGGATCGGCTGGATCTTCGGCCCGACCTCGGCGACGCGCGCGGCCATCTGGTCGGCGACCTCGCGCGGCAGGCCCATCGACGCGCCGAAGATGGAGGTGGCGATCAGGCCCGGGCAGATGGCGTTGACGCGGATCTTCTGGGGGCTGAGCTCGGCGGCGGCGCAGCGGCTCATGTGGATCACGGCGCACTTGGCCGTGGAGTAGGCCAGCGGGCCGAAACCTGCCTGGAGGCCGGCGATGGAGGCGGTGTTGATGATAGAGCCGCCGCCGCGCTCCGCCATCAGCGGCTGGGCGTGCTTCATGCCGAGCGCCGGGCCGCGCACCAGCAGGGCGAAGGTGGCGTCCCAGCCCGCCGCGCTCATGTCCGCGACGCCCGCCGGACTGCCGCCGTGGCCGGCGTTGTTGAACAGGATGTCGAGGCCGCCGAACTCGCTCTTGGCCATGCCGATGGCCCTGGCGATGTCGTCCTCGCTGGTGACGTCGCAGTGGGCGTAGCGGACCTTGCCGCCAAAGCCCTTTTCGAGCCCGGCGCCCTTCTCGTCCTGGACGTCGGCGGCGACCACCATCGCCCCTTCGCGCACGAACAGCTCGACCGCGCCCAGCCCGATGCCCGACGCGCCGCCGGTGATGACGGCGACCTTGCCGTCCAGACGTCCTGCCATGTGTCCCTCTCTCGTTTTCTTATTCTGTGGTGACCACGACCTTGCCCATGGCCTTGCGGCTGGCGAGGTGGGCGATGGCTTCGCCGGCGCGCTCCAAGGGGAAGTGTTCGGAGACGTGCGGGCGGATCTTGCCCTGCGCGTAGAGCGCCATCAGCTCCTTGACGTTCTGGGCGTGGGCCTTGGGATCGCGCGCCACCGCCGCGCCCCAGAAGACGCCGACGATGTTGCAGCTCTTGAGCAGCGTCAGGTTCAGCGGCACGGCGGGGATGCCGGCCGGAAAGCCGATGACCAGGAAGCGTCCGTCCCAGCCCGCCGCGCGGATCACCGCCTCGGCGTAGTCGCCGCCGACGCCGTCGTAGGCGACGTCCCAGCCCTTCGGCCCGACGGCATCCTTGAACAGCTGGGCCAGCGCCTTCTTGCCGTCCTTGTCGAAGGGGCCGGCCGGATAGACGACGCCGCTGTCGGCGCCCCGGGCGATGGCGAGGTCGACCTTGTCCTGGCTGGAGGCCGCCGCAATGACATGGGCGCCCATGGCCTTGCCGAGTTCGACGGCCGACAGGCCGACGCCCCCGGCCGCGCCGGTGACCAGCAGCGTCTCGCCGGGCTTGAGGAAGCCCCGGTCCTTCAGCGCGTAGTAGCTGGTGCCGTAGGTCATCATGAAGGCGGCGGCTTCGTCGAAGGGCATGGCGTCGGGGATCGGCACCACCCGGTTCGCATCGACCAGCGCCTTCTGCGCCATGCCGCCCCAGCCGATGGAGGCCAGCACGCGGTCGCCCGGCTTGACGTTGGTGACGCCCTCACCCACCGCCTCGACCACGCCGCCGACCTCGCCGCCGGGCGAGAAGGGCCGCTCGGGCTTGAACTGGTACATGTCCTGGATCATCAGCACGTCGGGGTAGTTGACCCCGCAGGCCTTGATGCTCAGCACCACCTTTCCGGGCTCGGCCACGGGATCTGGGCGCTCCTCCAGCACCAGCGACTCCGGTCCCCCAACGGTCTTGCTCAGCACGGCCTTCATGCTGTCTCCCTCCAGCTTTCGATTTCTCCGCCCGGGCGTTAAGCCACGTCCCGGAAGCCCCCTTCATACGCTGGAGACGCCCGATGGCGAACAATTGTTTGAGTGTCGCGCTGCACGGCGGCGCGGGCGCCCGGCGCAGCGTCGACTACAGCGCCCAGGTCCCGCACATGAAGGGACTGATCGAGGCCGCGCGGGATCGGCTGACGGCCGGGGCCAGCGCGCTGGACGTGGCGGTGGAGACGGTCGCGGCGCTGGAAGCGTCGGGTCTCTACGTCGCCGGACGGGGCGCCTCGCCCGGCCGCACGGGGGTGTTCGAACTGGACGCAAGCCTGATGGATGGGGCGACGGCGAAGGCCGGCGCGGTGGCCGCGCTGGTCGGCTTCCAGAGCCCCATCGCGGTCGCCCGCGCGGTGATGGAGCGCACCGACCACGTGCTGATGGCGGGCGAGGGCGCGGCGGCCTTCGCGGCCGAGGAGGGCCTGGCGCGCATCGACGATCCGGCGAGCTGGTTCAACCCGGCGCGGCCGGGGAAGGTCGAGGACAATGGCCTGCACGGCACGGTCGGCTGCGTGGTGCGCGATGCCGAGGGTCGGCTGGCGGCCGCGACCTCCACCGGCGGCACCTTCCGCAAGCGCTATGGTCGCGTCGGCGACACCCCGGTCATCGCGGCCGGGACCTGGGCGGACGGCACCGCGGCGGTCTCCTGCACGGGGGTCGGTGAATACTTCCTGCGCACGGCGGCGGCGGCGCAGGTGGCGTTCCGGATGCGGTTTGGCGGGCAGACGCTGGCGCAGGCGGCGGGGGCGGTGATCGGCGAGATCGGCGCGCTGGGCGGCGACGGCGGGCTGATCGCGGTGGACGCGGAGGGGAACCTCGCCCTGCCCTACAACAGCGAAGGCATGAAACGCGCCTGGCTCACCCGCGACGGCGAGATCGGGGCGACGGTGTTTGCGTAACTCCCTTCCCCCTGGATGGGGGAAGGGCCGGGGATGGGGGTGGCGCCATTTCCGGGATCAACCGAGTGGGGGAGCGCACGCGGAGAGCACCCCACCCCCATCCCAACCCTTCCCCCATCCAGGGGGAAGGGCTCTACCTCGCCAGCTCAGCGGTTAGGCGGTCGAGAACGAGGCGGCCCTGGCGGGTGGCTCTGAGGCGCAGGGGGTCGTCGGCGAGCAGGCCCGCGTCGATGAGGTGGCGGACGCTGCCGGGCGTCAGGCCCAAGGCGGCGACCTCGTGGAAGCTCACACCGTCGTCGATGCGCAGGCCCAGCAGCAGGCGCTCTTCGGCGGCTTCGCGGTCCGTGAGGGTTTCGCGCTCGAACCCTTCACCGGCGATGTAGTCGGCGATCTTGCGGGGCGCGGTGGAGGCGACGCGCGAGCCGCCGATGGTGAGGCGCCCATGCCCGCCCGGCCCGGCGCCGACGTAGTCGTGGCCGCGCCAGTAGATGAGGTTGTGGCGGGAGCGGGCGGCCTCGCCCGTGGCGTGGTTGGAGACTTCGTAGGCGTCGAAGCCGGCGGCCTCCAGTACGGCCTGGGTGGTGTCGAACAGGTCGGCGGCGAGGTCCGCGTCGGGCGGCGTGAAGGCGCCCCGGCCGACGGCGCGGTCGAAGGCGGTGCCTTGCTCGATGGTCAGCTGGTAGGGCGAGATGTGCTCGGCGCCGAGGTTGACGGCCTCGGTCAGCTCGGCGGCCCAGGCGTCCGGCGTCTGGCCGGGGCGGGCGTAGATCAAATCCACCGACAGGCGCGGGAAGAGGGCGGCGGCGCGTTCGGCGGCCCGGCGGGCGGAGGCGGCGTCGTGGTTGCGGCCGAGGAAGGTCAGGGCTTCGTCGTCCAGCGATTGCAGGCCTAGCGACAGGCGGTCCACCCCCGCTGCCGCAAAGCCGGCGAAGCGGGCGGTTTCGGCGTCGGTGGGGTTTGCCTCCAGCGAAACCTCGAGATCGGGCTGCGGGCTCCACAGCTCGGCGGCGGTGTCGAGGATGGCGGCGACGTGGGCCGGGTCCATCAGCGAGGGCGTGCCGCCGCCGAAGAAGACGCTGGTCAGCCGCCGTTGACCGGTCTCCTCGCGCCAGCGGCGGAGGTCTTCGACGATGGTCCGGGCCAGCGCCGCCTGCTCTTCCGTGCGGCCCCGGTCGCGGACGACGTTGAAGTCGCAATAGGGGCAGATGCGCACGCAGTAGGGCCAGTGGACGTAAACCCCCAGCGGCGGGGCGTCAGTCAAACAAGGCCGCCTTGAGCTTCTCGAACGCCCGTGCCCGGTGGCTGATGGCGTCCTTGTCGGTCGGGTCCATCTCGCCGAAGGTCAGCTTGCCGCCCTCGGGCAGGAAGATGGGGTCGTAGCCGAAGCCCTTGTCGCCGCGCGGCGGGAAGGTCAGCTGGCCGTCGATGCGCCCCTCGACCACCAAGGCCGGGCCGTCGGGCCAGGCGACGGCCAGCGCACAGGTGAACCAGGCGCCGAAGTCGCGGCTGCCGCTCTCCTCGATCCGCTGCTCGACCTTGGCCATGGCCTCGTTGAAATCCTTCCTCGGCCCGGCCCAGCGCGCCGAGTAGATGCCGGGCTGGCCGTCGAGCGCCGCGACCGACAGGCCGCTGTCGTCGGCCAGCGCGACCTTGCCCGAGGCCTGGGCGGCGCTGCGGGCTTTCAGCAAGGCGTTGCCGGTGAAGGTGGTCTCGGTCTCGTCGGGCTCGGGCAGGCCGAGGTCGCCGGCGGCGACCACCTCGAACCGGCCTTCCAGCAGGGCGGCGAGTTCACGCGCCTTGCCAGGGTTGTGCGTCGCCGCGACGATGGTGGTTCCGCGCTCCAGCTTCAGCGCCATGACGAGGTCTCCGGCCAATGCAGCTTCTCTACTCCCCCATGTCACCCTTCGCCCGCAAGGTCCGCGTGGTCGCGCACGAGGCGGGGTTGGCCGACCGCGTGGAGATCGCGGTGGTCAAACCCTTCGAAGACGAGAGCGTTCGCCAGGTTAACCCGCTGTCGAAGGTGCCGTGCATGGTCACCGACGACGGCAAGGCGATCCACGACAGCCGGGTGATCTGCGAATACCTCGACGAGATGGCCGGCGCCGGGCTTCACCCCAAGGCCGGCGAGGCGCGCTGGCATGCGCTGACGCTGCAGTCGCTGGCCGACGGCATGGGTGATGCGGCGGTACGGACCGCTCAGGAGCGCCGCCGCGCCGGGGGCGACCAGCATGCCGACGTCATCGAGCGCCAGCTGAAGGCGATCAACGCCGCGCTCGATGTGTTCGAGAAGGAGGCGCTTGCCGGCTGGGGCATCGCCGAGATCGCGATCGCCGCCCACCTCGGCTACCTCGACTTTCGGGAAATCCTCGACTGGCGGCAGGGGCGTCCGCGCCTCACCGCCTGGTTCGACAAGGCGCGGCTTCGCGACTCCATGGTCTCCACCGAGCCTTGGCAGGTCGCGTAATGCTGCACTGCATTACCTGGCCGTAATGTTGTTACAATCATTTAACATCGTTTATCGATAAATATCTTGATCGAAAAGCGGCAAGGTTCTAATTCAGCAGCATCGAAAGCGGCGCCGTTGCCACTTTCGATGCTGCACTGCAAAAAAGGAACCTTGCCATGTCTGCTCAAAAGATCGTCGCCGTTGTCGACAAGATCGCCATGACCGCGGTGAACGCCGCTCTTCTGCTGGCGCTGCCGATGTCGGCGGTGCTGTTCGTGTCGCACTCCATCTGAGCCGCTTTCGTGCGCGGCCCGAACGGGGCATGCTCGCCGCCCGACTGTCTCTGATCACCGCATCAGGCGCCGGACGGCGAGCTCCCAAGGCCCGCCAATTCAAGGGGTAGGGGCGATGCGCACGCTGGGACCGGGCTCGATCTCGAGCTTCCTGAAGATCATCCTCGATGTGATCTATTACGCCCTGTGGGTGGGCGTCATTTTTCTCGGCGCGCTGGCGCTGCTGGCCATCCTGCTTTCCTTCAATCCCGAATTTCTCAAGGGCGCCCTCCACCTCACGGGGGAAGACGGCGCCGAGTTCGAAGCCAACGGCGCGACCATCGCCGCCGGGCTTTCGGCCGCGGGTCTCTACACCACCGGGGTGCTGGTGATCCTGGGCCGCCTTCGCCGCATCTTCGCCACCCTGACGGCGGGCGATCCCTTCCATCCAGACAACGTGCGGCGCCTGCGGGTCGTGGGCCTGGTGCTGGCCGCGCTGGAGATCGGCCGCTACGTATTCTGGGCCGCGAGCGCGGTGTTCCTGCCTGGCGTCGACCGCATGGACCAGGGCTTCTCGCTGACCGCCTGGTTCTCGGTGCTGGTGGTGTTTGTCCTCGCCGAAGTCTTCCGCGAGGGCGCGCGCCTTCGCAGCGAAGCCGAGCTGACGATCTAGGTCGGGACACGCCCATGGCCATCAAGGTTCACCTCGACCGCGTGCTGCTTGAGCGCCGCATGTCTCTCACCGAGCTGGCGGACCGCGTCGGCGTCACCATCGCCAACCTGTCGATCCTCAAGACCGGCAAGGCCCGCGCCATCCGCTTCTCGACGCTGGACGCGCTGTGCCGTGAACTCGACTGCCGCCCCGGCGACCTCATCACCTACGTCCCGGGACCGGGTTCGGACGATGAAGGCGAGGAGCAGGTTTACGGCGGGGCTTAGAGGCCGATGGCCGCGCGCTGGATTTCGAACAGCTCGGCGATGCCCTTTTCGGCCAGGCCGTAGAGGCTTTCGAACTCGCCGCGGGTGAAGCCGCGCTTTTCGCCGGTGGCCTGGATCTCGACGATGTCGCCCTTGCCGGTCAGCACGAAGTTGGAGTCGGCTTCGGCGGACGAATCCTCCTCATAGTCGAGGTCGAGGACCGGGGTGTTGTTGAACACCCCGCACGACACCGCCGCGACCTGATCCAGGATCGGATCGCCGGCGAGGACGCCTTCCTCCATCAGATAGCGGGTGGCCAGGCGCAGGGCGACCCAGGCGCCGGTGATCGCCGCCGTGCGGGTGCCGCCGTCGGCCTGGACCACGTCGCAGTCGAGGGTGATCTGACGCTCGCCCAGCACCTTCAGGTCGGTGACGGCGCGGAGCGAGCGGCCGATCAGGCGCTGGATTTCCTGGGTGCGGCCGGTCTGTTTGCCGGCGGCGGCTTCGCGGCGGCCTCTCGTATGGGTGGCTCTGGGCAGCATGCCGTACTCGGCGGTCACCCAGCCCGAACCCTTGCCGCGCATCCAGCCGGGCACGCCCTCGTCGACGCTGGCGGTGACCAGCACGCGCGTGTGGCCGAAGGAGACCAGGCACGAGCCCTCGGCATAGCGGTTGACGCCGGTCTCCATGGTCACGGGGCGAAGCTGGTCGGGGGCGCGTTCTGAGGGGCGCATGGGAACTCCTGGCCGGCGGCCTTGCGTGGGCGAAGGCGCCGCTTATCCTAGATGCGGACCGCAGCGTCCACCGCTTGGAAGCCATGAACCAGCCGCTTTGGGGCGTCGCGCCGACGCCGACGCTGACAGAACTGGACGACCGGGCCCGGGACATCTTCCGGCGCATCGTGGAAGGCTATCTGGAAACCGGCGAGCCGGTGGGCTCGCGCACCATCTCGCGCGGCGGGGTGCAGCTGTCGCCCGCTTCCATCCGCAACACCATGCAGGATCTGGCGCAGGCGGGGCTGCTGAGCGCGCCCCACACCAGCGCCGGGCGGATGCCGACGCACGCGGGGCTGCGGCTGTTTGTCGACGGGCTGCTGGAAGTCGGCGACCTGGCCGAGCAGGACAAGCGCGATATCGAAGCGCGCCTGCACGCCCACGGCCGCAGCTTTGAGGAGGCGCTGAACGAGGCGTCCTCCATCCTCTCCGGGCTGGCGGGCGGCGCCGGCGTCGTCGTCAGCCCGGCCCGTGAGGCGGGCGTCAAGCACGTCGAGTTCGTGTCGCTCGGCGGCGAGCAGGCGCTGGTCGTTATCGTCTTCGACGACGGCTCGGTGGAGAACCGGCTGATGAAGAAGGCCCCGGGGATCACCCCTTCGGCCCTGCAGGAGGCCTCCAACTTCCTCGCCACCCGCCTGAAGGGCCGGACGCTGGCCGACACCCGGGCCGAGATGCGCGGCGAGCTTGACCGCGCCCGGGCCGAACTGAACGAGACCGCCGCGCGGCTGGTCGAAGAGGGCCTGGCCGCCTGGAGCGGGGGCGAGGATCCCGAGCGGGCGCTGATCGTTCGCGGCCGGGCCAACCTGCTCAGCGACCCGACGGCCATGGAGGACCTCGAGCGCGTCCGCATGCTGTTCGATGACCTGGAACAGAAGGAGCAGCTGATCGGTCTTCTCGACGACGTCCGCGACGCGCAGGGCGTGCGCATCTTCATCGGCGCGGAGACGCGGCTGTTTTCGCTTTCGGGTTCCGCCGTGATCGCGGCGCCCTATATGTCGGGCCGGCAAAAGGTGCTGGGCGCGATCGGGGTGATTGGGCCCGCGCGCCTCAACTACGCCCGGGTGATCCCGCTGGTGGACTATACCGCCCGCGTGCTCGGCAAGATGATGGACGGATAGGCATGACCGACGAGACAACGCCGGCCGATGAACTGGGCGCGGATTTCGACATCCCGGACGCGCCCGAAGGCTCCGAGGAGGGCGGCGAGCTGGAGCAGCTGCGCGCCGAGGTCGCCGAGCTGAAGGAAAAGATGCTGCGCGTGGCGGCCGAGGCCGAGAACACCAAGCGCCGGATCGAACGCGAGGCCAACGACGCCAGAGCCTACGCCATCCAGAAGTTCGCCCGCGACCTGCTGGGCGCCGCCGACAACCTGGCCAGAGCCACCGCCCATGCGCCGGAAAGCGAAGACACGGTGGTGAAGAACTTCGTCGTCGGCGTGCAGATGACGGAGAAGGAGCTGCTGGGCGCCTTCGAACGCAACGGCCTCAAGCGGGTCGAGCCGCAAAAGGGCGACAAGTTCGACCCCAACTTCCACCAGGCGATGATGGAGCAGCCGGGCGAGGACGTGCCCCCCGGCGCCATCATCCAGACCTTCCAGCCGGGCTATGAACTGTTCGGCCGGATCGTGCGCCCGGCGATGGTGGTGGTGGCGGCGAAGGGTTAAGGCCTTCCCCGCCGCGCCGAATTCGCTAAGCTCCCAGGTCCTTTGATAGAGGGCCGCGCGGGGGCATCGATTCGCCGCGGCCCGGCTGAAGAATTCGGACGGGACATGAAGCTGACCATCGAGCGGGCGGCGCTGCTGAAGGCGCTGGGGCATGTGCAGAGCGTCGTCGAGCGCCGCAACACCATCCCGATCCTTTCCAACGTGCTGCTCTCGGCCAGCCGCGACCAGGTGAGCTTCGCGGCGACCGATCTCGACATGGAGATCGTCGACGCCGGTTCGGCGCAGGTCGATGTGCCCGGCCAGATCACCGCGCCGGCCCACACCCTGTACGAGATCGTGCGAAAGCTGCCCGAAGGCGCGGACGTATCGCTGAACTTCTCGGGCGACGATCCGCGGCTGGTGGTTCAGGCGGGGCGTTCGCGCTTCAACCTGCCGGTGCTGCCGGCGGGGGACTTCCCGGTGATGAGCAACGATGGTCTGTCCGGGCCGATCACCACCGACACGGGCGATCTCATCCGCCTGATCGACAAGACGCGCTTTGCGATCTCGACGGAGGAGACGCGGTATTACCTGAACGGACTGTACCTCCACACGGTGGTCGAGAACGGCACGCCCATGCTGCGCGCCGTGGCCACCGACGGTCACCGCCTGGCCCTCGCCGAAATGCCGGCGCCGGAAGGCGCGGCCGGGGCGCCGGGCGTGATCGTGCCGCGCAAGACGGTGAACGAGGCGCGGCGTCTGCTGGAGGACGCCGGTGAATCGGTGGACCTGCAGCTGTCGGCGGCCAAGGTGCGCTTCGAATTCAACGGCGCGGCCCTGACCTCAAAGGTCATCGACGGCTCCTTCCCCGACTATGTCCGGGTGATCCCGCGCGAGAACGCCAAGGTGATGATCGTCGACAACGCCCTGTTCGCCCAGGCCGTCGACCGGGTGGCCACCATCTCGGCCGAGAAGTCCCGCTCGGTGAAGATGGCGGTCGAGCCCGGCCGCATGACCCTGACCGTGCGCAACATGGAAGCCGGCCAGGCGGTGGAAGAGCTGGAGATCGACTACGACGGCGAGGCCTTCGAGATCGGCTTCAACGCGCGCTATCTGCTGGACGTCACTGGCCAGATCGGCGGCGAGACGGCCGAATTCCGCTTCGCCGACCCGGCCTCTCCGACCCTCGTGCTGGATCCGACCGACGCGGGCGTGAAGTACGTCCTGATGCCGCTTCGCGTCTGACGGCCTTCTCCCCTCGCGGGAGAAGGTGGCCCGCGAAGCGGGTCGGATGAGGGGGCTCTCAGAAATCTCAACTGCCGAAAGGTGCGGACAGGGCGGTGCGCCCCCTCATCCGTCAGCCTTCGGCTGCCACCTTCTCCCGCGAGGGGAGAAGGATGTTATGAGCGGACATGCGCGCCGCTCTCCAATCCCTCACCCTGTCAGACTTCCGCTCCTACGCCGCGGCGGAGCTGTGCGTGGATGGCCGCAGCGTGTTCCTGTTCGGGCCGAACGGGGCGGGGAAGACGAACCTGCTGGAGGCCATCAGCCTGCTGTCGCCGGGACGGGGGCTGCGCGGTGCGCCGTTGGCGGAGGTGGGGCGCAGGTTGCCGGGCGAGGCGGTCGGGCGGGCCTGGGCGGTTTCGGCGGTGGTCGAGGATACGCGCGTCGGGACCGGGACCGAGCAGACGGGCGCGGCGCGGCGGCTGGTGCGGATCGAGGGCGAGCCCGTGCCGCCCGGAAGGCTGGCCGACCACGTGCGGCCGATCTGGCTGACGCCGCAGCAGGACCGGCTGTTCCTCGAAGCCGCCTCGGACCGCCGGCGGTTCTTCGACCGCCTCGTCTTCGCCGCCGAGCCGATCCATGCCGCCCACGTCCAGGCCTACGAGAAGTCCTCCCGCGAGCGCATGCGCCTGCTCACCGCCGAGGAGCCCGCCGACCCCGCCTGGCTCACCGCCCTCGAAGCCCAGATGGCGCAGGCCGGGAGCCTGATGGCGCAGGCGCGGGCTCGCACCCTCGCCGACCTCCAGACCGAGATCGACACCCGGGGCGAGCGGCCCTTCCCGCGGGCGCGACTGTCGCTCGCCGGCGAGTGGGAGCAGCTCGCGCAGACCGGCGCCGACACCGCTGAAATCGAAGCCAGGCTCACCGCCGCCCTGGCCGCCGCCCGCGCCAGAGACGCCGCCGCCGGACGTGCTTTGACCGGCCCCCACCGGGGCGATCTGCTGGTCGTTCACGCCGAAAAGGACCGCCCGGCGGCCGAATGTTCGACGGGCGAGCAAAAGGCCTTGATTCTCAATCTCGTCCTGGCCCAGGCGGCGCGACTTTCCCGTGCGGAATCGGCCCCGAATCCTATATTGTTGCTCGATGAAGTCGCCGCGCATCTGGATCTGCACCGCAGGGCCGCGTTGGCGGACGAAATCGCGGCGCTCGGCCTGCAGGCCTTCCTGACCGGCACGGACGAGCAGCTGTTCGACCATCTCAAGGGTCGGGCCCTTGGCGTGCGTGTGGATGCGTCCGGCCTGACCATTCTGGAAGATTGATGAGCGACGAGAACGAGACGCCGGATGAAGCCGCCGCCGACTACGGCGCGGAGTCCATCAAGGTCCTCAAGGGCCTGGACGCGGTGCGCAAGCGCCCCGGCATGTACATCGGCGACACCGACGACGGATCGGGCCTGCACCACATGGTCTATGAGGTGGTGGACAACGCCATCGACGAGGCGCTGGCCGGCTATGCGACGCGGGTGGAGGTGATCCTCAACGCCGACGGCTCGGCCACCATCACCGACGACGGGCGCGGCATCCCCACCGACATCCACGAGGGCGAGGGCGTGTCGGCGGCCGAGGTCATCATGACCCAGCTGCACGCCGGCGGTAAGTTCGACCAGAACAGCTACAAGGTCTCCGGCGGCCTGCACGGCGTCGGCGTTTCGGTGGTCAACGCCCTGTCGGACTACCTCAAGCTCAAGATCTACCGCGGCGGCATGGTCCACGAGATGCGCTTCGAGCGGGGCGATTCCGTCATCCCGCTGGCCGTCACCGGCAAGGCGCCGCTGCGCGAGAACGGCGAGTTCCTGACCGGCACGGAAGTCACCTTCCTGCCGTCCCTCAGCACCTTCGCCTTCATCGACTTCGACCGAAAGACGCTGGAGCACCGGCTGCGCGAGCTCGCCTTCCTCAACAGCGGCGTGACCATCTATTTCCGCGACCTGCGCGGCACCGAGCCCTATGAGGAAATCCTGCACTACGAGGGCGGCATCGAAGCCTTCGTGCGCCACCTCGACAAGGCCAAGCAGCCGCTGATCAAGGACCCCATCGTCATCCGGGGCCAGCGCGACAAGGTCGAGATCGACCTCTCGTTGTGGTGGAACGACAGCTACCACGAGCAAATGCTGTGCTTCACCAACAACATCCCCCAGCGGGACGGCGGCACGCACCTGTCGGCATTCCGCGCGGCGCTGACGCGGATCATCACCGGCTATGCCGAGAGCAGCGGCGCGGCCAAGCGCGAGAAGGTCAGCGTCTCGGGGGAAGACGCCCGCGAGGGCCTGACCTGCGTGCTGTCGGTGAAGGTTCCGGACCCCAAGTTCTCCTCCCAGACCAAGGACAAGCTGGTCTCCTCCGAGGTGCGTCCGGCCGTCGAAGGCCTGGTGCAGGAGGGCCTGGCCACCTGGTTCGAGGAGCATCCGAACGAGGCCAAGGCGATCGTCGGCAAGATCGCCGAAGCCGCGGCCGCCCGTGAGGCCGCCCGCAAGGCGCGTGAGCTGACCCGCCGCAAGTCGGCGCTCGACATCTCCTCCCTGCCCGGCAAGCTCGCCGACTGCCAGGAGCGCGACCCGGCCAAGTCCGAACTCTTCATCGTCGAGGGCGATTCAGCCGGCGGCTCGGCCAAGCAGGCGCGCAACCGCGAGAACCAGGCGGTTCTGCCCCTGCGCGGCAAGATACTCAACGTCGAGCGCGCCCGCTTCGACAAGATGCTGGGCTCAGAGCAGGTCGGCACGCTGATCATGGCGCTCGGCGCCGGCATCGGCCGCGACGAGTTCGACATCGAAAAGCTGCGCTACCACCGCATCGTCATCATGACCGACGCCGACGTGGACGGGGCGCACATCCGGACGCTGCTCTTGACCTTCTTCTACCGGCAGATGCCGCAGGTGATCGAGCGCGGCTACCTCTATATCGCCCAGCCGCCGCTCTATAAGGCGACCAAGGGCAAGTCCTCGCGCTATCTCAAGGACGACGCCGAGTACGAGGCCTTCCTGATCGACGAGGGCGTCGAGGGCGCCGAGCTGGACCTCTCCAGCGGCGAGCGGCTGATGGGCCGCGACCTGCACGCGCTGGTGAACTCGGCGCGGGGCGCCAGGGCCAACGTCGAGCGGTTGTCGGCCCGGGCCCCGGCCTTCGCCATCGAGCAGGCCGCCCTCGCCGGCCTCTTCGGCGACAAGCCGAACATCGCCGCCGCCGCCGCGCGCCTCGATCTCTACGCCGAGGAGGGCGACGGCGCCTGGTCCGGCGAGAAGGCGGCCACGGGCGGCGGCTTCGTGTTCAGCCGCGTCAAGCGGGGCGTCTCCGAGCGCATCGTGCTCGACGACCTGACCCTGCATGCCGCCGACGCCCGGCGCCTGGCCGAACGCGCCGGGGAGCTGGCCCAGACCTTCGAAAAACCGGCGGTGTTCCGCCGCAAGGACAAGTCGACCACCGTTCGCGGGCCGCTGGACCTCGTGCAGGCGGTGATGGACGCCGGCCGCAAGGGCCTGGCCATCCAGCGCTACAAGGGTCTTGGCGAAATGAACCCCGAGCAGCTGTGGGAAACCACGCTCGACGCCCAGGCCAGAACCCTGCTGCAGGTCAAAGTCGCTCACGCCGACGACGCCGACGACATGTTCGCCCGCCTGATGGGCGAACTGGTCGAACCCCGCCGCGAATTCATCCAGGACAACGCCCTCGACGCCGAGGTGGACGTCTAGAGCTCCGGCGGCGGGCCCGTGTAGCGGGCTCTTGGGCGGATGAGCTGGCCGGTCTGGAGCTGCTCGATGGCGTGGGCGATCCAGCCGGCGCATCTGGCCGTGGCGAAGATGGCGAAGGGGGCGTCTTCGGGCAGGCCCAGGTGTTCGGCCAGGGCCACCAGCGCAAAGTCGATGTTGGGCGCCTCGCCGGTCGTCATCTCGACGCAGTTGCGCAGCGCCATCAGCTCGGCGGGGAGGGTGAAGGCGCTCAGCAGCGCCGTCGCGCGCGGGTCGCCGGCCGGATAGAGCGGATGGCCGAAACCGGGGACAGGCGCTCCCCGCGCAAGCCGCCCGGCCACCGTCGCCTCCGGCCCGATGCGGCGGCCTTCCTCGACGAGGTTCCAGACGCGCGGGGCCATGCCGCCGTGCAGCGGTCCCGATAGCGCCGACAGCCCGGCCAGCGACGCGGCCGCCAGCGAGGCGCCGGTGGAGGCGGTCACCCGCGCCGCGAACGTCGAGGCGTTGAGCTCATGGTCAGCCAACAGCACGAGGGCGCGGCGGATGAGGTCGGCCTCGCAGCCGAAGGCGTCGGCCAGCCGCTGGTGGATCGGCCCCTCGCCGGTGCGCCCCGCCACCGCGTCGGCGAGCGTGTCGAGAAGGCTCGCCGCCTCGACCGCCAGCGCCAGCGGCGCGCGGCCGCGAGAGGGCGCGTCGGACCCGGCTCTCGCGGCCAGCGCGGCGAACATCCGGGCGCGCATGGTGGGCAGGTTCGGCGGCGCGGGGCGCTCGGCGGCCTTCAGCGCCGCCCCGTGGCCGCCGCGCAGCAGGCGCGCGACGCTCTCCAGGCTGGCGGTCTGCGCCAACTCGGCGGCGTCGCGGCCCCGGTAGAACAGGCGGCCGTGTTCGATGGTGGTGATGGCGCTCGGCAGCAGGGGCTCGCCGAAGGAGATCGCCGCCTGCGCCACGTCGGCGGCTTTGCGGCCGCGCCCCTTGCGGGCGGTGAGCTCGGCGACGTCGCTCAGGCGATAGCGGCTGCGGCGGGGATCGGCGGGGTCGGGCGCGGTCTCGATCCGGCCGCGGCTCACATAGGCGTAGAGCGTCTGGGGGCGCACCCCCAGCTTCGCCATCGCCTCTTCCGCCGTCAGCCAGCCTCGGTCCATAGGTGGATATATTGATTATGTTGATCAATCTTGACCATAGCACGTCACGGGGTGATTTGTCTTCTCGCAAATTGAAGGAAAGGAGACTGCCATGTCCGATGGCCTTGAAGGCGTGATCGCCGCCGAAACCGTGCTGTCCGAAGTCGATGGCCAGGCGGGCCGCCTCGTCATCCGGGGCCTGTCGCTCGACGAGCTGGCCGGGCAAACCACCTTCGAACAGGCCGCCCACCTTCTGTTCGACGGCTTTTTCGAGGATCTGCCGCAGGATCTCGCCCCCGCCCTGGGCCGGGCCCGCGCCGAGGTGTTCGCCGAGGTCAGCGCCATCGACGACGGTCTCGTGGCCCTCAGCCCGGTCGAAGCGATGCGCGCCCTGACCGCCCGCCTGCCCGACGGCGACGACCTCGCCACCGCCCTTCGCCTGCTGGCCGCCCCGGCCGTCTTCACCACCGCCATCCTGCGCGCCAAGGCCGGCGAGCAGCCCGTCGCGCCCGACCCGAAACTCGGCCACAGCGCCGACATCCTGCGCATGCTGCGCGGCCGCGCCGCCTCGCCGCAGGAAGCCGCCGCGCTCGACGCCTACCTGGTCACCGTCAGCGACCATGGCCTCAACGCCTCGACCTTCGCCGCCCGCGTGATCGCCTCGACCCGCGCCGGCCTGACCTCGGCGGTGCTGGGGGGCATCAGCGCGCTGAAGGGCCCGCTGCACGGCGGCGCCCCCGGCCCGGTGATCGAGATGCTCGACGCCATCTGCACGCCGCAGAACGCCCGCCTCTGGATCGACCAGGCGCTGGACAGCGGCGAGCGGCTGATGGGTTTTGGCCACCGTATCTACCGCGTCCGCGACCCCCGCGCAGACGCCCTCAAGAAGGCCGTGCGCCGCATGGGCGAGGGCTCCAACAGCCTGCCCGGACGCCTTGCCTTCGCCGAAGCCGTCGAGGCCGCCGCGCTCGCCATCCTCAAGGAGCGCAAGCCCGATCGCTCGCTCGACACCAACGTCGAGTTCTACACGGCCCTGCTTCTGGAGGCGCTGGCCTTCCCGCCCGCGTCCTTCACCTGCGTCTTCGCCATGGGCCGCGTCGCCGGCTGGCTGGCGCATGCCCGCGAGCAGCTGGCCGGCGGCCGCCTGATCCGGCCGGACTCGCGGTACGTGGGGCCGGAGCCGAGGCGGGCGGCATAGGGACTAGGGGCTAGGGGCGAGAACCTCACTAGTCCCTAGTCCCTAACCCCTAGCCCCTCTAAACTGCGCCCATGGAAGTCCACGGCCTGCCGCCCGCCGAAACCATCGTTCTGACCCGCCGGGTCACGACGCTGTCGGTGCTGTGCGCGGCGGTGCTGATCGTGGTGAAGTTCGCGGCCTGGCGGGCCAGCGGGTCCATCGCGCTCCTGGCCTCGCTGGCCGACTCCGGCCTCGACCTCGTCGCCTCGCTGGTGACCTTCTACGCCGTCCGCTACGCCGCCGAGCCGCCTGACGCCGAGCACCGCTATGGCCACGGCAAGGCCGAAGCCTTCGCCAGCCTCACCCAGGCGGGTCTGGTCATGGCCTCCGGCGCGCTGGTCGGCGAAGAGGCCATCCGCCACCTCCTCCATCCCGCGCCGATCCAGGCGGAGGGCTGGGCCATGACCGTCATGGTCATCTCCACCGTCCTGACCATGGGCCTGATCTACGCCCAGTCGCAGGTTCTGAGGCGCACCGGTTCGGTGGCGGTGTCGGGCGATCGGGCTCACTACGCCGCCGACCTCGCCTCCAACCTCATCGCCTTCCTCGGCATCGGCGCGGTGGCGCTGACCGGCCTGACGCGGATCGACGCCGCCGCCGGCCTGATCGTCGCCGCCTGGCTGGTGTGGGGCGCCATCGGCGTTTTCCGCCAGGCCTCGAACCAGCTGATGGACCGCGAGCTTTCTGAAGACGCCCGCGCCCAGATCTCCAGCCTGATGACCGCCGATCCGCGCGTCAAAGGCGTCCACCAGCTGCGCACGAGAGCCTCGGGCCCCTACGTCCACATCCAGATGCACGCTGACCTCGATCCCGAGCTCAGCCTGGAGGACGCCCACCAGGTGATGGTCGACGCCGAGAATCGGGTGCTCGGCGCCTTTCCCGCCGCCGACATCATCATCCACCCCGACCCCCGCGGTCGGGCCGAGCCGCACGGCGGCGCATTTGCCGAAACCGCGCATGAGCCGGCTCGCTAGGCCGCCCCGACTCGCTTAGGGTCCAGGCGTCCATGAGTGTCTCGCGCACCCTCCTGCATTTCCCGCTCGACCCCGCCTCCCGCCAGGTGCGCCTGGCGCTGGGCGAAAAGCGCGTGACCTTCACCGACAAGCCGGTCCGCTTCTGGGAGCAGCCGGCCGAGCTTTCCGCGCTGAACCCCTCGGGCATGATCCCGGTGCTGGTCGAGCAGGACGGCGCCGACCGCACCGTGGTCTGCGAGGCCCGCGCGATCCTCGAACACCTGGAGGAGACCGCGCCGGACCCCAACCTCATCGGCCAGTCGCCCGCCGAGCGCGCCGAGACGCGGCGCCTGCTGCAATGGTTCGACCGCAAGTTCGACTACGACGTCAACGCCCTCCTCCTCCACGAGAAGATGGAGAAGCGGCTGTATGGCCTCGGCGCTCCCAGCCTGGGCAACCTCCGCGCCGGCCGCGACGCGCTGAAGGCGCACCTCGACTACATCGAGAGCCTGCTGCAGGACCGCGACTGGCTGGCGGGGCGGCGCCTGACGCTGGCCGATTTCGCGGGCGCGGCGAACCTGTCGGTCATCGACTATTTCGGCGACGTGCCCTGGCGGGACTTCCCCCAGGTCAAGACCTGGTACATGAAGCTGAAATCCCGGCCGGCCTTCCGCCCGTTGCTCACTGACCGCTGGCCCGGGTTCGTCCCGGCCGGTCATTATGACGATCTCGATTTCTGACAAATCCGAAGATCTGATCCGCGCGGAAGCTACCGCGCTCGGCTTCGACGTCTGCGGGTTCGCGGAGGTCGGTGAGGCCTGGCCCGCCTCAGCCCGCCTCGCCCAGTTCGTCGCCGAGGGACTGCACGGGACCATGCAGTGGATGGAAACCACGGCCGAGCGCCGCGCCCATCCCACCGCCATGTGGACGGACGCCAGGTCCGCCGTGGTGCTCGGCATGAGCTATGCCCCAGGGGCTGACCCGCTGGAGGCGCTGGCGCATGCCGACCGGGGTGTGATCAGCGTCTATGCGCAAGGCGATGACTATCACGACCTCATCAAGAAACGGCTCAAACGCCTGGCGGGCTGGATGCAGCAGCGGTTCGGCGGCGAGGTGAAGGTGTTCGTCGACACCGCGCCCCTGATGGAAAAGCCGCTGGGCGAAAAGGCGGGCCTCGGCTGGCAGGGCAAGCACACCAACCTCGTCAGCCGCGAGCACGGCTCCTGGCTGTTTCTCGGATCGGTACTGACGACGCTGGACCTGGCGCCCGACCGGCCGGTGGAGGAGCACTGCGGCTCCTGTCAGGCCTGCCTGGACATCTGCCCGACCAACGCCTTCCCGGCACCCTTCCGCCTCGATGCCCGGCGCTGCATTTCCTACCTGACCATCGAGCACGCCGGGCCGATCCCGGAGGAATTCCGCGCCGCGCTCGGCAACCGCATCTATGGCTGCGACGATTGCCTGGCCGTCTGCCCCTGGAACAAGTTCGCCCAGACCGCCCGCGAGAGCGCCTTCCATGCCCGGGAGACCCTTCGCTCCCCCCACCTCGCCGACCTCGCGGCGCTGGACGACGCCGCTTTCCGCGCCCTCTTCTCCAAGAGCCCCGTCAAGCGCATCGGCCGCGACCGCTTCGTGCGCAACGTCCTCTACGCCATCGGCAATTCGGGCGACGCGTCGCTGCGGCCGGTCGCCCAGTCGCTCCTGACCGACCCCGCCGATGTGGTGCGCGACGCCGCCCAGTGGGCGCTGGAGCGGCTGGCGGCGTAGCCAAGCGCTGCAATCGCGGCTATGGGGCGCGGCGATGATCCTGACCCTCTCCTGTCCCGACCAGCCCGGCATCGTGGCCCGCGTCTCCGCCTTCCTGTTCGAGCGCGGCTGCAACATCCTCGACGCCCAGCAGTACGACGACGAGGAGACCGGGCGCTTCTTCATGCGGGTGGTGTTCGACCCGGATGGGGCGGACCGCGAGGCGCTGCGCGGCGAGTTCGAGGCGCTGGCGAAGTCCCTGCGGATGGACTGGACATTGCGCGACCGCGACCAGCGCTACCGCGTCATGCTGCTGGCGTCCAAGGCCGACCATTGCCTGACCGACCTCCTCTACCGCTGGCGGACCGACGAGTTGCCGATGGAGCTGACGGCCGTGGTCTCCAATCACGCCGCCTCGAGCTTCGAGCGCGTCGACCTCTCCGGCATCCCCTTCCACCACCTGCCGGTCACGAAGGCGACGAAGCTGGAGCAGGAAGCCGAACTGTGGCGCCTGATCCGCGAGACGGAGACCGAGATCGTCGTCCTCGCCCGCTACATGCAGGTGCTGTCCGAGGGGTTGGCGGCGAAGCTGGAGGGGCGGTGCATCAACATCCACCACTCCTTCCTGCCCGGCTTCAAGGGCGCCAGGCCCTACCACCAGGCCCATGCGCGCGGCGTGAAGGTGATCGGCGCCACCGCCCACTACGTCACCGGCGACCTCGACGAGGGTCCGATCATCGAACAGGACGTCGAGCGCATCAGCCACCGCGACAGCCCCGAGGACCTCGTGCGCAAGGGCCGCGACATCGAGCGTCGCGTGCTGGCGCGGGCGCTCAGGTGGCGGCTGGAAGACCGGGTGCTGCTGAACGGCGCAAAGACCGTCGTCTTCACGGATTAGAGCTGAGCGGATAGCTGGCCGGCAGCACGTCGATCAGCTCGACGCGGAAGATCAGCACGCTGTTGGGCGGGATGGGCCCGCCGCCGCGCTCGCCATAGCCCTGTTCGGGCGGGACGGTGAGGATCCACTCGTCGCCCGGCCGCATCAGGGGCATGGCCTCCATCCAGGCGGGGATCAGTTGGTCCAGCTCCATCACCGCCGGCGCGCCGCGTTCGTAGGAGCTGTCGAACACCTCGCCGCTGACCAGCTTGCCCTCGTAGTGAACCTTGACCAGATCGCCCTTCTTCGGGTGGAGGCCGCCTTCCGGCCCTGACTTGACCACCTCGTACTGCACGCCCGACGGCAGGGTCTTCACCCCCGCCGCCTTGGCGTGGTCAGCCATGTAGGCCTGGCCCGTGGTGAGGTTCTCCTGCGCTTGCCGGCTGTCCTTGCAGGCGGCCAGGGCGAGCATCAGGCAAAGAGCGGTGACAATTCTCAGCATTGGATCCCCTAACCGTCATCCCGGCCGAAGCGAAGCGTAGAGCCGGGACCCAGTGGCGGCGGGCGCGGCAGTCTGGGTCTCGGATCGGCCCTTCAGGCCGTCCGGGATGACGCAGATGGTTAGACCGCCCTCGGCGGATAACCGTGGGCGCGCAGGGTGTCCATGATCTCCTTGGTGTGCTGGGCGTCGCGGGTCTCGATCATGATGTCGAATTCCGCGCCCTTGGCCGGCACGTCGAGAGCCAAGCGATTGTGCGCCACCTCGATGATGTTGCCGCCCATCTCGCCGATCACGCGGCTGACGGTGGCGAGAAGCCCCGGCCGGTCGTCACCGATGATGCGCAGCGAAACCAGCCGCTGGGCCCGCACCAGTTCGCGCGTCAGCACGCTGGCCAGAAGCCGCGTGTCGATGTTGCCGCCGCACAGGATCAGGCCGCACTTCTTGCCCCGGAACCGCTCCGGATAGGCCAGCAGCGCGCCCAGCGAGGCCGCCCCCGCGCCCTCGGCGATGGTCTTTTCGACGTTGGCGTACAGGGCCACGGCCCGCTCGATATACGGCTCTTCCAGCAGCAGCACGTCATCGATCAGCGGCCGGGCGATGGCGTAGGTCTTGGTCCCGACCTGTTTGACCGCGATGCCCTCGGCGATGGTCTGGCCGCCGGCCTCGGTGTTCATGCCCCGCATCTTCGAGGTGAAGGAGGGGTACATCGCCGGCTCGCAGCCGATGATGCGGATGTCAGGGTTGAGGGCCTTGGCCGCCGTCGCGACGCCGCTGATCAACCCGCCGCCGCCGATCTGGACCGGCAGGACCTCCAGGTCCGGCACGTCTTCCAGCATTTCCAGCGCGATGGTGCCCTGACCGGCCATCACGTCGTAGTCGTCAAAGGGATGGACGAACGTCAGTCCGCGCTCGTCCTTCAGCTTCATGGCGTGGGCGTAGGCGTCGTCGTAGCTGTCGCCCTCGATGACCACGTTGGCGCCGTGGCCCTGGGTGTGCTGCACCTTCACGAAGGGGGTGCCGCGCGGCATGACGATGGTCACCGGCACGCCCAGCCGCGCGCCGTGATAGGCCAGCCCCTGGGCGTGGTTGCCGGCCGACGAGGCGATGACGCCGCGCTTCCTCTGCTCGTCGTTGAGCAGCATCAGCTTATTCAGCGCGCCGCGCTCCTTGTAGGCGGCGGTGAACTGCAGGTTCTCGAACTTCACCCACACCTCGGCCCCGGTGATCTCGGACAGCGTCCGCGAGTGGCGGCACGGCGTGCGCTCGATCTGTCCGGCCAGCCGGTCGGCGGCGGCGCGTATGTCGTCCAGGGTCAGGCTCATGGGGCGCGGAACCTAGCGGCGCCGGGGCGCGACCGCAATGTCCTGCCTCAGGGCTTGATCAGCGTCGGGCTGTCGAGGTCGAGCTCGGTCAGCGGGATGGTGACCGCGCCCGGCAGGACGCCGGCCATCTGCGCGCCGAACAGGCTGGCGTCGCCCGCGACGATGACGCTGGCCTTCGACGGGTCCAGCACCTCGGCGGCGAAGGCCTGGACCTGGGCCGGCGTCACCGCCTCGACCTTGCCGGTGTAGGCCTGCACTTCGCTCAGCGGGATGCCGTAGAGGGCAAGGCTGCTCAGCACCGAGGCCAGGCCGTCGGTGGTGGCGAGCGTGCGGCCGTAGCTGCCGACCAGCACCGACTTGCGGGCGGTCATCTCCTCGGGCGCGGCCGGCGCCTGGGCGAGCCTGGCCATCTCCTCGCGGACCAGCTTGACCACTTCGGCGGCGGACTCGTTCTTGGTCTGGGTGGAGGCGGTGAAGGCGCCGGTCGACTGGCGCGCCGAGAGGTTGGAGCCCGCGCCATAGGACAGACCCCGCTTCACCCGCACTTCCTGGTTCAACCGCGAGGAATAGCCGCCGCCAAGGATGCTGTTGGCCACCAGCCCGGCGTAGTAGCGCGGGTCGCCGCGCACGATGGCGGTCTTGGCCACCGTGACGGCCGCCTGGCCGCTCTGGGGCATGTCGATGACGATGGCGCGAGGCTTCGACGTCATGTCCGCCGAGGGCGCCACCGGCAGGGGGGCCGCGGGGCGGGCCCAGTCGCCGAACGCCTGCTCGGCGAGGGCGAAACCCTGCTCGGGCGTGATGTCGCCGGCGATGGTCAGGATGGCGTTGTCCGGCCGCCAGTAGGCGCCGTGCATGGCGACGAGGTCATCGCGCTTGATCTTGGGCAGCGAGGTCGGCGTGCCGCCCGCCACATGGCCGAACGGCGATCCGGCATAGATCAGCGGCGCCGCCGCGAAGGAGGCGATGGAGCCCGGCCGCTGGTAGGCGACTTGCAGGCCATCGAGGCTCTGCGCCCGCACCCGCTCCAGCTCCTCCTGCGCAAACACCGGGTTGCGCGCCACGTCGGCCATGATGGCCATGGCGGGCGCCAGGTTCTGCGGCATGACGTTGAGGTTCAGGTCCGCCGACTCCCAGCCGGACGCGGCGTTGAGGTTAGCGCCCAGCGCCTCGGCCTGCGCCGCGATCTCGGTGGCGCCGCGGGTCGTGGTCCCTTCGGTCAGCAGATCGGCCATCATCGAGGCCGCGCCCGCCAGCCCTTGCGGATCGGCCGCCGCGCCGGAGCGCACCGACAGGTCGGCAGTGACCAGCGGCAGGTCGCTCGAGCGGGCGACGATGACGCGAAGGCCGTTGGCCAGCGTCTTCTCCACCGGCGTCGGCAGCACCGGATCGACCGGCGCCGACAGCGGCGGCAGCGCCTGGCGCCAGCCTTCCGGCGCCAGCGTCACGCGCGGTCCGCTGTAGGTGGTCGAGGCGACCTTGGTGACCACCGGCAGGGCGACATCGATCCCACCCGCCGGCTTCTGGCTCTCGTCGAGGTAGCGGATGGTGACCGCCCGGTCCTCGCGCAGGTATTTGCGGGCCACGCGCTGCACGTCGGCGACAGTGACGGCCTGCAGGTCGGCGATGCCGGTGTTGGCCTTGGCGGCGTCACCTTCCAGCACCAGCGCCTGGCCGAGCGCAAAGCCCCGGCCGTCGATGGTCTCACGCTCGCGCACCGCCGAGGCGATCAGCTCGTTCTTGGCCTCGGCGAGTTCGGCCTCGGTGACCGGCGCGTCGCGCAGGCGGGCGATCTCGGCGCGCAGGGCCGCTTCGCCCTCCTCGAGGGTCTTGCCGCTGGCCAGGATGGCGCCGGCGTAGATCACCCCCGGCTGCGCGTTGGGCTCGGCGTCGGAGAAGATGTCGGCCGCGACCTGCTGCTCATAGACCAGGCTGTTGTAGAGCCGCGACGACTTGCCGGTGGTCAGAATGCCGTCGAGCACCCGCAGGGCCGGGGCGTCGGGGTCGGTCGCCGCCACGCCCAGCCAGGTCATGGCGACGGCGGGCAGCGGCACGTTGGGACCATAGGCGGTGACGGTCTTCGCCCCCGTACGCTGCGGCTCGACCACGGTGACGCGGGGCAGCGGCGCGGCGGGGCGCTTGATGGCGCCCAGGTACTTGTCCACCCAGGCGTCCAGCTGCGCCTGGTCGAAATTGCCGACCACCAGCAGGGCGGCGTTATCGGGCCGGTAGTAGGTCTGGTGGAAGGCCAGGACGTCGTCGATCGTCGCCGCGTCCAGCTCCTCGATCGAGCCGATGCCGGGGCGCTTGTAGGGGTGGGTCGTGAACGAGGCCTGCGGAATGGCGAAGCGCAGGAAGCGGCCGTAGGGATCGGCCAGCACCCGCTGGCGCAGCTCCTCCTTGACCACGTCGCGTTCGGACTTGAACGAGGCCTCATCGACCACCAGGGCGCCCATCCGCTGGGCCTCGGCCCACAGCAGGCGCTCCAGGTGGTTGGCCGGCACGACCTCGTAATAGGCGGTCATGTCGTCGGCGGTGAAGGCGTTGTTGAACCCGCCCGCGTCCTCGGTCAGCCGGTCCAGGGTCTCGGGCGGCATGTCGCGCGTGGCCTTGAACATCAGGTGTTCGAAGAGGTGCGCGAAACCCGAGCGGCCGTTGGGGTCGTCCTTGGAGCCGACGCCGTACCAGACCTGCACCGACACGTTGGGGGTGCTCCGGTCGAGCGAGGAAAAGACCTTCAGCCCGTTGGCGAGCGTCCGCTCCTTGAACTGGATTGGCGGCACCTGGGCGGCGGGCGCCTGGGCCTGGGCGGCGCCCACGACGGCGGTCGAAACGGCAAGCGCGGCAAGGCCGGCGCGGAGAAGACGGCGGATCATGGACGCTCCCAAAGGCAATGAGGCCGCGACCCTAGCACCGCCTCGGGGTGCCGAAAGTTACAAGGTTGTCATGCCCCGGCGCGGTTCTTCACCAGATCGTCGACCACCGAGGGGTCGGCCAGGGTGGTGGTGTCGCCGAGGTTGGAGATGTCGTTCTCGGCGATCTTGCGCAGGATGCGGCGCATGATCTTGCCCGAACGGGTCTTGGGCAGGCCCGGCGCGAACTGGATGATGTCCGGCGCGGCGAAGGGGCCGATTTCCTGGCGCACCCACAGGACCAGTTCCTTGCGGGTCTCCTCGGTCGGCTCGATGCCGGCGTGCAGGGTGACGTAGGCGTAGATGCCCTGGCCTTTCACATCATGCGGGTAGCCGACCACCGCCGCCTCGGTGACGCCGGAGTGGCCGACCAGGGCGCTCTCGATCTCGGCCGTGCCCAGCCGGTGGCCGGAGACGTTGATGACATCGTCCACCCGGCCGGTGATCCAGTAGTAGCCGTCCTCGTCCCGCCGGCAGCCGTCGCCGGTGAAGTACTTGCCGGGATAGGTGGCAAAGTAGGTGTCGAAGAAGCGCTGGTGGTCGCCATAGACGGTGCGCATCTGCCCCGGCCAGCTGTCGGTGAGGCACAGGTTCCCGCTGACGGCGCCCTCCAGAACCCCGCCCTCGGCGTCGACCAGCTGCGGTTTGACGCCGGGCAGGGGCTTGGTGGCCGACCCCGGCTTGAGCGCCGTCGCGCCCGGCAGCGGCGAGATCAGGCAGGCGCCGGTCTCGGTCTGCCACCAGGTGTCGACGATGGGACAGCGCTCGTCACCCACCACCCGGTGGTACCAGAGCCAGGCCTCCGGATTGATCGGCTCGCCCACGCTGCCCAAGAGGCGCAGGGACTTGCGCGAGGTCCGGGTGACGAAGCTGTCGTCCTCGCGCATCAGGGCGCGGATGGCCGTCGGGGCGGTGTAGAAGATCTCCACCTGGTGCTTGTCGATCACCTCCCAGAAGCGGGAGAAGCTCGGGTAGTTGGGCACCCCCTCGAAGATCAGCGTCGTCGCGCCGTTCGCGAGCGGGCCATAGACGATGTAGCTGTGGCCGGTGACCCAGCCGACATCGGCCGTGCACCAGAAGATCTCGCCCGGCCGGTAATCGAACACCAGCTCATGGGTGTAGGCGGCCCAGGTCAGGTAGCCGCCGGTGGTGTGCAGCACACCCTTGGGCTTACCGGTCGAGCCCGAGGTGTAGAGGATGAACAGCGGGTCCTCCGCCCCCATCGGCTCGGGCGGGCAGTCGGCGCTGACCTTGGCCTTCTCATCCTCGTAGCGGACGTCGCGACCCTCGACGAAGCCGACGTCGGCGCCGGTACGGCGGACCATGATCACCCGCTCGACCTGCGGGCAGCGCTTGAGCGCCTCGTCGACATTGGCCTTCAGCGGCACCTTGCGCCCGCCGCGCAGGCCCTCGTCGGCGGTGATGACCAGATGGCTGTCGCAGTCCTGGATGCGGCCGGCGATGCTGTCGGGCGAAAAGCCGCCGAAGATGACCGAGTGGATGGCCCCGATCCGCGCGCAGGCCAGCATGGCGTAGGCGGCCTCGGGGATCATCGGCAGGTAGATGGTCACCCGGTCGCCCTTCTTGACGCCGTTGGCCTTGAGCACATTGGCCATCCGGCAGGTCTCGGCGTGGGCCTCGCCGTAGGTGATCTTGCGGCTCTCAGAGGGATCGTCCCCCTCCCAGATGATGGCGATGTCGTTCGCCCGGTGCGGCAGGTGGCGGTCGAGGCAGTTGGCGGAGGCGTTCAGCACGCCGTCGGCGTACCAGCGGATGTGGAAGTCGGCCTTGTTGAAAGAGACATCCTTCACGACGCCGAACGGCTTGATCCAGTCGAGGCGCCGGGCGACGTCGGTCCAGAAGCCTTCCGGGTCCCCCTCCACTCGGCGGCAGGCGGCCTCATAGGCGGCGGCGTCCATCTTGGCCCGCTCGGCCCAGGCCTCGGGAACCGGAAAAACCTGCCCTTCGCTCAACGTCCGCACTCCCTTTTCATCGTTGGAGATCAATGAAGCGGACGCCGCGGCGTCACGCAACAACCACCGCGCCGTCGCTCACCGCCACCGGCCAGGGCCGCAGCGCCCGGCCAACGCACGGCCCGGCGATGCAGGCGCCGTCCTTCGGCTCGAACATGGCCCCGTGGCCCGAGCACAGCAGGAAGCGGCCGTCGCGGGTGAAGTAGCGGTCGCCGAACAGAGACAGCGGCTGGCCGGTGTGCGGGCAGGAATCGATGAAGCCCCGGACCGCCTCGCCCTCACGCAGCACCATGCCGTAGAAGACCGCCTCGTCGGTGCGAAAGCGAAAACCCCTGGCCTGCTCGATCTCGTCCAGGCGGCAAAGGACCGTGCCGGCCGCCGGCGCCGCCGGGTTCACGCGATCTGGCCCACCGTGATGCGCCAGGGCTTCACCTCGGAATGCTCGAACAGCCCGGCGGCCCGGTAGGGATCGAGCGCATGCCAGGCCTTGGCGGTCTCCAGATCCTCGGCCTCGATGACGATCATCGAGCCCGCCATCTCGCCGTTTTCGTCGAGGAAGGGCCCGCCCAGCCGCACCACGCCTGTTTCGCGGACATACTCCAGGTGGGCCTCGCGAGCCGCCATGCGCACCGGCAGGCCACCCGGCTTATCCATCCAGCTGACGACGAAGAGGGGCATGGTTCTTAGGCTCCTTCGGATTTCAGCGGCCGCGACAGCAGCCCCATGATGGCGGCTTCGACGGTGTGTTCGCCGGCGAGGATCGCGGCGACCGCCTCGCAGATCGGCATCTCGACGCCGTGATTGCGGGCGAGGTCGCGGACGGCGGGGGCGGAGGCGACGCCCTCGGCCACCGTCAGCTTCCCCGCCAGCGCCTCCTCCAGCGTCTGGCCGCCGCCGAGCGCCAGACCCACGCTCATGTTGCGCGACTGCGAGGACGAGCAGGTGAGGACGAGATCGCCGAGGCCGCACAGACCGGCGACCGTCTCGGCCTCGGCGCCGAGCGCGACGGCCATGCGGGTCATCTCGGCGAACCCTCGGGTGATCAGCGCGGCATGGGCCGATCGGCCAAGGCCCCGGCCCTCAATGATGCCGGTGGCGATGGCGAGCACGTTCTTGATCGCCCCGCCGGCTTCCGCGCCGATCATGTCGCTCACGACGTAGGGCCGGAACGCCGGGGTGGCGATGGCCTCGGCCAACTCCATGGCGAAGGCCTCGTCCGGGCAGGCGAGCGTCACGGCGGTCGGCAGACCCCGCGCCACCTCACCGGCGAAACTTGGACCTGACAGGACGGCGGGGCAGGCCTGCGGGACCGTCTCCTCCAGCACCTGCGTCATCAGCTTGAGCGAGCCCTGCTCCACCCCCTTCGAGCACAGCAGGATCGGCAGGCCCTGCCGCGCATGGGGGCTGAGCGCGGTCAGGGCCGAGCGCAGGTGCTGGGCCGGGGCGACGGCGAGGATGAGGTCACATTCGCCGAGGTCGGCCATCTGCGTCGTCGCGCCGATGGCCTCGTCGAGGGGGACGCCGGGCAGGAAGACCGGGTTTTCGTGGGCGCTGTTGACCGCCTCCACGACCTCGGCCTCGCGGGCCTGAAGGGTGACCTCCAGCCCGGCCCGCGCGCAGACCTGCGCCAGGGCCGTGCCCCAGGCTCCCCCGCCGATGACGCCTGCGTGCTTCAAGCCTTTGCTCCCTTGCGGCCGGGTTTGTGGGTCGGGTTGGCCGCCGCCGAGGCCTCGTCCAGCGGCCAGCGCGGCCGGGCCACCGCATCCAGACCGTCGGTGATCCCCAGCGCCAGCCGCTCCGCCCCGGCCAAGGCGATCATCGCGGCGTTGTCGGTGCAGTAGGCCAGCGGCGGCGCGGCGAACGAGAAGCCCCGGCCCGCCGCCGTCGCTTCCAGCCGCGCCCGCACCGTCCTGTTGGCCGCCACGCCCCCGGCGACGACGAAGCGAAGGTCCCGGCCCTCGTGCGCCCTGGCGTAGGCGGCCAGCGCCTTGTCGGTGCGATCGCACAGCTGGCGGGCGATGGCCTCCTGCACGGCGGCGGCGAGGTGGGGTTTGTCGGCGTCGGCCATACCGGCGGCCATACGCGAGGCGGCCGTCTTCAGGCCGGAGAAGGAAAAGTCACAGCCTTCGCGCCCGAGCAGCGAGCGGGGCAGGGCGTAGCGCTCCGCATCGCCGCCCTCGGCCAGCTTCTCCAGCGCAGGGCCCCCGGGGTAGGGCAGACCCATGGACTTGGCGATCTTGTCGAAGGCCTCGCCGGCGGCGTCGTCGATGGTCGAGCCGAGCCGGCGGCAGGCGCCGACCCCCGCGACCTCCAGCAGCTGGCAATGGCCGCCGCTGACCAGCAGCAGCAGGAAGGGATAGGGGATGTCCGCCGCCAGCCGCGCCGACACGGCGTGGCCTTCGAGGTGGTTCACCGCCACCAGCGGCAGGTCCAGCGCCAGCGCCACCGCCTTGCCGAAGCTGAGGCCCACCATCACCCCGCCGACCAGCCCCGGCCCCGCCGTTGCGGCGATGCCGTCCAGATCCTCGTAGCCGACGCCCGCGTCAGCCATCGCCCGCGCCACAATCGCGTCGATCACCTCGACATGCGCCCGCGCCGCGATCTCCGGCACCACGCCGCCGAAGGGGCGGTGGTCCTCGATCTGGCTGGCGATCACGGACGAGCGCACCTCCACCCCGCCATCACCCAGACGCACCACCGCCGCGGCGGTCTCGTCGCAGCTGGTCTCGATGCCGAGGACGGTGAGTGACATGGGCTGAGCACTAATCGATCCACCCCCACCCGTCATCCTCGGGCTTGTCCCGAGGACCCAGAAACGCCGACGGTCCGTGGGGAAGCGCGGCGACCGCCGCCGCCAATCTCCAAGCGCCTCGATTATGGGTCCTCGGGACAAGCCCGAGGATGACGAGGTTGGGGATGTGCGCTAGCACCCGTCCATGGCACAGCAGATCGTCCGTATCGGCACGCGCGCTTCGAAGCTGGCGCTGGCGCAGGCCGGTATGATGCAGCGGCGGATCGCGGCGGCGCTCGGCGGCGAGCCGGACGAGGTCGCGCCGCTGGTTCACATCACCACCACCGGCGACCGCATCCAGGATCGGCGGCTGCTGGAGGTCGGCGGCAAGGCGCTGTTCACCAAGGAGATCGAGGAGGCGCTGCTCGAGCGGCGCATCGACGCCGCCGTCCACTCGATGAAGGACGTGCCGGCCGAACTTCCGCCGGGCCTGATCATCGCCGCGATCCCTGAGCGCGAGGACGTCCGCGACGCCTTCGTCTCGCGCGGCTACGCCCGCCTTGAGGACCTGCCGCGGGGCGCCCGGCTCGGCACCGCCTCCATGCGCCGCCAGACGCAGTCGCTGCACCGGCGGCCGGACCTCGAGATCGTCATGCTGCGCGGCAACGTCGACACCCGCATCGCCAAGCTCGACGCCGGCGAGGCCGACGCCATCCTGCTCGCCGCCTCGGGCCTCAACCGCCTGGGCCTTGGCGCGCTGCCCGCCTCCTTCATCGATCCTGTCGAGTGCCCGCCGGCGCCGGGGCAGGGCGCGCTGGCCATCGAAGTCCGCGCCGAAGACGCCGACGCGCCGTGGCTCCGGGCGCTCCGGCACCAGCCCACCACCCTGGCCGTCGCCGCCGAGCGGGGCGCCCTGTTCGCGCTCGAAGGCTCCTGCCGCACGGCCATCGGCGCCCACGCCCGGCTCGAAGGCCCCACGCTGTCGCTGATCGTCGAGGCCCTGACGCCCGACGGCGCCCGCCGCTTCCGGCGCGAAGGCGCCGCCCAGGTCACGGGCGAAGCCGACGCCCGCGCGCTCGGTCTACAGCTCGGCGCGCAGGTCCGCGCCGACGGCGGCGAGGCCTTGATCCTCAAGGATTGAACGAGACGGCGTTACGGCTCAGTTTGCCCTCATGGCCAGGAAGTCGCTCACCGTCTGGATCACCCGCGCCGAGCCCGGCGCCTCGGAAACCGCCGAGCGGGTGAAGGCGATCGGCCACAAGGCCATCGTCGCTCCTCTGCTGCAGCTGGAGCGGCTGCCCCAAAGCTTCATCGACCTGTCGGACGTGCGGGCGCTGGCCTTCACCAGCGCCAACGGCGTGCGCGCCTTCGCCGCCGCCTCGCCCGAGCGGGACTTCCGCATCTTCTGCGTCGGCGCCGCCACGGCCGCCGAGGCGAAGGCCAACGGCTTCAAGTCGGTGCTGTCCGGCGACGGCGATGTCGTCGCGCTCGCCGGCCGCATCGCCACCCGGGGCCGTGAGCTGATCGGCGGCGTGGTGCTGCACCCGGGCGCGGCCGAACCGGCCGGCGACCTCTGCGGCCTGCTGGAAAAGGCCGGCATCAAGGCCCGCGCCCTGCCGCTGTACGACACCGTCCGGACTCCGCTCGACCCCGCCTTCGCGGCCACCATCCCGAGCCTGGACGCCGTTCTCGTCCACTCGCCCAAGGCCGCGCGGCTGCTGGCCAAGCTGCTCGCCAAGACCCCCGCGCCGAAGCTGCGGGCCCTTTGCCTGTCGCCCGCCGTCGCCCGCCCCCTGGCCCGCGCGCCGCTCGGGGAGCGACGCGCCGCCTCATTTCCGAACGAAGCCGCCCTGCTTAATCTCATCGACAACAAGAGCGCCTAGACTGACCCGCCCATGACCCTTGCCTCCGACCCCGCCGAGATCACCCCGCCGCATAGCTCGCAGACCTATGCGCGCCGCCGGGGGCTGGGTGTCGGGACGGTGCTGGCCCTGTGCCTGTTCAGCGCCGCCGTCGGCGTGGGCCTCGCCGCAACCACGCCCTGGTGGTGGCCGGCGAAGGACAAGGCCGCGCCGACCGCGCCGCTCGTCCACACGCCGGAGGCCGCCCCCGCAACTCCCGAGGCGCCGGCCGTCGCGCCCGAGCCGACCCCGCCGCCCGTCGTCAGCCCCGACCTCGAAGCGCGGCTGCAGACGCTGGAGGCCGGCCAGAACCGCACCGCCCAGGCCGCCGCCGCGGCCCTCGCCGCCGCCCTGCTGGCCGAGGCCGCGTCCAGTTCGCGTCCGTTCGACAAGGAGCTGGCGGCGCTGGAGAAGGTGCTGCCGCTGTCGCCCGACGCCCTGGCGCTGCGGGCGCTGGCGGGGCGCGGCGCCCCGACCCGCTCGGCGCTGGCCGCCGAGTTCGACGACGCCGCCTCCGCCGCCTCGCTGGCGGCCCGCGACCCCGGCGAGGGCGCCGGCGTCCTCGACCGCATCGGCTACATGCTGGCCAGCATCGTCACCATCCGCCGCGTCGGCTCCACCGTCGGCGACAGCCCCGACGCCATCCTCGCCCGCGCCGAGCGGCAGGTGGACGAAGGCGACATCGACGCCGCGCTCGCCACCCTTGGCGCCCTGCCGCCCAGCTCGCTGGCCACCATGTCCGAGTGGCGGGCCGGCGCCGAGCGCCGCGCCGCCATCGACCGCCGCGTCGCCTCCCTGCGCGCCACCGCCCTGGTCAACCTGGCGCAGGCCTCGGGGAGCGGCGCGTGATCCGGACCGTCCTTGTCATCGTCCTCATCGCCGCCGTGGCGGTCGCCGTGCTGGCGATCACCGGCGACGCCGGCCGGGCGAGCCTGATCTGGCTCGGCTGGCGGGTGGACATGACGGCGGCCTCGGCGGCGCTGCTGGTTCTCTTCACCGCCCTCTTCGCCACCGCCTTCTGGCGCGGCCTGATCTGGCTGCTGGAAGCCCCCGCCCGCGCCGAACGGGCCCGCGAGGCCTCGAGCCGCAAGCAGGCGGGCGAAGTGCTGGCGCGCGGATTCCTCGCCGTGGCCGCCGGTGACGGCTCCGAGGCCCGGCGCCTGGCGCAAAAGGCCGTGACGCTGGCCGAGGACTCGCCCGCGCTGGTCCGCGTGCTCGCCGCCCAGGCCGCCGAGGCCGCCGGGGACCTCGCCGCCGCCAAGGCCGCCTATTCGGCCATGCTGGGCTTTCCGGAGATGCGCCTGGCCGGCCACAAGGGCCTGATGCAGACGGCGCTGACCGAGGGCGACACCTTCGCCGCCCAGCGCCATGCGCAGGCCGCCTACGGCCTCACCCGCACCGCCCGCTGGGCCTGGCGAGCGCTGCTGGAAGAGCGGCTGGAGGCTGGCGACTGGGCCGCGGGGCTCGACCTCGTCCAGGGCGCCCTGCAGCGCAAGATCATCCCGCCGATCATGGCCGACCGCGCCCGCGCCGCCCTGCTGGCCGCCTCCGCCGCGGACCTGGAGCAGCGCGACGATGACAAGCTGCGCGTCCAGGCGCTCGGCTTCGCGCTGGAAGCGGCGCGTTTGCAGCCGGGCTTTGCGCCGGGCGTGGTGATGGCCGCGCGCCTGCTGGCGGCCGACGGCAAGGTCGGCCGCGCCTCGGGCCTGATCGAGCACGCCTGGAAGGAAGCCCCCCACCCGGCCCTGTGGCTCGCCTACCGTGACCTCAAGACCGACGAGACGCCCAAGGAGCGCGCCGCGCGGCTGGCGGGCCTGGCCGGCCAGCAGCCCGAGGCCCGCGAAAGCCGCATCCTCTATGTCGAACAGGCCCTCGTCGCCGGCGACGCCAAAGCCGCCCGCGACTACGCCAGGCCCTTGGTCGACGAGACCCTCACCGCCCGCATCGCCGGCCTGATGGCGCGTGTCGCCTTCGCCGCGGGCCAGCCCGACGAGGCTCGCGCCTGGATCGCCCGGGGCGGCGGCGCGCCGCAGGAGCCGGACTGGTCCGATCTCGACCCGGAAGGCCGCGCCTTCACCTACGACAGCGAGGACTGGGCGCGGCTGGCGATCAGCTACGCCGAGACGGGCGAACTCATCCATCCCCGGCTGGAGCGCCACGAGCGGGGCCTGTCGGACCTCCCCGAACTGCCGCTGGCCTACGCCGACTCCACCCCCTTCGTGCGGGCGGCCGAGACCGGCGCCCCCGTCATCCCGGTCGCCGACGAGCTCGGCATCGGCGAGCTCCTCCAGCCCACGGTCAGCGAAGCGACTCCGCGCCGCAAGGGCCTTCGCCGCCGCTTGGCAACGGGGCCCCGCGCGTCTAAATAGCGCCCTCGCCAACAGGCAGGCCGCTTTAGCTCAGCTGGTAGAGCACATCATTCGTAATGATGGGGTCAGGTGTTCGAGTCACCTAAGCGGCACCACCATCCTCTTCAGACCATCACCCCGCGCACCGCTGGCGCGTCAGGCCGCTGGCGAGGTCGGTCAGGGCTTTGCCGTCTTCGGAGAGGCGGAAGGTCCGGGAGAAGTCGAAGGTTTCGCCTTCGCCCGACAGTTCGGAGGTGAAGGTGGCGGTGCGGCCGTCGATGCCCACCGACTTGATGGGGCCGCTGCTCTCATGGAAGGCGATGGTGTCGGCGCCGATGACCAGGCGCGAGTCGTTGTTTCCCGTGCCGCAGTCCTCGAGCTTGCTGTTCCACTCGCCCCGGAAAGAGGCGGCGGTCAGCTTGGGCGCGGGCGGCTCGGGCGGGGCCGGGACGTCGGCATCGGCGGGCGTCTGGACCGCTTCGGCGGCGGGCTCGACGGGCACGAGACGCGGCGCGTGGTTCGACCGGCGGCCGAAGTAGTAGGCGCCGACCGCGATCAGGACGATCAGCGCGATCAGCAGGGTGAGCGTGAGGGCGTTCAGCCGCATCAGTGGATGGTCCGGTTGCTGCGTTTCTGTTCGGCTCGGCGGGACCACATGTTGAGCGCTTCGACGCCCGCCGAAAAGGCCATGGCCCCATAGATGTAGCCCTTGGGCACGTGCACGCCAAAGCCGTCGGCGATCAGCACCGCGCCGATCATGAGCAGGAAGCCCAGCGCCAGCATCACCACCGAGGGGTTCTTGTTGATGAACTCGGCCAGCGGATCGGCCGCCAGCAGCATCACCCCCACCGCCACCAGCACCGCGACGATCATCACCGGCAGGTGATCGGTCATGCCGACGGCGGTGAGAATGGAGTCGATGGAGAAGACGAGGTCCAGCAGCAGGATCTGGATGATCGCCGCGCCGAAGTTCATCACCGCGACGTTCTTCTTGTCGAGCGCATCGTGGGTCGGGGTCGCGTCGACGGTGTGGTGGATTTCCTTTGTCGCCTTCCACACCAGGAACAGGCCCCCGGCGATCAGGATCAGGTCGCGCCAGGAGAAGGCGGTTTCGAAGCTGTGGTCGGCGCCGGCGAGGCCGAGGTCGAAGACGGTGGCCGTCAGCCCGACCAGCCAGGCGATGGTCGACAGCAGCGCCAGCCGCATGATCAGGGCCAGCCCGATGCCGACCCGCCGCGCCCGCTGGCGCTGGTGCTCGGGCAGCTTGTTGGAGAGGATCGAGATGAAGATGAGGTTGTCGATCCCCAGCACCACCTCCATCACCACCAGGGTGACCAGGGCGAGCCACACGGCGGGATCGGCGGCGAGTTGGGCGAGGGCGTCCACGGAGAGGTCCTTATTCGGTGCGCGGCCTAAGCCTTGCCATTTAGGCGCTCCGCCGCCCGTTTGAACGGCGCCGTTCCCGTTTTTTGGGCAAGCGGCCCAAAACGCCGAAGCGGCGCCTTAAGGGTCTTTTCATCTGCGCGTGAGACAGCTACCGGTTTCGTGGGTGTCGTGGGGAGACCTGACCGGAATGCGCCAACGGACACGAACCGCCCTCGGTTCGCTCGCCGCTGCCGTGATGTTGAGCTTCGTGCCGGTCTCCGGCGCGATGGCCGACATGTACTGGCAGTGCGTGCCGTTCGCGCGCCTGATTTCCGGCATCCAGATCTTCGGCGACGCCCGCACCTGGTGGGACCAGGCGAGCGGCAAGTACGAGAAGGGCCAGACGCCCAAGGCCGGCTCGGTCCTGTGCTTCAAGCCGACCGGCCGCATGACGCTGGGCCACGTGGCCGTCGTCAGCCAGGTGCTGACCGACCGCGTCATCCAGATCACCCACGCCAACTGGTCGCGCATCGGCGGGACCCGCGGGCAGGTGGAAAAGGACGTGACCGTCATCGACGTCTCGGAAGGCGGCGACTGGAGCAAGGTCAAGGTCTGGTACGAGTCGGCCGGCGACCTCGGCTCGACCACCTATCCGACCTACGGCTTCATCTATCAGGACCGCGACGCCCAGCTGATGGCCGCCTCGGGCTCCAAGGTCGCCTACGCCCAGAACGCCGCCCTGTCGGTGGCGCAGTCGGCCGCCAACCAGGTGGTCGGCGCGGTGCGGCCGGGCGCCTCGCCGCTGCAGATGCTGGGCCAGGCCGCCGACGGCGCCGACGCCATCGCCACGCTGATCCAGCAGGCGACCAGCGGCGGCTCGAACTAACACTTCAGCTTGTCTGGTGCGTTATTGCGCCGGCCCGCTAAGCTTGGGCCGGTGAGGACCGGATGCTGAAGCTCCTTCGCAAGACCGCGACCGCCTTTGAGACGGTGACCCCGCAGCCCCGCTGGCGCCTGCCCGAGGACGCCATCTGGATCGAGCTGGTAAATCCCTCCCGCGAGGAGGAACTGGCGGTCGAACACGCGCTCGGCCTCGAACTGCCGACCCGCGAGGACATGGCCGAGATCGAGCTGTCCTCCCGGCTCTATCAGGACAACGGCGCGACGGTGATGACCGCGACCGTCCTCACCCATTCGGCCAGCGACAACCCGGTGCTGGCGCCGGTGACTTTCGTGCTGGCCGGCCAGCGGCTGGTCACCATCCGCTATGTCGAGCCGACCGCCTTCAAGGCCTTCGTCGGCCAGCTGGAGCGCCAGCCCGGCGGCCTGGCCAGCGGCGGCGACGCCTTTCTGGGCCTTCTCGACGCCGTCGTGGACCGCGTGGCGGACATTCTGGAAAGCGTGGCCGAGGACGTGGAGACGACCTCGCAGCAGATCTTCCGGCGGCCGCGCCAGGGCGGGTTCGAGCCCATCCTCTATCAGCTCGGCCGCTCGCAGATGGTCAGCGCCAAGGCCCGCGCCAGTCTCGCCAGCCTGGCGCGCCTGATCAGCTTCTCGGACCTGGCCGGCCAGCTTCAGAGCGTGCGCGACCTTCGCCAGCACCTGCGCTCGCTGCAGCGGGACGTGCAGTCGCTGACCGACCACGCGGGGTATCTCGCCAGCAACATCACCTTCCTGCTCGATGCGGCCCTTGGCCTGATCAACATCGAGCAGAACGCCATCGGCAAGGTGTTCTCGGTGGTCTCGGTGCTGTTCCTGCCGGCGATGCTGATCGCGTCCGTGTACGGCATGAACTTCCGCCACATGCCCGAACTGGCGTGGCTGCACGGCTATCCGATGGCGTTGGCCCTGATGGCCGTGTCCATGATCGCCGGCTTCAGCTGGCTGAAGTGGAAGCGCTGGCTGTAGCTACATTTTCTTTCTGAGAGGAAGCAGGTCGGGGAAGTTGGCCTCCCGCTTCTCGTTCTTCGCGGCGAAGGCCTCGGCCATGTGCATGGGCGAGAACATCGAGGTGTTCCACACGGCGATGTAGTCGAGCGCGTCCTTGATGGTGTGATCGCGGGCGTAGTTGATCATCACCTTCGAGCCGGCCACCGCGAGCGGGGCCTTGGAGGCGATCTCGCGGGCCGTGGCCAGCGCATGCTCGACCACCTGCTCGTGGGTGTCGAACACCTCGTTGACCAGCCCGATCTCCTTCGCCCGCTGCGCCGGCAGGCGGCGGCCGGTGTAGGCCAGCTCGCGCACCCAGCCCTCGGGGATCAGCTTGCACAGGCGCGGGAAGGTGCCGACGTCGGCGGTCATGCCGATGTTGATCTCCTGCACCACGAAGAAGGCGTCGGCGCTGGCGTAGCGGATATCGCAGGCGCTGGTCAGGTCGACCGCCCCGCCGATCACCCCGCCCTGCACCGCCACGATCACCGGCATCCGCGCCTCGTCCAGGCACGAGAAGGTGTCCTGCAGGTGGTGGATGTGGCGGCGGAAGCTTTCGGCCGCGTTCTGCCTGTCGCCCATGAGCATTGGCGAAACGCCGCCGCCGTCGGTGAACACCGTCAGGTCCATGCCGGCGCTGAAGTGCTTGCCGGTGGAGGAGATGACGATGCAGCGGGCGCGGGCATTGTCGTTAATGTCCTTCACGATGGCCGGCAGCTCGTTCCAGAAACCGCGGTTCATGGCGTTGAACGCGTCCGGCCGGTTCAGCCGGATGTGGGCGACGCCGCCCTCGATCGAGACATCGAAGCAGGTCCACTCAGCGGTCTTGGCGGGTGCGGTCATCGGGCGATCCTCCGTTTGAGCGGCATCAAAGCGCCGTGACGCTGCGACAGGCAAGGGAAGGCTGTATCAAGCGTCACAGTGCAGCTTGTTCTTCTCTAAGCCCCCCTCGGAGAACCGCCATGCGCGCCGCCCTCGCCGTCACCATCGCCCTTGCCGCCGCCGCGCCCGCCCACGCGCGGGCCGCGCCGCTTTCCTCCATCTTCAGCTGCGAGGCCTCGGGCCAGAAGCAGGAGGCCGGCGCCGCCATCGGCGCGGTGCTCGGCGGCATCATCGGCAACCAGGTCGCCAAGAACGAGCGCGGGCTCGGCACAGTCCTCGGCGCGGCCGTGGGCGCCGCCGCCGGTTCCTGGATCGGCTGCAAGATGCAGTCGACCGATCAGGCCCGCGCCCAGACCGCCATGCGCGCCGCCCTCGACAGCGGCCAGACCCAGAGCTGGAGCAATCCGCAGACCGGCGCCTGGGGCAAGGTGGAGGTCGTGTCCTCCAGCTCCGGCGCTCCGATCTCCGGCGAGGGCCTGAACTTCGCCCCCGGCGTTCAGGCGCTGGCGAGCTATGAGGCGACGGCCGGCGGGTATGTGGTCGCCTCCACCGTGAACCTACGCGCCGGCCCTGACACGCAAACCGCCGCGCTCGGGCAGTTCAAGCCGGGCGAGTCCTTCGACGGGCTCGGCAAGGTCCCGGGCCAGCCGTGGATTCTGGCCGGACGCTACGGCCAGGCCATCGGTTATGTCGCCGAGAGTCTGGTGCGCCCGAGCGACTATGCCATGGCCGCCTCGTGCCGGATCGTCGACCAGACCATCGCCGCGCCGGGCTACGGCTCGACGACCGAGCGCTTCAACGCCTGCCGCGATGCGGGCGGCGAGTGGCAGGTGACGCGGCTCTAGAGATCGACGATCTTCGCGCCGGTCTTTTCCTGGATCAGGTCGGCGACGATCCGCCGGTGGCAAACGCCCGCTTCGGCTTCGTAGCAGAGCAGCGCGGCCTTGCGGTTGGAGGCGATCTGCGCCGCCTCGGCCAGCGCCAGCTGCGCGGCGGGCTCCTCCAGGTGGGCTTCGAAGATGCGGTGCATCTCGGCCACCCTGCCGGCCCGCGCGGCGATGCGCCCTTCCTTGGGCGTGCCGAGGTCGCGCAGGTGCAGGTAGTCGATGCCCGCCTCGTTCAGGCTCCCGGCCAGCAGGGTCTTGGAAAAGCCCGCGCGGCGGGAGGCGGCGACCGCCCGCACGTCGATGACGATGTCGACGCCCGCGTCCTTCAGGCGCTGGATCACATCGCCCTGCGTCGCGGCTTCATAGCCGATGGTGGCCAGTTCCTTCGCCAAGCGCCCGGTTCCTCCTTGCGTGCCCCAAGGGCGCCACCCTACCTCTAGCGCCTCGTTGTTGAGGAGTGTTCCCGTGGACGCCGCCGTATTCCAGGAGCCGAGGCGGCGTTTCATCGCCATCGACAGCCGCGCGGGCGGCGGCGAGATGTCGGCGCTGGACTTTGGACCTGAGAAGCGGCCCTACGATGTCGTCTTCCTGCACGCCAACGGCTTCAACGCCCTGACCTACCGCTCGATCCTAGGGCCGCTGTCGGCCGGCATGCGCATCCTGGCGATCGACCAGCGCGGCCACGGCGAGAGCCGGCTTGCGGCGAGGCCTGAGGGCCGCCGTTCGTGGAAGGACTTCCGCGATGACCTCATCGGCCTCATCGATGCGCTGGACCAGTCGCCGGTCGTGCTCTCGGGTCATTCCATGGGCGGCACCGTCAGCCTGCTGGCGGCGGCGCGCAGGCCGCAACAGGTCAGCTCGCTTGTCCTCTTCGATCCGGTGATGATGCCGCCGCTGATGGCGCTCTACGCCCACGCGCCCTGGACGTCGGGACAGCTGTGGAAGCGCATGCCCATCGCCCAGGGGGCCCTTCGCCGCCGCGCCGTGTTCGACAGCCGCGAGGCCGCCTTCAACGCCTACAAGGGCCGCGGCGCCTTCAAGACCTGGCCCGACACCGTCATCGCCGACTACGTGGCCGGCGGCTTCGCGGACCGCCCGGACGGCAAGGTGGAGCTCGCCTGCGCGCCGGAGTGGGAGGCCTCCAGCTTCGCCGCCCAGGGCCACAACCCCTGGGGCGCGCTGCGCCAGATCAAGGCGCCGGTCCGCATTCTGAAAGCCGAAAAGGGCTCCACCTGCCGCGGCAGCGCCGCCCAGCTGAAGCGCCGCAAACGCGACCTGCGCATCGAGACCATCCCGGGCTCGACCCACTTCCTGCCCATGGAACGCCCCGACCTCGTCCGCGACGCCCTCCTCGACGCGGCGGTCTAATCGGGCTCTCGGGCCGTGTGGCGGATTTCCAGCACGATGACGCGCTCACCCTCGCGGACGTAGCGGATCAGGTAGGGATGGATGACGGCGAGCTCCCGTCGCCCACGGCTGATCGGCCGTCCCCGATCCGGCGAGCTTTCGAGGCTGTTGGCGGCGCTTCGCAAGCGCGCGGCGAGCCGCTGCGCCGCCAGTGGGCTGAACTGAGCGACGTAGGCGCGGATGGCGAGGAGTTCGAGGACCGCGCCGCGCGTCCAGACTATTTGAGCCACGAGGGCGGCGCCGGCTTCTCGTCGGGCGTGCCCCAGGTCTTGAGCCAGGCATCCACCTCTTCGTTGGGGATCAGGCGGCCGGCTTCGATATCGGCCAGCGCCTCGGCGTGGCGCTTGGCGTCGGCCTGATCGTCCTGCTCGAAGATGGAGGGCTCGGGCTTCATGATCGTGAATCTAACATACGAGGCCAGCGCTCGCGAGTTCCCTAGAGACTCAGTCCCTTCACCACGTGGCGGGAGAGTTCGGCCTGGGCTTCGTCGCTGATCGGAACGACCTTGCGGGCGTCGAGGTCGAAGGTGATGGCGATGGCTTCGGACGTGCCCCAGGCCTTGCCGGTTTCGGGATCGAGCAGCCAGTGCATCAGCCGCTGGGTGCGGGCGTCCGTCCCCGCCAGGCCCGAGCGAATTTCCACGCGGTCCCCGGCCCTCGGCCAGTCCAGGTGCACCAGCCGATACTCCAGCACCGCGCCGCCGACGCGGCCGGGCTTGCTCGGCGCCTTTTGGGCCACTGTGTCCCGGAAGGCGCCGACGAGGCTGGGGATGCCGTCGGACACGCGGCCGATGAACTGCTCGACCCGCATGCGGCCGAAGATGTCCACATCAGGCAGGCCGATGGCGCCAAGGCCGATGCGGAGGAGTCCAAGCTTCTTTGCCCGCTCCAGCCCCGCCTTGCTGTCCACGGGACCGAGCACGATGCTGCGTGCCTGGGCCTCCGGCGGCGCCTCGACTGTCAGCTTTTCGGCCAGGTCCCGGGTGCGGCGCGGCCATTCGAACGGGCGGGCCTCGTGGGAGGTCACGTGGGCGACGGTGGTCTGGAAGGTGGCGGCGATCTGGCCGCTGGCGGAGTGGACGAGCAGCAGCAAAAGCCGCGCCTCGGTCTCGGTCATCTCGATGACGCCGCCCAGCATGTGCAGAGCCGCGCCCGCGTGGCATTCGCGCAGGAAGCGGATGTGCTGCTCGCGCACCAGCAGCGTGGCGCCCGTGCCCGGCGCAAATGCGTGGGGAAGACCGAGTTCAGCGGCGAGCCCCGCCAGACCTTCCATGGCCCGGGTGACGTAGAAGCGCACATTCAGGTGCCCCATCTCGTCGCATTCCCAGGTGTTGACGCCGCCGCGCCAGACCTCGACCCCTGGCAGGCTCATACGCTCAGTTCCGGCAGTCGGCGCACAGGCCGTGGGCTTCGATCGTCACGCCGGTCAGCGAATAGCCCGCCGCCCTGCCCATGGCCTTGATCGGATCGCTCATCTGGGAGGCGATCTCCCGCGTACAGCCGCAGCAGTCGCAGATCAGGAAGGCCGCGGCGTGGGCGTCCGGCTCCTGGCGGCAGGCGACATAGGCGTTGAGGCTCTCGATCCGGTGGGCGAAGCCCTGGCGGGAGAGGAACTCCAGCGCCCGATAGACCGTCGGCGGCTTGGCGGGCGAGCCGTCCTGACCGAACGCGGCGATCAGGTCGTAGGCCTTGAGGGGATGGCTCGCGCGCAGCAGCAGTTCGAGCACCCGCCGGCGCGGCCCGGTCAGCTGCTGGTCGGCGGCCTCGCAGCGCGCTTCCGCCCGCTCGAGCTCGTCGCTCAGGTCCGAGCCGCCAAGCCCCGGATGCTCATGATGGTGACCACAGACGCCCATTGGCAGGTGACGTAAACGCGGGGGCGCCCCCACGCAAGCTCAGGCCTGCCCGTTCCGCGCCTCAGGCCTTGCGGAACTTGCCCGACTGGCTGGCCATCAGCGCCAAAGCCCAGTCGTCGGGGATCACCTTGGCGAAGGCGGCGATGGCCTTGTTGGGCGCGCCGGTGACGCAGACCGGCCGGTTGGCCTCGGCCGCCTCATAGCCCGCCGCCGCCACCTCGTCGGCGCCCATCCACAGCCAGGCGGGCGTCGAGCCGCTCAGCTGTTCGCGGGTGTCGTTGACGTCGTGGAATTCCGACCAGGTGAAGCCGGGGCAAAGGGCGCTGACATGCACGCCGGTGGTCAGGTTCTCCAGGTGAAGGCTCTGGGAGAACTTCACCAGAAAGCTTTTGGTCGCCCCATAGAGGGTGTGGCCCATCGAGCCGGGGATCAGCCCCGCCAGCGAGGCGACGTTCACGATGCGCCCGAACCGCCGCTCGATCATGCCGGGCAGCACCTTGTGGCTCATCTCGGCGACGCTCATCAGCAGCACCTGCAGGAAGGCCTGTTGCTCGGCCCAGGTGGTGTTGGCGTAGGTTCCGGGGTGGCCATAGCCGGCGTTGTTGACCACCGCGTCCACCTCCCGCCCATGCGCGGCGACGCCGGCCAGGATCTCGTCCACCGCGCCGGGCCGCGACAGGTCGGCGGGGATGACAAAGGTCTCCACGCCCGAGCCCAGCGAGATTTCCCCCGCCAGCTTCTCCAGCCGGTCGGCGCGCCGCGCGGTCAGCGCCACGTCGTAGCCGTGGTTGGCGTAGGTGCGGGCGAACGCGGCCCCGATGCCGGCGGACGCGCCGGTGATGAGGGCAAGGCGGCGGGCCATGGAAAATCCTCCAGCTGAGCGGACACTGCCCGGCAAGCTTTGCCGGTTCAAGCAGCCTTGGGCTTGCCCTCTGTCAGCAGGTCCGCCACCGAAATGTGCGACAGCCGCTCGGCCGCCGCCGCGTCGGCCGCCGCGATGGCGCCGCGCACCGCGTCGGGGATGCGCTCGCCGATGGGGCAACCCTTGGCGCCGGGCGGGGGCACGCCCAGGTGCGCGCAGCCGTCGACCGCTCGCAGCACGGCGTCCAGCATGATCTCCTCCGGACGCTTCAGCAGCCAGGCGCCGCCGCCGGCCCCGACGCGGGTGTCGATCAGGCCCGCCCTGGCCAGCATCGCGGTCACCCGCCGCACGACGACGGGATTGGTCGGCATGGAGGCGGCCAGCGTCTGGCTCGACACTGCCCGCGCGGCCGAAAACGCCCCCTTGTGCGCCAGGTAGGCGAGGGCGTGAGCGGCGACGGGAAACTTCTGGCTGTCCGACATGTCACCTCGAAAGGTAGGGGTGCCGGGCCTTTGTTGGAAGCCAAGCGGCGTTGAACCCGTTGGCGAAAGCGTGTACCGCGACCGCCGCACTCGACGCAGGGACCGGCGCGTCGCCGGCTTCCCGGAGGGATCGAATGGCTGCCGAAGCCTCAGGCGCTGCCGCTGACGCGACGCCTAACCCAGCGCCCCACCCGTCGGACGCGACCATGCACCACGCGCACCGGGGCTCTGGCTTCTGGATGATGGCGCTGGGCTCGGTCGGGATCGTGTTCGGCGATATCGGGACGAGTCCGCTCTATGCGATGCGCGAGGCGCTGGCCCACAGCCACAGCCGCGGCGCCTCCGAACTCGCTGTGCTGGGGGTCGTGTCGCTGATGTTCTGGGCGCTGACGCTGATCGTCACGCTCAAGTACGTCATCTTCCTGATGCGGGCCGACAACAAGGGCGAAGGCGGCACCCTGGCCCTGATGGCCTTGGCGCAGCGGGCGCTGGGCCGGCGATCCAGGTTCGTCTTCATCCTGGGCGTGATCGGCACTTCGCTGTTCTACGGAGACGGCATCATCACGCCGGCCGTGTCGGTTCTGGCCGCCGCCGAGGGCCTGAAGGCCGCGCCGGGGATGGGGCAGCTGTTCGCGCCCTTCGTCCTGCCCATCGCGGCGGGCATCCTGATCGCCCTGTTCCTGGTGCAGTCGCGCGGGACGGCGAGCGTGGCGCGCTTCTTTGGCCCGATCACCGCCGTCTGGTTCCTGACCCTGGCGGCGCTGGGCATGCCCTACCTGCTGGACAACCCGTCCATCCTGAGGGGGCTCAGCCCGCACTATGGTCTCCTCTTCCTCTACAACAACGGCCTGATCGGCTTCGTGATTCTGGGCAGCGTCTTCCTGACGGTGACAGGGGCCGAGGCGCTCTATGCGGACATGGGCCACTTCGGGAAGTCGCCGATCCGCGCGGCCTGGTTCGGCCTGGTCTTCCCCTGCCTGATGATCAACTACTTCGGGCAAGGCTCGCTGGTGCTGGCCGACCCCAGCGCCGCCGCCGACCCGTTCTTCAAGATGATCCCGCACTTCGCCTACTGGCCGGTGCTGCTGCTGACCACCGCGGCGACCGTCATCGCCAGCCAGGCGGTGATCACCGGCGCCTTCTCGCTGACCCAGCAGGCCGTTCAGCTGGGCCTGCTGCCGCGCATCGACATCCGCCGCACCAGCGAGACGGTCGCCGGCCAGATCTTCGTGCCGCAGGTCAACACCATCCTGATGGTCGGGGTGCTGGTGCTGCTGGTGATGTTCCGCAACTCCTCGAACCTGGCCGCCGCCTACGGCATCGCGGTCACCGGGGCGATGTTCGTCGACACGCTGCTGTTCTTCGTCATCATCCGCTACCTGTGGAAGAAGCCGCTGTGGGTGGCGTTGGCGGCGGTGCTCGGGTTCGGCTTCATCGACTCGGTCTTCATCAGCTCCAACCTCCTGAAAATCCCGCAGGGCGCCTGGATGCCGCTGCTGCTGGGCGCCGGCCTGGTGATCATCATGTGGACCTGGACGCGGGGCACGCAGATCCTGTCGCAGAAGACGCGCCGCGACAGCGTCCCGCTGACCGACCTGATGGACATCCTGCGGGCGCGGGCGCCTCACCGCGCGCCCGGCACGGCCATCTTCCTGACCTCCGACCCGGACACCACGCCGGTCGCGCTGATGCACAACCTCAAGCACAACAAGGTGCTGCACGAGAAGAACGTCATCGTCACCGTGCGCACCGGTGAGACGCCGCGCGTGCCCGAGGAAAAGCGCGTGGAGATGGAAGCCATCAACGACGACTTCAAACGGATCGTCATCACCTACGGCTTCATGGAAAGCCCGAACGTGCCCAAGGCCCTGCAGCTGTGCCGCAAGAAGGGGCTGAAGTTCGACATCATGGCGACCAGCTTCTTCCTCGGCCGCCGCTCCATCGTCGCCTCGGCCGAGAGCGGCATGCCGCTGTGGCAGGACAAGCTCTACATCTTCCTGACCAAGAACAGCGCCAACCCCACCGACTTCTTCAAGATCCCGCCCGGCCGCGTGGTAGAACTGGGTGCCCAGGTCACCGTCTGAGGAAGCCTTGCCTGCTGTCGCCAAGATTTGCGGTGTGACGACGCCCGAGGCCGTGCGCGCGGCCGCGGACGGACGGGCGGCCTATGTCGGCTTCAACTTCTTCGAAAAGAGCCCCCGCTACGTGACGCCGGAAGCGGCCGCGCGGCTGGCCGAGCCGATCCGCGGGCGGGGCGTGAAGATCGTGGCCGTCACGGTCGATCCCTCCGACGCCCTGCTGGAGAGCCTGCGCGAAACGCTCCGTCCGGACCTCATACAACTGCACGGCAAGGAGAGCCCCGGCCGTGTCCGCGAAGCCGCCGAAAAGGCGGGGGCGGGCGCCGTGAAGGTGATCTCCGTCGCCTCCGCCGACGACCTCTCCCGCGCCGCCGAGTACGAAGGCGCCGCCGAACACCTGATGTTTGATGCGAAGACGCCGAAGGACGCCGAACTCCCCGGCGGCATGGGCGTGAAGTTCGACTGGGCCATGCTGGCGGGACGCCGTTTCGCGCGGCCGTGGTTCCTGGCCGGGGGCCTCGATCCCTGGAATGTCGCCGAGGCTATCGCCGCCTCCGGGGCCCCCATTGCGGACGTTTCCTCTGGCGTGGAGCGTGGAGCGGGGCTAAAGGACCCAGCCTTGATTTCGGCCTTCCTCGATGCGGTCCGCCGCGCCTGAGCCTGCCTTGAACGCTTCCAGCAAACCCAATGACTGGTCGGCCTTTCCCGACGCCCAGGGGCGTTTCGGCGAATTCGGCGGGCGCTATGTGGCCGAGACCCTCATGCCGCTGGTGCTGGACCTCGACCGCGCCTACCGCGAGGCCAAGGATGATCCGCGGTTCCAGGCCGAGCTCGGCGGCTACCTGACCCACTATGTGGGCCGGCCCAGCCCGCTCTATTTCGCCGAACGGCTGACCGCCCACCTCGGCGGCGCGAAGATCTACTTCAAGCGCGAGGAGCTCAATCACACCGGCGCGCACAAGATCAACAACTGCATGGGCCAGATCCTGCTGGCCATGCGGATGGGCAAGACCCGCATCATCGCCGAGACCGGCGCCGGCCAGCACGGCGTGGCGACGGCGACGGTGTGCGCGCGCTTTGGCCTGCCCTGCGTGGTCTACATGGGCTCGGTGGACGTCGAGCGGCAGAAGCCGAATGTCTTCCGCATGAACCTGCTGGGGGCGGAGGTGCGCCCCGTGACCTCCGGCGCGGCGACGCTGAAGGACGCCATGAACGAGGCCCTGCGCGACTGGGTCACCAACGTCCACGACACCTACTACCTGATCGGCACGGCCGCGGGCCCGCACCCCTATCCGGCCATGGTCCGCGACTTCCAGGCGGTGATCGGCAACGAGACCAGGGCGCAGATCATGGAGGCCGAGGGACGTCTTCCCGACGCGGTCGTGGCTTGCGTAGGGGGCGGCTCGAACGCCATCGGCATGTTCCACCCCTTCCTGGGCGACGAGAGCGTGCGGCTGGTGGGTGTGGAGGCCCCCGGCCACGGCTTGCAGACCGACAAGCACGCCGCCTCGCTGACCGGCGGGCGCCCGGGCGTCCTGCACGGCAACAAGACCTACCTGCTGCAGGACGACGACGGCCAGATCCTCGACGCCCACTCGATCTCGGCCGGGCTCGACTATCCCGGCATCGGGCCGGAGCACTCGTTCCTGCACGACGTCGGCCGCGCGGAATACCTCTCGGCGACCGATCAGGAGGCGCTGGCCGCCTTCCAGCAATGCGCTGAGCTGGAGGGAATCATCCCGGCGCTCGAGCCCGCGCACGCGCTCGGGCACGTGATGAAGCTCGCGCCGACGCTGCCTGCCGATCACCTGCTCGTCATGAACATGTGCGGGCGCGGCGACAAGGACATTTTCACCGTCGCCTCCGCGCTC
>DASVBC010000017.1:0-176797 GCA_036376035.1 Caulobacteraceae bacterium | reverse complement strand
GCCCCCTGCGCGACGAGGTGAAGGCGGTGGAGCTGAAGGCCGAGCGTTCCTTGCTGGATGCGCTGGAAGGCCTGGCCGGTCAGGACGCGGGCGATCCGCTGGAGGCGCTGACCCGCGCCTGCGCCATGTGGGGCGGCTCGCCTCCGCCGGAAGCTTTGCAGCGGCTCGCCGCCGCCGTTTCTGATATCCAGACGGCCTGATGAACGACGACGACGAAGCTCTCGACGAATCCGAAGACGGTCTTCGCACCCGGCTGGCGGTGCTGCGCGAGGAGCATCAGGACCTCGACGACTCCATCGAAGCGCTCGCCGCCCGGCCGCTGCCCGACCAGCTCCAGATCGCCCGCCTCAAGCGCCGCAAGCTGGCGCTGAAGGACGAGATTTCGAAACTCGAAGACCAGCTGACGCCCGACATCATTGCCTAGAGGGGACCGGTGCGTATATTCCGCGCCCTTTCCGGAGGGGACCACCTATGAGCCACCCGCCCGTCGCCATCATCATGGGCAGCCGCTCGGACTGGCCGACCCTCAAGGGCGCGGCCGATGCGCTGGAGCAGCTGGGCGTGGCCTATGAGGCCAAGGTCGTCTCCGCACACCGCACGCCGGATCGGCTCTACCAGTTCTCGAAGGGCGCCAGGGCCGCGGGGTTCAAGGTGATCATCGCCGGCGCCGGCGGCGCGGCCCACCTGCCGGGCATGACCGCCTCCATGACCGAGCTGCCGGTGCTGGGCGTGCCGGTCGAATCCAAGCTCCAGAACGGCCTCGATAGCCTTCTCTCCATCGTCCAGATGCCGGGCGGGGTTCCCGTCGGCACGCTGGCGGTAGGTACGGCGGGGGCCAAGAACGCGGGGCTGCTGGCGGCGCGCATCCTGGCGATCTCCGATCCGGCGCTGGCGAAGCGGCTGGAGGCCTTTCACGCCGAGCTGACCAACTCCGTGGCCGAGACCGTCGAGGACTGATGGCGCGCTTTCCCCTGCCCCCCGGCTCCACCATCGGTATCCTCGGCGGCGGACAGCTGGGGCGAATGTTGGCGCAGGCGGCCGGGCGGCTCGGCTTCGATGTCGCCATCCTTGAGCCGGAAGAGGACAGCCCCGCCGGCCGCGTGGCCAGAACCACCTTCATCGCGCCCTACGACGATCCCGAAGGCCTGCAGGGGCTGGCCGACGCCGCCGATGTCATCACCTACGAGTTCGAGAACGTCCCCGCCGCCGCCGTCGAGCGGCTGCTGGCGCTCGGTTGTGAGGCCGCGCCGGGGGCCAGGGCGCTGTCCGTGGCGCAGGATCGCGTGGAGGAGAAGACCTTCCTCAATTTCGTCGGCGTGAAGACGGTTGCGTTCGCCGAGGTGAACAGCGCCGACGAAGCCCGCGAGGCCGCCGAGCGCCTCGGCACGCCGTGCCTGCTGAAGACCCGCCGCGAAGGCTACGACGGCAAGGGCCAGGCCTGGATCGAGAATGCCGACGATGCGGCCGCCGCCTGGAAAGCCATCGGCAGGAAGCCCGCCATTCTGGAGGCTCGCGCCGATTTCGTCCGCGAACTCTCCATCATCGCCGCCCGTGGCCGGGACGGGGAACACGCCGTCTATCCGCTCGGCGAGAACCACCACGAAGGCGGCATCCTGCGCACCACCCACGCACCGGCGCCGCGCGTGCCCGAAGCGCTGGCCCTGCAGGCCGAGCGCATCGCCATCCAGGTGCTGAGCGGCCTCGACTACATCGGGGTGATCGGCATCGAGCTGTTCGAACTGGAGGACGGCCAGCTGCTGGTCAACGAGATCGCCCCACGCGTCCACAATACCGGCCACTGGACCCAGGACGGCTGCCCCTGCGACCAGTTCGAGCAGCACATCCGCGCCGTCGCCGGCTGGCCGCTGGGACCGACCGAAGCGACCGCCGCTGTCGAGATGACCAATCTGCTGGGCGACGAGGCGAACGCCTGGTTCGACTTGGCGTCAGAACCCCACACCCGTCTCCACCTCTACGGCAAGCGCGAAGCGCGCGCCGGCCGCAAGATGGGCCACATCAATCGCGTGCGGCCGCTCTAGCCGCCGTAGCGCAGCTTGCTGAGGGCGCTCGCCACCTCGCGCGCCGTTTCGGAGGGCTTGATGCCGGCCTTCCACTTCTCGAAGGCCATGACGTTGTCGATGGAGCGGTCGAGGTGAGCCAGCGCCGCCTCGCGGCCCGACGACAGATCGAGCGCCAGGCAGGTGATCAGAATGCCGGAGAGGATGGCGCGCTTGGAGTAGTGGTTCTCGTCGGTCGCCGTATCGCCCGCCCAGCGCCAGATGGCGTCGGCGCTCTCCCACACCAGCCGCAGCGCCAGCGGCAGGTTGGTCGGCAGCGACAGGAACCCGGCCCAGCGCCGCACCGCCGCCTCGTCGGTTCGCGCCGCGTCCAGCCGGGCGACGACGCCGGTGCGGATGCGCTCGCGGATCTTGAGTTTGGAGGCGTCCTGGAGGGCGAGCGCGGCCATGGCCCGAGTATCGTGCCGGCGCGACAGCAGCGCGGCGAGGTCGCGGGCCCCATGCGGCAGCAACAGGTCGGCTTCAGGCGCGCTGAGGCCCCGCGCGGCGGCGGCGCGCAGCACGGTCAGGCGGCTCCAGCCCATGGACGGGACGAGCCGGACGGCTTCGTCGAGCACCTGCTGCTCGGTCTCGCCGGCCCAGTCTGTGGCGGTGGTCATCGGCTTGATTTACACCGGCTTTTGCCGCGCGTCGCGCATGGACAAGCCCGGCGTCCTCTGTTATCTCGCCCGCCTCTGCCCGGAAGCCCTCTTCCCGGCGCACATGTTTGTTTCGACCGCCACGCCGCTTAAGGCCAGCGGCGGGTAGCCGAATGGAGAGAGTCCTCTGGTTCAGATTTTCGTCCGCGACAACAATGTCGACCAGGCCCTCAAGGCGCTGAAGAAGAAGATGCAGCGCGAGGGCTCGTTCCGCGAAATGAAGCGGCACGTCCACTACGAAAAGCCCTCCGAAAAGCGCGCCCGCCAGAAGGCGGAAGCCGTGCGCCGGGCCCGTAAGCTGGCCCGCAAGCGCGCCCAGCGCGAAGGCCTGATCGCCGCGCCGAAGAAGCCGGCCGCGCGCTAGGTTTTCTGCCAGAAATGTCCTGAAAGGCCGCCCCTCACCGGGCGGCCTTTTGTTTTGACCGTCATCCTCGGGCTTGTCCCGAGGACCCATAATCGAAGCGGCTGATGATTGGCTGAAATGGCGGCCACTGACCTGTTCCGGCAACGCCAGCGTTTCTGGGTCCTAGGCACAAGGCCTAGGATGACAGAGGGGATTATTCCGCCCGCCGCACCCTGGCGATGAAGCCGCCGAGGTTGACGCGGCCGGTGGAGAGGGCCCCGGCGCGGAAGGCTCGGCCGGCCAGCCAGATCACCAGGGCCGTCATCGCCAGCATTAGCAGACCCGTGCCGATCACCTGCCACATCGGCGGCTCGCTGGCCGCGCGCGCGGTCATCAGGAACGGGGTGAACGGCGGCACCCACGACAGCGCCTCCAGCAGCGGCGCGTCCGGGCGGCGGATCGCGTGGCTCATGAAGACCAGCGGGATGGTCAGGACGATCATCACCGGGCCAAGCAGCGTCTGCGCCTCGCGCGTCGTCTCGCAGAAGGCGCCCACCGCGATGAATAGCGAGGCGTACATCAGGTAGCCGCCGACCAGATAGAAGGCGAAGTAGAAGACCAGGCCCTTGCCGATCAGGACCGAGGCGACGTCGGCCGCCACGCCCGGGTTGGCCAGCGCCATGAAGGTCCCGCCAAGCCCGACCCACACCGCCAGCACGGTGGCGGTCACGCCGGCCGCACCCAGGATCTTGCCGAACATGATCTCCGGCGGCGAAGCGGACGACAACAGCACCTCCAGGATGCGGCTCGATTTTTCCTCGATGACGCTGTTGAGCAGGATGCCGGCGCCGGTGAACACCACCGACCAAAGCAGCATGCCGAGCGCAAAGCCGACGATCCCCGGCAGTCGGTCGCGCAGGGACACCGTCCCGGCGGCGGCCTTGGGCGAATAGGCGGTGACCCTGGCCTCCAGGCCGTCGAGGGCGGCGATGTCGGCGGCGGACAGCCCCGCCTCTTTCAGCCGCTCCCCCCGCATGGCCTGGGTGACCGCGGCGCCCACGGCCCGTTCGAGCGAGCGGTCGGTGAGGGTGGCGCTCCAGAAATCGACGCCGGCCGGTTTGAGAATGGCGACCGCGTCCAGCTTGCGGTCACCCGGGAGCAGCCGCTCGCCGACCAGCCAGGGACGCAGAGCGGCCGGCTCGGTCGCGGGCGGCTGGACGAGGATGGCGGCGGCCTTCTCGCCGGGCCTGGCGCGCGTGAGCTCGGGCGCGATAGCCTCGCCGTAACCCTTGCCGCTCTCGTCGATGACGGCGAGGGTCGGCGCCGGCGCCGAGCGCTCCATCAGCATCGGAGCGCCGCCCGCGACCGCCAGGCCCAGCGGCATCAGCAGCATCGACAGCCAGAACCCGAGGGTGCGGATGTAGGCGATGTACTCGCGCCGGGCGATCTTCAGGAGGCGGCTCATGCGGCCTCTCCGGTCAGTTCGATGAAGGCCTCGTGCAGCGAGGGCTCGCGCAATTCGAAGCGGGTGATGTCGAGGCCCCGCGCAAAGGCGGCCTTGAGCGCGTCCTGCCCGCTGGCGCCGCTCGCAAGGGCCCCGACGAGGGCGCCGTTCTCGGCATGGACCGAGGCGACGCCGGGCAGGGCGGCGACGGCGCCCTCGTCCAGCGCTCCCTCCAGCAACAGGCTGCGCGGCGCGTGGGCCCGGGCCTGCGCCACGGTGCCGTCGAACACCTTGCGGCCTCGCGCCATAAGCACGACCTGGTCGCACAGCCGCTCGGCGTGTTGCATGACGTGGGTGGAGAAGACGACCGTCGAGCCCCGCGCCGCCAGACCCCGGATCACCTGCTCCAGCGCCTGCTGGTTGACGGGGTCCAGGCCCGAGAACGGTTCGTCGAGGATCACCAGCTCCGGGTCATGGGCGATGGCCGAGAGCAGCTGGACCTTCTGCGCCATCCCTTTCGAGAGATTGCGGATCTGGCGGGTGGCGGCCGCGCCCAGCCCCTGCGACTCCAGCAGTTCGTGAGCGCGGCGGCGGGCGTCCGGTTTCGACATGCCCTTGAGCCCGGCCAGGAAGACAATGGCGTCCACCGGCGTCATGCGGCGATAGAGCCCCCGCTCCTCGGGCAGGAACCCGATGCGGTCGCGGACCTTGCGGGCGTCGTCGACGCCCAGCACCTCGATCCGCCCGGCGGTGGGCGCCATCAGGCCGAGCACGATGCGCACGGTCGAGGTCTTGCCCGCGCCGTTGGGACCCAGGAAGCCGAGGATGCGCCCGGCGCCGACCTCGAAACTGAGGTCATCGACCGCCGTGAAGGCGCCGTAGCGCTTGGTGACGCCGTCCAGCATGAGAGCCTTGCTCATGCACCGGCCGCCTGGCGCACGAAGAGGATGGCTTCGACGATCTCGTGGGCGTGCTTTTGGCCCAGTAAGTCGGCGTGGCTGGCGGCGTCGACGTTGCGCACGAAGTTCTTGTCGGCGGCCAGCGCCGGCGCGGCCTGCGTCTTCTTCCAACCCTCGGGCGTGGCGCCGGGCGGGCCGGCGGTGACGATGGCGACCGGCATGGCAGGGTCGTAGGCGCCGGCTTCGATGGCCTGGTCGGCATCGGCCAGCCAGTGGGAGACCTCTTCGGCCGCCCAACGGTTATGGGCGGCGCGGCCGAAGGCGCGGCGCTTTTCGGCGGCGGGGCCGGACGGCAGGCCGATCTTGTCGCCGAAGAAGGGCGCCAGGGGCTTGAAGAGGCCCAGCGACGCCGCGCCCGCGGCGAGCTGCGAGACGCCGTCGAAGGTGTTCACGAAGCGGCGCACCAGCGGATGGTGACTGGCGTCGGCTGTGGTGGCGTCGACCAGCACCACGCCCTTCACCTGGTCGCGGTTGCGGACGGTGAAGAGACGCACGTGGAGCCCGGCCATGGAGTGGCCGACCATGATGTAGGGGCCAGGCTCTCCCGCCCGGGCGAGCAGCGCCTCAAGGTCGCGGACGATGGCCAGGCTGTCGCGCGGCTTGGGTCCTGGATCGGAGCGGCCGAGGCCCGCGCGGTCGTAGGCGCACGAGCGCACGCCGCCCTCCGCCAGCTGCCGCTGGACCTCGCCCCAGTCGGCGGAGAATCCGAAGGCGCCGGCCTCAAGGATCACGGTCGGCGAGTCGCCTTGCGGCCCGGCGCAGACCAGGTGCAGGCGGCGACCGCCGATGTCGATCATGCGCCCCGGCGGGGACGGCTCGTTGGCGGCCGACATGGCCCCTCCAAGTGCGGCCGAGGCCGTCAGCACAAGGACGAGACCTGCGAGAAGGCGCGCGGCGGACTGCAACATTCCGCCGCACTCTAGCGGGGCGAACGTTAAGCGCTAGCTTTTGCCGAGGATGGTGTACTTGGCCCACTCGCCGACGCGGCCGAGCGCCGAGGCCTCCGCCGCCGGAAGGGCGTCGGCGCGGAAGGTGCGGTCGGTGAAGCGGGCCGGGTCCATCGGCTCGCCGTCCTTGCGCAGCTCGAAGTGCAGGTGCGGCCCGGTGGAGCGGCCGGTGGAGCCGACCATGGCGATCTCCTCACCCTCGCCGACGGCCAGGCCCGGCGCGATGCCGGCGGCGGTCCCGGACAGGTGGGCGTACTTGCTGGTCAGGCCCGCGCCGTGAGCCACCTCGATGAAGTTGCCGTAGGTGGTGGAGACGCCGATCTTGGCGATGACGCCGTCGGTTGTGGCGACGACGGGCGAGCCCTTGGGCGCGGCGATATCGACGCCCTCGTGCAGGCGCTGCTTCTTCTCCCATGGGAGCTTGCGGAAGCCGAAGGGCGAATTGACCTTGTGGCCCGGCACCGGGTTGGTGAAGGCGATCATCTCCACCGCCCCGGTTTCGTTGGCCTGCGCCTTGCTGTGGTCGATCAGCCCGCCAACGATGGCGGCGGCGGAAAGCAGCGCAACGCTGGACAAGCCAACACGCGCCGCGCGGGCCCCTTGGGCCAGCAGTTTTTCAAACACTGTAAGAACCTCACACCCACTATGCCGAAGCTTCGGTGCAGCCCGAGAGGTTGGTCGGCTGCGCCCCGGCGATTCCCGACGATGACCCGGTGACGTTTGCCGCCAATCGGGGCCAGAATGGGGCGAGCGCCGACCTAAAGTGTTGAAAACCAAACGGTTATGGCAACGCTTGTTAGAGCGCCTTGAGGATTCCTTCGACCATCTTCTTGGCGTCGGCGAACAGCATCATGGTGTTGTCGCGGAAGAAGAGCTCGTTCTCGACGCCCGCATAGCCGCTGGCCATGCCGCGTTTGACGAAGAGGACCGTGCGGGCCTTTTCGACGTCCAGAATCGGCATGCCGAAGATCGGCGAGGTCGGATCGGTCTTGGCGGCCGGGTTGGTGACGTCGTTGGCGCCGATGACGAAGGCGACGTCGGCGGTGGAGAACTCGGAGTTGATGTCCTCCAGCTCGAAGACCTCGTCGTAGGGGACGTTGGCCTCGGCCAGCAGCACGTTCATGTGACCCGGCATGCGGCCGGCGACGGGGTGGATGGCGTACTTCACCTCCACGCCCTCTTCCTTGAGCTTGTCGGCCATTTCGCGAAGGGCGTGCTGCGCCTGGCTGACGGCCATGCCGTAGCCGGGGACGATGACCACCTTCGAGGCGTTCTTCATGATGAAGGCCGCGTCGTCGGCGCTGCCCTGCTTCACGGGCCTGGTCTCGACATGACCAGAAGCCGCCGCGGCCGAATCGTCGGCGCCGAAGCCGCCGAGGATCACGGAGATGAAGCTGCGGTTCATCCCCTTGCACATGATGTAGCTGAGGATGGCGCCCGAGGAGCCGACCAGCGCCCCGGTGATGATCAGGGTGACGTTCTCGAGCGTGAAGCCCAGCGCCGCCGCCGCCCAGCCGGAGTAGCTGTTCAGCATCGACACCACGACCGGCATGTCGGCGCCGCCAATGGGGATGATCAGGGTGACGCCGATCAGCAGCGCGAGGCCGAAGATCGCCCAGAAGGCCCAGATGGCCTGACCGCCGCTCATCACCAGGACGACGACCATCGCCACGATGGCGGTCGCTATGACGATGTTCAGCAGGTGGCGCGCGGGCAGCAGGATGGGCGCGCCGCTCATGTTGCCGTTGAGCTTGGCGAAGGCGATGACCGAGCCGGTGAAGGTGATGGCGCCGATGGCCAGCCCCACCGACAGCTCGATCAGCGACTGCAGGTGGATGACGCCCTCGGGCGAGGCGATGCCGTAGGCCGCGGGCGTGTAGATGGCCGCCACCGCCACCAGGCATGCCGCCATGCCGACGAGGCTGTGGAAGGCGGCGACCAGCTGCGGCATCTGGGTCATGGCGACCCGCCGCGCGATGACCGCGCCCACGCCGCCGCCGATGGCGACGCCGACGGCGATGAGGCCGAGCGTGATGGTGTCGAGCGCACCCTGGCCCCACAGCGTCAGCAGCGTCGTGCCGACGGCGATGGCCATGCCGATCATGCCGTTGCGGTTGCCTTGGCGGCTGGTCTCGGGGCTGGAAAGCCCGCGCAGCGCCAGGATGAAGAGGACCCCGGAAACGAGGTAGGCGATGGCGGCGAGGTTGGCGTTCATCGTCGCGGCCTACTTCTGCTTCTTCTTGTACATGGCGAGCATGCGCTGGGTGACCAGGAACCCGCCGAAGATGTTCACCGCGGCGAAGGCGGCGGCGAGCGCGCCGGCCCCCTTGGAGATCCAGACGCTGCCCTTGGCCGCTTCGCCGTCCACGCCGTGCGCGGCGGCGGCGAGCAGGGCGCCGACGATGATCACCGAAGAGATGGCGTTGGTGACGGCCATCAGCGGCGTGTGCAGCGCCGGCGTCACCGACCAGACCACGTAGTAGCCGACGAAGATGGCCAGCACGAAGATGGCGAGCCGGAAGATGGTGGGATCGACTTCCATGTCTCTCAGCCCTTCAGGTTCGGGTGGACGACGGCGCCGCCCTGGGTGACCAGCGCGGCCTTGAGGATTTCGTCCTCGTAGTCGGGCTCGAGCTTGCCGTCTTTCAGCAGCAGGCCGGCGAAGGCGAACAGGTTGCGCGCATAGAGCGCCGAAGCGTCGGCGGCGATGCGGCCGGGCAGGTTGGGCACGCCCAGTATCTTCACGCCGTTAGCCGTGGTGACGACCTCGCCGGCCTTGGCGCCTTCGACGTTGCCGCCCTGCTCGACGGCTAGATCGACGATGATCGAGCCCGGCTTCATCGAGGCGACCTGCGCGGCCGTGACCAGGCGCGGCGCCGGCCGGCCGGGGATCAGGGCCGTGGTGATGACGATGTCCTGCTTGGCGATGTGGCTGGAGACGAGCTCGGCCTGCTTGGCCTGGTACTCGGCGCTCATCTCCTTGGCGTAGCCGCCGGCGGTCTGGGCGTTCTTGAACTCCTCGTCCTCGACGGCGAGGAACTTGGCGCCGAGGCTCTCGACCTGCTCCTTGGTGGCGGGACGAACGTCGGTGGCGGTGACCACCGCGCCGAGACGCCGGGCGGTGGCGATGGCCTGCAGGCCGGCGACGCCGACGCCCATGATGAAGCACTTGGCGGCGGCGACGGTGCCCGCCGCTGTCATCATCATCGGCAGCACGCGGCCGTAGGCCTCGGCCGCCTCGATCACGGCGCGGTAGCCGGCGAGGTTGGCCTGGGAGGACAGCACGTCCATCACCTGCGCGCGGGTGATGCGCGGGACGAACTCCATGGCGAAGGCGGTCGCGCCCTTGGCGGCCAGCGCCTGCAGCGTGTCCTTGTCGACGTAGGGATTGAGCGTGGCCATGACGATGGCGCCGGACCTCAGCGCCGCGATCTCGTCGGCCTCCGGGCCGCGCACCTTGAAAAGGATGTCGGCCTTGGCCAGCGCGGCCTTGGCCGTCTTGGCGATCTCCGCGCCTGCTTCGGCGTAGGCGGCGTCGGGAACCGAGGCCCCCAGGCCGGCGCCCGCTTCCACGACCACGGAAAATCCGGACGCGATGAGCTTCTTCACCGTCTCCGGCGTGGCGGCGACGCGCGTTTCGCCGGCGCGGCGTTCCCTGGTGACGGCAATGAGAGCCATCCGGCCTACCCCTCCGATGAACCCCTAAGCTGGGCCTCTTTAGGAGAAGGTCTTACCCATTGTCGAGGCCGTGAGCGGCCTTGGGCGAAAGATTTTTGCTGCAATGCAGCGTATCAGTGGCCGCCGTGGCGCTCGCGCAGGACAAGGACGCCGATGGCGAACACCACGATCCCGGTGATCAGTCCGGCCAGGAAGCCGGCGTTGGTGCAGAACCACAGCACCAGCCAGATCAGCAGCGCGGCGGTGACCAGCGAGCCCCACTTGGTCAGGTTCATCACCAAAGCGTAGGTGCTGACCTGCTCGTGGATGTCCATCTCACCGCGGTGATAGTCGTTGGCGTCGTGAGCGTGATCGGCCATGGGCTCTTTCTCGAAGCGCTGGGTTTGGGCGGGATTACAACGCCGCGCGCGCCCGCTCAAGTTGGAGCTGGCCGGTTTCCGCATTAGTCATCGGGCTGCGAGTCGGAGAAGCCTCATGTCACGATCGGTCGCCCGCCTGCTGCATGGGCTCACCCGCGCCATCACCGCGCCCCAGAGCCCGCGCCGCCGGGCCATGACCCTATCGCGGCTTATGGAGCGGCTGGATGGCGAGTCGGCCCACGTCATCACGACGAAATACGGCCCCATCCGCACCCTGCCCCTGCGCGGACCGCACCTGGCGGCCGCCGCGCTCGGCTTCGATGAGGAGGAGCCCGAAACGCTGGCCTGGATCGACACCATGCAGGCCGGCGAGACGTTGTGGGACATCGGCGCGGCGACGGGGCTCTTTTCCATGTACGCCGCGCGCAAGGGCGTGAAGGTGCTGGCCTTCGAACCCAAGGGCACCAGCTTTGGCGTGCTGGTCGAGCATCTGGCGCTCAACGAGCTGGGCGACGCCGTCTTTCCGCTGTGCGTGGCCTTGTCGGACGAGACCGGCATGACCCACCTGTCGCTGGCGCAGATGGCGGCGGGGTCGGGCGGCAACTCGGTGTCGGGCCAGCCGGACCAGTTCGGCCACCACCATTCGGTCTTCAACCAGGGCGTCCCGGCCTACCGCATCGACGACTTCCGCGAGGCCTTCGGGCTGGCCGCGCCGGACTACATCAAGGTCGATGTCGATGGCGTCGAGGGGCTGATCCTCAAGGGCGCTCCTCAGACCCTGCCGCTGGTCAAGGCGGTGTTGGTCGAGGTCGAGGGCCAGAACGCCGATGAAGCCGCCACCCGCATCGAACCGGCGCTGAGAGCCGCCGGGTTTGCCGAAGACCTGTCCGTCCGAGAACGGGGTTCGAAGCGAAACCGCCTCTATCGCCGCGAGGGCCAGACCGCCAGCAAGCCGCGCAAGGCCGCGACGAAGGCCAGGGGCTGATCGATCATCACGTGGTGGTCGGCGTCGGGGATGACGACCCTGGGCATGTCCCCGGGCATCAGGCTGAGCATGTAGTCGACGGTCTCGGGGCTCATCAGGCCTGAGCGCTCGCCCCAGACCATGGCGACCGGGGCCTTGATGTCGGGAAGCATGCGCGCGAAGTCCGGCCGCTCGAAGTGGGGCCACAGGAAGGGGTCGAACTTCCAGGTCCAGCCGCCCTCCACCTGCTTCAGCGAGCGGCGGGCGATGAAGTCGGCGATGTAGAGGTTCTCGCACCCCTGGGGCGGCGCCAGGCGAAAGCGTGCCAGCGCCTCGATCAGGGTCGCATAGACCTTGTTCGGCTGGGTGCGCGGCGGCGGGCCTTTCCATTCCTTGCTGGGCGGGTGGACGCTGGAATCGACCAGCACGGCGCCGCGGATGCGGTCGGCATAGCGGCCGGCGACGTACATGGCCGGAAAGCCGCCGAAGGAGTGGGCGACGACGAGAGGCTTTTGCCCGTCCGCCTCCAGCTGCGCGGCCTCGATGGCGCCGAAGACCTCCTGCGCGAACAGCTCGGCGGTGTAGCGCTCGCGCCAGGCCGAGCCGCCCATGCCCGACCAGGAGATGGCGGCACAGCGGTAATCCCTGGCGAAGAACGGCGCGATGAAGCTCCACCAATCGGCATGCGCGCCGTTGCCGTGCAGGAAGATCAGGCCCGGCTTGCCGACCTCGCCCCAGGTGAGGAGTTCGATGTCGGCGCCCTTGGCCTGGAACGTCGAGCGCTCGGGCTGGATGGCCACGGCGTCCGTGAACCAGTTCGGCGCGGGCGGGACCTCGCCGTGGAACGGGGCGAGCGGGGCCTGCGCTTGCGGCGAGGTCTGGCCATCAGCCATGGGTCGGCTCCACATAGGCTCGCTCGCCGGGGCGCGGCTCGCGCGGCGCGATGGCCTTGAAAACGCCCGTGCCTGTCATCAGCGTCTTCTCGCCGGTCCAGATACGGCCGCGCACGGTAAAGACGCCGTCCTGGTCGCTGATCAGCTCGCCCGCGCCTTCGACGAAATCGCCAAGGTGGGCGGCCGAGAGGAAGTCGCAGGTCAGGCGCACCGTCACCCAATAGTGGGAGCGCGCCACCGACACTGCCCGGCCCCAGGCCATGTCAGCGAAGGTCATCAGCATGCCGCCATGGCAATTGGCCATGCCGTTGGTGTGATGCTTCTCAACCCGAAAGCCGAGCGCAGAGCCGTCGTAGTCAAGCTTCTCGAACAGCGGCCCGACCTGGCGGCCGAAGCCTCGGTTCCAGTTCAGCGGCTCATAGCCTTCGGGAATGACGGCGGTGGGGGAGGTCGCCTCGTCCATGCAAGGTTTCTAACAACCGTTTGAATGAGCCGCTAGGTCAAACCGACCGCTTCCAGCACCGCCGACTGCCGGGCGGCGAGACCTTCCTGTGAGAAGCCGTCCAACGATTGGTGGAACAGCTCGTACCAGTTCAACTCGGCGCCTAGGTGCAGGAAGGCTGAGCCAAGGCCGATGGCGGCGCGGTCCATGAAGACGAAGGGCTTGGGGATGGTCACGGGCCCTTGGCTAAGCAGCGCCTGCTTCACCTGGAAGGCTTCGCGGCGGCCGTACATGCCGGGCTCGATGCCGTCGGCGACGGTACGGGTGCGGTTGTCGAGTAGGGGTCCGTAGATAAAGCGGGCCCAGATGTTCAGCGACTCCACCAGCTCCGGCTTCACGCCCTTGAAGCCCCAGCTCTGGTAGGCCGCCAGCTGCGCCTCGCGATCGCCGCTGAGCAGGGCCTCGTACAACGCCACCACGCCCGCGACGAAGCTCGGCTCGAAGATGCGGATGCAGCCGAAGTCGAGGAGGTTCAGCCGTTCGGCCTCGCCGGCGAAGGTGTAGTTGCCAAGGTGCGGGTCGCCGTGAATGACGCCGATTCTGATCAGCGGCGTCCACCAGGCCTCGAACAAGAGGCGCGCGATGCGGTTTCGCTGCTCCAGCGGCGCGTCCTTGAAGGCCAGGAGGCTGCGCCCGTCGAGCCACTCCATGGTCAGCAGGCGGCCGGTGGACAGCCCCAGCATCGGCTCGGGCACGGCGATGTCGTCGCGTCCATCGAAGAAACCGCGATAGAGCGCCATGGCCCTGGCCTCCCGGCCGTAGTCGAGTTCCTCGCGGATGCGCTCGCTGATTTCGATGGCGATCTCGCGGGTGTCGATCTGGCCGAACAGCTGGCGGCCGATGGCCATGGCGGCGCGCATCTGGCCAAGGTCGCTTTCGACCGCGCTCTGCATGTCCGGGTACTGGAGCTTGACGGCCAGAGCCCTCCCGTCGGTCGAGGTGGCGCGGTGGACCTGGCCCAGCGAGGCGGCGGCGGACGGCTGCAGCTCGAAGCTGCCGAACCTGGCCTGCCAGTCGGGACCCAGTTCAGCGGCCATGCGGCGGCGCACGAACCCTGAGCCCATGGGCGGGGCGTTGGTCTGAAGCTCCGCCAGCTCCTGCGCGAACTCCGGCGGCAGCAGGTCGGGGATGGTGGCGACCATCTGGGCCACCTTCATCAGCGGGCCCTTGAGCTGGCCGAGCGCTTCTTTCAGCGCCCGGGCGTTGCGGGTGTCGGCGTCGCCCTTGCCAAACAGGGCGCTGGCTCCGAACGTCGCGGCGGCTCCCGACAGACCCGCGCCCACCTGCACGAAGCGGGCGGCGCGTCCGGCGAAGCGGTTTCGCTCGGGGTCGCGCTCGCTCATCCGACCAGCTGCTCGAACTCGTCCACCAGCCGCTCCAGCTGGCGGCACCCGGCGGCCCAGAAGGCCTTCTCGCGCGGGTTGAGGCCGAAGGGCTTCAGGGCCTCGACGTAGGTGCGCGTGCCGCCGGCGGCGAGGAGGTCTTCATAGAGCGGCGCGAACGCGTCCGGGTTCTCCCGCCGCTTCTCCATGAGGCCTCGCACCAGCAGGTCGCCGAAGGCGTAGGCGTACACATAGAAGGGCGCGTGCACGAAATGGCTGACGTAGGCCCAGTAGTGCTCATAGCCCTCGTTCAACGTGATGGCCGGCCCAAGGCTCTCGGCCTGCACCTCCAGCCACAGGCCGCCGATCTGGTCAGGCGACAGCTCCCCGGCCAGACGCGCGGCGTGGAAGCGGGTTTCGAAGCGGTGGAAGGCGATCTGGCGGACCACCGTGTTCAGCCCGTCCTCAATCTTCCCGGCCAGAAGCCCCAGCCGCTCCTTCTTGTCGGCTTCGGCCAGCAGGCGCTCGAACACCAGCCCCTCGCCGAAGATCGAGGCGGTCTCGGCCAGCGTCAGCGGCGTGTCGGCGAGCAGGGTGCCGAGCGGCGCGCAGAGGGTCTGGTGGACGGCGTGGCCAAGCTCGTGGGCGAGGGTCAGCACGTCGCGCCGCTCGCCCATGTAGTTGAGGAAGACGTAGGGGTGCTTTTGCGCCGTCACCGGGTGGGAGTAGGCGCCCGACTGCTTGCCCGCGCGCGGGGCGGCGTCGATCCACGGCTGGGCGAAGAAGGTCCGCGCTGTGTCGGCGAACTTCGGCGCGAGGGCCGAGAAGCTGTCCAGCACCATCTCCCGCGCCTCGTCCCAGCCGTACATGCGCGGCCTGGCGGTATCGAGCGGGGCGTTGCGGTCCCAGTAATTGAGGGTCTTCACCCCCATCACCTTGGCCTTGAGCGCATAGTAGCGGTGCGAGGTGCGCGGATAGCTCTCCACCACCGCCTGCTCCAGCGCCCGCACGGCGTCGGCGTCGACCTCGTTGGCCAGGTGGCGCGGCTGGGCGGGGTCGTCGAAGCGCCGCCAGCGGTCCTCCACCTGTTTTTCGAAGGCGGTGGTGTTGAGGACGAGGCTCATGGTCGACGCCCGCTCCTCCAGAGCAGTCGCCAGCGCCTTGCCGGCGGCCTCGCGCACCTTCGGTTGCGGGTCGGACAGGCGGTTCAGCGCCTCGGGCAGCGTCAGCCGCGCCTTGCCGACGTGGGCCACAAGCCGCGCCAGCGTCTCGTCCCACAGCCGCACCCAGTTGGCGACGGCGGGCGAGCGGTCGATCAGCAGCCGCTCCAGATCGGGCGACAGCTCATGCGGCCGCGACAGGCGAAGGCGCCGCAGCCACGGCCGCCAGCGCTCGGCGGCGGGGCGGGCGGCCAGCGCCGCCTCGATCTCGGCGTCCTCCAGCTCGTTGAGTTCGAGGGTGAAGAACAGGCTCTCGGCCGCGATCTGCGAGGCGCGGGCGCGCAGGTCCGCCTCGAACTTGGCCCAGGCCGGATCGTCCCTCTGGGTCGACGCCGCCAGCGAGGCGTAGGCGCCGACCGCGCCAAGGCCGTTCGCCGCCTGCTCGTACAGCGTGACACCCCGGTCGATCAGCGCGCCGAGCTTTGCCGCCTCGGCGCGCGCGGCGACGAACTGGCCTTTCAGGGTCACCAGCTCGTCGTTGAAGGCCTTGGCGGCGGCGAGGTCGGCTTCGATGCGCGGGTCCTCGCGGCCGGAATAGAGGTCGTCGAGGCGCCAGGTCGGCAGGGTTTCAGGGCGGACGGGAGCGTTCATGGCGGGCGATATGGACCTGTGGGACCAAAGGGACAACGCCGCGGGCGCGTTAACGGCTGACTCACCTCCTCTTAGGGCGGCCTTTACCCTCCGGCTGTATCAATTCGGGTCACACAAGGGCGCTGTTCCGGATCGGGACGGCGCAACCACAAGAAGATTTTGGTGATGGCAAAGACGGTCCTGGTCGTCGACGACGACCCGACGCAGCGGCGGCTTATCCAGGGGGTCCTCGAGCGCGAGGACTTCGCCGTGGCCCATGCCGAGGACGGCAACGCGGCCATGGCGCACCTTTTGGCCGGCAAGCCCGCCGACGTGGTCCTCCTCGACCTGCAGATGCCCGGCATGGACGGCCACCAGACGCTGGCCGAGATGCGGACGCGGGGCTTTTCCCAGCCGGTGATCGTGCTGACCGCCACGGCGGGCGTCGAGACCGTGGTCAAGGCCATGCAGGCCGGGGCGCAGGACTTCTTCATCAAGCCCGCCCGCGCCGAGCGGATCATCGTGGCCGTGCGCAACGCCATGTCGATGGGCGAGCTGCGCAGCGAGGTCCACCGCCTCAAGAAGCACACCAGCGGCCGCACCACCTTCGACGACCTGATCGGCGAGAGCGAGGCCATGCGCCAGGTCCGCGACCTTGGCCGGCGCGCCGCCAACTCGGCCATCCCGGTGCTGATCACCGGCGAGAGCGGCGTCGGCAAGGAGATCGTGGCGCGCGCCATCCACGGCGGCTCGGCCCGGGCCGGCAAGCCGTTCGTGGCGGTCAACTGCGGCGCCATCCCCGCCAACCTCGTGGAATCGATCCTGTTCGGCCACGAGAAGGGCAGCTTCACCGGCGCCACCGACAAGCACCTGGGCAAATTCCAGGAGGCCAGCGGCGGCACGCTGTTCCTGGACGAGGTCGGCGAGCTGCCGCTGGACATCCAGGTCAAGCTGCTGCGCGCGCTGCAGGACAGCGAGATCGACCCCGTCGGCGCCAAGCGGCCGGTCAAGGTCGACGTGCGCATCGTCTCGGCCACCAACCGCGACCTGGGCCAGGCGGTGAAGGCGGGGGCCTTCCGCGAGGATCTCTACTACCGCCTGCACGTCTACCCCATCGAGGTCCCTCCGCTGCGTGAGCGGCGCGAGGACGTCCTGGCCCTGACCGAGGCCTTCATCCACCGCTTCAACGCCGAGGAGGGCAAACGCGTGGTCGGCGCGGCGGCCGAGACCCGCGCCCTGCTCTCGGCCCACGACTGGCCGGGCAACGTGCGCCAGCTGGAAAACGCGGTGTACCGGGCCATCGTGCTGGCCGACGCCCCCTACCTCCAGCCCCACGGCTTCCCGGCCATCAGCGGCCAGAAGAGCCCGATGCCGCCCCTGCGCCAGCCGGTCGAGCTGCCGCCCGTGCCGCAGGAGGTCCCGGTCCGGTTCCTCGACGACAAGGGCCACCTGCGCAAGCTGGAGGACATCGAGCGCGACCTCATCCAGCTGGCCATCGAAATCTACGCCGGCCACATGAGCGAGGTGGCCCGCAGGCTGGGCATCGGCCGCTCGACCCTCTATCGCAAGGTCCGCGAGAACGGCCTGGAAGACATGCCCGAACTCAAGGACGCGGGATAACTCTACATCCGCTCACCCCGGCGAAAGCCGGGGCCCAGTACTTTCCAGCGGAGTGCTGACTGGACAGGCCTGGGTCCCGACTTCCGTCGGGATGAGCGGTTTATGGTGGAGGCTTCCGCTTTAAGCCGCCACGTTTGAACGCTTTGCGCTCGCCCTTGGCCTTGCCGGCGATTTCCTTGAGCTTGACGCTCTGCAGGGCCGAGAGCGCTTCGCCCGGGGCACCCTTTTCGGGGTCGCCGAAGGCGCGGCCGTAGGTCTTCACGCGCTCCGACACGCTGTCCAGGAACTCGCCCTCCCAGTCGGAGAGCTTGACGCCGGCCCGGTCGGCCATGCGCTGGGCTCGGCGCAGGGCGTTCAGCGCCGCCCGCCTGGCCTGGGCCTTCCGGTCGGGCGGCTTTCGGTTCAAATGCCGCCGATGGCCGACAGGTAGAGGTCGAGCAGCGCCTCCTCCTCCATGCGCTTGGCGCGGTCCTGCTTGCGCAGGCGCACGACCTTGCGAAGGGTCTTGGTGTCGAAGCCGTTGCCCTTGGCCTCGGCGAAGACCTCCTTGAGGTCGGCCATGACGCCGGCCTTGTCCTCCTCCAGCCGCTCGATGCGCTCGATGATGGTCTTCAGCTGCGTCTGGGCGGTGGAGTTCAGAACGTCAATCGAGGAAGCGTCGTCGGCCATGGGAACTCTCAAGTCTGCGGGTGAAGGGCGACCCTAGCGGCGAGTCGCGCCGAAGTCAGCGCGGCGGCCCAAGTTGTCCACAGCCGAAACCTTGGCCGCCCACAGCCGTTTGGCCGCACATGGACCGCCCCACCCCCGAAGAAGCCGAAGCCGCCGTCCGCACGCTGATCCGCTGGGCCGGGGATGACCCGGGCCGCGAGGGCCTCATCGAGACCCCCCGCCGCGTCATCAAATCCTACGGCGAGCTCTTCGCCGGCTACGACATCGACCCGCGCGAGTACCTGGAGCGCACCTTCGACGAGGTCGGCGGCTATGACGAGCTGGTGGTGCTCAAGGACATCCGCGTCGTCTCCTTCTGCGAGCACCACATGCTGCCGTTCCTGGGCCGCGCCCACGTCGGCTACCTGCCCACCAACCGCGTGGTCGGCATCTCCAAGCTCGCCCGCGTGGTCCACGGCTTCGCCCGGCGCCTGCAGATCCAGGAAAAGCTGACCGCCGAGATCGCCGAGGCCATCGACGAGGTCCTCCAGCCCAAGGGCGTGGGCGTCGTCATCCAGTCCGAGCACAGCTGCATGACCATGCGCGGCGTCAACACGCCCGGCTCCTCGCTGACCACCAGCCACCTGCTTGGCGAAGTGCGCGACGACGCCCGCACCCGCAGCGAATTCCTGCGCCTGGTCGGCGTGTAGGGGTCGAAAGTCCCCACGCCCCGCGCGCGTGTGCGGACGCGGGCACAGACGGGCGCGCGTGGAGGGGCGCGCGGGGGCGCACGCGCAGGCGCGTTGGGCGGCCGGCGAGAGGGCGGAGGGGGTCAGGGCGAGGCTCATGCCGCCATTGTCGCCCTGGCTGGCGCGGCGGGGATAACTCGCGGCGGCGGAGGGGCGAGAGGGGCGGAATGTCTCGGGAGGAGATGTCGCGCTCCCGCGCTCGTTGGCGTCAGCTCGCGAGGCGTTCTTCGAGTCGGGAGAGCTCCGCGTAGAACGCCTCGCACATCCGCTCCCGTTCCTCGGTGGGGAGCCAGCGAGACATCTGAGGGAAGACAACTCGCCAGAACCGAAGGTCCTTGGCTGAGAAGGGCATGGCGTCGCTACCTGCCAAGCGTTCAAGCACCGCCCTTAACTCGGGCCGAACGTCATCCGCGGTGGGGCGCTCAGGCGCACGTCGCTGTAGCGAGCCGAACATGTCGAGTTGAGACATGCCGCGAGGCTCGGCGATTCGAGGAAAAACCGAAAGCAAATTCGAGCGCTACTGACTTGAGAAGCTCGGCACTATCCACCAGCCGCTGCCGAGGCCCGGGGCCGCGTGGCGGGTGGTTGCCGCTCGGGCGCGCTGGGGGTCGGCAGTCGATCCGCCTCAATCAACGGACCGTCGCAGACGCGTTCAAGTAAATCTGCGAGGGCGGGCTCTTCGTCGAGGGTCAACGTCAGCACGCGGATGAGATCCAACAGCTCATCATTCCAGTCGTCCGACCACGTCTCGGGTCGAATGCGGTCCAGCGCGCTTGAGGATGACGCTGCGCGCCCCGCCCCCTGCCGCGTCCGATAGCCCAGCCACTTGCTGACGGCAGGCATGCCGCTGACTTCGAACGCCCACACCTCCGGGCGAACGCCGACCACGACCCCGTCCCCGATGGTCAAGCGCATCGCGTCCCCGTCGTACTCGATCTCCCCCGAGTTCATCGGCATGCGCGTCACAGGCGCTTCCCATTCGACTCCCTCGATCAGTGGAATATGGGACCCTTGTTGTGCGGCAGGGTCACGAAAGCGCTCGGCGTAGGTGTGTAGCCAGAGCCGCCGCCGACCGGCCGCCGTCACCTCAGCCCACAGGTTCGCATCGGCTGTGATCGGCACACGCAGCCCGGGCGTTCGAAGGGCTTCCGCAAAGCGCGCTTGGTAGGCGGAGGTGCTCAAAAGCGCGTAAACGTAGGCGCCAATCTCCTCAACCGTAGGGGGATCGATGCCAAGCGCTCGGCCGATCTCGACGGCCAAGCCTTCGGTGAGGTTGGGTTCGGAGAAAGCCGCGTCGCGCCAAAGCGGAATCATGTCCTTCCCGCCATGGCTGCCACGGAAGAAATGCAAGTCCGGGACATAGGCCGAGGCCGTGAGAGCAGGTCCAGTGCCGATCTCGCCTGTCAGCAGAGACGACAGATAGACTTGGCGCTCCGAGGTTGACTGCCACAGTGAGGGTCGCTCAAGGTTCGCGAGACGTGGATCATTGAACACCCACTGCCGGTCAAAGCTTCTGTACCCATAGCGAACGATGGGCTCAGGATCTTCGTGGCGCTGAACATCGGCGAGGCGCCGGTAGCCATCCACCTGCGTCGTCGTGTTTCGCCCCGAGCTGGCGGTGACAAACAGCTCGGCCTTCTCCTCACGTGCGGCCGCGGCAAACCGCTCCCAGCGTTGCGTCAGGACTTCCGACGCGGGGGCGATCGGCCAGGTGCGGCCGAACTTGCAGCCGGGCTGTTGCCAGGGAAAAATATCCGTGATCAACGGCATGGCGAACCATTCCGCGTCCCCCGTCGGCGGCGCGAATACGTCCATCCAACCAGAGGGGCCTTCGTGGCGGCTGAAAAGGTGACTCCAGCGTGTCCGTAAGCACCACTTTTGCGGCAACGGCGGGCTCCGGCTCAAGCAGCTTCGAGAGACGAGTTCCCAAACGAAGGTGCGCAACGGAGTACGGCCCCGGAAGAAGCTCGAACGCGAAGAGATTCCGAGCCAGATTCGCGGCCGCCTGACGCGGACCGGCCGCTCCGCGCACCTGCCGGGCCCGCTCAACACCCTGGTCAATGACCGCCAGCGGAAATGCGCCCGACCCCGCCGCAGGATCGAGAGTGACAACGGAGCCGTCCGCAAAGCCAAGCCTTCGGCCAAACCGCTCTACCAAAACATGGTCGGCGATCCGGGCCATCGCCCGCACAATGGCCACGGGCGTGTAGTAGACGCCGGCTTGGCGTCGCTCATCCGGATCGTACTCGCTGAGAAAGTCTTCATAGAAGTAGAGCCACGGCTCTCCCCGCGGGTCGGCGCTGGCGTTCACCCGGTCCGCGTCGATAGCGCTGATCAAGGTTTCAAGGGCGCCCAGTTCAACTTGGGTCGCGCCAGCGAGAACGGGTTTGTCAATCAGCGGCGCGAAGGCCGCCGCAAGCACCGGGTTTGACTGGCGCAGCGCCTCGCGGGCTTCCATCACCGTGACGAAGCCGTCTCCGTCTGCGTCCGCTCCACCGGCGCTCAGCGCCGCGAGCACCATTCCGTATGCGATGACTTGCGAGACACCATCGGCAAAGTCGCGCGGGCTGCCCGTCGGCTGGACATGCTGACGCCACGCCCGGAGACCGCCTTTGGCGGCATCGGCCGCGGGGCTGGACTGGTCCAAGAGCCAGAGCAGCCGGTCGCGCAAATCCGCGGTTCTGTGGGCCAGCCTTTCAGAGAGGTTCCGAACGCTCACGATAGGCGTGGGGTCGAGTTCAACGAACAACCGCAGAAGGCGGATCAGGCCACTAGGGTCCCAGGCCTCCGGTTCGGTGTAGGGAAGTGTCGCGGGGCCATCGTAAGGCTCCCCATCCTTGTAAATTTGCGCGGCCACGCCGTTGCAGACGATCAGTATCTCGGCTTCCCGCGCCATCGATGTCCATTGGCGAGCATTTCGTCCCGACCAGGTCGTCACATCGACTGAGGTGCTCGGCCCCTTGAGCTCGATGAAGCCTTTTTGCCTGGTGCGTGCGTGCTCCGTGAGCAGGACGGCAAAGTCGGGCCGCGTGCGGTCAAGGCGCGTCTCTCGCACCATCTGAAACACGCCCAACCCCGCCTCAGAAGCCAGGGCGCGGAAGAGATTCGCGACGGGCGTCGTAAGCTGTGCCTCTTCCTCAGCATCCACGCTCGCGGAAGCGGCGGCATGAACACCGGCGTAGTAGTCGCGGGCCAGCTCTCGAATCATGCCTCCTGAATATCACACGGTGGTTGCGATGGAGCCGCTATCGCGTCTTAGCCGCTCAGGCGCGGCCCAAGCTCTACCCGTCGCGAACAGCGGTAAGAAGGGAAAGCATGCGTCTGAGCGGCGGGCCGGTGAAATGGTGGGTGTGAAACCCCAACGCCCGCGCCGCTTCCACGTTCGCCCAGCTGTCGTCGACGGACAGGAGCTCCCCGGCGCCATTCCAACCTTTTCGCATAGCAGGTGGAAGATGGCCGGGTCGGGTTTCACCAGGCCGTGCTCCCCGCTCACCAGCGCGTAGTGGAGGTGCTCCAGGGCCGGGGCCATGGCGCGGACCTTGGGCCAGGTGTGGGTGACCATGTTGGTAAGGGCGAACTGGGGGGCGCCGCGGTCGGCGAGGGCTTCGATGACCTCGATGGTTTCTTCGATGACGCCGCCGAACATCTCGTCCCAGCGGTCCCACCAGGCGCGGATGTGGGCCTCGTGCTGGGCGGCGCGCGGGGGCGCGTATTGGCGGGTTTCGGAGCGCGCGGAGAGGGCGACGGCGAGGGTCATGCCTCATTGTCCCCCGGGATCCGGCGGCGGGGATAGGGCCCGGCGGAGCAGGGGCGAGAGGGGCGAAACGTCTCGAAAGGAGATGTCTCGCATCAAGGCCTGGCAAATCGGGGCGAGCCGCGGCTGACATTTGGGCGTATGATGCAACCATTGTCGGCAGACGCCTGCTGGTGGCCGACAACTGAGAGCCCCTTGTGCTCCCGCCAACGTGTCGGGAGAACAGAACATGCAGACCCAGCGGAGCGAGCTCCTTCACCTCAGAGGCCGTCCACACCGCGAAAACGCGCGAGAGAGACGAAATGCCTCATCAGGATGGGCCTCATTCGCGGCCCGGCCAACTTTACAGCCGGCCGAACATGCGAGACTTTGCGCGCTGAAGCTCTTCGCGGGGGAAGACGCGATGGCGGTCCAGATTGCGCCGCATCAACAAACGATCAACGGGTCTGGCGCTATGGTCGCGCCCATGGACGTTTTTGCGGCCCTGCCCGAACTCGCGCGCGAAAAGGCGCTCGACCTGCTGATCGTGGCGGGCATCTTCGGCATAAAGGCCGCGCTCATGCTCGGCTGGGTGCACGCGGCCATCGGCGCCTAGAACACCCGCGTCAGTCCGACCGTGACCTGGCTGTAGCTGTAGGCGTCGCTCGATGCGCCCGGCGTCTCGCTGAACAGGAAGGCCGCCTTCAGGGCCCAGTCGTTGCGCTCGGGCGTGGTGACTTCGGCGTTGAAATAGCTCGACCGCCGCCAGTCCGAGTCCGCATCGCGCTGAACGCCGATGCCGCCGGCCACCAGATAGCGCCAGCCGTGCGAGAAGCGCCGAAGCTGCAGGACCGGCACAATCTGCGCGTACCAGCGCGGCGAGTAGTAATCGAACTCCCGCGGCCGGCTGTTGTGAAAGTAGCGCGTCCGAAGCTGGGCGCTGAGGCCCTTTTCGCGGTCGAGGATGTGCACGTAGTTCGCCCGCAGGTGCAGGCGCACGTTGTCACCCGTGAAGTCCTGGACGCCCGCCAGGACCGTGGCGCTGTTGTCCTCGTCGAAGGGCAGGTCCAGCGCGCCGCCGACGTAGGTGTAATAGATGCCTCGGCCAAGGCCCTGCGGGGTTTCGACGATGTCGCGCTCGACGAAGTATTCCTGCCGGAAGGCCGCGTCGTTGTGGATGACTGCCGAGCCAAGCACGGTCTCGCCATCGGTCCCGACGCGGGTGGCCGCGCTCCAGTCGCCGAAGCGGTCGGCAAGGCGCAGGTAGATGCGGTCGCGGCTTTCCCAGCCCTGCCCGAACGGATCGAACCTGGCGTTCTCGATGCGGATGCCGCGATATTTTTCGGGTCCGGAATACTGCCAGTCGAGATCGACGCCCGACTTCATCACCTGAGTTTTGTCGGCATCGCGCGAGATGAAGGTGTCGATGTGGACCGCCGCTCGCGGCGCCTGGCTTGGAGCCGGGCTCGTTTGGGCATGCGCGATCAGCGGTTGGCACAGCAGGATCGCCGCGCCAAGAAGACCAGGGTGCGGTCTCATCGTTTGGTACCCCATTTCTTGGCCAGGCCGAACACCTCGGAGGCGTAGCCCCAGACGCACACGGGCTGCATCAGAACGGTGTAGGCGAGCAGGTAGACCCCAAGGCCCGCCCAGTTGTGCTTCAGTTCCACGCCCTCGCGCCGAAGCGTCCGGGTCTGGATGCGATAAATCAGGGCGTTCCACAGGGCCGCCAGCGGCAGGACGGCCAGGGTCATCGGCCCGGCGATTGAAAAATTATGCAGGAAGACCGCGGCCAGCACGCCGGGAATGAAGATGACGGTGTAGATCAGGTCGAGCGGCAGAAAGAGCAGGTTCCACCAAATGAACAGCGTCGACAGCCGACGCTTGAACAGCAGGCCCTCGTGGTGGTCGAGGGCTTCGATCAGGCCGCGCGACCAGCGTTTTCGCTGCAGCGAAAACTGGCGGTAGGTGGTTGGCACGTTGGTAAAGACCAAGGCGTCCTCGGCATAGCCGACGAGATAGCCGCGCTTCAGCATCGCCCAGGTCAGCACGATGTCTTCGCCCACGCAGTCGGGCCAGCCGCCGACGGCGACCAGCGCCCGGCGGCGGTAGATCGAGAACGCGCCCTGGGCCACGAGGGCGCCGTGGTACATGCTCTGCATGCGCTTTACCGCGGCGATGCCGTGGAAATAGTCCCACTCCTGGGCCCCGGTGATCAGGTTTTCGCGGCCGTTGCGCGCCAGCACCGAGCCGGCCACGGCCATGGTGTTTTCCGGCGCGGAAAGGAGCCGCCCGACGATGGCGCGCAGGGCGTTGGACCGCAGCCGCGAGTCGCCGTCGACCGTGACGATCAGCTCGTGCCTTGCCTTCGCCAGTCCCTCATTCAGGACCACGGCCTTGCCGCGGTTGGCGGTGAACGCCAGCACGCGCATCGTGTAGCCGGCCCGCAAGGACAGGCGGCCGATGGCCTGTTCGGCGCACTCGACCGTGCCATCGGTCGAGCCGTCGCTGAGGACAAGGACCTCGACCTCGCCGGGATAGTCTCCCAGGGCGATGCTTTCGATGGTGTCGGCGATCGCGCCCGCTTCCTGGTAGGCGGCGATCAGAACCGTGACGCCCGGATATGACGCCCTCTGGGGCGAGCGCTGTCTGCGATCGAGCAGAAGGCTCGCCACGAGAAAGGCGTTCATAAAGCCCGGCACGTAGGCGATGAAGGTGATCGCCAGGATGGCGAATAACGGGTGGATCGCCGCGCCAAGTTCGTCGCGCCATTTGTCCGAGACCCAGACGCTGAACAGCGTCCAGGCCAGCGCTACAAGCACGGCGACCAGGAATTTCTTCCTGGCGGCAGCGAGCGGGCGCGCGGGCAGGCGCGCCGGGCTGGTGACTACATTTGCCATCGAGCCGCGCTAGGCGCGGGCGATCGCTACCCGGATGATGTCCTCAGCATAGCGACCCCCATCCAGGTGGTCGAAGAATTGGGAGGCGCCGGCCATGGCGATCGTCGTCACGGCCGAAAAGGCGGCGGCGAGCATGACGACGCGGGCCGGCCTGCGACGCTCGTCGGAAGCGAGGAAGACATCGGCGTGCGCGGGCGCGCTCACGCGATATCGCGTGTCACGGGGGTTTACACTTTGCATTGGAACCTTGAGTCGAATTTACAGTAACGGTCGCCGCGAGAGCGGGGGGAAATATCGTGGGTTATTCAGGCTTGCGACATTAACTCTTAACGCCGGGGAGAGTTCCTTAGCGTTTACAGAAATTTACGCGCTGTGGGTTAGTTGTCCGGCGCGTCAATTCTAAAAGCTCGTCAGACCTCAAATTGGGCCAGCAGCGAGCGCGCGTTCCCAGGCGTCGAGCCAGTGAAGTGGCGGGTGTGAAACCCCAACGCCCGCGCCGCTTCCACGTTCGTCCAGCTGTCGTCGACGAACAGGAGCTCCCCCGGCGCCATCCCCGCCTTCTCGCATAGCAGGCGGAAAACCGCCGGGTCGGGCTTCACCAGGCCGTGGTCGCCGCTCACCAGCGCGTAGTGGAGGCGGTCCAGCGCCGGGGCCATGGCGCGGACCTTGGGCCAGGTGTGGGGGCCATGTTGGTGAGGGCGAACTGGGGGACCCCGCGGTCGGCGAGGGCTTCGATGACCTCGACGGTTTCTTCGATGACGCCGCCGAACATCTCGTCCCAGCGGTCCCACCAGGCGCGGATGTGGACCTCGTGCTGGGGGAAGCGGGCGATCAGGCGGGCGGTGTTTTCTTCCGGGGAGAGGCCCCGGTCGGTCTCGACGTGCCAGGCCAGGGTGCAGACGCGCGCCAGGAAGTCGTCGCGCTCTCGCGGGTCGGGGAAGATCTTTGAATAGAGGGTGCGCGGGTCCCAGCGGACCACGACGTTGCCGATGTCCCAGACGACGCCTTTCGGAGCCGTCACGGGCGCGTCTTCCTTAGCCTTGCTTGGCCTTGAAGCGCGGGTCGGTCTTGTTGATCACATAGACGCGGCCCTTGCGGCGCACGAGCTTGCAGTCGCGGTGGCGGCTCTTCAGCGACTTGAGCGAGCTTCTGACCTTCATGGCGGCGTACTCTGATCTCGTTCTGGCGGCCCGGCGGGTGCGCGTGTAATCCGCGCTCCGCGAGCCGCCGGTTGTTCCGGAGCGCGCGGGTATATGGGCGAGGGGGCGCTGAGTCAACGCCGGGAGGGGCCGCGACGGCCTTGACTCCGGCGCGGCCTTCTGGCGCCTAGCATGCGCCCGAAAACCTCGACAGGTTGCCGGGCCTGTCGGACGACCGCCCGCTACCCGTCCGGCTCGACCGCTCCGCGGGAGCGTAACGGGAAGAGAAGCCAGTGAGCCAGCAAGCCGCCGCCGCGGTGACGCCCCATTGGATCGCCGATCTCGTCGTCGGAGCGGCCGGCGCCCTGTCGGCCGTGGCCGTGGCGCAGGCCGCCATCGCGCCGGCCCGGGATGCGCCGCTGCTGCGCGGGATGCAACAGGTGAACGCCGCGCCCGTCGTGGATGCGCCCGACTTCGTCTACGGCGAGCCGGTCGAGGGCTATGAGGTGGTCTCGCCGTTCGGGCTGCGCCAGCTGCCGTGGGAGAAGGCCGCGCGGCTGCACGCCGGCGTCGATATCGCCGCGCCCTTCGGCTACCCGGTGCAGGCGGCCGCCGACGGGGTGGTGAGCCGGGCGGGCTATGACGGCGGCTATGGGCGGTTCGTCGAGGTGCGGCACGCGCAGGGGCTGTCGACCGTCTACGCCCATCTCGGCGCGATCGAGGCGGGAGTGGCGCCGGGCGCGGTGGTGCGGATCGGCCAGCGGCTGGGGCGCGTGGGCAGCAGCGGATCGTCCACCGGCGCGCACCTGCACTTCGAGGTGCGGGACAGGAAACACCGGCCGATGAACCCCGAGGCCTTCATCGACCAGGCCTTCGCCACCGCCGCCGACCTGCCGCTGAAGAGCGCCGCGCGGGTGCCGCGCGGGGTGCGGATCGCCTACGTCTCCTACATTCCGAAAAAGAAGCGCGAGTTGATGGAGCGCGAGGCCGCCGAGGCCAGGGCGGCCGAAGAGGCGACGAAGCTGGCGGCGCTGGGCGGGACGGCCAAGGGCCCGGGAGCGCGGGTGGTCACCCTGACGCCGGTGGAGGAGGACGCGGCCCGTATCGCCAACTGGAAGGCCGACAAGTGGACGGTCAAGCCCGAGACCTCCGCCTGGGGCGCGGGCGGCGGCGCGGCGTCCGGCTGGGGCGCTTCCAGCGAGCCGGGCTGGAGCGGGTCTTCCGGCGGCTCCGACTGGGGCGGCTAGGCGCAACCGGCAGGCATCACAGCCGTTGGCTTGGTTGTGATTGAAGAGATTTCCCGACGCACCCTAGGCTCGGCGCAAATGCTGAAACGCTCGCGCTTTGACCGCCGCACTTTTGTCGCGCTGCTGCTGGCCAGCTGCGCCGACGTCTCACGCCCGCCGCCGGTGTTCGAGCCGACGCCCGCGCCCGTGACGCCGCCGCCCTCGCCCGCCGAGACGCCGCCGAGCCCGTCGGGCAACCTCGGCTTCGACGCCTGGCTGATGAGCTATCGGCCCAAGGCGCTGGCGGCGGGGATCCCGCGGGCGGTGGTGGAAAACGAGCTGTCGGGCCTGACGCCCAACATGCAGGTCGCCGACCTCGACGGAAAGCAGCCGGAGTTCTCCAAGCCGGTCAGCGAATACATCAAGGGCGTGGTCTCGGCCGACCGGGTGGCCAAGGGGCGGGACTATCGATCGAGCCTGACGTTCCTGCCGAACCTGGAGCAGCAGCACGGCGTGCCGCGCGAGGTGGTGCTGGCCATCTGGGCGATGGAGTCGAACTTCGGCGGCAACAAGGGATCGCTGGACGTGGTGCGCTCGCTGGCGACGCTGGCGTGGGATGGGCGGCGGCGCGACTGGGCCGAGGGCGAGCTGACGGCGGCGCTGCGCATCATCGCGCGCGGCGAGGCGAGCCGGGGCCAGCTGAAGGGCAGCTGGGCCGGGGCCATGGGCCACACCCAGTTCATGCCCAGCGTCTATCTGACCACCGCCGTGGATGGCGACGGCGATGGGCGGCGCGACATCTGGGGCTCGAGCCAGGACGCGCTGGCCTCGACGGCGAATTACCTGGCCAAGGCGGGCTGGCGGCGCGGCGAGGGCTGGGCGGAGGAGGTGATCCTGCCGGACGGCTTCGACTACTCGCTTTCCGAGGGCGACAAGCATCCGCCCGCCTGGTGGGAGGCGCTGGGCGTCAAGCGCGCCGACGGCAAGGGCTGGAATGCGTCCGAGCAGGCGGCCGAAGCGCAGCTGGCGCTGCCGTCCGGGGCGCGGGGACCGGCCTTCCTGCTGCTGCCCAACCACTTTGCGATCCGGCGCTACAACAACTCCATCGCCTATGCCCTGGGGGTGGGTCTGCTGGCCGACGGGTTCGCGGGCGAGGCGGGGCTGGTGACGCCCTGGCCCTATGAAGTGCCGCTGTCGCTGAAGGCGCGCGAGCAGGCGCAGCGCGACCTCGCCAAGGTCGGCTTCGATCCCGGCAAGCCCGACGGCATCATCGGCGCCAACACGCGCGCGGCGCTTCGGGCCTGGCAGAAGTCGCGCGGGCTGCCGGCCGACGGCTACCTGTCGCTGGCGGTGATCCAGCGGCTGCAGGCCGAAGCGGCCTCGATCCCCTAAAAACTCCGCTCATCCCCGCGGAAGCGGGGACCCAGGTGTTTTATCGGAGAGCTCGGCGGGCGGCAGAAAAAAAGCCTAGGTTCCCGCCTTCGCGGGAATGAGCGGGGGAGAGGGCGTTAGAACCCGCCCTCGTCCCGGCGCTCGATCAGCGAGGCGGCGGCTTCCTCGTCCGTGGCGGTGCGCTCGCCGGCGTTCTTGAGGACGGGATTGCCGAGCGCCAGCCAGAAGAGGCCCGCCAGGATCGCCATGTTCAGCAGGAAGGGCCCGGCGTGGACGTGCTCGTAGAGCAGCACGAACAGCGGGGCGAAAATGACGTTGAGGCCGAAGATGGAGGAGATGGCGCCGGCCACCCGCGCCTGCTCGCGCATCTCCACCGCCAGCGAGGCGCCGGCCGAGAACCCGGGCCGGGCGAAGGCGTAGCCAAGGCTCGCCACCGAATAGGCGATCACCACGGTCCAGTAATTGGGCGCGAAGGCCGCCACCAGGTTGGCTCCCGCCGCCAGCCCCGCGCCCCAGCGCAGCAGCTCGGTCGGGCCCATGGAAAACATGCGGATCAGGCCCCATTGGGCCAGCAGGCCCGCCACGGCGCCGGCCATCATGGCGACGGCCGTATAGCCCTGCGCCTCCAGCGGGGCGACCTGCAGCTTGTCGATGATCATGAAACCGAGCGTCTGGGTCTGGACGGTCTGGCAGAGGGCGACGAGGAAGCCGTAGATCAGGAAGGGCGCCACGCGCGGGTCGCGCCAGATGGCCCGCTCGCCCTTGAGCAGGGGCGCGCGCTGGAACTCGCGGCGGTGTTCCTCGGAGATGTCGTTCTCGGGCAGCAGGCGGTGGACGAGGACCAGCACGATGAAGGCCGCCAGCGCAAAGCCGTAGAGCGGGCCGGCCAGCGTCACGATGGGCAGCACGAACAGCGGCGCGATGGCCGGGCCGATGACGGTGCCGAGGCCAAAGGCCCCGGCCAGCAGGGCCATCATCTGGGTACGCTCGGTGCGGCTGGTGCGCTCGGCCATGTAGGCCTGCGCCGCCGGGTTCGAGGCCGAGCCGATCATCCCGAAGATGGCCCGCGCCAGCAGGAAGCAGAAGAAGATGACCATGGGCGTCGCCAGCTTGTGCAGCCCGGCGCTGACCACCAGGCCGCACAGGAACATGGAGACCACAAAGCCGCCCAGCCCCAGCAGGATCATCGGCTTGCGCCCGCGCGTGTCCGACTGCCGGGCCCAGTAGGGCGAGCCGATGGCCCACAGCAGCGCCGACAGCGAGAAGATGGCCGCGACCATGGGGTCGGGAATGCCGATCTCGCGGCCGATGGCGGGCAGCACCGACAAGAGGCCCGTGTTGCCGATGGCGACCACGATCGACACCGCGAACAGCAGGCCGAAGGAGCGGCGGGAGAGTTTGACGGGGGGTGCGTCGGGGGACATCGAATCTCGTTACGCCCGCTACAAATCCGCCGCAACGCTCACGCGGCGTTCACGCGCGCGGCAAGCGCGATCACACCGCCGTGAACTCTTTGCTTGCTTCGCGTGATAATGGCGGCATATTCGGCTCAGCGTTCGGAGATTCCGGGCGCGCACCACTCCTCAAGGGGACCAGGGATCATGATCGAACTTCGCAAGCTTCTCGTCGCCGGCGCCGCCGTCGCCGCTCTGTCCGTCGCCGCCTGCGGCCAACAAGCCGCCGACAACACCGAAGCGGCCGACACCGCCGCGGTGGAAGCGACCACCAACGACATGGCGACCAACGAAGCGGCCACCACGGCTGCCGACGCCGCCGCCGACGCCACGGCGACCGCTCCGGCGACCAACGACGCCGCTGCCGCGACCAACGACGCCGCCGCTCAATAAGCGACGCAACCGGTCAAACGGTTTGAGGGGCCGTCCGAAAGGGCGGCCCTTCTTCTTTGTGGCCGGGCTATAAGACGCCCATGCCAGAGCAAGGCCCATCGCCGCTGATCTGGGGCGAGGACGGCCTGCCCCGCTCGCGGCTCTACGGCGACGTCTATTTCTCCTCCGACGACGGGCTGGCCGAAACGCAGGCGGTGTTCCTGGCCGGCTGCGGCATGCCCGAGGTCTGGCGGGGCCGGCGGCGGTTCGTGGTCGGCGAGCTGGGGTTCGGCACGGGGCTCAACATCGCCGCGCTGCTGGAGCTGTGGGGCCGCACGCGGGAGGTCGGCGCCCAGTTGCACATCTTCTCCGTCGAGGCCCACCCGATCACCCGCGAGGAGGCCGAGCGGGCGCTGTCGCGGTGGCCCCGGATCGCGAACGCGGCCCGGGCGCTGACGAGCCGCTGGCCGGGGCGGGCGCGCGGCGCGCACCGGCTGGAGATCCCCGAGTTCAACGCCATCCTCGACCTGTGGGTCATGGACGCGGGCGAGGCGATGGCGGGGTGGAGCGGGGCGGCGGACGCCTGGTTCCTCGACGGCTTCTCGCCCGCCGCCAATCCGGGCATGTGGAGCGAAGATGTGCTGGGGCTGGTCGCGCAGCGCTCGGCCCCAGGCGCACGGGCGGCGACCTTCACCGTCGCGGGCGCGGTGCGGCGGGGGCTGGAGGCGGCGGGGTTCGCGGTGGACAAGCGCCCCGGCTTTGGCCGCAAGCGCGAGCGGTTGGAGGCGCGGCTGCCGGGGGCGCCGAGCGATGCGCCCTCGCCCAGCGTCGCCATCGTCGGGGCGGGGATTGCGGGCGCGTCGCTGGCGCGGGCGTTCGCGGCGCTGGGGATAGAGCCCGTGGCGTATGGCGCGCGGGACGGCGCCTCGCGCAACCCGGCGGCGCTGGTGACGCCGAGGCTCGATGCGGGGCTGGGGCCGCAGGCGCGGCTCTATGCCGAGGGATTTCGGCGGGCGGTGGCGCTCTATGGCGGGGCGGCCGTCGCGCGCGGGGCCCGGCAACTGGGGAGCGGCGACAAGGACGCGCGGCGGTTCGAGGTCATCGCCGCCAGCGACCTGTTCGAGCCCGGATCGATGACGGCGGGCGATGGCCTGCATATGGCCGACGCGCTGGTGATCGAGCCGGAGCGGGTGCTGGACGCATGGCTCACCGAGCTGCGCCCGCCCGTCGATACGCTGCCGGACGCGGACATCGTCTGCGTCGCGGCGGGGCATGAGAGCGCGCGGTTTGTGGCGGCGCCCCTGCAGCCCGTCCGGGGCCAGGCGAGCTGGGCGGCGGCCGTTTCCATCGACGAAGCCCTCGCCTGGGGCGGCTACGCCATTCCGATGAGGGACGGCGTGCTGTTCGGCGCCACCCACGACCGCGATGTCACCGAGAGCGATGTGCGGGCGCGGGATAACGCGCGGAATCTGGAGCAGCTGGCCGCCGGCCTGCCCGACCTCGCCGCGCGGCTGGAAGGCCTGCCGCTGGAGGCGCGGGCTTCGATCCGGGCGGCGACACCCGATCGGCTGCCGGCGGCGGGGACGGTGCGGAACGGCGTGTTCGTGCTGACGGGGCTCGGTTCGCGGGGCTTTTGCACGGCGCCGCTGCTGGCCGAGCATGTGGCCGCGCTGGCGCTGGGCGCCCCCTCGCCGCTGGCGCGAGACCTGTCGGCGCTGGTCGATCCGGGGCGGTTCGCGGCCCGCGACAATCGGCGGCGGGGCGCCCGGAAGCGGTCTTGAGGTAATCTTGACCTCTTGCCGGCCCGAAGCCGGCGTCAGGAGAGGCCGCCGTGGACGGGGGCGAGGCGCTTTCGCGGGTATTTCGCCCCGAGCAGTTCTTCGTAGGAAGAACCGAGGGCTGGGGCGTCGTGCGCGAACTCGGCGGCCGGCGCCGCCGTTGCCAGATCATCACCGAAGGCCACCTGGACGAGTCCTACCAGGCCCTGCACTTCGACGAGACCTTCACCTTCGACGACGGCGAGACGCAGCAGTGGCGCTGGGCCATGACCCGCGGCCGCGACGGCCGCTATGTGGCCGCCGAGGCCATGGTCGGCGCCGGGATCGTAGGCCGCCACGACAAGCGGGGCGATTATGTGCTGAACTTTCGCCGGCCCCTTCGGCCCGAGGGCGGCTTTCCGACGCCCAGCTACAACACCCGCTTTACGCTGACCTCAGCGAACTCGGCGCTCAAGCGGGTGCGGATCGGCGTGCTTGGCCTGACGGTGGCCACGATGACCGCCGTCCACGAGCGGGTCTAGCCCGCCCGCGTCCAGTGCTTGGTGCGGCAGATGGGGCCAAGGCAGCCCTTCACTTCCAGCTTGTCGCCGTTGAGCCGCAGCTTGCCGTTTCGGCCGGTGTCGCCGCTCTTGGGATCGTAGATGGGGCCGCCGGTCCACTCGTTCGGGCCGCCGGTGTAGCCGGAGAAGAGAACAAGGCCCTTCACCTTGCGTGAGCGCAGGGCCCTGTTCTTGTTGTACTGGTCGGTCTCGTTGGGATTGGCGCGGATCTGGTCGGCGTCGATAAGCTTGCCGCAGATCGCCTCCCCGCACTGATAGATGCGCACCCGCCCGTTGTCGCTGTCGGTGGCCCAAAGGCCGGTGATGTCGGCGGCATGCGCGGCGCCGGCGGCGAGAAGGGCCGAAGCGGCGACAAGGGCGGGAAGCATTTTCATTACGCGGGAACTCCAATGGCTTGGGGGGTGCGGACGATGTCTTTTTCAGCCTGCTCCAGCAGGTCGCGGTCGTCTTCCTCCCAGGGGTGGAAGCCGGGGCGATAGTAGCTGAAGTAGCTCTTCATCACGTGGCGCATCATGCCGGGCGAGACGAACAGGAAGTGGGCCAGCCGGCGCCACGTCTTGCCGGTGTTGATGTCGTCCTGCTTGAACAGGTCGCGCAGGTTGGCGATCACCGCATAGAAGAAGAGCACGGTGGCCACGACCATGACGATGGAGCGCAGGCCCCAGCGGATCAGGCCCGGCCACTTCTTCATGGCCGCCATGTAGGTGTCGTAGGCGACCGCCTTGTGCTCGATCTCTTCCATGGCGTGCCAGCGCCACATGTCGCGCGCCTCGGGCGGGGCGTCCTGGAAGTGGGCCGGGTTTCTGAGCGCCTCGTGCGCCAGCATGGCGGTGAAGTGCTCGAGCGCGGCGGTGGCGCCCAGCTGGTAGATCGGCCGGCGCGTGCGGGCAAAGCCCAGCAGGCGGGCGGCGCGGTTCTCCAGCTTCTTGATGTCGAAGCCGGCGTCGGTGGCCATCTTGTTGAAGACCACGTGTTCGCGGGTGTGCATGGCTTCCTGGTAGAGGAAGTCGGCCACCTGCTCCTTGAGCTTGCCGTCGGTGTGGTTGCGGAAAGCCTTCACGCTGTCCATGAAGAAGCGCTCGCCCAGCGGGAAGAGCGCGGACAGGGCGTTGTAGAAGGCGGTCGCGACCGGGTCGCCGCCCTGCCACCAGCGAGGGTGGGGCGCGTTGCGGCCGAATTGGTAATCCCGGCGCTGGATCGTGAGCTCAGCGGGGGTTTGAATTCTGGAAGTCACGGGGAGTCCCTTCATTGGTATGAAGGTGCGTGTACTGACATGAATGTAAACTGAACGTGGATCACACACACGGAAGTTTGGTCAGACACACACGAGTTGGGATCGAGCCCACGGGGCCGAGGAAGCCGCCGGGAGCAAAGGGTTCAGGCTGCGCGGGCGGGCGCCGCTGGGTGCGGCAAACCGTCTATCCGGGCGGGTCAGGGACATGGCGTTCCTTGACTTTGCTGTAGATTTCCGCGCGAAAGTTTCGTCGCCAACCGGTATTCTCCGGCGGGCATCCAGGCCGACCCGGAAGGCCTTGCGACCTTCCCATCGGCTAATGGTTAGATAGGTATCATTTACACCAATGTCAACAGCGGTAACGCCTCAGTCGGCAAAAAGACGCAAGCGCTCGCCCGAAGAAGCGCGCGAGGAGGCGCTGGCGGCCGCGCGCGAGCTGCTGCTGACGCGCGGGCCCAAGGCGGTGACCCTGTCGAACGTCGGTCAGGCCATCGGCATGACCCACGCCAACGTCATCCACCACTTCGGCTCAGCGACCGAGTTGCAGACGGCGCTGATGGGGATGATGGTCGGCGACCTGACGGCGGCGATGGAAGAAGCCGTGGCGCACGTGCGCTCCGACGAGGCGGCGCCGCGCCAGCTGATCGACATCGTCTTCGACGCCTTCGAGCGGGGCGGGGCGGGCAAGCTGGCGGCGTGGATGGCGCTGTCGCAGGACATCGACCAGATCGAACCGGTGCGCGACGCGGTCCAGTCGCTGGTGCAAGCGATCATGGAGCGGGCCGGCGTCGAGGGTGAGGCGGCCAACCGGCGGATCACCTCGGCGGTGCTGCTGATCGCCCTGTGCGCGTTCGGCGACTCGGTGATCGGCGACCAGCTGCGCGGCATCCTCGGCCGCGACAAGGAAGCCACCCGCCGCATGACGGCGCGGCTGCTGCCGACCTTCTTCGAGGACGGCGCGGGCTAGTTGTGGGGCTTTCCTTGGCCGGTGTTCCCGGCGAAGGCCGGGATCCAGATGGCGGGCTCGGAGGTGGGCTCCGGAACCGCCGCGCCCCTCCATCCGCCTCCAGCGCCTGAGGTTGGGCCCCGGCCTTCGCCGGGGTGATCGGTTGGCTCCTAAAGGAAGGTGGGGAGCAGGTGGGCGGCGATGCGGCGGACCGACTCGCGGTCGCGGCTGAGCATCTCGCACAGGGCCTGGCCGATCACGGAGTCCCCGAACGCGCAGAGCGTAATGAAGAGCAGGGCCGAGGGGATGTGCCGCGGCGCCTCGCCGCCGGCGGCCACGACCTTGTCGTTGATGGCGCCCACCAGCTCGTCGACGGCGGCGTGGACGGCTTCCAGCTGGCGGAGGTCGTGCGACAGGCCGATCCAGGCGGCCAGGTGTCCGGCGCCGCCGCTGTCGAAGGCGTCGAAGACGATATCGACCAGTTCGCGCGGGCCGGTGTCTTCCTGACGCACCTTGGTGACGGCGCTCTCCAGCGCGCGGGTGAGGTCGCGGACCATGGCCCCCATCAGGGCCGACTGCAGACCCGCCGCCGAGCCGAAGTGGTGGATCAGGTTGCCGTGCGACATGCCGATGTGGTCGGCCACGGCCTTGAGGGTGACGCCGTCGGGACCCTGGTCGAGCAGCAGCTTGCGGGCCGAGGCGAGCGCCTCTTCCTTCGCCTCTTCCGGCGACCTGCGGCGGCGCTGACGGACGCCCGTGTCCGCGGACATCGACATTGGTGTAAGTCTCCCCCAAGCGCACCATGCCGCCGACCCCGTCCGAATGCAACCGGGGGGCGCTCAAATGAGAAGGCGCGGATTTGGCTGACGATTTCGCGGGCGGGCGATCGTCGTAAACGCGGGTTTAACCCTGTCCGCTAATCATATCGCAACGCCGGTAAGGGAGCGTGGGCGGGTCTGATGGGGATCGTCCCGTCTTGTTCTGCGCACCCGTTGGGGGATTAGTTCGATGCGTCTCGCCACCATGATCAGCCTCGGAGCTTCGGCCGTACTGGGCCTGGGCGCTCTTGTCGTCGCCAAGGTCTGGCTGCCGGACGCCGGCAAGAAGGAAGCGCAAGTCGCCATGGCGCCCGTCGTGGTCGCCGCCAAGCCGATCGAATTTGGAACCAAGCTCGACGAAAAGAACCTGGCGGTCCTGCAGGTGCCGGTGAACGCCGTGCCCGCGGGCGCCTATCGCACCATCAAGGACGTCGTGGGCCTAGACGGCGGCGCGCCGGTCGCGCTGACGGCCATCGCGTCCAGGGAAATGCTGCTGCCGGCCAAGCTGAGCGGCGGCGGCGCGCGGCCTTCGATGTCGGCGATGATCACGCCTGGCATGCGCGCCTACACCATCCGCGTCACCGACGTCGCCGGCGGCGGCGGCCACGTGCTGCCGGGCGACCGGGTCGATGTGCTGCTGGCCCGCAAGCTGCCGGATGGCGGCGAGCAGGCGGTCGAGGCCGACGTGGTGCTCCAGAACGTCCGCATCCTCGGCATCAACATGAACGCCGACCAGACCACCACCGACAAGGCCTCGCCCAAGACGGCGACGCTGGAAGTGACCGTGGCCGACGCCGGACGCCTGACGGTGGCCAGCGAGATCGGCTCCCTGTCGCTGGCCCTGCGCCGCACGGGCGCGGCCGAAGTCGAGCCGGTCCGCGCCATCCGTACGGCCGACGTCGGCGCCTACGTGCCGCGCCGCCTCAACACCGCCGACGCGCCACCGGCCCCGCCCAGCGGCGAGGCGCCGGTCCGGCCGCGGCGTCCGGCCATGCCAGGCCTGGTGGTCGTCAACGGCACGGTGCGAAGCAGCCCCAGCTCGGAGGCAGGCGCATGAGCCGTCTGACCGCCCTCGTCCTGGCCGCTTTCGCCTGGGGCTTTGCGCTCCAGGCGCCGGCCATGGCCCAGGCCTTTTCCGATGATCTGGCGCCGACGCGCTCGATCTCGGTGCCGACCAACAAGTCGGTGGCCTTTCGCCTGACCTCCAACGCCGCCGAGGTGGTGGTGGCCCAGCCCGACATCGCCCAGATCGTCGCCAACAGCGAGCGCAGCGTCTATCTGCGCGGCGTGTCGATGGGCGCGACCAACGTCCTGGTCTATGACCGCAACCACCGGCTCATCGAACTCATCGACGTCAGCGTCGGCTACGACGCCGCCGCCGTGCAGAGCGAGCTGAACCGCGCGCTGCCGAACGAGGCGCTGGTGGCCACCGGCTTCAACGGCGGGATCCTGCTGTCGGGCGAGGCGACCAACAGCGCCGCCCGCGCCCGGGCCCTGTCCATCGCCGAACGCTATGCGCCCAAGGCCGTGACCGACGAGATCTATGTCACCGGCTCCGAGCAGGTGATGCTGGAAGTCCGCTTCGTGGAAGCCAACCGCACCGCGCTGAAGGACTTCGGCGTCAGCATCGACGTCGAAGGCTCGCGCGCCGGGCTGCTCGGCGGCTCGCTGGTCCACATCATCGACCCCGAAAAGGGCATCGAGAGCGGTCTGTGGAGCCACCTAGACCCGGCCGGGCGCCTCGGCATCGGCACCAACATCGGCGGCACCACCATCGACGTCGTGCTCGACGCCATGGAGGACAAGGGCCTCGTACGCACCCTGGCCCGTCCGAACCTGGCGGCGCTGTCGGGCGAGGAAGCCAGCTTCCTGGCCGGCGGCGAGTTTCCCTATGAAGTGTCCGCCGGGCTCGGCGAGACCTCCATCCAGTTCAAGCCCTACGGCGTGCAGCTGAAGTTCACCCCGCTGGTGGAGCCCAACGGCTCGATCCGCCTGAAGGTCGCGCCCGAGGTCAGCACCATCGACTTCTCGAACGGCACGGACGTGCCGGGCCTGACGGTCCGCCGCACGGCCACGACCATCGAGCTGCGGGACGGTGAGACCTTCGCGATCGCGGGCCTCTTCCAGCAGGAGTACGGCAACAACGTGCGGCAGGTGCCCGGCCTTGGCGACATTCCGGTGCTGGGCGCCCTGTTCAAGTCCAGCCGCTGGCGGCGCCGGGAGACCGAGCTCGTGGTGCTGGTCACCCCGCGCCTGGCCACCGCGCCTGAAAGCCTTGGCCTGTCGCCCGACCCCCTGCGGGTCAGCAACGAGCCCAGCGCCATCGATCTGATCCTTGGCGGCATCAACCTCGACCAACCCATGGCGGCCCCCGTGGGGGGACTTCGCGGCCCGCTCCCCTAAACCCCAGTTCCAACGAGTAACTTTTTCATGGCGATCAACACCTTCCAGGGCCGGCGCGTTCTCGCCATCGGCCAAGGGCTGGCGGATATTGCGCGGCAAGCGCTGTCCGGCGCCCAGCTGGAGGTGGCCGGCGCCGAACGCGTCCAGGGCCGCTGGACGTTCGGCGATACGCCCGACCTCTTGCTGATCGACGCCGACTGCGCCCCGCCCGACGTGATGGCCCCGGCCATCGAGGCGCTGGCCCGCCTGCCCAGTCCCCCGGCCACGGTGCTGGCCGGCGCGCACCTGTCCGCCGGGCTGGTGCGCTCGCTGCTGCGCCTGCCCAAGTCGGACGTGTTGGAAGCGCCCTTCGCCGCCGTGGACCTGGCCCTGACCGCTGCGGCCCTGATGACCCCCGAGCAGCCGGCGGCCCAGCAATCGAGTTCGGAATCGCGCTGCTGGACGGTGATGGGCGCGGTCGGCGGGGCCGGCTCCACGACCATCGCCATCGAGATCGCCTGCAACCTGGCCACCCGCGCGCGGCGCGACAAGCGCGTGGCGCTGGTGGACCTGAACCTCGCCGACGGCGCGGCCGCGGCCTACCTCGGCGCCACCTCCAACATGCTGCTGAGCCGCGCCTCGGCCGCGCCGGAACGGATCGACCCCGCGCTGCTGGACGTCTTTTCGGCCTCGGCGCCCGGCGGCTTCGACCTGCTGGCCTCGGCGCGCGATCCGCACGCCTTTGAGAACACCAGCGCCGAGGCGGTGATCCGCCTGCTGGAGGTCGCCTGCCAGGTCTATGACTACGTCGTCGTCGACGCCCCCCGCCACCGGCAGAGCTGGTCGCTGGACGTGCTTTCCGGCTCGGACGAGATTTTGATCGTCTCCGAACTGACGGTGCCCGCCCTGCTGGCGGCGCGCTCGCTGGCGGCCGAGATCGAGCAGGAGGTGTCGAGCAACACCGCGCCGCGCATGGTGCTGAACCGGCTGGCCAAGCGGGTGCTTGGCCCCGCGCCCTCGGTGCCGGAGGCCGAGAAGGCTCTCCAGCGCAAGGCCGACGGGGCGATCACTTCGGACTGGGAAGCGGCCGCCGCCTCGGTGAATCTGGGCGGTCCGATCAGCCAACACCGGCCAAAGTCACGGATCGTCAAGGATATCAGCGACATCGTGGACAAGCTGCTGGCCAGTCCCAGCCGCGATAACGCGAAATCGAGAGCCGCCTGATGAGCCGTTTTTCCCTGCGCAAAACGTCCGCCCAGCCCGCGCCCGCGCCGCCCGTTCCCGAGGCGGTCGTCGAGGAGGCGCCGGCCAAGCCGATCTTCGCGACGCCCGACGACGCCACCTCCTCGCCGCGCACCAAGCCGCCGGGCGACGAGATGCTGGACAAGCGCCTCAAGCTGCACGGGCGGCTGATCGAGGAACTGGACCTCTCCAAGCTCGACAAGCTGGACGAGGGCGAGATGCGCCGCCAGGTGCGCAACCTCGTCGCCGACTTCGCCCGCGACGAGCGCATGGCCCTCAACGCCGTCGAGATCGATCGCCTGGGCGAGGAAGTGTTCGACGAGATGATGGGCCTTGGACCCATCGAGCCGCTGCTGAAGGACGAGTCGATCAACGACATCCTGATCAACGGCCCCTACCAGGTCTATGTCGAGCGGCGCGGCGAGCTGGAACTGACGCCGATCCGTTTCTACGACGACAACCACCTGCTGCGGATCGTCAACCGCATCGTCGCCGGGGTGGGCCGCCGGATCGACGAGTCCTCGCCGATGGTGGACGCCCGCCTGCAGGACGGCAGCCGCGTGAACGCCGCCATCGCCCCCATCGCCATCGACGGCGCGGCGGTCTCGATCCGGAAGTTCTCCAAGAAGCCGCTGAGCTTCGAGCGGCTGGTGGAGGTGGGCGCCATGCCCGCCTGCGTCGCCGAATTCCTGTGGGGCGCGGTGCGCTCGCGGGTCTCGACCGTGATCTCGGGCGGTACGGGCTCGGGCAAGACGACCCTGCTCAACGCCTGCTCGGCCGCCATCAGCCACGGCGAGCGCCTGATCACCATCGAAGACGCCGCCGAACTGCAGCTGCAGCAGCCGCACGTGGTGCGCATGGAAACCCGCCCGCCCAACATCGAAGGCAAGGGCGAAATCCGCCAGCGGGAGCTGGTCAAGAACGCCCTGCGGATGCGTCCCGACCGGGTGATCCTGGGGGAAGTCCGGGGCGAGGAAGCCTTTGACATGCTTCAGGCCATGAACACCGGCCACGAAGGCTCCATGGCCACCATCCACGCCAACAACCCGCGCGAGGCCATCACCCGTCTCGAGCAGATGGTCGCCATGGGCGGCATCAAGATCAGCCCCGAGGCGGTGCGCGGCCAGATCGCCTCGGCCGTCGGCATGGTCATCCAGGCCACCCGCCTGTCGGACGGCAAGCGCAAGGTGGTCAGCGTCACCGAGATCACCGGCATGGAGGGCAATGTCGTGCAGATGCAGGAGATCTTCGCCTTCCACCGCACCCACACCGGCGAGGACGGCACGGTGCACGGCGAGTTCCGCGCCAGCGGCCTGCGCCCCCGCTGCCTCGATGAGATGGCCCGGCGCGGCATCCAGTACGACACCAACAACTTCGACCCCAATCGGGTGCTCTGATGTTCAGCGATCCCGCCAAGACCGTCATCATGATCATGATCTTCGCCGCCGTGTTCACGGCGGTGCAGGCCGTCTCGGGCCTGGTCAGCCGCGCCGGCGCGCAGCGGAAGGTCAACCAGCGTCTGAAGGTGGCGGAAAAGACCGGCTCGCTGGCCGAACTGGTCAGCGAACTGCGCAAGCAGCGCGGCCTCAACGCCGACGGCACCCAGAACCGCACCATGGCCTGGTTCTCCGACCTGGTGACGCGCTCGGGCCTGTCGTTCGAGCCGCGCAAGTGGGCGGTGTTCGGCCTCGGCGGCGCGCTGGGCGTCTGGCTGGTCATCTACATCCTGACCAAGAACCCGTTCCTGGGCCTGCTCGTGGGACCGCTGCTGGCGGGGGGCGGCTTCCTGTTCTTCCTGAACATGACCGCGAACACGCGCGCCAAGAAGCTGGGCGAACAGCTCCCGGGCGCCCTGGAAATCATCGTGCGCAGCCTGGAGGCCGGTCACCCGGTGCCGACCGCCGTGGCGCTGGTCGGCCGTGAAATGCCCGATCCGGTCGGCACCGAGTTCGGCATGGCCGGCGACGAAATCGCCTTCGGCTCTACCCTGGAGCAGGCCGTGGCCCGCATCGCCGACCGCTGCCGCCACCCCGACGTCGATCTGTTCGCGGCCACCATCCGTCTGCAGGAACGCTGCGGCGGCAACCTGACGGGCCTGTTGAAGATGAACGCCAAGGCCATCCGCGACCGTCACAAGATGCGGCTGAAGATCAAGGCCGCGTCCTCCGAAGGCCGCGCCTCGGCCATCATCCTGACCTCGGCCCCGTTCGCGGTGCTGGCGCTGCTGTCGGTGATGTCGCCCAAGTTCTACGGCGACGTGATCGGCGAGCGGCCCGTGCAGATCGGCCTCGCCATCCTTGGGGTGTGGATGTTCATCGGCAACATGGTCATGCGCCGCATGATCGACATGAGGATCTAGGGCCATGGACGCAGCGACGCTTCAGAACATCCTGATGGCCGTGGCGGGCGTGTGCCTGACACTGGCCGTCGGCGGCGGCGCCTTCGTGGCGCTGCGCGAGGCTTCCTCCCGCTCGCGGCGCGAACAGCGCCTGTCCGGCGCGGCGGTGGGCGGGGCCCCCACCCTGCCGGGCCTTGGCGAGCCGGCCAAGCAGGCCGAGGGCGTCCTCAAGGGCGTCAAGAAGCTCGGCGAGCGCATGGCCCTGCAGGACCCGGCGCAGATTACGGTGATCCGCCAGCGGCTGATGCACGCCGGCTACTTCAACAGGGAGGCGGTGGCCTTCTACCTCGGCGCGCGGGCGGTATGCCTGGGCGCGGCGGTGCTGGCCGCGGCGCTGATGGTGCCGTTCGCGCTGTCAGGCAAGGCGGGGCTGATGATCATCGCCGCGACGGGCGGCATCGCCATCGCCGGCATGATGGGTCCCGACAAGTTTCTCGAGGGCAAGAAGCGCAAGCTGCAGCTGGAATACAACGAGGGCTTCCCCGACCTGCTCGACCTGCTGGTCGCCTCGGTCGAGGCGGGCCTGTCGCTGGACGCGGCCGTCAGCCGGGTGGGCGACGAGCTGGTGCGGCGCTATCCGCACCTGGCCGAGCACGTGAACATCCTGACGCTGGAACTGCGCGCGGGCCGCTCGCGCAAGGAGGCCTGGCAGGCCCTGGCCGACCGCCTGGGCACCGACGACGCCCGCCAGCTCGCCACCATGCTGCGTCAGGCCGAAGAGATGGGCACCAGCCTTGGCGAGACGCTGTCGATCTTCTCCGACGACATGCGGGTCAAGCGGATGCTGCGGGCCGAGGAAAAGGCCATGGCCCTGCCGGCCAAGCTGATGGTGCCGCTGATCCTGTTCATCTTCCCCTGCCTGATGGGGGTGCTGATCCTGCCCGCCGGCTATCGCATCAGCCAGACGCTGCTCGCCAGCGGCGGCTAGGGCTTCGGCGCGCAAGGATTGTGACGCCGCGCCGCATTGGCCATCCTGCGCCGCGCGCGACTAGGCGCGCGCCGAAGGAGCCACGATGCTCAAGCTGATCGCATTCGCGCTGGCCCTGCTCGCGCCCGCCGTCGCCCTGGCCGGGCCCGGCGAGGAGGCGGCGCTGTCGAAGGCGATCGGCGAGTACGAGGCTTTCCAGCGCACCGACGACCCGATGACGGCGGGGATCAGCGGCGACCGCGCCGCGCTGTCGCGCCTGCCGGACGTGACCCCGGCGGCCGACGCGGTGCGGCGGGTGATCCTGCAACAGCTGCTGGACGAGTTGGCCGCCATCGACGAGGCCCAGCTGTCCGAAGACAGCCAGATCAACCATGCGCTGCTGCAACGGATGATCGGCGACCGGCTTGAGGTGGTCAGGCTCGACGACGCGCGGCTCGCCTTCACCAACGACAGCGGCTTCCACAGCCTGATGGGCTACATGGCCGCCGTCACGCCGATGGACAGCGAGGCGGACGCCATCGCCTACATCACCCGGCTGGAGGCGCTGCCGGAATACTATGAAGACAACATCGCCAACCTGCGGCGCGGCATCCAGACCGGCTTCACCCAACCGAGGAGCACGACGGAACTGGTGATAGGGCAGGCGCGGCGGCAGGCGGCCATGCCGGTGGCCGACGATCCGCTGCTGGCGCCGCGGAAGGCCCTGCCGAAATCGATCCCCCCGCAGCGGCAGGCCGAACTCCGGGCGCGCGGTCAGGCGGCGATGGAACGGGCGCGGATCCAGCAGGACGCCTTCGTGACCTTCCTGGAAGACGAGTACCTGCCCGCCGCGCGCGAGGGGCTGGGCATCGGCTCGGTCCCCGGCGGGCGCGAGTATTACGAGTGGGCGGTGCGGCACTTCACGACCACCGACCGAACCCCCGACGAGATCCACCAGATCGGCCTGGCCGAAGTGCGGCGCATCCGGGGCGAGATGATCGCCACCATGGCCGAGACGGGGTTCAAGGGGACCTTCGCCGAGTTCCTGGCCTTCCTGCGCTCGGACCCCCAGTTCTATGCGACCAGCCGCGAGGACCTGCTGGAGAAGGCCTCCGAGATCGCCAAGCGCATCGACGACCAGCTGCCGCGCTATTTCGGCACCCTGCCGCGCCTGACCTACGGCGTGCGGCCGGTGCCGGCGGACATCGAGGAGGACTACACCACCGGCCGCTACTTCCCGGGCAGCGCCAAGCTGGGCGTCGCAGGCGGCTACATGGTCAACACCTCGCATCTCGACCAGCGGCCGCTCTATGAACTTCCGGCGCTGACGCTGCATGAGGCGGTCCCAGGCCACCACCTGCAGATCGCGCTGGCGCAGGAGCTGACCGACGTGCCGGCCTTTCGGCGCAATACCGACATGACGGTCTTCATCGAGGGCTGGGGCCTCTATTCGGAGAAGCTGGGCCAGGAGATGGGCATCTACCGCAACGCCTATGAGCGGTTCGGGCGGCTGTCCTACGAGATGTGGCGCGCATGCCGGCTGGTGGCCGACACCGGCATCCACTGGATGGGCTGGAGCCTGGACGAGGCGCGCCGGTGCTTCACCGAAAACACCGCGCTGGCTCCCCACAACATCGAAACCGAACTGGCCCGCTATGTCTCCTGGCCGGGGCAGGCGCTGGCCTACAAGATCGGCGAGATGAAACTTCTGGAGCTCCGCGCGAGGGCGCGGGACGAGCTCGGCGACAAGTTCGACATCCGCCGTTTCCACGACGCGGTGCTGCTGGAGGGCCCACTGCCGATGGACTTGCTGGAGCGGCGGATCGATCGCTGGATCGCCGCCGAGAAGACCAGGTGAGTTGGCCCCGCGCCCGAGCCGCCGTATAGCAGCGATCGATGCGCATCCTCATCTGCACCGACGCCTGGGAGCCGCAGGTCAACGGCGTGGTGCGCACGCTGACGCGGACCATCGCCGAGTTGCGGGCCATGGGCCACGAGATCGACGTGGTCCACCCCGGCGAATTCAGGCACGCCTTCCCGCTGCCGACCTATTCGGAGATCAAGCTGGCGGTCGGCGCCTATGGCGGCACGCGAGAGAAGTTCGTCGCCTTCCAGCCCGACGCCATCCACATCGCCACCGAGGGGCCGATCGGACTGGCCGCGCGGCGGCTTTGCCTTGAGTGGAAGCTGCCGTTCACGACGAGCTATCACACGCGTTTCCCCGAATATATTTCGGCCCGCGTGCCGGTGCCGCTGGCGGCGGGCTATGCCTACATGCGCTGGTTCCACGGGCCGTCGGGGCGGATCATGGTGGCCACCCCGACCATGAAGCGCGAGCTGGAGGAGCACGGCTTTTCCAACCTGTCGTTCTGGTCGCGGGGCGTGGACCTGGAGCTGTTCGAGCCGCGCAAGGAGGGCGAGGAAGATCCGTTCGCCGGCCTGCCGCGCCCGATCTTCCTGAACGTCGGCCGCGTGGCGGTGGAAAAGAATATCGAGGCCTTCGCCAAACTCGACCTCCCCGGCACGACGGTGGTGGTGGGCGACGGCCCCCAGCGCGCCGAGCTGGCGAAGAAGTATCCCAAGGTCGTGTTCACCGGCGCCAAGTTCGGGGCCGAGCTGGCGCGCTGCTACGCCTGGGCGGACGTGTTTGTCTTCCCCTCGCTGACCGACACCTTCGGGCTGGTGATCCTGGAGGCGATGGCGTCCGGCACGCCCGTGGCCGGGTTCGCCGCGCCGGGGCCCATCGACATCATCCCCGGCTCGGGCGCGGGCCACTGCGCCCCGGACGAGAAGCATGGGCTGAAGGAGGCGGCTCTCGCCTGCCTCGACATCGACCGGGCGGCGGTGCGGGCCTTCGCGGAGGGCTACAGCTGGCGCGCCTGCGCCGAGCAGTTTTTCCGCAACCTCGAGCCCTATCCCGAACCCCAGCGCACCCGCTTCTGGCGCCGGCTGCGGCGGCTGGGCAGGCTGGGGCGGCGACGGGGGGCGTAGTTCTCCCTCCCCTTCATGGGGAGGGCGGCCCGAAGGGCCGGGTGGGGTGTGGCGTTACTCCCCCACCCGATCGCTACGCGATCTTCCCTCCCCATAAAGGGGAGGGAGGGGTCAGGTCAGTCTCTTCCGGATCGTCTGCGAGAGCAGGTCGATGGCAGAGACGGCGACGACGATGACCACCGCGATGGCGGCGACCTGGCCGTAGGCGAAGCTGTTGAGGGCGTCGAACAGCACCTGGCCGATGCCGCCCGCGCCGATCAGGCCAAGCACCGTGGCGGCCCTGGCGTTGGATTCGAAACGGTAAAGGCCATAGCTGGTCCACAGCGGCGCGACCTGGGGGATCACGCCCCAGACGATTTCCTGCAACGGCGCGGCGCCGGTGGCGCGCACGCCCTCGATGGGGCCGGGCTCGACCGCCTCGACGGCCTCGGAGAACAGCTTGCCGAGCACTCCGCCGGTGTGGAGCGCCAGCGCCATCACGCCCGCGAAGGGGCTAAGGCCCACCGACACCAGAAACAGCGTGCCGATGACGAGGTCGGGGACCGAGCGCAGCACGTCCATCAGGAAGCGCACCGGGCGGCGAACCCAGTCGGGGGCGATGTTGCGCGCCCCCGCCAGGCCCGCCGGGATGGCGATGACCAGCGCCAGCGCCGTCCCCCAAAGGGCGATCTGCAGCGTCAGCCACATCTGCGCGACGTAGAGGCGCCAGGCCTCGAAATCGGGCCTGAGGAACGCCTGTCCGAACTGGCGCATGTTGTCGGACTGGCTGAACAGCATCGGAAAGCGCCAGATCTCGGCGGGACCGAAGCTGAGGATCAGAGCCAGGATGACGCCGGCCCACAGGGTAAGGCCGAACAGCCGCTCGGACAGCGGCCTGGCGGGCGGGGCGAGAGAGGTGTCGCTCATGGCCATCCCAACCACCGCTCACCCCGGCGGAAGCCGGGGCCCAGGACTGTCCAGCGGAGTGCTGACTGGAAAGACCTGGGTCCCGACTTTCGTCGGGATGAGCGGATGAAAAAGGTCAGGGCGCATAGAGCGGCACGCCCGCCTTGCCGGCGAGGTCGATGCGCTCCTGGCGGATCAGGGCGAGTTTCTTTTCGGCCTCCGCGATGGCCTTCTCGTTCCCCTTGTGGCGCGCCTCCAGCACCTGTTCGGTGGCCTCCATCTCGCGCACGGGAAGCAGGTGGCTGTCGTCCGCGGGCTTGAAGCCGCCGATGGAGAGGGCGACGAGGTGGGCGCGCTCGGCTTGCGCCTTGGGCGTGTCGCCCTGGCCGTAGGTGAGGAAGAACTGGCGCAGCTTTTCCTTCACCGCCGGGTCGAGGTCCTTGCGATAGACGATGGGGTCTTCGGGCAGCACCGGCGAGAGCCAGATGATCTTCACCCGCCGCGCCTCCTTGCCGCCGCGCTCCAGGTTCAGGCGCATGCCGGTGGTGTTGTTGGTCGCCACGTCCAGCACGCCCTTGGCGACGGCGAAGAGGTTGGCCTGGTGGTTGGCCGAGCGGACGGTCTTGAAGCAGGTCTTGGGGTCGATGCCGCGCGGGGCGAACAGGTAGGTCATCGGCGCCAGCGTACCCGACGTCGACTTGGCGTCGCCAATGCCGAAGGTCAGCGTCCTGTCGCACTTGAGGACGTCGTCGAGCGTCAGCTTGCTGCCCGCGTTGACGATCAGCACCGAGTAATAGCCGTCGATCCCCGAGGGGTCGGTGGTCCGCGCGAAGACCTCGCCGCCGGCGCGTCGCACCGCTTCCAGCCCCGACTGGTTGGAGAACCAGCCCACGTCGGTCTGCTTGAAGCGCATCGCTTCGATGAGGCCGGTGTAGTTGGATTGGAAGTAGGGCTTCACCTTCAGGCCGGTGGCCTTTTCCATGTCGGCCAGCACCGGCGCCCAATACTGCTGCGACGTCTGGCTGTTCTCGGTGTTGAGGATGGAAAAGCGGATCGTGTCCGGCGCGTCGCCTCGGTCGAGCCCGTCACCGCAGCCGGACAGGCTCAAGGCGGCGAAGGCGGCAAGGACGGCGCGGCGGATCATCGAAGCTCCTCTTCGAACTCGGCTCCATAGATATCGATCAGGCTGGCGCGGTCGAGCCCCGAAGCTGGACCATCATAGGCGACCTTGCCCTCTTTAAGGGCCACCACCCGATCGCAATAGCGCACGGCATAGCCGACGTCGTGCAGCGTAATTATGACGGTGAGGCCATCGTCGCGGTTCAGGGCTTTCAAAATCTCCATGACGCGGCGGGCCGAGACGGGGTCGAGCGAGGCGACCGGCTCGTCGGCGAGGATGATCTTGGCCTTCTGAACCAGCGCCCGGGCGATGGCGCCGCGCTGCTGCTGGCCGCCGGAGAGAGTGCCGGCCCGCTGCGCCGCCTGATCGGCCACACCGACGCGCGCGAGGGCCTGCATGACGGATGTTTTCGTCTCGGCGGGCCAGCGCCCCAGCAGCCCGCGCCAGAAGCCGATGCGCCCGAGCGAGCCGAGGGCCGCGTTGGTGAAGAGCGTCAGGCGGCCGACGAGGTTGAACTGCTGGAAGATGAAGCCGATGCGCCGTCGCGCCGGGCGCACGAAGTCGGTGACGCGGCCCTTGACCTGCACCGCCTCCCCGAACGCCTCGATGCGGCCCTCGCCCGCGTCGATCTCGGTCAGCCCGCTGATGGCCCGCAGCAGGGTGGACTTGCCCGACCCCGACGGGCCGATCAGCGCCACCATCTCACCGCGGCCGACCGCCAGACTCACCCCATCCAGCGCCCGCCGCGCCCCAAACGTGCGCGACACCGATTCAAGCTTCAGCACGGGCTCGGCCATCGCGGCAGTGGAGGCGAAAGCTGGCACAGGCGCAAGCACCCGTGCTTTCCCTCGGAAACACGAACATTGGTCGCACCCCTTTTTCCTTTACACGGGGGGGCTCAGACCCTATTTGCACGCGCTCCGGCGGACCCCGTGTCCATCTGCGCTGCTAACGCCGGTCTGGGTTCAACAATCCGTTGGGGGTTGCGTGAGGTGGATAAGCACCATACGCCCCTGGACCTGGTCCGTGAGCGGTCCCCGGAACGTCCTGTCGCCCTGGTGCGGCCGGACACCGTGGCCCTAGCGGCGCGCTGGTTCAGGGATAATTTCAAAGGTGAGGTCTTCTACGCGGTGAAGGCGAACCCTTCGCCGTGGGTCATCGAGACCCTGGCGGAGAACGGCGTCACCGCGTTTGACGTGGCCTCGATCCCCGAGATCGAGCTGGTCGCCAGGCATGCGCCGGGCGCCCGCATGGCCTTCATGCACCCGGTGAAAAGCCGCAGCGCCATCAAGGACGCCTACTTCACGTACGGCGTTCGGACCTTCGCGCTCGACACCCATGAGGAGCTGGCCAAGCTGCTCGACGCCACCGGCGGCGCGCGCGACCTCAACCTGATGGTCCGCCTGGCCGTGCAGGCCGAGGGCGCGGCCTATTCCCTCTCGGGCAAGTTCGGCGTCGATGCGGCGCAGGCCCCCTCGCTGCTGCTGGCCGCGCGCCAGGCGACGGACGAGCTGATGGGCGTGTCCTTCCACGTCGGTTCGCAGTGCATGCGGCCCACCGCCTTCCAGGCGGCGATGGCGCAGGCCGGGCGGGCGCTGATCCGCGCGGGCGTGTTCGCCGATGTCGTGGACGTGGGCGGCGGCTTCCCGTCGGTCTATCCCGGCATGATCCCGCCCGACATGGCCGACTATCTGGCCGCTATCGAGCGCGGGTTCGCCGAAATGCCGGTGTCGGAAACCACCGAGCTGTGGTGCGAGCCTGGCCGGGCGCTGGTGGCCGAGTCCTCCTCGATCCTCACCAAGGTCGAGCTGAAGAAGGCCGACGCGCTGTATCTGAACGACGGCTCCTACGGCGCCCTGTTCGATGCGGCTCACACCAAGTGGCCGTTCCCGGTGAAGCTGTACCGGGGCGAGGGCGGCGAGGCGGTGGAAGTCGAGGGCAATCTGAAGCCCTACCGCTTCTATGGCCCGACCTGCGATAGCCTCGATCACATGCCGGGGCCGTTCTGGCTGCCGGAGGACGTGCGCGAGGGCGACTACATCGAGATCGGCATGCTGGGCGCCTATGGCGTAGCCATGACGACGCGCTTCAACGGCTTTGGCGACGTCGAGACGGTCGCGGTCGAAGACGCGCCGATGGCCTCCATGTTCGGCCTCGCGCGGCGCTCCATCCCGGTGCCGCGCACCGAAAGCAACGTCGTGAAGCTGAAGGCTCGCGGCGGCAAGAAGCGCCGGCGGAGATAAACACCGCTCTCATTTGTTAGGCGAAGGCCCGTCGCTCCGTCCGGGCCCTCGCGTCGCTATTGGACGGGCGCTCACAGAAAAGGGAAACCTTGACCGATGAACGCTCCTGTTCAGAACAACCGTAAGGCCGAGCTGCTCGCCAACGTGGTCGAGCATGTGGACATCACGTCCTTCGACGCGCGGCCGATCATCGATTCCATGCGCAAGATGAGCTTCTCGTCGCGGGACACCGCGCGGGCGGCGGACATCTTCCACATGGCGATCAGCGACGAAAAGTGCTCGCCGTGGCTGATCCTCGCCGGCTCGACCTCGGCCGGCGGCTGCATGCACGTCTATCGCGACATGGTGAAGCTGGGGATGATCGACGTCGTCGTCGCCACCGGCGCCTCCATCGTCGACATGGATTTCCTCGAGGCGCTCGGCTTCAAGCACTACCAGGCCGACGCGCAGGTGGACGACCGTGAGCTGCGGGACATGTACATCGACCGCATCTACGACACCTACATCGACGAGGAAGAGCTCCAGCACGTCGACATGACGATCAAGGCGATCTGCGACCAGCTCGAGCCGCGCGCCTACTCCAGCCGCGAGTTCATCGCCGAGATGGGCAAGTGGCTGGCGGCCGGCAACGCCAAGAAGGCGGGCTCGCTGGTGCAGACCGCCTACGAAGAAGGCGTGCCGATCTTCTGCCCGGCGTTCGTGGACAGCTCGGCGGGCTTTGGTCTGGTCAAGCACCAGGTGGAGCGCATCAAGGAAGGCAAGCCGTACGTCATGATCGACGCGGTGGCCGATTTCCGCGAGCTGACGCAGATCAAGATCGAGGCCGACGACACCGGGCTCTTCATGGTCGGCGGCGGCGTGCCCAAGAACTTCGCCCAGGACACGGTCGTCTGCGCGGAAATCCTCGGGATCGAGGCGGCGATGCACAAGTACGCCGTCCAGATCACCGTGGCCGACGTGCGCGACGGCGCCTGCTCGTCCTCGACGCTCAAGGAGGCCTGCTCCTGGGGCAAGGTCGACGTGACCTACGAGCAGATGGTGTTCGCCGAGGCCACCACGGTGGTTCCGCTGATCGGGTCCGATGCCTACTGGCGCGGGGCCTGGAAGAACCGCAAGAAGCCCCGCTGGGCCAAGCTGTTCGACAAGGCGGCGTAACAGCCGGGAGCGCTCGGCGCGGTTGACGGAAAGGTCAGGCTGGCCCATTCATCGGGCTTAGCCCACAACTTGTCCGACCTCGCAGGAGCGCTCCCATGGCCGCCACTCCGCTCGCGCACGCGCGCGCCCAGACTTCCGATCCCCGCCTGATCATCCCGCTGGACGTCCCGAGCGTGGACGAGGCCCGCGCGCTGGTGGAGGGGCTGGGCGACGCGGTCAGCTTCTACAAGATCGGCCTGCAGCTGTTCGCCACCGGCGGCATGGCGCTGGCGGCCGAGCTGAAGGCTGGCGGCAAGCAGGTGTTCCTGGACTGGAAGCTGCACGACATCGGCGCGACGGTGGAGAAGGCGACGGCCGCCATCGCCGACGCCGGGTCGGGCGACTTCCTGACTGTGCACGCCGAGCCGCAGGTGCTGAAGAGCGCGGTCAAGGGGCGCGGATCGTCGGGGGTGAAGATCCTCGGCGTCACGGTGCTGACCAGCCTGTCGGAAGCCGACCTCAAGGACATCGGCTACGCGCTCGGCGTTGAGGCGCTGGTCGAGCGCCGCATCCGCCAGGTGCGGGAGGCCGGCGCCGACGGGGTGATCGCCAGCCCCCACGAGGCCGCTCTGGCCCGGAAGATCGGCGGACCGGAGTTCCTGGTGGTGACGCCGGGCGTGCGGCCGGAGTGGTCCGGCAAGGACGACCAGGCGCGGGCGGCGACCCCGGCGCAGGCGCTGAAGAACGGCGCCTCGCATCTTGTGTGCGGGCGGCCGATCACCGCGGCGGCCGACCCGCGCGCGGCGGCGCTGGCGGTGGCCGAGGAGATGGCGGGCGCCTAGAAGTCGACGGCGATGCCCTTGCGCTCCCAGTCTCCGAAGCGGGTGGGCTCCGGGCCGGCGGGGCCGCCTTGTTCGGCGGGGGGCTCGGCGGCGGCCCGCGCGGCCTTGCGGGCGGCGGCTTCTTCGAGGGCGCGCCTGGCTTCGGGCGTGAGCGGCTTGCCTGGGGCCGCGCCGGGAGGGTGGTCTGTCATGCTGCATCACCACTAGGCGCAAAGGCCGCCTGCCGAAACCCCGTACCGCGGCACGGTCTTGCGCCGATGCTTGCGAAACAGGCAAATCCGGTGTCTCGTCCCGGGATCGGGCCCGTGGGACGGGTCCACATCTGGGGGCTAATCACATGCCAAAAGTATCTCTCGCGTTCTTCGGAACCGGCGTGCTGTACGTGATCGCCGGCATGACCTGGGGCGTCTGGATGGGCGCCAACCAGGACTTCACCATGGCGCCCGCGCACGCGCACCTGAACCTGCTGGGCTTTGTCGCCCTGTCCATCATGGGGACCTTCTATGCGCTGGCCGGCGAGCGGGCGCCGGTGCGTCTGGCCTGGTTCAACTATGCGCTGTCGGCCGGCAGCGTGCTGATCCTGACGCCGATGCTGGCCCAGATCCTCGCCGGCAACACCGCGCTGGGGCCGATGATGGCCGGACCGGAACTGCTGGCCATCGGCGGGATGGTCTGCTTCCTCGCGTCCATCGTCATCGTGGCCCGTCGCTCCGGCGGCGCCGCCGCGCCGGCCGCCGCCACGGCCATGGCCGCCGAATAAGAGGTTGCCTCCCGCCCCCGATCCGGGCAGGCGGGAGGCGTGAACGACCAAGCACATTCGGACGGCCTCGCCGCGCGCGAGGCCGCCCTTTTCCTCCTCGACGCGGCGCTGGCCCGTCGGAGCGGACTGGAGGAGGCGCTGGGCGCGTCCGTCTTCTCAAGGCTGGAGCCGCGTGACCGCGCCTTCGCCCGCGCGCTGGCCATGGCCGCCCTGCGCCACATCGGCCCCATCGACAAGGCGCTGGACGCGCGGCTGGCCAAGGAGCCGCCCGGCCGCGTGCGCAACATTTTGAGGATCGGCGCGGCGCAGGCCTTCTGGCTGGACGTTCCGGACTTCGCGGCGGTCTCCACCAGCGTGGAGATGGCGCAGGCGGACAAGGGCTCGCGGCCCTTCAAGGGCCTCGTCAATGCGGTGCTGCGCAAGCTGATCGCGCAGGGCCCGCCCGCCGCCGACCCCGAGGCGCTGGCGCCGGGGTGGCTCTACGCCCGCTGGCGCTCGGCATATGGCGAGGCCGCCGACGACATCGCCCGCAAGATCGCCGAAGAGCCCGCGACCGACATCACCATGAAGGACCCGACCGCGGGGCCGGCGCTGGAGGGCGAGATGCTGCCCGGCGGCTCCTTCCGCGTGGCGCAGAAGGGCGACATCACCACCTGGCCCGGCTACGGCGAGGGCGAGTGGTGGGTGCAGGACGCCGCCGCGGCGATCCCCGCGCGGCTGCTGGAGGTGAAGACCGGCGAGAGCGTGCTGGACCTGTGCGCCGCGCCGGGCGGCAAGACGCTGCAACTGGCGGCGGCGGGGGCGCATGTGACGGCGCTGGACCGTTCCGCCGCGCGGCTTCGGCGGCTGAAGGAGAACCTGGCGCGCACGCAGCTGAAGGCGGAGGTGGTCGTCGCCGACGCCGAGACGTGGCCCGACGAGCGGACGTTCGACGCCGTGCTGCTGGACGCCCCCTGCGCCTCCACCGGCACCTTCCGGCGCAATCCGGACGTGCTGTGGGCGCTGCGGCCCGGCGACATCGCCAAGCTGGCGGAGGTCCAGTCGCGGCTGCTCGACAGCGCGGCGAAGCGCGTAAAACCGGGCGGACGCCTTGTCTATTGCGTCTGCTCGCTGGAGCCCGAGGAGGGGGAAAGCCAGGCGGCCGCCTTCCTCAGGCGCCACCCCGACTTTCGGCTCGAACCCGTGCGGCCCGGCGAGGGCGGGGCGCCCGACGCCTCGGTCACCAGGGACGGCTACCTGCGCATCCTGCCTCACCACATGTCCGGCGGACTGGACGGCTTCTTCGCCGCGCGCCTCGTTCGCTTGTAGCCGACCCCCGACGCAAGGTATCTCCCGCCCATGACCATCGTCGCCCCATCGATCCTGGCCTCGGACTTCGCCAAGCTCGGCGAGGAATGCCGGGCGATCGAGGCGGCGGGCGCCGACTGGGTCCACGTGGACGTGATGGACGGCCACTTCGTGCCCAACATCACCATCGGGCCGGACGTGGTGAAGGCCCTGCGGCCGCACGTTTCCATCCCCTTCGACGTCCACCTGATGATCGCGCCGGCCGATCCCTACATCGAGGCCTTCCGGGCGGCGGGGGCCGACTACATCAGCGTCCATCCCGAGAGCGGGCCGCACCTGAACCGCACGCTCAAGCTGATCAGACAGGTGGGGGCGAAGGCGGGCGTGGTGTTCAACCCGAGCACCCAGCCCGAGGTCATTCAGTACATGATGGACGAGGTGGACCTGATCCTCGTGATGTCCATCAACCCCGGCTTCGGCGGCCAGAAGTTCATGACGAGCCAGCTGAAGAAGATCGAGCGCCTGCGGGCCATGATCGACGAGACCGGCCGCGACATCCCTCTGGAGGTGGACGGCGGCGTCACGCCCGAAACCGCGCCGCTGTGCATTTCGGCCGGCGCCACCGCGCTCGTCGCCGGCACCGCCGTCTTCAAGGGCGGCCCCGACAAGTACGCCGACAACATCCGCGCCCTTCGGGGCGGCTGAGCGGGGGTTGCGCGTGGACCCGCTCGTGGTGTCGAGGGGCGCGGCCGGGGCGGCCTTCCGGCGCCTTCAGGGCGAGTGGTTCGCGACCCCGCTGCACCGGCTGACGCTGGGCGGGCGGAGAGTGCAGGGCCTGGGCGCCCATCCCCACGACCCGCGGCCGGCCGACGTGGCGCGCGGACGGCAGGTGCTGGAGGGAACCTTCGCCTTCGCCGGCCAGACGCTGCGGGTCGGGGCCAACGGCGATCCCTTCGACCGGCCAAGTCCCAGCCGCCGGTTCGCGGCCGAGCTGCACGGCTTCGGCTGGCTGCGCGACCTGTTGGCGGTGGGCGAGGAGGGCGTGCGGCCCGGCATCCGGCTCTACATGGACTGGCGGCGGCTGTTCGGGCGCTGGAACACCTTCGCCTGGAGCGGGCCGGTTCTGGAGCGGCGGGTCTTCAACCTGGCCTGCGCGGCGCGGACGCTGGCGAGCCAGTCGTCCGAGGCCGAGGCCGGAGTCCTGCAGGAGGACCTCGCCCGTCAGGCGCGGCACCTGCTGCGGGTGAGCGAGGACCCCTCACGCGCGGTGGAGCGGGCGGCGGCGGCGGCGCTGGCGGGCTGCGCGCTGGGCGGGCCGGCGGGGATGAGCCTCGTGCGGCGCGGGCTGGCGCGGCTACAGCGGGGACTGCCCAGGGCCGTGCTGACCGACGGCGGCCACGCCACCCGCAACCCCGAGCGGGGTCTGGAGCTGCTGCTGGATCTTCTCACCCTCGATGACGCCTTGCTTCAGCGGGGACGGCCGGCCAGCGAGGCGCTGAGCGCCGCCATCGACCGGCTGACCACGGCGGCGCGCTTCTTCACCCTCGCCGACGGGCGGCTGGCGGCCCTGCAGGGCGGCTGCGCCGTCGAGGCGCCGCGCATCGCCGCCGCCCTGGCGCACGAGGAGCCGAGGAAGGCGCCGCTGCGGCTCGGAGTCAGCGGCTACCACAAGCTGGTCGGCGCGACGGTGGAGGTGACGGTGGACGCGGGCGCGCCGGCCAAGGGGGTCTGGAGCCTGGAGGCCTGCGCCCAGCCGCTCGGCATGGAGATCGTCGCCAGCCGCGACCGCATCGTCACCGCCAGCGGCTGGACGTTGGGCGCGCCGGCGGCCCTGCGGCTGACGGCGGCGGGCTCGTGCGCGGAGTTGGGCGATGTCTCCTGCGGCGAGGTGCTGGAGGGGCTGGCCGCGCGGGGGCTCGGCGAGCGGCTGGTCGGCGGGCCCTCGAAGGTCACCGCCACGCGCCACGAGACCGACGCGGCCATGTGGCTGGAGATGAGCCACGACGGCTATGCGGGCCGGTTCGGCCTCACGCACGACCGGCGCCTGTTCCTCGACCGCGCCTCGGGCGAGCTGCGGGGCGAAGACCGGTTCGAGCCGGTGAAGGCGACCGGCGCCGACGGGCCGCGCCACTACATCCCCTACGCCGTCCACTTCCGGCTCGGTGAGGGGGTGAAGGCCTCGCTGGCCCAGGACGGCAAGACGGTGCTGCTGCGCGGCCGGTCCAACGAAGGCCGCTGGCTGCGCACCGACGCCGCCCAGGTCACCATCGAGGATGCCGTCCACCAGGCGGGCGGCGAATTGCGCAAGGGATCGCAAGTCGTCCTGCGCGGCCAGATCAACCAGGGCAAGGGCGGCCGCGTGCGCTGGAAACTCTCGCCGTCGGAGACTTAGGTCTTCCCCCATCGAGCCTCGCCTTCGGCTTCGGCCCACTTCCCCCGCAAGCGGGGGAAGGGCATACGTCGCGCATCGCAGACTCGGAGACTTCCCTTGCCCGCCGCCCCTGATTTTCCGCCCGCTCCCGACCGCGCTCCCGTCAAGCGGGCGCTGATTTCCGTCTCGGACAAGACCGGGTTGATCGAGACGGCCAGGGCGCTGAGCGAGTTGGGGGTCGAGCTAGTGTCCACCGGCGGCACCAAGACGGCCATCGCCAATGCGGGCTTGCCGGTGAAGGACGTGGCGGACCTGACCGGCTTTCCGGAGATGATGGACGGGCGGGTCAAGACGCTGCACCCCATCGTCCACGGCGGCCTGCTGGGCGTGCGCGCCGCGCCGGCCCACGCGCGGGCGATGAGCGAGCACGGGATCGGCGGCATCGACCTGCTCTATGTGAACCTCTACCCCTTCGAGGCGACCGTGGCGGGCGGGGGCGACTTCGAGACCTGCGTCGAAAACATCGATATCGGCGGGCCGGCGATGATCCGCTCGGCGGCCAAGAACCACGGCTATGTGGCGGTCTGCACCGAGCCTTCGGACATGGAAGAGGTGCTGGCCGCGCTGAAGGACGGCGGCGCGACGACGCGGGAGCTGCGGCGCCACCTCGCGGCGCGGGCCTATGCGCGCACCGCCGCCTACGACGCGGCGATCTCAGGATGGTTCGCCGCCCGGGTCGGGGAGGAATACCCGGCGAGGAAGTCGATCTCCGGCTCTCTTCGCCAGACGATGCGCTACGGCGAAAACCCGCACCAGAGCGCGGCCTTCTACGCCTTCCACACGCCCCGCCCGGGCGTCGCCACCGCGCGCCAGCTGCAAGGCAAGGAGCTCAGCTACAACAACATCGCCGACACCGACGCGGCCTATGAGCTGGTCGCCGAGTTCGGCGAGCCGGCCTGCGCGATCATCAAGCACGCCAACCCCTGCGGCGTGGCCATGGGCGGCGATCTGACCGAGGCCTACGCGCGGGCGCTGGAGTGCGACCCGGTCTCGGCCTTCGGCGGCATCGTGGCGGTGAACCGCCCGCTCGACGCCAAAAGCGCCGAGGAGATCGTCAAGATCTTCACCGAAGTGGTGATCGCGCCCGGCGCCGACGAGGACGCCATCGCGGTGTTCGCGGGCAAGAAGAACCTGCGTCTGCTGCTGACCGACGCCCTGCCCGACCCGATGAGCCAGGGCGAGGTGTTCCGCTCGGTGGCGGGCGGCTTCCTGGTCCAGAGCCGCGACCGCTCGCGCATCACGCCCCCTGACCTGAAAATCGTCACCAAGCGCCAGCCGACCGAGGCCGAGGTGCGCGACATGCTGTTCGCCTTCACCGTCGCCAAGCACGTGAAGTCCAACGCCATCGTCTTCGCCAAGAACGGCCAGACGGCGGGCATCGGGGCGGGACAGATGAACCGGCGCGACTCGGCGCGCATCGCGGCCATCCGCGCGGCCGAGGCGGCGCAGACTGCCAGCTATCCGGAAAGCCTGGCCAAGGGCTCAGCCTGCGCGTCGGAAGCCTTCTTCCCATTCGCGGACGGCCTGCTGCAGGCGGCGGAGGCGGGCGCCACCGCCATCATCCAGCCGGGCGGCTCCATCCGCGACGACGAGGTCATCAAGGCCGCCGACGAAGCGGGCGTGACCATGGCCTTCACCGGCGTGCGCGTGTTCAGGCACTAGCGGGCGGCCGCGGACAACTCCCGCAGCGCGGCGTTGACGATGGTCAGCTTGGCGAAGGTCCAGTCGCCGCCGGCCTGTTCGATGTCGTCGAGCGCGGCGCGGACGGCGCTAACCGGCGCGGGGTGATCGGCGGCCCAGGCGTTGACGGCGGCCTTGGCGGCTTCGGCGTCGGCGCCGGACCTGGGGTCGGCCGTTGCGCGCAGGACGGCGCCGGCGAGCGCGGTCTGTTCGCTGAGCATGTCCTCGATCAGGCGGCGCGTGGCCAGCCGCTCGAAGCTGTCGCCGCCCCGGAAACTCCCCGCCGCCGCGCGCAGGCGGTCGAAGGAGAAGGCCGCGCCGACCTGGTGGTAGAGGCGGGTGACGGCGGCCAGCGGCCAGCCGGACTGGGCGGTCAGGTCGACGAGGTCGGCGGCGGTCGTCAGCCACTGCAGCGCGGCGATCTCACCGGCCAGAGCTTCGGGCGCGCCGGCTTTCACGAAGGCCTGGGCGCGTTTGGCGACGGCCTTCTGCTCGTAGGGCGAGAGGACCGCGGGGATCAGGGACTTGAGTTCGTCCACCGCCGGGCGGAACTCGTCGATCAGCGCCTGGACGGTGGTGTCGGCCTTGGCTCTACGGGCCAGCCAGAAGGTCTGGGCGCGCTGGGCCGCCGACAGGGCGGCGTACAGGGCGAGTTGGCCGGACGCCGGGATCTGGCCGTCCAGCGCATTGACCGCATCCCACGCCTCGTCGATACGCAGCACCCGGCGGGCGGCTTCGAAGGCGATGACCAGGGCGGCGGTGTCGCAGCCGGCCGAGGCGCGCAGGCGGCTCGGGAAGGTCGGGCCGCACATGTTGACGATCTCGTTGTCCAGCACCGTGGCGATGATCTCGCGCCGCAGCCGGTGGCGGCTCATCTCGTCCTCGAACTTGCCGAGCGGCGCGGGGAAGTAACCCTTCAGCGTGTCGAAGAAGAAGGGGTCGTCCGGCGCGCGGCTTTCGACGATGTCGTCGAAGAGGTCGAGCTTGCCGTAGGCCAGCAGCACCGCCAGCTCGGGCCGCGTCAGCCCCTTCCCGGCCTGCGCCAGCTCCAGCATCGCGGCGGCGTCGGGCAGGCCCTCGACCTTGCGGCTGAGGCGGCCCTCCTCGCTCAGTTCGGTCATGAACCGCGCGTGGGCGTCGAGGTCGGAGGCGGCGTCGCGCTCCAGCAGCGAGAGCGCCAGCGTCTGGTCGTAGTTGTGGGCCAGCACGTGGGCGGCGACTTCGTCGGTCATGGAGGCCAGCAGCTTGTCGCGCGCCGGGCGGGTCAGCTTGCCGGCGCGCTCGGCCATGCCGGTCAGGATCTTGATGTTGACCTCGTGGTCGGAGCTGTCGACCCCGGCGGAGTTGTCGATGGCGTCGGTGTTGATGCGCCCGCCGGCCCTCGCGAACTCGATCCGCCCGGCCTGCGTGAGGCCAAGGTTGGCGCCCTCGCCGACCACCTTCACGCGCAGGTCGGCGCCGTCGACGCGGATGGCGTCGTTGGCCTTGTCGCCGGCGTCGGCGTTGCTCTCGGCGCGCGCCTTCACATAGGTGCCGATGCCGCCGAGGTAGAGGAGTTCGGCCCGGCTCTTGAGGATGGCGGTCATCACCTCGGCCGGGGTCATGGGCGCCGCCTTTACGTCCAGCGCCGCGGCGGCCTGGGGCGAGAGGGTGATGGACTTCAGCTGGCGGGAATAGACCTCGCCGCCCGCCGAGAGCTTCGAGCGGTCATAGTCGTCCCACGATGAACGCGGCAGCTCGAACAGGCGCCGGCGTTCCTCGAACGAGACGGCCGGATCGGGATCGGGGTCGATGAAGATGTGGCGGTGGTCGAAGGCGGCGATCAGGCGGATCTGTTTGCTCAGCAGCATGCCGTTGCCGAACACATCGCCGCTCATGTCGCCGACGCCGACGACGGTGAAGGGCTCGGTCTGGATGTCCTTGCCCATCTCGCGGAAGTGGCGCTTGACCGCTTCCCAGGCGCCCCGGGCGGTAATGCCCATCTCCTTGTGGTCGTAGCCCGCCGAGCCGCCCGAGGCGAAGGCGTCGCCGAGCCAGAAGCCGTAGGACTCGGCCACGCCGTTGGCGATGTCGGAGAAGCTGGCGGTGCCCTTGTCGGCGGCGACGACGAGGTAGGGATCGTCGCCGTCGTGGACGACCACGCCGTCCGGGTGAACCACCTCGCCCGAGGCGTCGATGTTGTCGGTCAGGTCGAGCAGGCCAAACAGGAAGGTCTTGTAGGCGCGGATCGCCTCTTCACGGACGGCCTCGGGCGCGCCGCCGCGCGGCAGGCATTTGGGATAGAAGCCGCCCTTGGAGCCGACCGGCACGATGACCGCGTTCTTGACCTGCTGGGCCTTGACCAGCCCCAGCACCTCGGTGCGGAAATCGTCGCGCCGGTCCGACCAGCGCAGGCCGCCGCGCGCGACGGGACCAAAGCGCAGGTGCACGCCCTCCACATGCGGCGCCCAGACAAAGATCTCGCGGAAGGGTCTGGGGGCAGGCAGATCGTCCAGCTCGCGCGAGGCGATCTTGAAGCTGATGTAGGGCTTGTCCTGATAGAAGTTGGTCCGCTGGATCGCGGCGACCAGCAGCGCCAGGCGCCGCAGGACGCGATCGGCGTCGAGGCTGGCCACGGCCTGAAGCGCCTCGACCACCTCGTCCATGATCGCCCGGGCCTTGTCGCCGCGCGTCTCCAGGCTGTCGCCGGTGGCCGGGTCGAGCTTGGCGGCGAAGAGCTTGAGGATCAGTTGGGCGACGTCGGGGTGGTCCGACAGCGCCGCCTCCTGCACCGTCTGCGAGGGATCAAGCCCTGACTGCTGGCGATAGCGGGCGAGCGCCCGGATCAGGGCCGCCTCGCGCCAGGAGATGCCGAGTTCCAGCACCAGGCGGTTGAAGCCGTCGCTTTCGGTGCGGCCGCTCCACACGGCCACAAAGGCGTCCTCGAACGGATCGGCGACCTCGGCGAAGTTGAGGTCGGCGCCCTCCGGGTCCTCGATCAGGAACTCGTGCACCCACACCGGCTCGCCGCCGTCGGGTGTGATCGGGAAGCCCTCCTCGATGATGGCCTTGAGGCCCATGTGCTCGAGGATCGGCAGCACGTCGGCCAGCGGCGCGGCGGCGCCTCGGCGATAGAGCTTGAAGCGGAAATAGACGCAGTCGTCGGTCGGCAAGCGGTAGGCGCGAACCTTGACCGGTTCGTCCTCGCCGAACGCATCGACGCACGCCAGGTCGATCAGCGCCTCGGCGGCGTCGTAGCGGTCGCGGTAGCCGGGCGAGAAGGCGCGGGCGTAGCGGGCGATGGTCTCCGGCACGCGCTCGGCCGGCACGCCGCCGCGGCGGATAGCGGCCTCGAAGCGGTCTTCCCAGGTGCGGGCGGACTCGGCGATCTTCGCCTCGACCTCGGCGAGGTCGGGCTCCTTGTGGGCGTTGGGGGTCACCCCGACGATGAAGTGGACGCGCGCCAGCGGGGCGTCGGAGAAGTGGGGGTAGTAGGCCGACACCCGCCCGCCGAACGCCTCGGCCAGGATCGCTCCGGCCCGCAGGCGGACGCCGGTGTCGTAGCGGTCGCGCGGCACGAACAGCAGCACCGAGACGAAGCGGTCGAACGGGTCGCGCCGGGCGAACAGCCGCACGCGCGGGCGGTCGTAGAGGTGGAGGATGCCGGTCGAGATGGCCAGCAACTCGTCCTCGCCGGTCTGGAACAGCTCGTCGCGCGGATAGGTCTCGAGGATGTTGCGCAGGCGCTTTTCGTTGTGGCCGCCGGGAACGACGTGGGCGGCGGCCATGACGCGGGCGACCTTGCGCCGGATCAGCGGCACGTCGCGCACGGTGGCCTCATAGGCCTCGGCCGTGAACAGCCCCACAAAGCGGACCTCGCCGGAGGGGCGGCCGTCGGGGCCGTAGCGCTTGACGCTGACGTAATCCATGTAGCCGCGCCGGTGGACGCGCGAGCGCAGGTTGGACTTGGCGACGATCAGCGGGGCGTCGGTTTCGAGGTAGCGGCGCAGCTGGCGCGACAGGATCGCCGGCTCGTTGGCCCGGCGCAGAACGGCGCGGTCCTCGTCGCGCAGGACGCCGAGGCTGGCCTCGGGCTTATCGAGCGGCTCTTCGTTCGCGTAGCCGCCGTCGGCGGTGCGCGGATAGTCGTAGATGCGGGCGCCGAGGAAGACGAAGCGCTCGCCCTCCAGCCAGCGCAGGAAGGCCAGGCACTCCTCGCGCTCCTCCTCGGAGCCGGGAATCCTGGCCTGCGCCAGCTCGCCGATCGTGCGGTGCATCAGCGCCTGCATGGCGGCGAAGTCCTCGACCGCCATGCGCACGTCCGTGAGCGCCAGATGCAGCGAAGCGATCAGGGCCTGCTCGCGGTCGGCGCCCAGAGGATCGAGGTGGATCTGGACGAAGGAGCGGCGCTTGCCGTCGATCTCCACCACCGGGTGGAACATGGCGCGCACCGCGAATCCGGCCTCGGCCACCTCGCCCATGATGGAATCGACGAGGAAGGGGCGGTCGTCCTGGACGATCTCCAGCGCATCGCCGCCGAGCGCCGGACGCACCCGGATCAGCGGCTCGCCGCCGGCGTCCTGGCCGAAACGCCACAGTTCCGCGATGGCCGCGCCGATCTCTTCCGCGCTCGCGCCGGGCAGCTCGTCGGAGGCGCAGTCCTCGTGCACCTGGCGCAGGAAGCGCTTTTGCGGCTCGCCAAGCGCTTTCAGGCCAAGCGCCGCCGTGAAGGCGTCGGTCAGGCTCTTGTAGTCACAGGCCGGTCCGGCCGGGTGAAGGCTTGCGCCTTTCATGGGATTTCCCGCAGATCGTTACCCGTGAAACTAGCTTGTCCGGGCTAACAATCAATCTAAAGCGCATTGGAGCGCGAAAAGTTTTGCGACTGGTCAAAACGTAAAAGCGCCGCCGGAGGGGGGATTCCGGCGGCGCCTGTCCTGCCGCTTGGATGCAGCGAGACGTTTTTACGCGGGGCGCCGACCTGGGGGGAGGTAGGCGGCGCCTCGGGTCCGGGTCGGCAGGGGGAGGCTCCCCCGGACGGCCTTTAGATAGTTGCCATGGCGACAAGTTTAAAGGGCCGTTCAAGGACCCTTTTTGCGTTTTCGTTGCTCATCGAGCTTCACCTTGGCCGGTTTTGGGGCAGGTTCTGCCGTCGCGGGCTCGCCGCCGGCGCCTTCCGGGTGGCCGTCAGCGCTGAGCAGGATCGCCAGATTCCGGGTCGCGGGGAACTGGGCGAGGACGACCATGGCCGCCACAGTCAGCGGCGTGGACAGGAACATGCCCGGGATTCCCCAGATCATGCCCCAGAACGCCAGCGACAGCAGCAGCACGACCGGATCGATGTTGAGGCTGTCGCCCTGCATGCGGGGCAGCAGCACGTTGCCGACCACGAACTGGATGGCGTTGAGGGTCCCGAACAGCACCGCCGCCTGCCACCAGGTCTCGAACTGCACCAGCGCGAAGACCGGCGGGGCCATGATGCCGATGAAGCCGCCGATCACCGGAATGTAGGAGGCCAGGAAGATCAGGAAGGCCCAGAACACCGCGTTGTCGAGGCCGACCGCGACCATGATCAGGTACGAGGCCACGGCGATGATCAGCCCGGTGACCGTCTGGACCCAAAGGTAGCGCTCCACCCCGTCGCGGATCTGGCCAAAGACCACCATCGCCTCGTCGCGCTCGCCCCGCGTGGGGAACATGGCCACGACCTTGCGCCGAAAGCCGCGCCGCGAGGCCAGGATGAAGCCAAGGTAGATGAGGACGAAGGCGGCATCGGAGGCGAAGCTCTGCAGCTCGCGGGCGATCGAGCCGAGGTGCTCCGAGGGCTCGAACGAGCGGTAGAGCTGTTCCAGCGTCGGCGGCGCCTCCATGTCCAAAACGCCGGCGGCGCGGACGATCAGGCTGTCCAGCTTGGGGCCATAGTCAACGAGCTGCGCGGCGAAGTCGGTCGCGTGGTCGGCGATCATCCAGGCCGAGCCGCCGAACAGGGCGATGGACAGCACCACCGCCACCGGCACGGCGGCGCGGTCGGGAAACGGCGTGTGCCCGGCCAGGATGCGGGCGAACCCGTCGATCATCACCGCCAGGAAGACCGCCAGCGCCAGGGGCGTGAGGATATCACGCAGCCAGAACAGGGCCGCGCCCAGGGCCACGGCCGCCAGGACGAAGGTGGCGTTTCGAGTTGCGGTGCGGACGGCGTCGTCGGCCATGGAGCCTCCTTGTCGGAAGCGCCACTGTTCACGGCCTTCCGACAGCGTCAATGCGCGGGAGGACGCGCGGCTCCCAAGCTCAGGCGGCGGTGACGGCGCGGCGCTTGCGGGCGGCGGCGATGGCCACGGGGGCGGCGTCGGCGCGGGTCCAGGCGCTGATCGCCGAGGGCGGCGCGGGGCGGCCGATGGCGTAGCCCTGTACCTGCGAGCAGGCCTCGCCGCGCAGGAACTCCAGCTGGCCGGCGGTCTCCACGCCCTCGGCCACGACCGGGATGTCGAGGCTGCGCCCAAGGCCGATGATGGCGCGGACGATCACCTCGGCGCGCGGGTCGCTGCCGGTGTTTTCGACAAAGCTCTTGTCGATCTTGAGCTTGTCGAAGGGGAAGGATTGCAGGGTCGAGAGCGACGAATAGCCGGTGCCGAAGTCGTCCATGGCGATGCCCACGCCCAGCGCCTTGAGCGCCGACAGGGCGCCGAGCGCGCCTTCGTAATCCTGAAGCAGGGCGCTTTCGGTGACTTCCAGTTCGAGCCGCGAGGGCTCAAGGCCGGTGTCGGCCAGCACCTGGGCGACCGCCGAGGGCAGGTTCGGCTGGTGCAGTTGCAGCGGCGAGAGGTTGACCGCCACGGTCAGCGGCCGCTCCCAGCCGGCCGCCTCGGCGCAGGCCTGGCGCAGGGCCCACTCGCCGAGCTGGACGATCAGGCCGCTCTCCTCGGCCAGCGGGATGAAGTCGGCCGGCGAGACCGAGCCGCGCTCGGGGTGACTCCAGCGCATCAGCGCCTCGAAGCCGCAGACCTCGCCGTCCTTCGTGCCCGCGATCGGCTGGTAATGCAGGCCGATCGCCGGGGTATCGATGGCCTCGCGCAGCTCGCGCAGCAGCGCCCGGCGCTCGCGGATGGTCTCGTCCATCTCGCGCTTGAAGAAGCGGTAGTGGCCGCGGCCGTCTTCCTTGGCGCGGTAGAGGGCCATGTCGGCGTTGGCCATCAGCGACTCGGTCGTGCGGCCGTCGTGCGGGAACAGGGCGATGCCGATGCTGGCGTTGGGCTCCAGCACCACGCCGCCGGCCTCGATGGGCTCGCGCAGCACCTCCTGCAGGCGCTGGGCGAGTTCGGCCGCGGCGCCCGGCTGATCGCCGCCGGCGACCTGCACCACCATGAACTCATCGCCGCCAAGCCGGCCAATGAACGAGGGCCCTTGCACGGCCGCCTTCAGCCGCCGCGCCATCGCGGTGAGCAGGGCGTCGCCCGTGTGGTGGCCGTGGGCGTCGTTGGTTTCCTTGAAGTGGTCGATGTCGATGCACAGGATGGCCAGGCTCTCGCGCGCGGCCTCGACCCGGTCGAGGGCGGCGGCCAGGCGGCCCTGCAGGTTGTTGCGGTTGGGAAGGCCCGTGAGGCCGTCGTGGTCGGCGAGGTAGCGGATCTGCTCCTCATGGGCGCGGCGCTCACGAAGGTCGCGCACGGCCAGCACCGTCAGGCCCTCGGTCTCACGCCTGGCGCCGTCGTCCATCAGCCGGGCGAAGACCTCGACCGGAATGTCCAGCGAGCCGTCGAGCGGCCGCAGCAGGCCTTCCAGCCGCTCCTCGGTCTGCGGCGCCTCGGCCCCGCCGGGGAACATCAGGACATCGCCCGCCAGCGTGCGGCCGCGCAGGTAGTGGAGCGGGGCCACCGACAGCTCGCAGAAGGCGGCGTTGCAGTCGATGATCTGGCCCGCGCGGATGACGACGATGCCTTCATAGGCCGCGTCGGCGAGGCGGCGGATGCGCTTGAGGGCCGAAGAGGTCGCCGAGGCCTCGATCAGGGCCGCGCCGAGGCCGCCCATGATGATCAGGGCCGCCAGCAGCGAGGCGGTCATCAGCAGCAGCGTCGGGGTGATCAGGCTGGGCGGGGTAGGGGCGGCGGCGTCGGGGATGATGGTCATGGCCGCCATGCCGATGAAGTGCAGCCCGATGACGGCCAGGCTCAACATGGCCCCGCCGCTCAGCTGCTCGCTGACCTTGCGGCTGAACCCAGCGATGAAGAGGGAGGCCACCGTCAGCAGCACGCCCGCCGCCACCGACAGGCCGATGGCCGACGGCGCCCAGTCCACATGACCCTGGACGACCATGCCGCGCATGCCGAGGTAGTGCATGGCCGCCACGCCGAACCCGACCACCACCCCGCCGGCCACCTGGCTGGAGCTGGTCCGCTCGCCGCTGGCGATGCTGAAGCCGGCCGAGGTAAGCAGCACCGCCACCAGCAGCGAGCCGATGGTGCTGCCCGGCCAATAGCCGACCGGCACGCCCGGATCGTAGGCGAGCATGGCCAGGATGTGGGTGGCCCAAACGCCGGTGCCGGCGACCAGCCCGGTCAGCAGCGCCCAGGCGGCGCGTTCGATCCCCCTCGCGCCGCGCAGACGCGAGTAGAGCCGAAACGCCGTGACCGTCCCGCAAAAGCAGACGATCGCGGCCAACACCACCAGCCGAAAATCATGGTGGTGCGCCAGATGGACCAAAATAGCGGACACACTTCCCCCGCGACGGCGAGCTCGAAGCGTTCACCGTTAACGGGGGATGGCAAACAAACCGTTTCCCATTCCGCCGAAATAGCGAAAAAGTTGAGTGATTAGAGAAGAATGGAGCGGGCGATGAGATTCGAACTCACGACCCCAACCTTGGCAAGGTTGTGCTCTACCCCTGAGCTACGCCCGCGCTCCGAAGCGTCCGAAGGGTAACTGGCCGGACGCCCCAATTTTCGAGAGGCGGCTTATGGCAGAGGGCCAGAGCCTTTGCAAGCGGGCCGATAGGCCCCCGATCAGCCGCCAAATCGCGGGGTTTTGAGGCGGCGCTTGTTGACGTGGGTTTTGGGGGCGGGGCCGGTGTCGTCGGGCAGCTCGCCCTTGAAATAGAACCGCTGCCAGGCTTCGCGCATCGCCTCGGGATCGTGCTTCATCAGGCGGGTGTTGAAGTCGGTCCTGCGGTCGTGCCAGGCCTCGTACTGCTTCTTCAGGTCGGGGTTGTTGGCCATCCGGCGGATCACCGGCTGGAACTCGGCCAGCTTCTTGTCCTCCACCAGGGTCAGGAAGCAGAACGGCTCGCCCTTGGCGAAGTGGACGCGGCCGGGACGGGTGAACTGCCAGTTCATGGTGAACGGAAACGGCAGCCAGTCGGTCTCCACCAGCCCGGCCAGCGGCTGAATGCCGTCCTTCACATGGTTGGGCGGGCCCATCACCCACATCGACCAGCCGGGCGGGGTCTTGAACAGATAGCCGGTGTGGAAGGTCAGGATGCCGCGCGTGAAGTGCGACTTCGCGAAGTCCTCGAACTCCGGGTAGGGGTGGTCGGGGCGCAGCGTGATGTCGTGCTGCTGGATGCCGCCGTTCCACTCGGCGGTCAGGCCGACGGGGCACAGGACCTCCCAGCCGGTGGTGTTGGCCATCGACAGCGGCAGGCAACGGTAGGGGTGGCGCTCGGCGAAGGCGTCCATCCAGGCGCGCTGGGGCCGGCCGGGGACGATTTCCGGCGGACGGCCGCTGGTGGGATAGCACTCCAGTTCGGGCATGGCGCACCTTGCAAGTCGAAACCGGCCAGACCTCTAGCGCCCGGTTCCGCCCGCGTGAAGGGCGCGCTATGAGCGGCCGATGAAGACGCCCGCCGACCTTCTCGCCTTCTTCGACGCCCAGGGGATCGACTACGTCAACGTCGAGCACCCGGCGATCTTCCGCGTCGAGGAAGGCGAGGACATCAAGAAGGCCCTGCCGGGCGCCCACACCAAGAACCTGTTCCTCAAGGACGCGAAGGGCCGGCTGTGGCTGATCTCGGCCGAGGGGCATGCGCGGATCGACCTGAAGACGCTGCACCACGTCATCGGTTCGGGGCGGCTGTCGTTCGGCAGCGCCGAGCTGATGGAAGAGGTGCTGGGTGTGACGCCGGGGTCGGTGACGGCGTTCGCGCTGATCAACGACGTGGAGCGGCGGGTCCGGTTCGTGCTGGACCGCACGCTGCATGAGGCGGAGGTGGTCAACTTCCACCCGCTGACCAACACCGCCACCACCGGCGTGCCGCGGGCGGGCTTTGGCAAGTTCCTGGAGGCGGTCGGGGTGGAGCCGCTGGTGGTGGATTTTGAAGCCATGCGGGTCGTTGAACACAGCTGAGCTTGCGACCATCTTGGGGCTCTGGCGTTGAAGGCAGGCATTTAGCGGGACGGCGTATGACCCTGATCGGAGAGACCCAAGGCCAGGCGGCCGGCGGCGGCGAGCACATCAAGGAAGGCTCGGACGCGACCTTCATGGCCGACGTCGTGGAGGCCTCGAAGACCCAGCCGGTCATCGTCGATTTCTGGGCGACCTGGTGCGGACCCTGCCGTCAGCTGACGCCGGCGCTCGAAAAGGCCGTCAACGCCATGGGCGGCGCGGTGAAGCTGGTGAAGGTCGATGTCGACAAGAACCCGGCCTTCGCGGGCCAGCTGCGGGTGCAGTCGATCCCCACCGTCTATGCCTTCGTCGACGGCCAGCCGGTGGACGGCTTCATGGGCGCCTTGCCCGAGAGCCAGGTGAAACAGTTCGTCGAGAAGCTGGTCGGGCCGCCGCCCGCCTCGGACATCGACCAGTTCCTCTCCATGGGCAAGGAGTCCATGGACCTGGGCGACATCGGCGGGGCGGCGCAGGCCTATGCCCAGGCGCTGGGTCTCGACCCCACGAACGTGAAGGCGCTCGGCGGCCTTGCCCGCTGCTATGCGTCCGGCGGCGATATGGAGCGGGCGCGCGAGATCGTCGCCATGGCCCAGGCCGACGCCAAAGACCCCGACCTCGACGCCGCCCGCGCGGCGCTGGCGCTGGCCGAGGGCGCCTCGTCCGAGACCGCCGAGTTCGACCGGCGGCTGGCCAAGGACCCCGACGACCACGAGGCGCGGCTCGAACTCGCCAGGGCGCTGGCTGGCCAAGGCCGCATGGACGAGGCCGTGGACCACCTGCTGCGCATTATCGAGCGGGATCGCGAGTGGAACGAGGGCGCTGCGCGCGCGCAGCTGCTGACCATCTTCGAGGCGGCCGGTCCGACCTCCGAAGTCACCAAACAGGGCCGGCGGCGCCTGTCCTCGATCCTGTTCTCATAGGAGCGGCGGATGGCCGGCTACGCCAAGGCGGACGACCTCCCCAGGGTGATCCCGGTGTTTCCGCTGGACGGGGCGCTGCTGCTCCCCGGCGGCCGGTTGCCGCTCAACATCTTCGAGCCGCGCTATCTCAACATGATCGACGACGCCATGGCCGGCGAGCGGATCATCGGCATGATCCAGACGCGGCCCGGCGGCGATCGCGAGAAGCCAAGGTTGGCGCCGGTGGGGTGCGCGGGGCGGATCACGGCCTTCGCCGAGACCGACGACGGCCGCTACCTGATCACCCTGACGGGCGTGTGCCGGTTCAAACCGGTGCAGGAGCTGGAGCTGTCGGCGCCCTACCGGCAGGTGACGCCGGACTTCGAGTGCTACGAGGCCGACCTGACCGCGCCGCCGGCCGAGGGGCTGCTGGACCGGACCATGTTCTTCGACGCGCTCAAGGCCTACCTCGACGGGCGCGGGCTGGAAATCGACTGGGAGAGCGCCCGGCAGGCGCCGCCGGACGCCTTGATCAACAGTCTGGCGAGCGGCCTGCCCTTCGACCCGGCCGAAAAACAGGCGCTGCTGGAGGCCTATTCCCTGGCCGACCGACGCGACGCCCTCATCGCCCTGCTGGAGATCGACGCCGCCGGAACAGCCGATCCCGATGACGAACCACCGCCGGTGCAGTAAGAGGCGAGCATGACCGACGCCCTGACCGCCGAGATCGACCCGCGCCTCCTCGAAGTGCTGGTCTGCCCCGTCACCCACGCCCCGCTCGAGTATGACCGCGAAAAGGCCGAGCTCATCAGCCGTTCGGCGCGCCTGGCCTACCCCATCCGCGACGGCGTCCCCGTCATGCTGCCGGAAGAGGCGCGCGAGCTGGGCGAGGGGGAGTAGAAGCGTGGCTGACGACGTCTTCACGGGCTCGACAGCACGCCCTCAGATCAAGTTGGGCCGCTTAGCTCCGGTCGACTTGCGATCGGTGTGGCAGCACGAAGCCATCGATTTTACCCCCTGGCTGGCCGGCGAGGACAACATCGCGATTCTTGGCGAAACGCTGCGGCTTGGCGTTCTCCAAGTGGAAGCGACGGAACGTGAAGTTGGCCGGTTCTCAGCGGATATCGTCGCTCGAGATGAGGCCGGCGAGCTGGTGCTGATCGAAAATCAGCTCGAACAGACCGACCACAGACACCTTGGTCAGGTGTTGACCTACCTTGCCGGCTTGGAGGAGGACGCCACAGTAGTGTGGATCGCCAGCCGGTTCTTGGAAGAGCACCGGGCGGCGATCGACTGGCTGAACGAGAACACGAACGAGCGCTTCAACTTCTTCGGCCTCGAGCTGTCGGTGGTGCGCATTGGGGCATCTGACCCCGCACCCATGTTCAGCGTCGTTGCAAAGCCGAACGACTGGAGTCGCGGCGTGCGCTCGGTGGCTCGCCAGGTGAGCGAGAGCGCGGTTACGGATCGCCAGAAGTTGCTACTGGCCTACTGGACCTCGTTCGCGGACTTCCTCGGTTCAGCGACACCGCCCTTCCGTGCACCCAAGCCCAACCATGATCACTGGAAGAGCTTTGGCGTTGGAAAGTCAGGGTTTTCCATCAACATCACGGCGCTCGTGCAGCACAAGCGGATCGGCGCCGAGATCTACATGTCTCGATCGTCAGCTAAGGCTGACTTCGCTCGGCTTTATGCACTTCGCGACGCCCTTGAAGCGAACTTCGGCGAGCCGCTCCACTGGGAGGAGCTACCTGGGCGCAAAGGGTCGCGCGTATTTGTGCAGCCCCTCCAGGCTGACCCGGCGGACAGTGCAGACTGGGCGCGGCAGCATGTGTGGGCGCACGACAAGCTCGCACGATTTCGAAGGGCGTTTACCGATCCTATTCGGGCTCTGCCCGACGGCGGGCCTGTCACGCTCCAAGAGGCCTCGGAAGCCGAGGACCTAGAGGCAACCTAAAGCGCCTCGCCCCTCAGCAGCCTCGGCAGGTCGCCCGTGGCGCCGCCGGCTTCCTGCATGAAGTAGCGGCGGGCGGGGGGGATCTGGTTGACGAGGGCGAGGCCCGCGCCGCGGAGGGTGCGGATCAGGGGATTGTCGTTGGAGAACAGCCAGACGAAAGCGTCGAAGCCGGCGCTGAGCATCACATTGTCGAAGCGGCGCCAGGCGGCGTAGCGCTCCAGCACGGCCAGCGAGCCGATGTCCTCGCCAAGGCGCGAGGCCTCCACCAGCACTTCGGCGAGCGCGGCGGCGTCCTTGAGGCCAAGGTTCAGACCCTGCCCTGCGATCGGGTGCACCCCGTGGGCGGCGTCGCCCAGCAGGGCCATGCGGGGGGCGGCCATGCGCTCGGCCAGCGCCAGCGACAGCGGGTAGGTGAAGACCGGGCCCTCAACGGCCACTTCTCCCAGGAAGTCGCCGAAGCGGCGCATCAGGTGGGCGTGGAAGACCTCGGGCCGGGTGGACTTCAGCGCTTCGCCCCGGCCGCGCTTTTCGGTCCACACCAGGGAGGCGCGGTTCTCCGTCAGCGGCAGGATGGCGAAGGGGCCGCCGGGCAGGAAATACTCGTGGGCGACGCCCTCGTGCGGGCGCTCCATGCGCACGGTGCAGACCACGCCCGTCTGCGGGTAGTCCCAGCCGACGACGCCGATGCCGGCCTCCTTGCGCACCACCGAGCCGCGCCCCTCGGCGCCGACGATGAGCGGGGCCGTCAGCTGGCGGCCGTCCGCCAGTATGACCTGGACATACCCGGGCAGGGCCTCGACCCGTTCGACGCGGGCGGGGGCGAGGACCTCGATGCCGGCGTCCTTCACCGCCCGCGCCAGCGCGGCGCGGGTGTGGCGGTTTTCGACGAGGTAGCCGAGCGGCTCACCCTCGCAGCGGTCGGCGATCTCGGCGGCGTCGAAGCGCAGGAAGAAGGGCGCGGCGGCGTTGGCCGAAGCGCCCGGCGACTTGCCGTCGGTGACCAGGATCTGCTCAATCCGCTGTGCGTGGGGCTCCAGCATCGGGGCGACGCCGAGCGCGCGCCATTGGCGGAACGAGGAAAAGGCGATGGCCGAGGCGCGGCCGTCGAACGTCGGCGCCACCATCGCATCGAACGGCAGCGGGTCGATCAACAGGGGCTTGAGGCCCCCGCTCGCCAGCGCCAGCGCGGCCGTCGCGCCCGCCATGCCGGCGCCGGCGATGATCACGTCCGCATCGTGGGTCGAAGCCATGAGCGGGATATGTCGCGCCGTGGGCCGCGAAGTCCAGCCGCCGCACAAAGTAAATGGCCCCTTAACCCTCTTATGGCGGGATGTTCGTTCAGGCCGATTCGAGGTGGGTGATGGCAAGGGCGGCGCCGCGTTCGGGGCCCGAGATGGTCCGGGAGCTGATCCGGTATGGCTGGACGCGGCCGTTCACGGCGCGCCTGCGCGGGCTGATCCTGGCGCTGGCGGGTGCAGGGCTGGTGCTGGCCTTCGCGACCTACAACGCCGCCGACCCCAGCTGGAACGCCGTTTCCGCCCGCGAGCCGACCAATGCGCTGGGCGGCGCTGGCGCGGTCCTCGCCGACCTGTTCGTGCAGTCGCTGGGGCTGGCCGCCTGGGCCGCGGCGCTGTTGATGGTGCTGTTCGGCGTCAATCGGGTAGCCGACGCCGACCCCAACGCCTCGCGCTGGCGAGTCCGGCGGCGTGCGCTGGCGGCGCTGATCGGGATCGTGGCGCTGGCCGGCGCGCTCGCCGCCCCCGCGCCGCCGGCCGCCTGGCCTCTGGCGGGCGGGCTGGGCGGTTTCTGGGGCGACGGACTGCTGCGGGGACTGACCGGCCTGATCGCCCTGACCACCACGCCCCTCGCGGCCGTCATCGCCGCCAGCCTGTTGGGCGCGATCGCGGCGTTCTGCATGGCCTTCGCGGTCGGGCTGTCGCGACAGGCGGTCAAGGACTGGTGGCTGTCGATCACGGCCAAACCGGCGCCCTCGCCCGTACCGGCGCGCAAGACCCGTGCGCCCAAGGTGGCGTTCACGCCCTCGGACGCGGATGACGAGGACGCGGACGACGGCCCGTCGCTGGAAATCCGCGCGCCCAAGCCGCTGACCAAGGAATCGCCCCGCGAGAGCCGCGAGAAACAGAAGACCTTCGATTTCGTCCAGCCGGGCGGCTTCAAGCTTCCGGAACTGGCGATGCTGGCCAAGCCCAAGCCCCGCTCCGAAGCCTTCGACGAAGGGGCGCTGCGCCAGAACGCGCGGCTGCTGGAAAGCGTGCTGGCCGAGTTCGGCGTGCGCGGCCAGATCGACCAGATCCGTCCCGGCCCGGTCGTCACCCTCTACGAACTGGTGCCTGCGCCAGGGGTGAAACACGCCCGCGTCGTCGCCCTCTCCGACGACATCGCGCGCTCGATGAGCGTCTCGGCCTGCCGCGTCGCTGTCGTCAGCGGCCGCAACGCCATCGGCATCGAACTGCCCAACGCCCGCCGCGAGACGGTTTACCTGCGCGACCTGCTGGCCAGCGGCGACTATGAGAAGTCGAGCCAGGTGCTGCCCATGGCGCTCGGCGAAACCATCGGCGGCGAGCCCTACATCGCCGACCTGTCGAAGATGCCCCACCTGCTGATCGCCGGCACCACCGGCTCGGGCAAATCGGTGGGCGTCAACGCGATGATCCTGTCGATCCTCTATCGCCTGCCGCCGGACAAGTGCCGCTTCATCATGATCGACCCCAAGATGCTGGAGCTCAGCGTCTATGGCGGCATCCCCCACCTGCTGGCGCCGGTCGTCACCGACCCGAAGAAGGCGATCGTCGCGCTGAAGTGGACGGTCCGCGAGATGGAGGACCGCTATCGCCGGATGTCCAAGATCGGCGTGCGCAACATCGCCGGCTTCAACGAGCGCGTCGCCGAAGCCGCCGCCAGGGGCGAGCATTTTGAGCGAACAGTTCAAACGGGGTTCGATGAAGCCGGCCGCCCGGTTTACGAGAGCGAGAAGATCCGGCCCGACCCCATGCCCTACCTCGTCGTCGTCATCGACGAGGTGGCCGACCTGATGATGGTGGCGGGCAAGGACATCGAGGGCGCGGTTCAGCGGCTTGCGCAGATGGCGCGCGCGGCGGGCATCCACCTGATCATGGCCACGCAACGCCCCTCGGTCGATGTCATCACCGGCACCATCAAGGCCAACTTCCCGACCCGCATCTCCTTCCAGGTCACCAGCAAGATCGACAGCCGCACCATCCTTGGCGAACAGGGCGGCGAGCAGTTGCTGGGCCAGGGCGACATGCTTTACATGGCCGGCGGCGGGCGCATCACGCGCCTGCACGGCCCCTTCGTGTCGGACAACGAGGTCGAACGGGTCGCCAAGTTCCTGCGCGAGCAGGCCGCGCCGCAGTACCTGGAGGAAGTCACCGCCTCGCCCGAAGAGGACGAGGAGGGCGATTTCGACTACGGCGGCGGAGGCGAAGGCGGGGGCAACGACCTCTACGACCAGGCCGTCGCTGTGGTCACGCGCGACGGCAAGGCCTCCACCTCCTACATCCAGCGGCGCTTGCAGATCGGCTACAACCGCGCCGCCTCGCTGATGGAACGCATGGAGAAGGAGGGCGTTGTTGGGCCCGCCAACCATGCCGGCAAGCGCGAGATTCTCGCCGGACCCCCGCCGGTCTAAGCGCCCTTAGGTGAACGGCCAGTCATTCTGGCGCCCCATTGCCGCCCAGCCGCGGTCATTTGCGCGCCGATGAGCCACGCCATAGTGAGGGCGATCAGAAGGAGTCCTTCTATGGATATGACGACCACCCGCAGAGCCGCCCTGGTCATGGGCATGGCCGCCGCCATCGCGGCGCCGCTGCCGGCGATGGCCGCGCTGTCGGCCTCGGACCAGGCCCTGGTCGACAAGGCCGTCGGTTATCTGCAGTCGATGAAGTCGGTGAAGGGGCGCTTCGTCCAGACCGACGCACGCGGCCGCACGACGCAAGGCGACATCTACCTGCAACGCCCGGGCAAGGCGCGGTTCGCCTATGACGCCCCCTCGGGCCTGACGGTGGTGTCGGACGGCGCCCGCGTCTCCGTCGCCGACAAGCGCCTGAAGACCTTCAACCAGTACCCCCTGTCCTCCACCCCGCTGGCGATCCTGCTGGCCAAGGAGGTGCGGCTGGATCGGGGCGTCGAGGTCACCAAGGTCACGCGCCTCGCCGACGGATTCACCATCACCGCGCGCGACGCCGGCCGCAAATCGCGCGGCCAGATCAACATCGTCTTCGCCGACGCCCCCACGCGGCTGGTCAGCTGGACGGTGATCGACGCCCAGGGCGGCACGACGCGCGTGCGGCTGACCAACCTGCACGAAGCCAAGAACCCGGCCTCGCTGTTCGTCCTGAAGGACCCCCGCCCGAAGGTTCGTGGCTCCCGGCCCATGTGACGATTTCGTCACACGCAAGCGCGAAGCTGAAGCAGGCTTGACTTTTGGCTCTAGCGTGGCAATTGTGCCACTCACAGGCCGAGGGCGCTCGAACGGCGCGCTTGGTTCCCGTGCCGGATCCTATCCCCTCCCGGTATCGGCGTGAGACATGACTACAAAGGCCCCGGTGCGTCCCCTCGCGCCGGGGCCTTCTTTTCACTAGATGACGTGGCATGCGCCTTCGCCTCGCCACCTGGAACATCAACTCGGTTCGCCCGAGGACCCACCACATCGCCCGCTTCGTGGACGAAGCCGCGCCGGACGTGATCGCCTTGCAGGAGATCAAGTGCCGCGAGGGCGAGTTCCCGCGTCAGGCGTTCGAGGACCTGGGCTTTCGGCATATGCGCATCGCCGGCCAGAAGGGCTGGCATGGCGTCGCCATCGTCAGCCGCCTGCCGCTGGAGGACGCCGCGCCGCTCGACGTCTGCCGCGAGGGCCACGCGAGATGCATCGGCGCGAAGGTCGCCGGCGTCGAGGTCCACAACTTCTACATCCCGGCCGGCGGCGACACGCCCGACCGCGCGGCCAACCCCAAGTTCGACCACAAGCTCGACTTCTACGAAAAGCTGACCGCCGAGCTGGCGCGGCGCGATCCGAAGGACCCCATCGTCGTCACCGGCGACCTCAACGTCGCGCCCGGCGAGAACGATGTGTGGAACCACCGCTACATGTCCAAGGTCGTCTCGCACACCCCGGCCGAGGTGGAGGCGTTCGAAGCGTTGAAAGCCTCGCTGAACCTCATCGACCTGCCGCGCGAGACGATCCCCGAGCCGCAGAAGCTATTCAGCTGGTGGAGCTACCGCGCCATGGACTTCCGCGCCTCGAACCGGGGCCTGCGGCTCGATCACATCCTCATCACTCCCGGCCTGCGCGAAGCCGCCTTCCGCCTCGGCTCGGCGGCCGCCCGCGTCCACGACACCTGCCGCGAATGGGAAAAGCCCTCCGACCACGCGCCCGTCAGCGCCGACTTCGTCCTCTAGGGCTGCAGCCGGTAGCCGCCCGCCTCGGTGATGAGGATGGAGGCGTTGGCGGGGTCGGGCTCGATCTTCTGGCGCAGGCGATAGACGTGGGTTTCCAGCGTGTGGGTGGTGACGCCGGCGTTATAGCCCCAGACCTCGGTCAGCAGTTCCTCGCGCGACACCGGCTTTTGGCCTGCGCGGTAGAGGTATTTGAGGATGTTGGTTTCCTTCTCGGTCAGGCGGACCTTGCGGCCCCGCTCGTCGAGCAGCAGCTTGGCCGAGGGGCGGAACTCGTAGGGGCCGATGCGGAAGGAGGCGTCTTCGGAGGCTTCGTGGCTGCGCAGGTGGGCGCGGATGCGGGCCAGCAGGACGCCGAAACGAAAGGGCTTGGTGACGTAGTCGTTGGCCCCGGAGTCGAGGCCCAGGATGGTGTCGCTGTCGGTGTCGGCGGCGGTGACCATGATGATCGGCGAGGTGACGCCGTTCTTGCGCATCATCTTGCAGGCCTCGCGCCCGTCCATGTCGGGCAGGTCGACGTCGAGGAGGACAAGGTCGGGCCGGGCGTCGCGCGCCATGCGCACGCCCTCGGCGGCGTTCTCGGCCTCAACGGCGGAGAATTCCTCGTGAAGCTGCAGCTGCTCGGCGAGGGCGCCGCGCAGTTCGGGATCGTCGTCGACGATGAGGATGGTCTTGCGTTGCGCCATGGGCCCTCAAGATGCAACGGATTGAACGCCTGAGCCAACCCAAGGACGCATGCGCGTGAATTTCGTCGCCACAAGAGACGGCTGGTTCGAGATGCGGGGCGGGCGGAAAGTCCGCTGCGCCCTAGGCCGAAGCGGTGTCATCGCGGCCGGCGACAAGCGCGAGGGCGATGGGGCGAGCCCGCTCGGCGCCTGGCCGATGGTGCGGGTGCTCTACCGGCCCGATCGCGGCGAGGCGCCGAAGACCGCGCTGCCCGTGGCGGCGATAAAGCCCGATGACGGCTGGTGCGATGACCCCAAAGACGGCGCCTACAACCGCCCCGTGACCCTGCCCTACCCCGCGAGCTGCGAGACGATGTGGCGGGGCGATGAGCTGTACGATGTGGTGGTGATCCTCGCGCACAACGACGATCCGCCCGTGGCGGGGATGGGCTCGGCCATCTTTCTGCATTGCGCAAAGCCGGGTTATCCGCCGACGGAAGGCTGCGTGGCGATGGCGAAAGCCGACCTGCTGGAGCTGCTGGCGGTGGTGCGGCCCGGTGATGCTATCGAGGTGCGCTGAGCCGGGCGCCGAACAGGGCCGAACCGACGCGCACGCTGGTGGCGCCGAACCGCACGGCGGTCTCGTAATCGGCGCTCATGCCCATCGACAGCTTCGAGAGGCCGTTACGCGCGGCGATGTCGGCCAGCAGGGCGAAGTGGGGACCGGCCGGTTCAGCCTCTGGCGGGATGCACATCAGGCCTTCGAGCTTGAGGCCATAGGTGTCGCGGCACGCCGTGATGAAGGCGTCGGCGTCGCGGGGCGCGATCCCCGCCTTCTGCGGCTCCTCGCCGGTGTTGACCTGGACGTAGAGGCGCGGGGCCTTGTCCGCGCGCTGGATTTCGCCCGCGAGGACGCGGGCCAGCTTCTCGCGGTCGAGCGTCTCGATGACGTCGAACAGCTCGACAGCCTCGCGGGCCTTGTTGGTCTGCAGCGGCCCGATCAGGCGAAGCTCCACGCCCTGGCGCCGCGACTCCCAACGCGCCTGCGCCTCCTGCACGCGGTTTTCGCCGAAGACGCGCTGACCGGTGGCGAGCATGGCCTCGATCCGCTCGTCCGGCTGCTGCTTGGAGACGGCGACCAGCGTGACCTCGCGCCCGCCGGCCGCGGCGGCGATCTTGCCTAGCACCGCCTGCCGCGCGGCGGCGATTTCCTGATAGAGGGGATCGGATGGCACGGAGCGCGCTCGACCTTCTGTGGACGACGGCCAACGGCTTAAAGCCGCGCGTTCGCCCGCGAAAGCCCCTGCCGAAGCTGCTCTTCGTCACCGACCCGCGCCGCACGCCGGACATCGAGGCCGTCGCCGAGCGTCTGCCGCGCGGGACGGGGATCGTCCTTCGCGCCTTCGGAGCGGCGGACGCGAAGGACCAGGCCCGGCGACTGGCGAGGATCGCCCGGCGGCGCGGCCTTATCCTGCTCGGCGGGGCGGATGAGACGCTGGGCGTCGATGGCTTGCACCTGCCCGAGCGGATGATCGCGCGCCTGCCGATGGTCAGGGCCCGCCACCGGCGTTGGATCATCACCGCCGCCGCCCATTCGGCACGGGCGATCCGTGCGGCCGGGGCCGCCGACGCCGTCCTCGTTTCCCCGGTGTTCGAAAGCCGCAGCGCTTCGGCGGGCAAGCCGCTCGGCCCGCTCAAGCTGGCGCAGCTGGCCCGGCTCTCGCCCGTTCCGGTCTACGCCCTCGGCGGAATAGACATGAAAAACGCCCGGAGCCTGAGGGCCACGGGCGTGTACGGCATCGCCGCGGTGGACGCGTTCGCTAGAACTTGAAGGCGCCTTCCAGGCGGACCTTGGGGGCGGCTTCTTCCTGGTCGCGCTTGGTGACCGGAGCGTCCTTGGTGTTTTCCAGGCCCAGCGCGCCGCCCACCCGAAGCGAGGGGGTGATGCGGAAGAAGGCGCCGGCTTCGACGTCCTTCCACTGGTCGGCCTTGCTGCCGAGGTCCAGCTTCAGGCCCCAGCGGCCCTTCTTGGTGTCCCACTGGAGAATCTTGTTGGGTTGCGCGGCCGCCGCCTGGGCGTTGAAGTCGCCCCTCACGGTGAACGCCTCGGCGGCGGCCTGCGCGGCGGCGGTTCGCGACTTAGCGGTCTCGGCATGCGCCTGGGTTCCGACCGCGCAAGCGATCAGCGTCCCCGCCACAGCCAAGATGCGCATTCGCGCCATCGCCACCCTCTGCCCCCCGGTTGCCCCACCAGAGCGCCCCGATCCCTCACCGGAGCCCTCACGTTGGATTGTCGATTAAAGACTCCTCCGCGCCCGGGTCAACGCGGTCCGCATGGCTTGGCTTCATTTCGACGCGATTCCTGCCAAGCCTGTGGCGATAAGGCCACGCGATTCCCGTTTGGATGCGGCTTCGCCATGTTGTAGACCCGCGAGGGCCTTAGGGGGCGTACTCGGCGGAAGCGCCGGCGCGAAGATTTGGAGCAGATGACAATGGCGTTTGTGCGTGGGCCGATGATGCGAGGCGTCACGATCGGACTGGCGGCGCTGAGCCTTGCGGCGTGCGGCCACTTCCGGAAGGGCCCCGAGACCGTGCGGGCCGAAGAGAGCCGCGGCCTGTTCGGCACCGGCCTGTTCAAGAGCGCGCCGCCGGAAAGCCAGGCGACCATCGGCGTCAACGGCTACCTGTGGCGCGCCTCGCTCGACACCCTGGCCTTCATGCCGCTGGCCTCGGCCGACCCCTACGGCGGGGTGATCATCACCGACTGGTACGCCGACCCGCAGCTGCCGACCGAGCGCTTCAAGGCGACGGTCTACATCGTCGACACCCGACTTAGGGCGGACGGGCTGAAGGTCAGCCTCAACAAGGAGATCGCGGTGGGCGGCGTCTGGACCCCGGCGGAGGTTTCGCCGCAGACGGTCACCGACCTTGAGAACTCCATCCTCACGCGCGCCCGCCAGCTGCGCCTGGCCAACATCAACAACTAGCCCCCCGGGGCTCTTCGATGGCCCGCTACAATCCAAAAGACGTAGAGCCCAAGTGGCGTGACGCCTGGGCGCGGGCGGACGTATTCCGCGCGCCCAACGCTTCGGACAAGCCCAAGTACTACGTGCTGGAGATGTTCCCCTATCCGTCGGGGCGCATCCACATGGGCCACGTTCGTAACTACGCGATGGGCGACGTGGTGGCGCGGTTCAAGCGCGCGCGCGGCTTCAATGTGCTGCATCCCATGGGCTGGGACGCCTTCGGCATGCCGGCCGAGAACGCGGCCATGGAGCGCGGCGTCCACCCGGCGGGCTGGACCTACGACAACATCGCCGCCATGCGCGAGCAACTGAAGCTGTTGGGCCTGTCCATCGACTGGTCGCGCGAGCTCGCCACCTGCGATGTCGCCTACTATGGCCAGCAGCAGCGCTGGTTCCTCAAGCTGCTGGAGCGGGGCCTCGTCTATCGCAAGGAGGCGACGGTCAATTGGGACCCGGTCGACATGACCGTGCTGGCCAATGAACAGGTCATCGATGGCCGCGGCTGGCGCTCGGGCGCGGTGGTCGAGAAGCGCAAGCTGACCCAGTGGTTCCTGCGCATCACCGACTATGCCGACGACCTGCTGGAAGGCCTGGAGAGCCTGGACCGCTGGCCCGACAAGGTCCGGCTGATGCAGGAGAACTGGATCGGCAAGTCGCGCGGCCTGCGCTTTGCCTTCCAGGTCGCCGAGGAACACCACGGCGCCTATCGCGCGGCGCTGGAAGCGCTGTGGGACAAGGGCGCGGAAGACCCGGCCAACGCGGCCGAGGACAACGCCGACTTCATCGATCCGGTGGTCGAAGTCTACACCACGCGGCCGGACACGTTGTTCGGAGCCTCGTTTGTTGGCATCGCGCCCGACCACCCGCTGGCCGAGGCGCTGGCGGCCAAGGACCCGAAGATCGCCGCCTTGATCGCCGAGTGCCGCAAGGGCGGGACCAGCGAAGCGGACATCGAGGCGGCCGAGAAGCTGGGCTTTAACACCGGCATCGAGGTGATCCACCCCTTCGATCCGAACTGGAAGCTGCCGGTGTGGATCGCCAACTTCATCCTCATGGACTACGGCACGGGCGCCATCTTCGGCTGCCCGGCCCACGACCAGCGCGACCTCGACTTCGCCCGCAAATACGCCCTGCCGGTGCGCCCAGTGGTGCTGCCGCCGAACGCCGATCCGGCGAGCTTCGAAGTCGCCGGCGAGGCCTATGTGGGCCCCGGGACCATCTTCAACTCGGACTTCATGGACGGCATGGGGGTCGAGGACGCCAAGGCCGCCGCCATCGCCCGCGTGGAGGCGCAGGGCCAGGGCGAAGGGGCGACCGTCTATCGCCTGCGCGACTGGGGCGTGTCGCGCCAGCGCTACTGGGGCTGCCCGATCCCGGTGATCCACTGCGAGACGTGCGGCGCGGTTCCGGTCCCGGACGACCAGCTGCCGGTGGTGCTGCCCGATGACGTCAGCTTCGACAAGCCGGGCAACCCGCTGCTGCGCCACTCGACCTGGCGGCACACGACCTGTCCGTCGTGCGGCGGGAAGGCGGAGCGCGAGACCGATACGCTCGACACCTTCGTCGACAGCAGCTGGTACTTCGCCCGCTTCACCGATCCCGAGGCGGCCGAGCCCATCGACAAGGCCGCGGCCGACTACTGGCTGCCGGTCGACCAGTATATCGGCGGGGTCGAGCATGCGGTCCTGCACCTGCTCTACGCCCGCTTCATCACCCGCGCCCTGAAGGACGAGGGGATGCTGTCGGTGGCCGAGCCGTTCGCGGGCCTGTTCACCCAGGGGATGGTCACGCACGAGACCTATCGCGCCGCCGACGGCGCCTGGGTCGAGCCCTCCTACGTCGAGCTCTCCGGCGAGGGCCGCAAACGGGCCGCCAAACACCGCCAGACGGGCGAGGCGCTGCACATCGGCGACATCGAGAAGATGTCGAAGTCCAGGAAGAACGTCGTCGCGCCCGAGGAGATCTTCGAGACCTACGGCGTCGACGCCGCGCGGCTGTTCGTCATGAGCGACTCGCCGCCCGAGCGCGACGTTCAGTGGACCACCGGCGGCGTCGAGGGCGCCGGGCGCTTTGTCCAGCGCGTGTGGAACGAGTTCGAAACCCAGCCGAAGGACGTCCCCGCGGCCGAGCCGGACGGCGAACTGCGCCGGGCGACCCACAAGCTGATCAAGGCGGTCACCGAATCCATCGAGGGTTTCCGCTTCAACAGCGGCATCGCCCGCCTGTACGAATTCCTCAATATCCTCAAGGACTTCAAAGCCGAGGGCGCGACGCCCGCCGTGCTGGCCGCCCGCGCCGAGGCGCTGTCGGTGTTCGCCCGGCTGATCGCGCCGTTCACCCCGCACCTCGCCGAAGAGTGCTGGAAACAGATCGGCGGCGAGGGGCTGGCGGTGGACGCGCCCTGGCCATCGTTCGACCCCGCTCTGGCCGAGGACGCCGAGGTCGTCATGCCCGTGCAGGTCAACGGCAAGCGCCGGGGCGAAGTGCGAGCGCCGAAAGACGCTCCCGAGGACGCCGTGCGCGAATTGGCGCTTTCGAACGGCGACGTCTCGGTCCACCTTGGGGGCCTGACCGTCCGAAAGGTGATCGTGGTGCCGGGCCGTATCGTCAACATCGTGGCGAACTGACGTGAAGCGCGTTCTCGCCGCCATCGCCGTCGCGTTGACCCTGGCCGGGTGCGGCTTCACGCCGATGTACGCCAGGCCGGGCCTTGCCTCGGGCCTGTCCTCCATCGAGGTGGTGGCGCCGCGCGGACGGGTAGGCGAGCTGCTGCGCGAGGAGCTGGAGGATGCGCTCGGCCGCAACGTCGGCGAGCGGCCGGCTTACCGCCTCGAACTCGCCTACGCCCAGACCCGCATCGGCCGGGGCCTGCGCGAGGACAACACCGTCAGCCGCTATGAGGTCGAGCTGCCGGTGGACTACCGCCTGGTGGACGCCTCGACGGGCGGGCTGGTCCATGCGGGCCATGTCGACGCCGAGGTCACCTACGACAGCGTCGATGCGCCTTACGCGAGCATCGCCGCACAGCAGGACGCCGAGAGCCGCGCCGCCGCCGACGCCGCCCGCCGCATCCACCTGCAACTGGCCAGCTGGTTCGCCGGCCGCTAGCCGAAATGATCCTCTCCAAGCGGCCCGAGATCGAGCGCTTCCTGAAGGACCCGGGCGGCGCGCGCGGGGCGCTGATCTATGGCCGCGACCGGGGCATCGTCGGCGAGCGCGCCGAGCAGCTGGCGCGGAAGATCACACCCAACCTCGACGATCCCTTCGATGTGGCCCTCTTGACCGAGGGCGACATGGACGAGGGCGGCAAGCTGGAGGGCGAGCTTTCGGCCCTGTCGATGATGGGCGGGCGGCGGCTGGTGCGCCTTCGCCTGCTCGACGGCAAGGCCGGCCCCGAACGCGCCGCCGCGGAGGCGCTGGCCGCCCACGTCGACGGCCAGTTCAACCCGGAAGCCTTCTTCCTCATCGAGGCCGGCGAGCTGCGCAAGGATTCCGCCCTGCGCAAGGCGGCCGAGAAGGCGGCCGGGTTCGGCGCCATCCCCTGCTACGAGGACGAAACCGGCGACATCGCCCGGCTGGTGCGTGAGACACTGGCGAAGGACAAGGTCAGCCTCGATTCCCAGGCGCTGGACCTGTTCGTAAACCGCCTGCCCAAGGAACGCGGCGTCGCGCGGCAGGAAATCGAGCGGCTGGCGCTGTTCCTCGGCCCCGGCAGCGGCGCGGTGGCGACCCCGGCGGATCTCGAAGCCTTCCTCGGCGTCGAGCCCGAAGCCTCCCTGTTCGACGCCGCCGCCGACGCCTTCGGCGGGCGCGCGGGCCCCGCCCAGGCCGGCCTTCGCCGCGCCCACGCCGAGGAGGAAACCGGCCCGGCCGCCGTCCGCGCCATCGGCATGCACCTTGGCAAGCTCCGCCGCACCCTGACCCTGGCGGCCAACGGGGCCTCGCTGCAGGAAGCGGCCAAGGCATCGGGCGTGTTCTGGAAAAGCGAACGCGAGTTCCTGCGCCAGGCCAGAGCCTGGACCCTGCCGCACCTGGACGCCATCCAGCCCGAGGTCCTGAACGCCGACCGCCTGTGCAAGCAGACCGGCACGCCCGACGCCCTCATCGCCGAACGCCTCGCGCTGACCATCGCGGGTAGGGCGCGGCGTCTCGGGCTTTAATCCCAAAACCCACTCATCCCGGCGAAAGCCGGGACCCAGGTCTTTCCAGCGGAGTGCTGGCTGGACAGTACTGGGCCCCGGCTTTCGCCGGGGTGAGCGAATGGTTGTTTAGCGCGTCAGGCGCCGGCAGAGATCGTCGAGCTGTTCCAGCGTCGCATAGCGGATGCGCAGTTCGCCGGCGCCGCCGCGATCCTGGATCTCCACCGCGAGGCCCAGCACCTCGCCGAGGTCGTTTTCCAGCGCCGCGGTGTCGGCGTCGCGCACGGTGCGGGCCTTGCCGGGCTTGGCCGATTTCGTCTCCGGCGCCTTGCGGGCCAGCGCCTCGGCTTCGCGGACGTTGAGGCCGCGCTCGACAATCTGATGCGCCAGCGAGGCCGGATCGGGATGGCCGGCGATGGCGCGGGCGTGGCCGGCGGTGAGGCGGCCGTCGGCGACCATCACCTGGACGCCTTCGGGAAGGTTCAGCAATCTCAAGGCATTAGCCACGTGCGGGCGGCTCTTGCCGACCACCTGCGCCACCGCTTCCTGCGTGCGGCCGAACTTGTCCATCAGCGCGCGGTAGCCGAGCGCCTCTTCCAGCGGGTTGAGGTCGGCGCGCTGGATGTTCTCGACGATGCCGATTTCCAGCACCTGGCCGTCGTCCAGGTCGCGGACCAGCGCGGGCATGGTGCGCAGCCCCGCCTTCTGCGAGGCGCGCCAGCGGCGCTCACCGGCGACCAGCTGGTATTCGCCCTTGGCGTCCGGCGCCGGGCGCACCAGCACAGGCTGGAGGACGCCCTTTTCGCGGATCGAGGCGGTCAACTCCTCGAGCTCGGCCTCGCCGAAGGTGCGGCGGGGCTGGTCGGGGTTGCGGCGGATCAGCTCGATGGGGATTTCGCGCGCGCCGGCGGCCTCGCCGCCCTGCTGCTGCGGCTCGTTCTCTCCGAGCAGGGCCGAAAGCCCCCTGCCCAGGCCGCGACGGCCCTCTGCTGCTACGCTCTCGGCCATACTCTGCCCCCTTACGCCGCCTGCGCCTGACGCTGACGCTCGCGCCCGACCACCTCGCGCGCCAGCCTCAGGTAGGCCTGCGAGCCGGCGCACTTGAGGTCGTAGATCAGCACCGGCTTGCCGAACGACGGCGCCTCCGACACCCGCACGTTGCGGGGGATCACCGTGTCATAGACCTTGTCGCCGAAGTGGGCGCGCACGTCGCGGGCCACCGCCTCGGACAGGCTGTTGCGGCGGTCGTACATGGTCAGCACCAGCCCCTGGATCTCCAGATTCGGATTGAGGCTGCCGCGCACCAGCTCGACCGTCCGCATCAGCTGCGTCAGGCCCTCCAGCGCGAAGAACTCGCATTGCAGCGGCACGAACACGGCGTCGGCCGCGGCCATGGCGTTGACGGTGAGGAGGTTCAGCGACGGCGGGCAGTCGATGAGGACGTAGGTGTACTCACCCCTGTCGCGGATCGAGCCCAGCGCATCGCGCAGGCGGAACGAGCGGCGCGGCTGGTTGCCGAGCTCCAACTCCACGCCCGACAGGTCGGCGTCGGCGGGAACAAGGTCCAGGCCCGGCAGGTCGGTGTGCACGGCGGCGTCGGCCAGCGCCACATCGCCCATCAGCACGTCATAGAGGCTGGTCTTGCGCTGGGCGCGCGCGACGCCGAGGCCGGTGGAGGCGTTGCCTTGCGGATCGGCGTCGATCAGCAGCACCTTTTCGCCGACGGCGGCCAGCGCGGTGCCCAGGTTGATTGCCGTTGTGGTCTTGCCGACCCCGCCCTTCTGGTTGGCGATGACGAGGACGCGTAGCGCCGGGTCAGACTTTTCGGACACGAACAAGGCCCCTTACCCTCACGATCTGGCCCTCTGGACTGGAGAGGCTCGGACTCAGATCGTGCTCAAATTTCCAATATCTTGTGGCTTCCGTCAACTCGGACACCACATCTTGTCCCTTCGGGAACAGCCCCACGGCGCCTCGCTTCAGGTATGGCTCGGCGAACCCGAGCAGTCTGACCAGGGGGGCGACCGCCCGGGCCGTGACCACATCCACCTTCAGCGAAAGCGCCTCCGCGCGGGCATTATGCACCGTCGCGGGGAGATTCAGAGTCCGAACTATGGATTCCAGAAACCTGCAGCGTTTGGCGAGGCTTTCGACCAGATGCACGTGCGCGCCGGCGGTGTCTTTCAGCAAGATGGCGAGCACGATTCCGGGAAATCCGGCGCCCGCGCCAAGGTCCGCCCAGACCTTCGCCTCGGGCTCGATTTTCAGCAGCTGGGCCGAGTCCCAGGCGTGGCGCGGCCAGAACTGCGCCATTGCCGAGGGGCCGACGAGGTTCATCTGCTCATTCCATTCGGCGAGCAGGTCGCGGAAGCGCTCCAGGTCCGCCAGCTGCGCGTCGGTGCAGCCGGTCGCACGCTGAAAGGCCGCCGGGTCCTCAGGCGGCGCGGCGTCGGACATGGGCGAGCAGGGCGGTAAGCGCGCCGGGCGTGACGCCTTCGATACGGGCGGCCTGGCCAAGGGTGAGCGGGCGGACGGCCTTGAGCTTCTCCCGCACCTCGTTGGAAAGGCCGCCGACGGCGCCGTAGTCGAGATCGGCCGGCAACGTCAGGTTCTCGTCGCGGCGGAAGGCTTCGACATCGGCGGCCTGGCGATCGAGGTAGCCATGGTAGGCCGCGTCGATCTCGATCTGCTCGCGCACCGGCGGCGACCACTCGACGATCTGCGGCCAGATGCGCGCCAGATCGTCCAGGGTCACGCCCGGATAGGCGAGCATCTGCACCACGTTGCGGCGCTGACCGTCGGCGGTGACCTTGAAGCCCGCCTTCGCGGCCTCCGCAGGCGTGAGGGTCATCGTCCTGGCCTGATCACGCGCGGCATCGAGCGCCGATTGTTTCACGTGGAACACTGAAGCGCGCTCAGGGCCCACCACGCCCAGATCGATGCCGCGCTGCGTCAGCCGCTGGTCGGCGTTGTCGGCGCGCAGGGTCAGGCGGAACTCCGCGCGGCTGGTGAACATGCGATAGGGCTCGGTGACGCCGCGTGTGACGAGGTCATCGATGAGCACGCCGATGTAAGCTTCATCGCGGGCAAAGGTGGCTGGATCAGCGCCCGAGGCCGCGCGGGCGGCATTCAGCCCGGCGACCAGCCCCTGCGCGCCCGCCTCCTCGTAACCCGTGGTGCCGTTGATCTGGCCGGCGAGATAAAGACCGGGCAGCCGCTTGACCTCCAGGGTCGGGAACAGTTCGCGCGGATCGACGTAGTCGTACTCGATGGCGTAGCCGAAGCGCTTGATCGCGACGTTCTCCAGCCCCGGGATGGTGCGCAGGAAGAGCGCCTGCGTTTCCTCGGAGACTGAGGTCGAGACGCCGTTCGGATAGACGGTGTCGTCGTCCAGCCCCTCGGGCTCGAGGAAGATCTGGTGCGCGGTCTTGTCGGCGAAGCGGACCACCTTGTCCTCGATGGACGGGCAATAGCGCGGGCCCCGCCCGGCGATGCGGCCGCCATAGACCGCCGACTCCTCCAGCCGTTCGGCGATGATCCTGTGCGTCTCTTCCGTGGTCCAGGTGATGCCGCACTGCACCTGCGGCGCCGTGATCTTGTCCGTCAGGAAGGAGAAGGGAACCGGTTCGTCGTCAGCCGGCTGCATCTCCAGCCGATCCCAGGCGATGGTCGAGCCGTCCAGGCGCGCCGGGGTGCCGGTCTTCAGCCGCCCCATCGACAGCCCGGAAGCATAGAGCCGGTCCGACAGGCCGATCGCCGGCGCATCGCCGACGCGGCCCGCCGGGATACGCTTTTCACCCAGGTGGATGACGCCTTTCAGGAAGGTGCCGGTGGTGAGCACGACGCGGGGCGCGCGGTATTCGGTCCCGGACGCGCCGACCACGCCGGCGACGGCGCCGCCTTCCACGATCAGGTCCTCGACCGCCTCGGCGATAATCTCCAGGTTCGGCGTTGCGGCAAGCTCGGCCTGCATCGCCTCGCGATAGAGCTTGCGGTCGATCTGGGCGCGAGGGCCGCGGACGGCGGGGCCCTTGGAGCGGTTGAGCATGCGGAACTGGATGCCGCTCTTATCGGCCATGCGCCCCATCAGGCCGTCGAGAGCGTCGATCTCGCGGACCAGGTGGCCCTTGCCGAGGCCGCCGATGGCCGGGTTGCAGCTCATCTCGCCGATCGTCTCGAGCTTGTGGGTGAGCAGCAGGGTGCGCGCGCCGAAGCGGGCCGAAGCGGCCGCCGCCTCGCACCCGGCGTGCCCGCCGCCGATCACGATCACATCCCAGGACCTCATGGGCGGCGATATAGGGGGTTTAGGGAAGGCTGTCAGGCCTTGCGTGGTTCGACACCGGTCCGCTGGACCCTGCTCACCATCACGAGCTCAGAGTTTCGTCATCCTGGGCAGGCGCGCGGCGCCGTGTCGAAGGCCGCACCGCGCCCGGCGCACGGCGGCGGTGTTTCACGTGAAACACTCACTTGCCGATGCAGAAGGCTGAGAAGACCCGGTCGAGCACATCTTCCGGATCGACGCGGCCGGTGACCTGCGCCAGGGCCCGGGTCGCGAGGCGCACGTCCTCCGCCGCCAGCTCCACCTCGGCGGCCGCCAGCGCCGAGGCGACCCGCGCCCGGGCGTCCCGCAGCCGCTCGGCATGGCGCAGGCGGGTGGCGGCCGGGAATTCGGAGGCGGCGAGGGCGCTCACCACCGTCTCGGTCAGGGCCTCGCGCACCGCCTCCAGCCCGTCGTGGTCCTTCAGCGACATCAGGATGACCCGGGCGCCCTTGTCGTCGGCAGCCTCGGCGGCGGCGGTGGCATCGTCCCCCGCGGGGAGGTCGGCCTTGTTGAGCAGGCAGAAGTCGCCCCGCCGGACCAGGTCCGCCGCATAGCGCCAATGGCCGTCCGAGGCGGCGCCGTCCACCACCCACAGCCGCAGGTCGGCGCCGTCGGCCCAGGCGCGAGCGCGGCGCACGCCCTCGGCCTCGATCTCCTCGGCCGCCTCGCGCACCCCCGCCGTGTCGGCCAGCAGCACGCGAAAGCCCGCGAGCACCGTCGGGACCTCGATGACGTCGCGGGTCGTGCCCGGCGTGGCGGTGACGATGGCGGCGTCTCTTCCCGCCAGCGCATTCAAGAGACTGCTCTTGCCCGCGTTCGGCGCGCCGATCAGCGCCACGCGAAAGCCCTCGCGGACGCGACGGCCACGCGCCTCATCCCCCAGAGCCGCGTCGACCTCAGCGAGCAGGGCCTCCAGCGCGGGGCGGGCGCGGGCGGCGACGTTCTCCGGCAGGTCCTCGTCAGGGAAATCAACCGCGGCCTCCAGCACCGCCAGCGCCTCGATCAGCGCCTCGCGCCAGGCCTCGTAGCGGCGGGAGAGGCCGCCGCCGAGCTGGGTCAGCGCCTGTTTGGCCTGACCTTGCGTCTCGGCGTCGATGAGATCGGCCACCGCCTCGGCCTGGGCGAGGTCCAGCTTGCCGTTCTCGAAGGCTCTACGGGTGAATTCGCCGGGCTCGGCGAGGCGCAGATCGAGATCGGCCAGCGAGGAGATCACCGCCTCCACCACCGCGACACCGCCGTGCAGGTGCAGCTCGGCGCAGTCCTCGCCGGTGTAGCTGGCCGGCGCGGGGAACCAGAGGACCAGCGCCTCGTCGATCACCTCGCCCTCGTGGCGCAGGGTGCGGACGCTTGCGCGCCGCGCGGCCGGCAGCCGACCCGTCAGCGCCCGCAGCGCCTCGCCCGCTTTCGGTCCCGACAGCCGCACCACCGCCAGCGCCGCGCGGCCGGGCGCGGTGGCGGGGGCGAAGATGGTGTCGCTCATCAGCCCTTCGCGCCGCCGCCCGCCGCGGCCTGCATCAACTTGACGAACTGGTCCTGCGCCCCGGCGCCGAAGGCCATCCAGTTCTTCATCAGCTCCTCGGGCGCCAGGGCGGCCATGTTGGCGTCCATGCGCTTTTGCATCTCGGCGACGAGATGCTCATTGACGGCGGTCACGTCGGGCAGGCCGAAGAAGGCGCGCGCCTCGGCCGGGGTGCAGTCGATCTCGATGTTGAGCTTCATGGCGCTTGCTTCCTTAATCCGCGGCGACTTTGGTAGTAGCGGGCTTTCACGCCAAGAGGGAGATTGACGACATGGGCGAGACCACCACGATCAGCACGGCCGACGGCCAGTTTTCCGCCTATGTGGCGCGCCCGGCGGCTGAGAGTGCGCCGGCGGTGGTCGTGATCCAGGAGATCTTCGGCGTCAACGCCGTGATGCGCGGCATCACCGACGACCTGGCGGCGGCTGGCTACCTGGCCATCTGTCCCGACCTCTTCTGGCGCATCGAGCCGGGCATCGACATCACCGATCAGTCGGAAGCCGAGTGGAAGCGCGCGTTCGAGCTCTACCAGGCCTTCGACGTCGAGCAGGGCGTGGAGGACATCGCCGCCACCATCGCCAAGGTGCGCGGGCACGAGGGTTGCAACGGCAAGGTCGGCGCGGTCGGTTTCTGCCTCGGCGGGCTGCTCGCCTTCCTGACCGCCACGCGGACGGACGCGGACGCCTCGGTGGCCTACTACGGCGTCGGCATCGAGAACTTCGTCGGCGAGGCGGCGAACCTGGCCGGCCCCCTGCTGATCCACATCGCCGAGGAAGACCAGTTCGTGCCGAAGGAGGCCCAGGCCGCCGTCAAGCAGGCGCTGGCGGGCAATCCGAAGGTGGAAATTCACAGCTACCCGGGCCGAGACCACGCCTTCGCGCGCAAGGGCGGCGAGCACTATGACGCCGCCGACGCGGGCAAGGCGAACGAGCGCACGCTGGCTTTCTTCGAGAAGAACCTGCGCTGATGCTCGCGGTTCAGGTCCAGCGCACCGGCGGGCCGGAGGTCCTGGAGGTCGTCGATCTGCCGGAGCCGGCGCCCGGGCCGGGCGAAATCCTGATCGCCCAGGAGGCGGTGGGCCTGAACTTCATCGACACCTATCACCGGGGCGGCCTCTATCCGATGAAGCTGCCGGCGGTGCTGGGGACCGAAGGCGCCGGCGTGGTGGAGGCGGTGGGCGAGGGGGTCACCCGCTTCAAGGTGGGCGACCGCGTCGGCTACGCCGGCGGCCTGGGCGCCTATGCACGGAAGCGGACCTATCCGGCCGACCGGGCGGTGAAATTGCCGGAGGGCGTTTCCACACGGCTTGCCGCCGCCTCACTGCTCAAAGGCATGACGGCGGAGTTTCTGCTGCGACGCTGCTACGCCGTGCAGGCGGGCGACGCCATTCTGGTGCACGCGGCCGCGGGCGGTGTCGGCCAGATTCTCTGCCAGTGGGGCAAGGCGCTCAGGGCGCGGGTGATCGGGACGGTGGGCTCCGAGGCGAAGGTCGAGATCGCACGTGGCGTCGGCTGCGAGGAGGTCATCCTCTACCGCGAGGAGGACGTGGCCGCTCGAGTGCGGGAGATCACCGGCGGCGAGGGCGTGCGGGCCGCCTACGACGGCGTCGGCGCCGATACCTTCGAGGCTAGCCTGAACAGCCTCGGCCGGCGCGGGGTGCTGGTGACCTACGGCAACGCCTCCGGTCCGGCGCCGGCGTTTGCGCCGCTAAAGCTGATGCGCGGATCGCTGTTCGTCACCCGGCCGACGCTGTTCGACTACATCGCGACGGCGCCGGAGTTGGACGAAAGCGCCGGCGCCCTCTTCGCGGTGTTGCAGTCCGGCGCGGTGAAGATCGACATCGGTCAGGAGTTCGCCCTCGCCGACGCGAAAGCGGCGCACGAGGCGCTGGAGAGCCGGGCCACAACGGGCTCGACCCTCTTGATCCCCTAACTACTCGACGGCCGAGGCGCGCTGGAAGGCAGGGCGGCTGGTGATGCGGTCCTGATAGGCCTTGATGGCGTCACTGTAGCCGCCGTCGAGGCCCAGGAAATTGCCGAAGGCCAGCGCGTAACCGACCGAGATGTCGGCGGCCGTGAAGTGATCGCCCGCGAGGTAATCGCCCTTGGCCAGCTGCTGGTCGACGAGCTTCAGCTGACGCACAAAGACCTCGGCGTTGTTCTTCAGCGTCCAGTTTTCCTTCTGGTCGTCGGGCGCCATGAAGCGGGCGCGGACCAGCGGCGTCAGCCCGGCGGCCAGACTCGCCTCGCCATAGACCAGGAACTGGAGGTAGTCGGCGTAGCCCTTATCCTGCGGCTGCGGGACCAGGGGCGTCGGCCCGTATTTGGCGCCGAGATACTGCAGGATGGCCACCGACTCGGTGAGGACCACATCGCCGTCGATGACCACCGGCAGGGTGCGGGTCGGGTTGGCCTTCAGGAAGGCCTCGCTGGGCGCCATCAGCGAGGCAGGCTCCACCTGGTAGGGGAGCTCCATCTCCTCGCACATCCACACCACCCGCATCGAGCGGCTGCGCGGCGCGTGAAAGACCTTGATCATCGGATGCGTCCCCAGTCCGTTGCGATTAGGCACGCACCTTATAGCGGCGCGCGCCAATCACAATCCCCGTCATCCTCGGACTTGTTCCGAGGACCCAGAATCGAGGCGCTCGCGGTGTTACGCCGTCATCGACATCCCACCCTGCCTTTCCGCCGCGGTGCGTCTGGGTCCTGGGCACAGGGCCCAGGATGACGAGCGTAAGGAAAAGCGCGAGCGCTTTATCCTTACGTATTCATCGACTGGAAGAAGTCGTCGTTGGTCTTGGTCTGGCGCATCTTGTCGAGCAGGAACTCGATCGCGTCCTGGGCGCCCATCGGGTTGAGGATCCGGCGCAGCACGTAGGTCTTCTGCAGCTGGTCCTTCGGGGTGATGAGCTCTTCCTTCCGCGTGCCGGACTTGAGCACGTCGATGGCCGGGAAGATGCGCTTGTCGGCCACCTTGCGGTCCAGGATGATTTCCGAGTTACCGGTACCCTTGAACTCTTCGAAGATGACCTCGTCCATGCGGCTGCCGGTGTCGATCAGCGCCGTGGCGATGATGGTCAGGCTGCCGCCTTCCTCGACGTTCCGCGCGGCGCCGAAGAAGCGCTTGGGCCGCTGCAGGGCGTTGGCGTCGACGCCGCCGGTCAGCACCTTGCCCGACGACGGCACTACCGTGTTGTAGGCGCGGCCAAGGCGGGTCACCGAGTCCAGCAGGATGACGACGTCGCGCTTGTGCTCGACCAGGCGCTTGGCCTTCTCGATGACCATCTCGGCGACCTGGACGTGGCGCGTGGCCGGCTCGTCGAAGGTCGAGGAGATGACCTCGCCCTTCACCGTGCGCTGCATGTCGGTCACTTCCTCGGGCCGCTCGTCGATGAGCAGCACGATGAGGTAGCTGTCGGGGTGGTTGGTCTCGATCGACTTGGCGATGTTTTGCAGCATCACCGTCTTGCCGACGCGGGGCGGCGCGACGATCAGACAGCGCTGGCCCTTGCCGAGCGGGGCGACGATATCGATCACCCGGCCGGAGCGGTCCTTCACCGTCGGATCGGGCAGCTCCATGGTCATCCGCTCTTCGGGATAGAGCGGGGTCAGGTTGTCGAAGTGGACCTTGTGGCGGACGTTCTCGGGAACCTCGAAGTTGACCTTCGAGACCTGGACGAGGGCGAAGTAGCGCTCGCCGTCGCGCGGGGCGCGGATAGCGCCCTCGACGCTGTCGCCGGTGCGCAGGCCGAATTTCCGGATCTGCGAGGGCGAAACATAGATGTCGTCGGGGCCGGGCAGGTAGTTGGCCTCGGGGCTGCGCAGGAAGCCGAAGCCGTCCTGGACGACCTCCAGCGTGCCCGAGCCGCTGATCTCGACGCCCTCTTCGGCGAGGGTCTTGAGGATCGCGAACATCATGTCCTGCTTGCGCATGGAGTTGGCGTTCTCGATCTCCAGCTTTTCGGCGAAGGCCAGCAGGTCGGCCGGCGACTTCTCCTTGAGCTCCTGCAGGCTCATGCTGGTGAGGCCGAGCTCGGCGATCGCGGCGCTGAGGTCGGCGCCTTCGTCGTCGCCGGCATCGCCGGCATCGACGTTCTCGTCGGTCGTGGGGGTCTCTTCGTCGAGCACTTCGGGGGTGGGTTCGTCAGTCATGGGATGGACTCGTCGTGCGGACGCAAGCGTGGCGCCCTTTGGAAAAGATGCAGCCGCCCTAAGCGGCAGTTGGTTTGCGGGCCCGACGTCAGCAGCGGATGGCGATGTCGGGAGAAAAGGCGGGAACGCCCGGAGGCGTCTGTCATGAGGGGAACCACAGATCGGCCCCCTCGGTCAACGGAAAGCTAGCGGCCGAACTCGGTGGTGACGGCGATGACCATGACGATGGCGGCCAGGAACGGCAGCTCGTTGGTGGCCCGCCAGAACTTCTCGGAGCGCGTGTTGGTCCCGGCGGCGAAGCGCTTCCTCGCCACCGCCAGATAGTGATGCCAGATCGTCAGGAACAGCACGCCCGCCAGCTTTGTGCTCATCCAGGGCTGGCCGATGAACGCCCAGCCCCGGATGCGGCTGTCGGCGAAAATCAGCCCAAGGCCGAACAGCCAGGCGGCGATCATCGCCGGGTTCATGATGATGCGCAGAAGCTTTCCTTCCATGGTCTGGAAGGTCAGGTCCATCTCCGAGCCGGCGCTCGCCCTGGTGTGATAGGCGAACAGCCGCGGCAGATAGAGCAGCCCCGCCATCCAGGCGATCACCGCCAGGATGTGGAGCCCGCGCAGAAGGTCGTAGTGCCCCGCCAGCCAGTCGCTCATGCCGCCTCCCGCGTTCGCGGACACCGGCCATGGCCCTGACAGACGAAGGCCGAGCCGGGCGCGATTCCCGACGGCCGCTCTAGAGCCTTCACGGCCAGCTCGGCAAGGGAGGCGATAAAGCCTTCGGCCACCCCCACCGCCGGCGCGCGGATATAGGCCGGGCAGCCGGCCTCCTCGGCGAGCTTGGCATACTCGTGGTCCAGCTCGACCAGCGTCTCGATGTGTTCGGAGACGAAGGCGATGGGCGCGACGATCAGCGCCAGCCCCTCCTCGGCGCCCTGGACGATGGCCTGGTCCGTGGCCGGCCCGATCCACTTCAGCGGCCCGACCCGGCTCTGGTAGCAGACCTGCCAGTGCTTGATCCGCGGCAGGCGCGCGGCGATGGCGGCGGCGGTCGCTTCGACCTGCGCCTGATAAGGATCGCCGCCCTTGACCACCTTCTCCGGCAGGCCGTGGGCCGAGAACAGCAGCCGCACCGGCTCGGGCTTGCCCGCCGCCGACCAGGCTTCTTCGATCAGCCTGGCGTAAGCGCCGACAAAACCGCCGTCGTCGGGATAGCAGCAGACCGTGCGCACCCGGCCCGGTCCCTTGTAGGCGGCCGCCCAGGCCTTCAGCGAGGACGCGGTCGTGGTGGTCGAGAACTGCGGATAAAGCGGCAGCAGGACGATCTCCTCCGGGGCGAAGGCGGCCACCTCGCGGGCGGTCTCCTCGACCAGCGGGCGCCAGTAGCGCATGGCGATGAAGCTCCTCACCTCATGGCCGGCCAGCCGCTCCGCCAGCACCGCGTCCAGCGCCGCCGCCTGCTTCTTCGTCTCGGGCAACAGGGGCGAGGCGCCGCCCATGATGGCGTAGTTGGCCTTCGCGCTCTCCTCACGCCGGCTGGAGATCAGCCTCGCCAGCGCCGTGCGGAAGAGGCCCGGCAGGCCGATGATGGCCGGGTCGCTGAAGAGATTGAACAGGAAGGGCTTCACCGCCTCCGGACTATCGGGGCCGCCGAGGTTGAACAGGACGACGGCGATGCGGCTCATCGGCCGGTCACCCGCTTGAGCACCTGTTCCACGTGAGCGATCGGCACATCGGGCAGGATGCCGTGGCCGAGGTTGAAGATGTAGGGCCCGCCGCTCCACTGCTCGAGCAACTGGTCCACGCGCGCGTCCAGCGCCTGCCCGCCGGCGCGCAGCAGCAGCGGATCGAGCGCGCCCTGGATAGCCTTCGATTTCTGGATGCGCCGTCCGAGATCGGCCGAGGCCTGGGTGTCCAGCGCCACCCCCTCGACCGGAACCTCGGCGGCATAGCGCTCGACCAGCGCGCCGGCCCCACGCGGGAAGCCGATGAAGGGGGCGTCCACGCCAGCGGCGCGGACCTTCTTCACGATCTCGCCGTGCGGCCGGATGACGATGCGCTCGAAGAGATCCTCCGGCAGTCCCTCCGCCCAGCTCTCGAACAGCTTGAGCACCTGGGCGCCCGACTTCGCCTGCATGACCAGGTAGCGCGCCGTCGACTCGACCAGCACGTCGATCAGGGCGTCGAGCTTGCCCGGATACTGGTAGGCAAAGGTCCGCGCCCCTGTGCGGTCGCTGGAGCCGCCTTCGATCATGTAGGTCGCCACGGTCCACGGCGCGCCGGCAAAGCCGATCAGCGTCCTCTCCGGCTCCAGCGCTGCCCTGACGAGGCTCAGGGTCTCCCCCACCGCCTCCAGCCGGCCGGTGGAAGCGTCGATCTCGGCGCTCAGCTCGTCGATCGTCGGCAGCTCGCCAAGCTTCGGCCCCTCGCCGGCTTCGAACCAGACCTTCTGGCCCAGAGCGCCGGGGATCAGCAGGATGTCGGCGAAGACTATGGCCGCGCTGAACGGAAACCGCCGCATGGGCTGCAGCGTCGCCTCGGCCGCCATCCTCGGGTTCAGGCAAAATGAGATGAAGTCCGGCGCCTGGGCGCGCAGCTCGCGGTACTCCGGCAGGTACCGCCCGGCCTGACGCATGAACCAGACGGGCGGGCGCTCCAGCGCCTCACCATCGAGCACCCGAAGGAGGGCAGGGCGGGGGGACATCATCGCCAGTCTCTTAATGGCCCTTCTCGAAGGCTCAAACCCTCCCTTCCTTCTCTCTTAAGTATTTTAAGAAAAGGAATGGGGGATGAAGAAGGGCGTGGGTAAAGCGGGGATGGTCGCCTTCGCCCACGGAACACCTGCCGAACCTCGACTCCTCGTCCCGCGATTTTCCCCAGGGTCGCCGGCGCCTGTGAACAGCGTGGACAGCCGCTCAAGCGCCCTCGCCGGCTTACGAAATCGCGCCGGGCCCATACGGATAGAGGCGTGGAAAGTTGTGGAAGAAGCAGGGCTGTCGATAGTCGCCCGCCGCGCCGTTCACATCGGCGCCGAGCTGGGGATGGGCGCGAACAAAAGCGGCCGCGCCTCACAGGCTCGTCTCGTCAACGAACCAGGCGCGTGTTTGTTCCCCAGGCGCACACAGGTCCGCCCTACGGCTCATCAACGCACGATCCACAGGGTGGTTCCTTGCGCCCGCGCAAGTTATGGGAAGGCCCATGAGCCCGGCCTCGCGGATCGCGACCTATTTCCACATCCATCTCGTGTCCGACTCGACGGGCGAGACGCTGAACGCGATGGCGAGGGCGGTGTGCGCCCGCTTCTCCGACGTGCTGCCGATCGAGCACATCTACGCCCTGGTCCGCTCCCACCGCCAGATGGACCGGGCGCTGGAGGAGATCGAGAGCGCGCCCGGCATCGTCATGCACACCATCGTCGATCCGGAGCTGCGCGCGGCGCTGGAGGAGGGCTGCCGAAAGCTCGACATGCTGTGCGTCGCTCCGCTCGATCCAGTGGTCTCGGCCATGAGCCGCTACGTCGGCGTGCCGCTGACCAACCGCGTCGGCGCCCAGCACGCGCTCGATGCCGACTATTTCAACCGCATGGAAGCCCTGAACTACGCCATCAGCCACGACGACGGGCAGATGGGCCAGGATCTGGAGATCGCCGATGTGGTTCTGGTGGGGGTGTCGCGCACCTCCAAGACGCCGACCTGCATCTACCTCGCCCACCGGGGCATCCGGGCGGCCAACGTGCCGCTGGTGCCCGGCCGCGACCCGCCGCAAAAGCTGCTGGACCTGAAGAACACCCTGGTCGTTGGGCTGATCGCCTCGCCCGACCGGTTGATCCAGATCCGCCGCAACCGCCTGCTGTCGCTGAAGGAAGAGCGCGAGAGCAGCTACATCGACCAGGAGGCGGTGCGTCAGGAGATCATCGCCGCGCGCCGCCTCTATGAGCGCCACGGCTGGCCGACCATCGACGTGACCCGCCGCTCGGTCGAGGAAACGGCCGCGGCCATCATCAACCTGCTGTCCGGCGGCCGCGGCCAGGTCGAGGTGCTGGGATGAGCGCGGTCACCCTTGCTTCCAAGAGCGCCGCGCGGCTGGCGGTGCTGACCGCCGCCGGCGTGGAGTTCGACATCGTCGGCGCGGGCGTCGGCGAATCCGAGGTGAAGGACGGCCTTCTGGCCGACGCCGCCACACCCCGGGAGATCGCCGACGCCCTGGCGGAATTGAAGGCGGTGAGGGTTTCGCAGACTCGACCGGGCCTTGTGATCGGCGCCGATCAAACCCTCGACCTGAAGGGCCAGCTGTTCGACAAGGCGGAAAGCCTGCGCGAGGCCCGTGAGCGGTTGCGGCTGCTGCGCGGCCAGACGCACAAGCTGCACTCGGCGGTGGCGGTGGCCAAGGACGGCGCGGTGATCTGGCGCGAGGTCGCCGCCGCGACCCTGACCATGCGGCCCTTCAGCGACAAGTTCCTCGACGCCTACCTGGAGCGCCACGGCGAGGGGCTGCTGGGCTCGGTCGGTTGCTACCGGCTGGAGGACGACGGCGTGCAGCTGTTCTCGAAGATCGACGGAGACTACTTCACCATCCTTGGGCTGCCGCTGATGGGGCTGCTGGAACTCCTGCGCCGTCACGGAGCGCTAACCGCATGATCCGCGCGGGCGTCGTCGGCAACCCCATCGGCCACTCGCTGAGCCCGGCGATCCAGAACGCCTGGATCGCGGCGGCGAACCTGGACGCCGAGTACGACGCCTTCGTCGGCCCGCTCGACGGCTTTGCCGACTTCATCGGCGGTCTCCAAGAGCGCGGCCTGCGGGGCGTCAACGTCACCATTCCGTTCAAGGAAGAGGCCTTGGCGCTCGCCGACGAGGCGAGCGAGCTGGCCAAGCTCGCCGGCGCGGCCAACCTGCTGGTGTTCGAGGACGGCAGGGTCCGCGCCGACAACACCGACGGTCCGGGCCTGCTGGTGGCGCTGAAGGACCGCGCCGGCTTCGATCCGACGAGCGGCCCGGCGGTGATCCTCGGCGCCGGCGGCGCGGCGCGGGGCGCGGCCGCGGCGCTGGTGCTGGCCGGCTCGCCGCAGGTGCGCATCGTCAACCGCACCCGTGAGCGCGCCCACGCCCTCGCCGCGAGCGTGGGCGAGCACGTCATCGACTACCACAGCGCCGAGGATGCTTTCGAGGGCGCGGCGGTGATCATCAACGCCACTTCCCTTGGCCTTGGCGGCGGCGAAGGTCCCAACGCGCCATTTGAACATGCGCCCGGATCGGCGGTGGTGATGGACATGGTCTACAAGCCGCTGATCACCCAGTTTCTCGACGCCGCCGCGGAGCGCGGGCACCCGACGGTCGATGGGCTGGAAATGCTCATCGGCCAGGCGCGCCCCAGCTTCGAAGCCCTCTTTGGCATCGCCCCGCCGCTCGAAGTGGACGCGCGGGCCGTGGCGGTGGAGGCGATGGCATGATCCTCGTCGGCCTCACCGGCTCCATCGGCATGGGCAAGTCGACGACGGCGAAGATGTTCGCCGAGGAGGGCGTGCCGGTTTACGACGCGGACGCCGCCGTCCACGCCCTCTACGCCCCCGGCGGCGCGGCCGTGTCGCTGATCGAGACGGCGTTTCCGGGCGTCACCGGCGAAAGCGGCGTCGACCGCGCCAGGCTCAGTGAACGGGTCGTCGGCAAACCGGAGGAACTGAAAAAGCTCGAAGCCATCGTCCACCCGCTGGTGGCGCAAAGTCGCGGCGCCTTCTTCGAAGCCGCAAGGGACGCCGATATCGTCGTCCTCGACATCCCGCTGCTGTTCGAGACCGGCGGCGAGAAGGCGATGGACGCGGTCGTCGTCGTCACCGCCCCCGAGCACGTCCAGCGACAGCGCGTGCTGGAGCGCGAAAGCATGGACGAGGCCAAGCTGGACGCCATCCTGGCGCGCCAGATGCACGACGCTGAAAAGCGCGCCCGCGCCCACTTCGTCGTCGACACGGGCCGGGGCCTGGCTCACGCCCGCGATCAGGTCCGTCACATCCTTGCGACCCTTCGCAGCAGCGGCGTTCCGAAGGTTGCGGGCCAGGGCGAACCGACGCACTAAAGGGACATGGCGCGCGCGATCGTCCTCGACACCGAAACCACGGGCCTGGACCCGCGCACCGGCCACCGGCTGATCGAGCTGGGCTGCGTCGAGGTCGTGGACTTCATGCCCACGGGCAAGACCTTCCACCGCTACATCCACCCCGAGCGCGACATCGACCCGGACGCCGAGCGGGTGCACGGCATCTCGCTGGCCATGCTCGAAGGCAAGCCGCGCTTCGGCCATCCGGAGGTGGTCGAGGAGTTCCTGGAGTTTGTCGGCGACGCGCCGCTGGTGGCGCACAACGCCGCCTTCGATCGCGGCTTCGTCAACCACGAGCTGGGTCTGTGCAACCGCGAAGCCCTGCACGAGAGCCGCTGGGTCGACACGCTGGCGCTGGCCCAGAAGCGCTTTCCGGGCATGTACAATTCGCTGGATGCGCTCTGCAAGCGCTTCAAGATCTCGCTGGCGACGCGCGACAAGCACGGGGCGCTGATCGACGCCACGCTGCTGGCGCAGGTCTATCTGGAACTGCAGGGCGGCAAGGAACGCTCGCTGGAGCTGATGACCGAGGCCGTCGTCGCCAGAGCCACCTCGGCGGCGGTGCAGGCGGCCTACGGCGCAAGGCCCCGCCCGCTCGCGCCCCGGTCGACCGACGCCGAACGCGCGCTGCACGAAACCTTCGTGCGCGACGTCCTCAAGGACAAGGCCGTCTGGCTAAAGCACGGGTTGTAAGGGCGGCTACGCGCTTACGGAGCGCTTAGGCCGAACCGCCCGGGTTCTGCTGGGCGGCCTTGCGCGACAGGTAGATGCCCTGGAAGTCGATCGGGTCGATCATGAAGGGCGGGAAGCCGCCTTCGGTGGTCAGGTCCGAGATGATCCGACGCGCGAACGGGAACAAGAAGCGCGGGCATTCGATCAGCAGCACCGTCTCCATGTCCTCGGCCGCGACGCCGGTGATTTGGAACAGGCCGCCGTAGAGCAGTTCGATGTGGAACACCGGCTCGCCCTGGCGGTCGGCGCGGCAGGAGAGCTTCAGGTCCACCTCGAACAGGCCGTCGGGCCGGCCCTTGGCGTTCATCTCCACGCCCATGTCGATGTCGGGGGCGGCTCCGGCGGCGCGCAGGCTGTCCGGCGCGTGGGGGTTCTCGAACGACAGGTCGCGGATGAACTGCGCCAGCACGCGGAAGCCCGCTTCGCCGGGCTGCTTGGGCTGCGCCTGCGGCTGTTGCGGCGCGCCGCCTTCTGGTTCTTCGTAGCTCATGGAAAGTCCGTCCCGGCCCCTGCTGGGCGATGAAGGGGCGCCTGCTAACATGCGCCCCCCGCGCACGCAACGCGGCAGGAACGCTGACGCACGCGGCGCGCTCCCCTATATAGGGCCAACGACGCCCTCAAAGGTCACGCCTTGCTCATCCAGTTGATCATCTTCGCCGTCCTCGCCGCCGTGGTGCTCTACCAGCTCTATTCGGTGCTCGGTCGCCGTGTCGGCCGCCAGCCCGAGGACATGGCCGCCGCCAGGACCCGCGCCCCCGCCGACGAGCGCACGCCGGAGGCGCAGCGCGACCTGACGGGCCTGACGGGCCTCGCCGCCGTGAAGGCCCGCGACCCAGGCTTCGAGGCGGTGGTGTTCCTGGCCGGCGCCAAGCAGGCCTACGAGATGGTGGTCACCGCCTTCGCGCGGGGCGAGCGCGAGACGCTGGGCCGGCTGCTGTCGCCGCCGGTTATGGCCTCGTTCGACGCCGCCATTACCCAGCGCGAATCCGAGAACCGGACCGAGGCCGTCGAATTCCTGCACCCGCCGCGCGCCGACCTCGAGAAGATCGATGTCGAGGGTGACACCGCCCGCGCGGTGGTCCGCTTCCTCGCCGAATTTCGCTCGCGCACCAAGGGCCCCGAGGGCGAGGCGGTGGACGACCGCCGCACCGCCGAGTTGTGGACTTTCGAGCGCGACCTCACCAGCCGCGACCCCAACTGGACGCTCGTCCACGTCGACGCCGCCGAGGCGTAACGCGGGTGTTCAGGGCCGTCCTCACCGTCGCCGCGACGCTGGTTCTCGCGGCCTGCGCCAGCCTGCCGCCGCGCGAACCTGAGCCGTGGGAGCGGCCTCTGCCGTCGCGCCCGACCCGGCCGGCCCAGCCGTCGCCGACCCTGCCCCCGCCGCGGCCGGCGATGCTGCCGCTGTCGCAGCTGCCTGGTTGGGCGCAGGAGGATCACGCGAGCGCCTTCGCCGCCTACCGCCAGACCTGCGCCGTCGTTCGCGACCCCGCCTATGCCGAGGTTTGCGCCCGCGCCCGGGCCGAGCCGCCGCTGGGCGCCGACGCCGCTCGCCGGTTCTTCGAAGCCAACTTCCGCGCCGAGTCCGTCGGGCCCGAGGGCCTGCTGACCGGCTATTTCGCGCCCCAGTACGAGGCCCGCTTCTCCCGTCAGGGCGAGTTCAGCGCTCCGGTGCGCCCGCGCCCCGCCGGCCTGCCCGCCAATCCGGGAACACAGGCCTACGGCGACCGCGCGGCCATCGAATCCACGGAGGAAGCCCGGCCGCTCGCCTGGATGCGGCCCGAGGACCTGTTCTTCCTGCAGATCCAGGGCTCGGGCACGCTGCGCCTGCCCGACGGGCGCACCGTCCGCGCGCTCTATGACGGCAACAACGGCTGGCCGTTTGTCGCCATCGCCGGGCCGATGCGCGAGCAGGGCCTGCTGCCGGGAAACAACACCTCGGGCCAGGCCATCCGCCAGTGGCTGGCCGACCACCGGGGCCGTGAGGCCGAGGCGGTGATGCGGCTGAACCCGCGCTACGTCTTCTTCCGCACCGCGCCGGATGACGGGCTCGACCCGGCCGGCGCCGCGGGCGTGCCGCTGCCGGCGGGACGGGCGGTGGCGGTCGATCTCACGCGCCATGCGCTGGGCGAGCTCTTCTGGATCGACGCCTCGGCGCCGACGCTGACGGGCGCCTTCCCGATCTATCGGCGGCTGGTGGTGGCGCTCGACACCGGCGGCGCCATCAAGGGCGACGTGCGCGCCGACCTCTACATCGGCCGGGGCGATGCGGCGGGTGTGGAGGCGGGGCGCATCCGCCACGACCTCATCATGTACCGGCTCGTCCCCGCGCCCCGATGAAGCGCCGGCCGCATCCGGAGGAGCTTCGGTTGTGGTCGAAGGTGGCCGCGACGGTCCATCCGCTGTCGGGCCGCTTCCTCCCCGAGTTCGGTGACGACCCGCCGCCGGCCGCGCCGGTGCAGATGCCGCTGCCGTCGAAGGCCGTCCCGAAGACGCGCGGCCCCCAAACCCCGCCCTCCGACATAGAGCCGGGCCGCCTGCGCAAGATCGCCCGCGACCATCTGGAGGCGCGCATCGACCTCCACGGCATGGACCAGGACCGTGCGAAGGCGGCGCTGGAGGCCTTCCTGTTTCGGGTGTGGGACGAAGGCTACCGCTCGGCCCTCGTCATCACCGGAAAGGGCATGCGCGGCGAAGGCGTCCTGCGGCGGATGGCGCCCGAGTGGCTCGCCGCGCCGAAGCTCCGCGAAGTGGTGGCGGGCGTTTCGACCGCCAAACGCCACCACGGCGGCGACGGGGCGCTCTACGTGGCCTTGAAGAGAAAGCCTCGGCCCTAATCCTCCCTCCCCTTCATGGGGAGGGAAGATCGCGAAGCGATCGGGTGGGGGGAGTTTCGCCGCTGCCCCACCCGGCCCTTCGGGCCACCCTCCCCATGAAGGGGAGGGAGAGCTAGGGCCGCGACGCCTTTTCCGCCAATCCCGACGTGCCTTCGCGGGCCTCCAGCCTGGCCGCGACCTCATCCAGCGAAACCCCGCTGGCCGCCAACAGCACCAGCCAGTGGTAGATGAGGTCGGCGCTCTCGGCGGCGATGGCGTCGGCGTCCTTCTGCCCGGCGGCGATGACCGTCTCCACCGCCTCCTCGCCGAGCTTCTTGGCGGCGCGGGCAGGGTCGTTCAGCAGCTGGGCGGTATAGGACGACTTCGGATCGGCGCCCTTGCGGCCCTCGATGGTCGCCGCGAGGCGATCCAGCACCTCGGACAGGCGGCTCATGCGAAGGCCTCCTCAGGCAACCGCACGGGAATGCCCGCGCGCGCCATGGCGGCCTTGGCCTCTCCGATGCGGACCTCGCCGAAGTGGAAGATGGAGGCGGCCAGCACCGCGTCGGCCCCGCCTTCCTGCACGGCCTGGATCATGTGGTCCACGTTGCCCGCCCCCCCGCTGGCGATCACCGGCACGGACACCGCCGAACTCACCGCCTTCAGCAGGGCGACATCATAGCCGATCTTGGCGCCGTCGCGGTCCATGGAGGTTAGCAGAATCTCGCCCGCGCCCCGCTCGACCGCCCGAACGGCGTATTCCACCGCGTCGAGCCCGGTGTCGCTCCGCCCGCCGTAGGTGAAGACCGACCAGCCGCCGCCCGGCCGCGCCTTGGCGTCCACCGCCACCACCGTCGCCTGCGAGCCGAACGCATCGGCCATGCCGCTGACAAGCTCGGGATTTTCCACCGCCGCCGTGTTCACCGACACCTTGTCGGCCCCGGCCAGCAACAGGCGCCGCGCGTCTTCCACCGTTCGCACGCCCCCGCCCACCGACACCGGCATGAAGCAGACGTCGGCCGTGCGGGCGACCACGTCGAGGATCGCGCCGCGACCCTCATGGCTGGCGGTGATGTCGAGGAACATCAGCTCATCGGCCCCGGCCGCGTCATAGGCCCGCGCCTGCTCGACCGGATCGCCGGCGTCGCGCAGGGCCACGAAGTTCACGCCCTTCACCACGCGCCCGTCCTTGACGTCCAGGCAGGGGATGACGCGGACCTTCAGCATCAGGCCGCCGCCAGCGCTTCGGACGGGCGAATGGCGCCTTCGTAGAGCGATCGGCCAAGGATGGCCCCGGCGATCGGCACGCCCTTGCGGCGCTTGAGCAGCTCGATGTCCTTCACCGAGGCCACGCCGCCCGAGGCGATCACCGGAATGTGGACCGCGTCGGCCAGCTCGCCGACCTGCGCGACGTTCACGCCCGTCATGGCGCCGTCGCGGCTGATGTCGGTGACGATGAGGGCCGCGACGCCCGCGTCCTCGAAGCGGCGAGACAGCGTGATGGCGTCGAGGTCCGAGGTCCCGACCCATCCCTTCACCGCCACCTTGCCGTCCTTCACGTCCACGGCGACGGCGATCTGCTCGGGCCACGCCCGCGCGGCCTTTTTCACCAGTTCGGGATTATCGACGGCGACCGTGCCCAGGATCACGCGGCTGACCCCGGCCTCGATCCAGGCCTCGATCTGCTCGAACGTGCGCACGCCGCCGCCCAGCTGAACGGGGATGGAGACGGCGTTGAGGATGTCGTTCACCGCTTGGGCGTTCACCGCCCGGCCCTCGATCGCGCCATTGAGGTCCACGACGTGAAGCCACTCGAAGCCGTCGCGGGCGAATCGCGCGGCCTGGTCGGCGGGTGAGTTGTTGAACACCGTCGCCTTGTCCATGTCGCCGTGCAGCAGGCGCACGCACTGGCCGTCCTTCAGGTCGATCGCGGGATAGAGGATCACGGCCGCCACTCCAGGAAGCTTTTCAATAGCAAGAGGCCCGCGGCTTGCGACTTTTCGGGGTGGAACTGCACGCCCGCCACATTGCCCCGCGCCACGGCCGCGACAAAGGCCCCGCCGTGCTCGGCCGTGGCCAGCACGTCAGATGCCTCGCTGGGGCGCAGCGTGAAGGAGTGGGTGAAGTACATGTGGGAGCCTTGCGGCTCCTCGTCGAAGAGCGGGTGCGGGCGGATCAGCTCCACCGCGTTCCAGCCCATGTGGGGGACCTTCAGGTTAGCGCCCCGCGGCGACATCTTCACGACGTCGCCGCCGATCCAGTCGAGCCCCGGCGTCACGCCGAACTCCAGCCCGCGCGTGGCCAGCAGCTGCATGCCGACGCACACGCCCAGGAACGGCGCGCCCCGCGAGCGCACCGCCTCGGTCATCGCCTCGACCAGGCCGTCGCGAGCCCGCAGCGCCTCCATACAGGCCGCGAACGCGCCGACGCCCGGCAGCACGATGCGGCCGGCGCGCGCGACGACATCCGGATCGCTGGTCACAACGATATCGGCCGCGCCGTCGGCGGCCCGCCGAAGCGCCTTTTCGGCCGAGCGAAGGTTGCCCGACCCGTAGTCGATCAGGGCGACGCTCTGCATCAGGTGATCCTAGAGCACGCCCTTGGTGGAGGGGGCGTGGCCATGGGTCTTGGGGTCCAGCTCCACCGCATGGCGCAGCGCCCGCGCCAGCGCCTTGAAGCCGCTCTCGGCGATGTGGTGGCTGTTGTCGCCGTACAGCGTCTCGATGTGCACGCAGGCGCCGCCGTTCATCGCGAAGGCGTGGTGGAATTCCTTGAACAGTTCGGTGTCCATCTCCCCGACCTTCGGGCGCGAGAAGGCGACCTTCCAGATCAGGTAGGGCCGGTTGGACAGGTCGATGGCGCAGCGCGTCAGCGTCTCGTCCATCGGGATGTAGGCGTGGCCGAAGCGCCGGATGCCCTTGAAGCCGTCCAGCGCCTTGAGCACCGCCTGGCCGATGACGATGCCGGTGTCCTCGACGGTGTGGTGCATGTCGATGTGCAGGTCGCCGCGGGTCTCGACCTCCAGGTCGAAACCGCCGTGCCGCGCGAAGCTTTCGAGCATGTGGTCGAAGAAGCCGATGCCCGTCGAAATCTTCGAGGCGCCGGTCCCGTCGAGATCGATGGAAACGCGGATCTGCGTCTCCTTCGTCTCGCGCACCACGTCTGCCGTTCGGCTCATCAGATCAGTCCTTGCGCGGCCGCCATCTCGCCAAGCGAAACCTGCGGGCGGGGTCCGTAGTGTGAGATCACCTCGGCCGCCGCCATCGAGCCCAGCCGTCCGCAGTCTTCCAGCGGCCGCCCCCGCGCGAGGCCGAAGAGAAATCCCGCCGCGTATTGGTCGCCAGCGCCCGTCGTGTCCACGACTTTTTCCACCGGCGCGGCGGCGACGGCGTGCGTCCTGGCGTCCGAAACGATGACCGAACCGTGCTCTGAGCGGGTCAGGGCCGCGACCCTGGCGACGCTGCGCGCGGCCGTCACCGCCGCCCCGAAGTCGCTCTCGAACAGGGCGCAGATCTCCGCCTCGTTGGCGAACAGCACGTCCACCTGCGTCTCGATGAACTTCAGCAGGGCGAGGCGGTGACGCTCGACCACGAAGCTGTCCGACAGGGTCAGCGCGATCTGCCGCCCCGACGCGCGAGCCAGCCCCGCCGCCTTGGCGAACGCCTTGCGCGCTTCCGGCGGGTCGAACAGGTAGCCCTCGAGATAGACGATCTTCGAGCCCTCGATCACCGCCTGGTCCACGTCGTGATCCATGAACTGGGTCGAGGCGCCGAGGAAGGTGCACATGGTCCGCTGGGCGTCGGGCGTGACGTTGATCAGGCACCTGGCCGTCGAGGGCCCGCCCCGCAGCGGCTGGGTTTTATAGTGGGCGCCGATGTTCCACATGTCCTCGACGAAGGTCGCGCCCAGCCGGTCGGCGGCGACCTTGCCCATGAAGGCCGCCTTGCCGCCCAGGCTGGCGATCCCGGCGATGGTGTTGGCCGCCGAGCCGCCGGAGGTCTCCACGCCCTTGGCCATGCGATCGTAGAGCTGGATCGCCCGCGGCTGGTCGATCAGCTGCATGGAGCCCTTGGTCAGGCTCTCGGCTTCGAGGAAGGCGTCATCGGCCGGCGCGATCACGTCGACGATGGCGTTGCCGATGGCGGCGACGTCGAAGAGGTCAGTCATGGGCGTCCCTATAGCGGAGCCGCATCAGATGAACAGGTCGCGCGAGGGACAAAGATCGCGCACCGCGCAGACCTCGCACTTCGGCCGCCGCGCGACGCAGGTGTAGCGGCCATGCAGGATCAGCCAGTGATGGGCCCGCGTCAGGTAGGGCGCGGGCACGATGTCCATCAGGTCATGCTCGACCTCGTCGGGCGTCTTGCCGACCGAGAGCTTGAGCCGGTGCGAGACGCGGAAGACGTGGGTGTCGACGGCGATGGCGGGCTCGACTCCCAGCTCGTTCAGCACCACCGAGGCCGTCTTGCGCCCCACCCCCGGCAGGGACATCAGCGCCTCGCGGTCCAGCGGGACCTTGCCGCCGTACTGGCGTTCGACGATTTCGCTGAGGCGGATGACGTTCTTCGCCTTCGTGCGGAACAGGCCGATGGAGGCGATGTAGGGGATCAGCCCCGCCTCGCCGAGCGCCAGCATCCTGGCCGGCGTGTCGGCGACGGCGAACAGCGCGCGGGTCGCCTTGTTCACCGACTTGTCCGTCGCCTGCGCCGACAGCGCCACCGCCACCACCAGCGTGTAGGGGTCCTGAAACTCCAGCTCGGTCTTCGGGTCTTCGATGGTTTCCGAGAACCGCCGGAACAGCTCGGCCACCCGCGCCTTTTCGGCGGGCGAGAGGCGTTTCTTCCGGCGCTTGGGGCTCTTCATCCGCTGCGGAAGATGGCCTGACCCGCCGCGGCCGCCAAGCTAATGTGAGGCCATGGCCCAGAGGCTCTACATGGACGCTGTCATCACCCTCAACCGCTCGCTCTCGCCCGGCGGGTTCAGGGTTCTGTTCGGCGTGGTGGTGGCGGCCAACGTCCTCTTCGCCATCTTCCTGCTGGTGATCGGCGCCTGGCCCGCGCCGCTGTTCCTGGGGCTGGACGTGCTGGCGGTCTGGATCGCGTTTCGCGTCAACTTCCGCGCCAGCGAGCGCGCCGAGCGGGTCCAGGTCTCGGCCGAGGAGGTCCGCGTTCTCCACGACGGCCGCGAGATGTGGCGCTCGCCCACCGCCTTCACCCGCGTCGATGTGGAGGAGCGCGGCGACGACGACCGCCGCGTGCGCCTGCGCCTCTCCGGCCGCGCCTTCACCGTCGCCCGCTCGCTCAGCCCGGGAGAGCGCGGCGCCTTCGCCGTGGCGCTGCGGGACGCGATCACAGCCGCTCGCGCCGAAAGGTTCTGAAACGCGGCGCAAGAAGCGGGTCGATTGGCGTATGGTGCGGACCTACCTTCGCGCCATGGCACTCGATCTTCCCCTCTCCGACACCCTGGCGCGCCTCGACGAGCGCGCCCGTGACTATGACCGCATGGCCAAGGCGCTGGCCTGGCTGGCCGAACGCTGGCGCGAGCGGCCTTCGCTTGACGATGCGGCCGAGGCGGTGGGACTCTCGCCCTTCCACTTCCAGCGCATCTTCACCCGCTGGGCCGGCGTCAGCCCCAAGACCTTCGTGGCCGCCATCGCCCACGCCGAGGCGCGCAAGATGCTCGACGGCGGGGCGACTGTGCTGGACGCGGCGCTCGACGCTGGCCTCTCTGGTCCCTCCCGCCTGCACGATCTCTTCATCGCCCACGAGGCGGTCACGCCCGGGGAAGCGCGGCGGCGGGGCGAGGGCCTGATCCTGCGCTGGGGCTTTGCGCCGACCCCGTTCGGGCGGGGCCTGTTCGTCGTCGCCCCGCGCGGGCTGGCGGCGCTCGGCTTTGCCGCGCCGGGCGAGGATGAGGCGGCGTTCGAGGATGTGCATCGCCGTTACCCGGCCGCGACCTGGCTGCGCGACGACGTGGCGGCGGCCGACATGGCGGTGCGCGCTTTTGGCGGCGAGGACGGGCCCGTGCCGCTGGTCCTGATCGGACCACCCTTCCACCTGCAGGTCTGGAAGGCGCTGCTGCGCATCCCGGCCGGCTCGACCGCCAGCTACAGCCAGGTGGCGACCTGGGCGGGCAATCCCGGCGCCTTCCGGGCGACGGGCGCCGCCATCGGGGCCAACCCCATCAGCCTTCTCATCCCCTGCCACCGCGCCATCGCCAGCGACGGGCGGCTGACGGGCTACCACTGGGGGCTGGAACGCAAGGCGGCCATGCTCGGCATCGAGGCGGTGGCGGCGCACGGCGGCTGAGGCGTAAAGAAGCGTCCATGAGCTTCAGCGCCGAAGAAGTCGACCGCTACGCCCGCCACCTCGTCCTGCGCGAGATCGGGGGCGCGGGGCAGCAGAAGCTCAAGGCCGCCAGCGTGTTGGTCGTGGGCGTCGGCGGCCTCGGCGGCCCCGCCGCCCTCTATCTCGCCGCGGCGGGGGTCGGGCGGATCGGCCTCATCGACGCCGACACGGTCGCCCTCTCCAACCTCCAGCGGCAGGTGATCTTCGGCGCCGCCGACGTCGGCCGCCCGAAGGTGAAGGTCGCGGCCCAGGCGCTGAGGGCGCTCAACCCCGAGATCGCCATCGACGCGCACAACGCGCGCCTCACCTCCCGGAACGCGGCGCCGATCGACCGCTACGACCTGATCCTCGACGGCACGGACGACTTCGAGACGCGGCTGGCCGTCAGCGACGCGTGCCTGGAGCACGGCAAGACGCTGGTCTCCGGCGCCATTGGCCGGTGGTCGGGGCAGGTCGGGGTGTTCGCGCATCAGCCCTGTTACCGCTGCCTGGTGCGCGAGGTCCCCCCGGACGCGGAGACCTGCGAGGCGGTCGGCGTGGTCGGCGCGCTGGCGGGGGTGGTCGGCTCGATGATGGCGCTGGAGGCGATCAAGCTGATTACCGGCGCGGGCGAACCGCTCACCGGACGGCTGCTGATCTATGATAGCCTGACCGCGGAGGCCCGCACCGTGCGGGTCGCGCCGGACCCGAGCTGTCCGTCGTGCGGAGGGGCGAAATGAAGACCGTGGGCAAGATCGTTGCGTGGCTGCTGTTGGCCATCGTGGTGCTGCTGGTCGTCGGCTGGTTTGCGATGCAGCGGCCGGACACGCCCTACGCCGAGCTCGAAAAGACCTATGCGAATGCGCAGTCGCAGTTCGTCGATCTGCCGGGCGGCCTGCACGTCCACTACCGTGACCAGGGCAATCCGAACGGCCCGGTGCTGGTCATGGTGCACGGCTTTTCGGCCTCGCTGCACACCTGGGAGCCGTGGGTTCAGCGGCTGGGCGCCGACTACCGGATCATCAGCCTCGACCTGCCCGGCCACGGCCTGACCCGTGCGCCGGAGGGCTACCAGGCGACCATGGGCGGCTACGCCGACTTTGTGGACGCCGTCACCGCAAAGCTTGGCGTTGCGAAGTTCACCCTCATCGGCAACTCCATGGGCGGCGGCGTCGCCTGGGACTACGCGCTGCGTCACCCCGAAAAGCTCGATGGCCTGGTGCTGGTCGACGCGGCGGGCTGGCCGCGGGGCGAGAACTCGGACGGCCCGGTGGTGTTCAAGATCCTCGCCAACCCGGTCGGCCGCGCCCTGATGGGCAAGCTCGACTCGACGGCCATGGTGCGCGACGGGCTGCGGGCCGCCTTCGAGCCGACCCCCGACATGGCGACTGAGGCGATGGTGCGGCGTTATGTGCAGATGGCGAGGGCGCCCGGCCACCGCGACATCATCCTGTCGCTGATGACCGGCCGCGCCGAGCGCCCCGTGGCGACGCCGCAAAAGCTCGCCGCCATCAAGGTCCCGACCCTGATCATGCACGGCGACACTGACAAGCTGATCCCGCTGGAGGACGGCAAGAAGTTCGCCGCCGCCATCCCCGGCTCAACGCTGATCGTCTATCCGCGGACGGGCCATGTGCCGATGGAACAGCGCGCCGACCAGTCGGCCGCCGATCTTCGCCAGTGGCTGGAGACCAAGGTCTATCCAGCCCCCGGGGCTACAGCATCGAGGGAATGACGCGGTCGGGCGGGCGGTGGCCGTCCATGAAGGTCTTGATGTTGACGATGACCTTCTCGCCCATGTCGATGCGGCCCTCGACGGTGGCCGAGCCCATGTGGGGCAGCAGCACCACGTTGGGCAGCTTCATGAGCTTGGGGTTGATCGCCGGCTCGTGCTCATAGACGTCGAGGCCCGCGCCCGCGATCTCGCCCCTGGCCAGCATGTTGGCCAGCGCGCCCTCGTCGATGACCTCGCCGCGGGCGGTGTTGACGACGATCGAGTGCGGCTGCAGCAGCTTCAGCCGCCGCGCCGACAGCAGGTGATAGGTCGCCGGGGTGTGCGGGCAGTTGATGGAGACGATGTCCATCCGCGCCAGCATCTGATCGAGGCTCTCCCAGTAGGTCGCCTCCAGCTCCTCGGCGATGCGCGGGCTGACGGGTTTGCGATTGTGATAGTGGATCGACAGGCCGAACGCCTTGGCGCGCCTCGCCAGCGCCTGGCCGATGCGGCCCATGCCGACGATGCCGAGGCGCTTGCCCCAGATCCGGCGGCCCAGCATCCAGGTCGGCGACCAGCCGTGGAAGCCGCCGGTCTGGACCACGTTCGCGCCTTCGACCACACGCCGCGCGGCGGCCATGATCAGGCTCATGGTCATGTCGGCGGTGTCTTCGGTCAGCACGCCCGGGGTGTTGGTGACGATTATGCCGCGCTCGTTGGCGGTGGCGACGTCGATGTTGTCCACGCCGGCGCCGAAATTGGCGATCAGCTTGAGCCGGTCACCGGCGCGCGAGAGCAGCCGCGCGTCGATTTCGTCGGTGATGGTGGGCACCAGAACGTCGGCCCGCGACATCGCGTCCGCCATCTCGTCGGCGCTCAGGGGCTTGTCATCCACGTTCAACTCAGTGTCGAACAGTTCCCGCATCCGGGTTTCCACCGGATCGGGCAATTTACGGGTGACGAAGACTTTGGGCTTTCGGGCGGCCATGAACAGTTCTGACAAGCACAGGCTCGCCCGGTCTGGGCGCGAGCGCACCCTTAGCAAAGGGGCGCGGCAGGGCCAAGCGAACGCGGGCTTTCTTCGCGCAACCTTCGCCGGTGTGCTTGCCGGCGCGGCGCTGACGCTCGCCGCCGGGGCGCCGCTGGCCGCCGAGCGCGACCGCCCCACGCCCTCCGGCCTGCCGGTCCCGCGCTATGTCGTTCTGAAGTTCGGCGTGGTGAACGCCAGGGCCGGTCCCGGCGACGATCACCGCCTGCTGTGGGTTTACAAGGCGCGGGGCTTGCCGGTGCAGGTGGTGGCCGAAACGCGCGAGTGGCGGCGCGTGTGCGATCCGCGCGGCGGCGTCGCCTGGGTCCATGCCCGCACCATCGACGGCAAGCGCAACGTCATCGGCGCCGCTCCGCCCGCCGCCATCCACCGTAAGCCAAAGCCGGACAGCCGCGTCGTCGCCTACCTGCGCCCACAGGCCCTCGCCGCGCTCGACCGCTGCAAGGACGGCTGGTGCAAGATCAAGGTCGAACGGGTCTCAGGCTGGGTCGCGGCCCGCTCGGTCTGGGGGGCAACCGACACGGCGCAGTGCCGTTGATCGATTGAGGCGGGCTTCCGGCTCTGCTAACCCCGACCTGCCGCCAGACGGGGCGGCCTGATGTGAGACGGTGAATGACCGCGGCCAAGGCGAAATCGAGCTACGACTTCGAAGAGCTGATGACCTGCGCCCGGGGCGAGATGTTCGGGCCCGGCAACGCGCAGCTCCCCGCCCCGCCGATGCTGCTGTTCGACCGCATCGTCCGCATCGACGACAACGGCGGCAAGCACGGTCTCGGCTACATCGAGGCCGAGTTCGACATCAACCCGAACCTCTGGTTCTTCGATTGCCACTTCATCGGCGACCCGGTGATGCCCGGCAGCCTGGGCCTCGACGCCCTCTGGCAGCTGGTCGGCTTCTATCTCGGCTGGATCGGCGGCAAGGGCCGGGGCCGCGCGCTGGGCTGCGGCACGGTGAAGTTTGCCGGCGAGGTCACGCCCGACAAGAAGAAGGTCGTCTACAAGATCGACATGAAGCGGGTCATCAACCGTCGCCTGGTCATGGGCATCGGCGATGGCGTGCTGGAGGCGGACGGACAGCCCATCTATACGGCCGAGGACCTGCGCGTCGGCCTCTATCAGCGCTAGGGAGGAAGCATGCGGCGTGTCGCGGTAACTGGCATCGGCATCGTTTCTTCGATCGGCAACAACACCAATGAGGTGCTGGCCTCGTTGCGCGAGGCGAAGTCGGGGATCTCGTTTGCGCCGGAGTACGCCGAACTTGGCTTCCGCAGCCAGGTGCATGGTGATCCGGGCATCGACTGGGAGTCGATGGTCGACCGCCGCGCGGCGCGGTTCCTGGCCGAAGGCACGGCCTATGGCCACATCGCCATGGAGCAGGCCATCGCCGACTCGGGTATCGCCGAGAACGAGGTCTCCAACGAGCGCACCGGCATCATCGTCGGCTCGGGCGGCCCGTCCACCAAGGCCATCATCAACGCCGCCGAGATCGCCCGCGAGAAAGGCCCCAAGCGCGTCGGGCCCTTCGCAGTGCCCAAGGCGATGAGCTCGGGCTCTTCGGCGACGCTGGCCACCTGGTTCAAGATCAGGGGCCTGAACTTCTCGATCAGCTCGGCCTGCGCCACCTCCACCCACTGCATCGGCTCGGGCTACGAGCAGATCGCGATGGGCAAGCAGGACATCGTCTTCGCCGGCGGGACGGAGGAGCTGGACTGGACGCTGTCGGTCCTGTTCGACGCCATGGGCGCGATGAGCTCCAACTTCAACGACTGCCCGCAGAAGGCCAGCCGCGCCTATGACAGGGACCGCGACGGCTTTGTTATCGCCGGCGGCGCCGGGATCGTGGTGCTGGAGGAGATGGAGCGGGCCAAGGCGCGCGGCGCGAAGATCTACGCCGAGATCGTCGGCTATGCGGCCAACTCCGACGGCTTCGACATGGTCGCTCCCTCGGGAGAGGGCGCCCAGCGCTGCATGAAGTTGGCGCTGGAGAGCGCGGGCGGCCGCTCGATCGACTACCTCAACCCGCACGGCACCGCGACGCCCGTCGGCGACGCCAAGGAGATGGAGGCGGTGCGTCAGGTGTTCGGCGACAAGGCCCCGCTGATTTCCTCCACCAAGTCGCTGACCGGTCACAGCCTGGGCGCCGCCGGCGTGCAGGAAGCCATCTACTCGATGCTGATGCTGAACAACGGCTTCGTGGCCGAGAGCGCCAACATCGAAAATCTCGACCCCGCGTTCGAGGACATGCCGATCGTGCGAGCGAGGATCGACCGCGACCTCGAAACCGTCATGTCCAACAGCTTCGGCTTCGGCGGCACTAACGGCTGCCTGATCATGGCGCGGGTCTAAAAACTCCAGAAGGGCGGGCAAATGGCCGACGACTACAGCTTCCCCAAGGGCGAGCTCATGGCGGGCAAGAAGGGCCTGATCATGGGGGTGGCCAACCACAACTCCATCGCCTGGGGCATCGCCTCGCAGCTGGCGGCGCAGGGGGCCGAGCTCGCCTTCGCCTATCTGCCCGACATGGAGCGCCGGGTGCGACCGCTCGGCGAAAGCATCGGCGTGAAGACCTTCATCCCGCTCGAAGTGACCGACGACGCCTCCATGGACGCCGGGTTCGCGGCGCTGGAGAAGGCATTCGGGACGCTCGACTTCCTCGTCCACTCCATCGCCTTCGCCAACAAGGACGAGCTGAAGGGCTCGTTCGTCGAGAACACCACGCGCGACGGCTTCCTGACGGCCATGAACATCTCGGCCTTCAGCTTCGTCGACAGCGCCCGGCGCGCGGCCAGGATGATGCCCAACGGCGGCTCGATGGTGACGATGACCTACCTCGGCGCCGAGCGGGTCATCCCCAACTACAACACCATGGGCGTGGCCAAGGCCGCGCTCGAGGCCTCGACCCGCTACATCGCCCGGGACCTCGGGCCCAGGGGCGTCCGGGTGAACGCCATTTCGGCGGGCGCCATGCGGACCCTGTCGCTGGCGGGAATCTCCGGCGGGCGCGGCATGCTCTCGGAAGGCCGCCGGTTCAGCGCGCTGAAGGAGGACACCTCGATGGAGGGGGTCGCCGGCTGCGCGCTGTGGCTGCTGTCGGACCTTGGCCGCTCGACGACGGGGGAGGTGGTCCACGTCGACGCCGGCTTCCACATGATCGGCCTGCCCGACGCCGACGAGCCTCAGGGAGCGTAGGCGCGCAGGAACCGCTTGGCGGCGCTGCGGGCGACGGCGTCCATTTCCGACGGCGTCAGCGGCTTGTTCAGGCCCAGCAGCGAACGGGTCTGACGATGGCCGATGACCATGCCGGCGAAGAACTCGGCCGCCTGCATGGGGTCGTCCACGTCCAGGCGCCCGGCGCGGGTCTCCGCCTCCAGGAAGTTGGCCACCTCGCGCCGTGAGCGCAGGGGACCGGTCTCGAACACCACGCGGGCGAGGTCGGGCATTTCGCCGGCCCCCTGGATGGTCACCTTCAGCAGCGAATTGGCGCGGGTGATGGTCTCCAGCAGCTGGCGGGCGTAGGCGGCCAGCGCTTCCTGTGGATGGGCCTCGGCTCCCGGCGTCCTGAGCGGCGCGGTGATGGTCTCGACGCGCCGCTCGACGAGCGCGCGGATGATCTCGGCCTTGCAGCGATAGCGGTTATAGACGGTCTGCTTGGAGACCCCCGCCTTGCGGGCGATGGCCTCCATCGGCGCGGCCAGCCCGCGCTCGGCGAACACTTCGGAGGCGGCGTCGAGGATGGCCTCGGTCTTGGCGGGGTCGATCTGGCCGGCGACGCGGGGCATCAGTGACCCCCTCCGCCGCCGCCGAACGCGGTCATCTTGCCGGGCTTGCCGAGCAGGCCCAGCACCGCGGCCACCGCGCACCCCGCCGCCAGCCAGAAGAAGGCGTCGCCGAACGCCAGCATCAGCGCCTTCTGGTGCAGGAAGCCGCCGAGCGCCTTTCGCCCAGCCGCCGCCGGGTCGATGACGCCGGGGCTCGTCATCATGTGCGAAAAGCCCTGCAGCATCCCGGAGGCGGTCTGGTTGTCGATGCTCATGGCGCTGGCGAGGTCGTTGTAGTGGACCGCCGCCTGGTAGCCGAGGATGGTGGTGATCAGCGCCAGCCCCACCGCGCCGCCGACATTCCGTGTGACGTTCACCAGCGCCGAGGCGTCCTTCATCAGGCGCGGCGGTATGGTGGAGACCGTCAGGGTCTGGGAGGCGATCATGGCGATCATGGTGCCGACGCCCCGCAGGGCCTGCAGCCAGGCGAAATTCCAGAATCCCCAATCCTCATTGACCCGCGCGCCGAGGCCGATGCCGTAGGCCGCCAGCGCAAATCCAAGGAACATGGGCAGGCGCGGATCCATCTGGCGCACCAGCCGCCCGGCCAGCGGCCCGGTCATGAACATGGTCAGGCCCGAGACCAGCATGGTCGTGCCCACCTCGGCGGCCGAGTAGTGGAGGATCTGCGCCAGATAGAGCGGCAGCAGGAAGGTGCCGCCGAACAGGCTCAGGCCCGACACGAACGTCATGACCATGCCGAGCGTGAAGTTGCGGTCGCGGAACGGCTCCAGGTTCAGCAGCGGCTGGCGATAGGTCAGCTGGCGCCAGACGAAGGCGATGCCTGACAGCACCCCGATCACCGCCAGCCACAGGATCAGCCCGCTCTGGAACCAGCGCTCCCCGGCGCCCTCCTCCAGCACGTACTGGATCGAGAGCAGCGACACCGCGAGCGTGAAGACGCCGATCCAGTCGACCCCCTTGGCCAGGCTCGGGTCGCCCTTGTCGAAGGCGCCCCAGCGGCTGACCAGGAAGATGGCGAGCAGCCCCGGCGGCACGTTGATGAAGAACAGCCAGCGCCAGGACAGCGCCTCGGTGATGTGGCCGCCGAGCGTGGGACCGATGGTCGGCGCGAGCGTGACGATCAGGCCGACGATGACGTTGGCGGTGATGCGGCGCTCGGGCGGAAAGGCGGTGAAGGCGGTGGCGAAGACGGCCGGGATCATCGCGCCGGCGGCCAGACCCTGCACGGCGCGCAGCAGGATCATGACCTCGATGCTGGTCGAAAAGCCGGTGGCGACGCTGGAGACGATGAAGCCCGCGCAGCAGGCGACGAAGGTGGAGCGCGTGCCGAACAGCCGCGTCAGGTAGGCCGTCAGCGGCATGATCACCACTTCGGCCAGCAGGTAGATGGTCTGGACCCAGCTGATCTCGTCGGCGCTGGCGCCTACCCCGGCCTGGATCTGCGACAGCGAAGCGGCCACGATCTGGATGTCGAGGATGGCCATGAACTGGCCGATGACCATGCCGCCGAAGCCGAGGAACAGTTTTCCCCAGTCGACGTCGCCGTGCCCCGGCGCGTGGGGCGGGGCCGCGATGGTCGCCGCGTCGGTCATGACGGCCTAGCGGGCCTCGCCGGCGCGCGCGTACTGGGCGTTGGGCGCGCTTGCTTCGGCGAAGGAGGGGCCGGTCCGCGCCGTCACATCGACCTTCACCTGCACCGAGAGGCCCGGCCTAAGGGCGCCGCCCATCGGCGTGGAGCGGTCCACGACAATGCGCACCGGCACGCGCTGGGCGATCTTGGTGAAGTTGCCGACGGCGTTCTCCACCGGGATCAGCGCGAACTCCGAACCGGTCGCCGGCGCGAAGCTCTCGACCTTGCCCTTGATCTCATCGCCGCCGAAGGCGTCGGCGTGGATGGTCACCGGCTGGCCAAGGCGAAGACGGGCCACCTGCGTCTCCTTGAAGTTGGCGACGATGTAGGTCTGGCCGAGCGGGACAACGGCCATCAGGGTCGTGCCGGGCTGGACCAGCTGGCCGGGACGAACGCCCTTGGCGCCGACGACGCCGGAGACGGGCGCGCGGATGACGGTGTGCTCCAGGTCGAGCCGCGCCTGCTCCACCGCCGCGCGGGCGGCCTGCGCCTGGGCCTGTGTCTGGGCTCTAGTCGAGCCGAGCGAGGCGGCGCTCTTGCGTTCGGCCTCAAGGGTTGCGGCCGCCTGGCTGACGGCGGCGGCGGACTCGGCCGCCTGGGCGCGGACGGTCTGCAGCTTCTGGTCGGAGACCCAGCCCTTCTGGGCGAGGTCCCCGTAGCGGCGCAGGTCGGCGCCGGAGCGGCTGGCCTCGGCCTGCGCGCTGGCGACGCCGGCCGCCTTCTGGGCGATCAGCGCCTGCTCCAGCGCCGACTTGTCATCGACGTTGCGGACGGCCGCTTCGAGCGCCTGGGCATTGGCCTCGGCCTGGGCGAGCTTGGCCTGGAAGCTGGAGGGGTCGATGCGGGCCAGCACCTGGCCGGCCTCGACGTGCTGGTTGTCGGAAACGAGCACCTCGGTGACATAGCCGCCGACCTGCGGGCTCACCAGCACCGTGTCGGCCTGCACGAAGGCGTTGTCGGTGCTCTCGTAGTGTTGCTTGTTGGCCCACCACAGGCCGGCGCCGATCAGGACGCCCACGGTGACGACCGCCACCGCGATCAGCTGAATAAGTCTGCTCTTCGGCATTGCCGGTAATCCCAACCACACACAAACCCGCAGCGGGCGATACGTCCGCCGCAGCGCCGCCGCAAGCGTTAAATGGACGGTTGCGTCCATTTTTCAAGCGCGGGCATTTCCGAGTTCGCAAAGGAGGCGAGGCGTATTAGCTTGCCGCTATGCTTCTGAGCGACCGCACCAAAGTGATCCGGGGTGTTCTGGCCTTTCTGGCCTTCTGCGCCCTCGTCGGCCTGACCATCGGCCTCAAGGGCGCCTTGCCCTCGCAGGTCTATGAGGACAACACCGCCCCCGTGGCGACGACGCCGTCGGGCGTGGTGGTCGAGACGGCGACGGCGGCCGAGGAGCCGGTGGCGGCCCCTGTGGTCGAGGAGGAAAAGCCCGAACCCGAAGCCGTGGAGGAGGAAAAGCCCGAGCCGCCTCCCGCCCCGGAGCCGGCGAAACCCGCGCCGCCGCCCGTCGCCGCGCCGCGCGAGGAGGCGCCCGACCCGGTCGGCGAGCTCCTGGAACAGCAGCCGCCCGCCGCCGCCCCGCCGCCGGCGATCTACTAGAGGTCCAGCAGCAGGCGCTGCGGATCCTCGATCGCTTCCTTCACCTTGACCAGGAAGGTCACCGCGCCCTGGCCGTCGACCACGCGGTGGTCGTAGCTGAGCGCCAGATACATCATCGGCCGCACCACGACCTGGCCGTTCACGACCATCGGCCGCTCCTGGATCTTGTGCATGCCCAGAATGCCCGACTGCGGCGCGTTGAGGATCGGTGTCGACATCAGCGAGCCGTAGACCCCGCCGTTGGAGATGGTGAAGGTCCCGCCCTGCAGGTCCTCCAGCGCCAGATCCCCGTCGCGGGCCTTCTTGCCGAGCGCGCCGATGGCCTTCTCGATTTCGGCCAGGCTCATGGCGTCGGCGTCGCGGACCACCGGGACCACCAGGCCCTTCTCGGTGCCGACCGCCACGCCGATGTCGTAGTGGTTCTTGAAGACGAAATCCTGGCCGTCGATCTCGGCGTTGACCTCGGGAATTTCCTTCAGCGCGTGGATGCAGGCCTTCACGAAGAAGCTCATGAAGCCGAGCTTCACGCCGTGGCGCTTTTCGAAGGTGTCCTTGTACTGGCCGCGCAAGGCCATGACCGCGCTCATGTCGACCTCGTTGAAGGTCGTCAGCATGGCGGCGGTGTTCTGAGCCTCTTTCAGGCGCCGGGCGATGGTCTGGCGAAGGCGCGTCATGCGCACGCGCTCTTCGCGCTCGTGGGCCGGACGCGGGGCGGCCGGCGCCGGCGCCTGGGCGGGCTGGTTGGCGCGGGCTTCGAGCGCGGCGAGGGCGTCGCCCTTGGTCAGGCGGCCATTCTTGCCGCTGCCTTCGACGCTGTTGGGGTCAAGGCCGGTTTCGGTGACGATGCGCTGGACCGAAGGGCTGAGCGGCTTGGCCGAGGTGTCGGGCACTGGCGAGGACTTCGGCGGCGCCTTGCCGGGCTGCGGTTCGGCCTGAGCTTCGCCGGCCGGCGCTTCGGATGTGGCGGTGCCGGGCTGCGGCTCGGGCTGCTTGGCCGGCATCGGCGGCGGGGCCGAGGGCGCGGCGGCGGCGCCTTCGCTGACCTTGCCGAGCAGGGCGCCGGGGGTGACGGTCTCACCGTCGCCCGCGGCGATCTCGGACAGCACGCCGTCGGACGGTGAGGCGACCTCGAGGCTGACCTTGTCGGTTTCCAGCTCGACGAGGATCTCGTCTTTCTTCACGGCCTCGCCCGGCTTCTTGGTCCAGCGCGCCACCGTCGCTTCGGTGACGGACTCGCCGAGGGCGGGGGTCATGATGTCGGCCATGTGTCTTCCGATGTCTCGTGTTTCTCTGGGGTCAGAGTCTTCTAGGCAAATGCGTCGGCAAGGAAGGTCTCGAGTTCCTTGACGTGGCGGCTCATCAGGCCCGCGGCGGTCGAGGCGCTGGCCGGGCGGCCGACGTAGCGGGCGCGCCTGGCCTTCACCTTCAGCCGGGCGAGCGTGAGCTCGATCCACGGGTCGACAAAGGTCCAGCCGCCCTGGTTCTTGGGCTCTTCCTGGCACCAGACCAACTCGGCGTTGGCGAAGCGCTTGAGCTCGGTGCACAGCGACTTCATCGGCCAGGGATAGAACTGCTCCAGGCGCAGGATGTAGATGTCGTCGCGGCCGGCCTTGGCCCGCGCCTCAACGAGGTCGTAGTAGACCTTGCCCGAGCACAGGATCACCCGCTTGATCTTGTCGTCGCCCTTGAGCGTGACGCCGCCGACGTCGCAGCCCGCCTCGGCCCCGTCGATCATGACGCGGTGGAACGAGGAGTTGGCGGACATGTCCGACAGGTTCGACACCGCCCGCTTGTGACGCAGCAGCGACTTGGGCGTCATTACGATCAGCGGCTTCCTGAACTCCCGCCGCAGCTGGCGGCGCAAGGCGTGGAAGTAGTTGGCCGGGGTCGAACAGTTGACCACCTGCATGTTCTCTTCGGCGCACAGCTGCAGGAAGCGCTCCAGCCGCGCGGAGGAGTGCTCCGGCCCCTGGCCCTCGTAGCCGTGCGGCAGGAGGAGGACGAGGCCGCTCATCCGCAGCCACTTGCGCTCACCAGACGCGATGAACTGGTCGATGATCACCTGGGCGCCGTTGGCGAAGTCGCCGAACTGGGCTTCCCAGAGCGTCAGGGTGTTGGGGTCGGTGAGCGAGAAGCCGTACTCGAAACCCAGCACCGCCTCTTCCGACAGCGGCGAGTCCAAAACCTCGAAGTGCGCCTGCCCCGGCCGCAGGTTTTGCAGCGGCAGATACGGCTCCTCGGTGTCCTGGTCGATGAGGGCCGAGTGGCGCTGGGTGAAGGTGCCGCGCACGCTGTCCTGACCGGACAGGCGCACCGGATAGCCTTCGTCGAGCAGGGTGGCGAAGGCCAGGTGCTCGGCGGTCGACCAGTCGATGCCCGCCCCCGCCTCGATCGACGCGCGGCGCGCCTCGACCATGCGGCGCACCGTCTTGTGGACGTTCACGCTCTCGGGGATGGTCGTGATCTGGCGGCCGAGATCGAGCAGCTTTTGCTTGGCGACGCCCGTGGCGCGCTTGGCCTCGGAGTCGCCGGGGGTCAGGCCCGCCCACTTGCCGTCCAGCCAGTCGGCCTTGTTGGCGTGATAGGTCTTGCCGCCCTCGAACTCCTTGTCGAGGAAGTCGTCGAACTCCTCGATCCAGCCGTCGATCTCGCCCTGGCTGGTCACGCCCTCCTCGATCAGGCGGGCGGAGTAGAGCTCGCGGGTGGTCGGCTGGCCCTTGATGCGCGCGTACATCAGCGGCTGGGTCATCGTCGGGTCGTCACCTTCGTTGTGACCGAACCGGCGATAGCAGAACATGTCGATGACCACGTCCTTGCAGAACTGCTGGCGGAACTCGGTGGCCACCTTGGCGGCGTAGGTGACGGCCTCGGGGTCGTCGCCGTTCACGTGGAAGATCGGCGCCTCGACCATCAGGGCCACATCGCTCGGATAGGGCGAAGAGCGGCTGTGGTGCGGCGTCGTCGTAAAGCCGATCTGATTGTTGACGATGAAGTGGATGGTGCCGCCGGTGCGGTAGCCCTTCAGGCCCGAGATGGCGAAGCACTCGGCCACCACGCCCTGGCCGGCGAAGGCCGCGTCGCCGTGCATGAGCAGCGGCAGGACGTGGGTGCGTCCCGCGTCGGGCGTCTCGCGCAGGGTGAAGGCCTGCTTTGCGCGCGCCTTGCCCAGCACCACCGGGTTGACGATCTCCAGGTGCGAGGGATTGGCGGTCAGCGACAGGTGGACCTTGTTGTCGTCGAACTCGCGGTCCGACGAGGCGCCCATGTGGTACTTCACATCGCCCGAGCCCTCGATGTCCGAGGGGAGCGAGGAGCCGCCCTGAAACTCGTGGAAGATGACGTGGTAGGGCTTGCCCATCACCGCGGCGAGCACGTTCAGCCGCCCGCGGTGGGGCATGCCGATGATGATGTCCTTCACGCCGAGCGCGCCGCCGCGCTTGATGATCTGCTCCAGCGCCGGGACCATGGCCTCGCCGCCGTCCAGGCCGAACCGCTTGGTGCCGGGGAAACGCTTGTGCAGGAAGCGCTCGAAACCTTCGGCCTCGATCAGCTTCTTGAGGATGGCGACCTTGCCCTCCTTGGTGAAGGTGATCTCCTTGTCGCGGCCCTCGATCCGCTCCTGCAGCCAGGCCTTCTCGTCCGGATCGGTGATGTGCATGTACTGCACGCCGACGTTGCCGCAGTAGGTGCGCCGCACGATCTCGAGGATCTCGCGCAGGGTCGCGGTTTCCAGCCCGAGCACGAAGTCGAGGAAGATCGGGCGGTCGTAGTCGCCGTCGGCAAAGCCGTAGGTGGCGGGATCGAGTTCGGAGGCGTCGCCGGGCGGGAAGGCGATGCCCAGCGGGTCGAGGTTGGCCCGCAGGTGGCCGCGCATCCGGTAGGCGCGGATCATCATGATGGCGCGGAGGGAATCGAGCGTCGCGGCCCGGACCTCGTCCGGCGTTGCGGCCGGCGTGCGCTGCTCGATGGTCTTGCCGAGCTTGGCCTCGACCGCCGGCCACAGCCCGTCGATGGCGCTTAGCCAGTCGGGGCGGGCCGCGGGAACCTGGCGGGGCGTCCAGCTGGGCTTGTGAGCCGGCTCGCCGGATTCCGGCAGCTGGGCGAAGAAGGCCTGCCAGGAAGCGTCCACCGAGCCGGGTTTTGAACGCCAACGCGCATAGAGGTCTTCCACGAAGGCGGCGTTGCCTCCGTAGAGGAAGGACGTCTCGGTCAGAACCTTGTTGATGATGCCAGCGTCGTCCGCCATCGCCTCTTGCGCCTTTAAAGCCGCCCCCAGCTCCGGCTCCTACTTAATGCTCCCTCCCCTTCATGGGGAGGGTCGGCCGTGTAAACGGCCGGGGTGGGAGATTGTGTCCATGCCCGGCCCCACCCGTCCGAGCTTCGCTCGTCCACCCTCGCCATGAAGGGGAGGGAGAAGCTTATCCTTTCAGCACTTCCACGAGGGTCTCGCCCAGTTTGGCCGGTGAGGGCGACACGCGGATGCCCGCCGCCTCCATGGCCGCGATCTTGTCCTCGGCGCCGCCCTTGCCGCCGGAGATGATGGCGCCGGCGTGGCCCATCCGGCGGCCCGGAGGCGCCGTGCGGCCGGCGATGAAGCCGACCATGGGCTTGGAGCGACCCTTCTTGCGCTCATCGGCGATGAACTGGGCGGCGTCCTCCTCGGCCGAGCCGCCGATCTCGCCGATCATGATGATCGACTTGGTGGCTTCGTCGGACAGGAACATCTCCAGCATGTCGATGAACTCGGTGCCCTTGACCGGGTCGCCGCCGATGCCGACCGCCGTCGTCTGGCCAAGGCCGACGTTGGTCGTCTGGAACACCGCCTCGTAGGTCAGGGTGCCGGAGCGCGAAACCACGCCCACCGAGCCCTTGGAGAAGATCGAGCCCGGCATGATGCCGATCTTGCACTCGTTCGGCGTCAGCACGCCCGGGCAGTTCGGTCCGATCAGCCGCGACTTCGAACCCGAGAGCGAGCGCTTGACCTTGATCATGTCGGTCACCGGGATGCCCTCGGTGATGCAGACGATCAGCGGGATTTCCGCGTCGATGGCCTCCAGGATGGAGTCGGCGGCGAACGGCGGCGGGACGTAGATCACCGAGGCGTCGGCGCCCGTGGCTTCCTTGGCCTCGGCGACGGTGTCGAACACAGGCAGGCCGATGTGCGTGGAGCCGCCTTTGCCGGGCGTCACGCCGCCGACCATCTTCGTCCCGTAGGCGATGGCCTGTTCGGAGTGGAAGGTCCCCTGGCTGCCGGTGATGCCCTGGCAGATGACCTTGGTTTGCGAGCCGATGAGAATGGACATGAGCTTTAGGCGGCCCTTACGGCGGCGACGATCTTCTCGGCGCCGTCCGACAGGTCGTTGGCGGAGATGACGTTAAGGCCGCTCTCGTTGATGATTTTCTTGCCGAGTTCGACGTTGGTACCTTCCAGGCGAACCACCAGCGGAACCTTCAGGCCCACTTCCTTCACCGCGGCGATGACGCCCTCGGCGATGATGTCGCAGCGCATGATGCCGCCGAAGATGTTGACCAGGATGCCTTTGACGTTCGGGTCGGCGGTGATGATCTTGAAGGCCGCGGTGACCTTTTCCTTGGAGGCGCCGCCGCCGACGTCGAGGAAGTTGGCCGGTTCGGCGCCGTAGAGCTTGATGATGTCCATGGTCGCCATGGCCAGGCCCGCGCCGTTGACCATGCAGCCGATCTCGCCGTCGAGGGCGATGTAGGAGAGGTCGTACTTGGAGGCCTCGATCTCCTTCTCGTCCTCCTCGCTCTCGTCGCGCAGGGCGACGATGTCGGGGTGGCGGAAGAGGGCGTTGCCGTCGAACGACACCTTGGCGTCGAGGACGCGAAGGTGATCATCGCCCGTGACGATCAGCGGGTTGATCTCCAGCATCTCCATGTCCTTGGTCATGAAGGCCGCATAGAGCTGCGGGAGGAGCTGGGCGGCTTCCTTGGCCAGGCCCCCGGTCAGGCCCAGGGACTTGGCGAGCGTCCTGCCATGGTGCGGGAAGACGCCCGTGGCCGGGTCGATGGAGAAGGTGTGGATCTTCTCAGGGGTCGCGTGGGCCACGTCCTCGATGTCCATGCCGCCTTCGGTGGAGGCGACGACGCTGACGCGGCTGGTTTCGCGGTCGACCAGCAACGACAGGTAGAATTCCTTGGCGATGTCGGCGCCTTCCTCAATGTAGAGGCGGTTCACCTGCTTGCCGCGCGCGCCGGTCTGGTGGGTGACGAGCACCCGGCCCAGCATCTCCTCGGCGTTCTTGCGCACGTCCTCCACCGACTTGACGACGCGAACGCCCCCCTTGGCGTCGGGTCCCAGGCCCTCGAACTTGCCCTTGCCCCGGCCGCCGGCGTGGATCTGGCTCTTTACGACGAACACCGGCGTGCCGAGTTTCTCGGCGGCGCTGGCGGCCTCGTCGGGCGTGAAGGCGGGAAACCCGCGCGGAACGGGGACGCCGAACTCGGAGAGGACGGCTTTCGCTTGATGCTCGTGGATGTTCATCGAAGGTCCGGTCGGGAGACGCGAGGAGGGTGCGGCAAAGCGCGCGCGGGGCGTTATAGGCGCCGCCCCCTACGCGCGCAACCGGTCCCCTTGCGTCACCGCCTCGAACCCGGCGGCGCAGTAGGCGTAGAGGCGGGCGCGTACCGCCTCCAGGTCGCTGGCGTGGCACAGGCCGTCGGAAAGCTGGTCAATGCGGCCGGTCTCCGACAGCGCCAGCATCATCGAGCCGGTGAGGAACTGGTAGCACCAGTAGAGGTCCGCCCGGGCGGACCCGGGCAGGGCGCGCTGGAGGGTTTCCACCAGCTGGCGGACCACCGGATCGAAGAACCGGTGCATCGTCTCGCCGCCCCAGGCGGGGGTGTTGTTCACCTGGGCGACCAGGGCGAAGTAGTTCTTCCAGCCCGGCCCGCCGGTCAGCGAGCGCTCGATCAGGGGGTCGATGAAGGCGCGGATGACGCCCTCGGCGGTCATGGCGCCGGGGTTGGCGGCTTCGTAGGCGGCCATCGACTCGGCGCGCTCGCGGTTCACGATCTCGGCCCGGCGCAGGAAGACCGCGTCGAACAGCTCGCGCTTGGCGCCGAAGTAGTAGTGGATAAGGGCGGTGTCGACGCCGGCTTCGGCCGCCACCTGCCGGGTGGTCACGCCATAGAAGCCGTGGCGGGCGAACAGCCCTTCGGCGGCGTCGAGAATGACCTGCTTGAGGTCGAGGCCCGCGTTCTTGGCCGGGCGCCCGCGCGGCTTGCCGGCGGGCGCCTTCACCGACGCGCCTTCCACTGCTCGCGGCTCTGGCGCCAGATGTCGACGGGATAGTCCTCGAACGGCGGCGGCATGCGGCCGGGGCCTCTGTTCACCGAGCCCAGGCGCTCGGCGACCTTCTGCGAGGGGGTGTTGGCGGGGTCGATGCAGTGGATGACCTCGCTCCAGCCGAGATTGTCGAACGCCCAGTCGATGGAGGCGCTCGCCGCCTCGAGCGCATACCCCTTGCCCCAGAACTCGCGCCGAAGACCCCAGCCGACCTCCGTGCCGGGCCAGCCCTCCGGCATCCACGGGCCGATGCGGCCGACCCACTCGCCGCTGTCCTTTTCCAGCACCGAGAACATGGCGAACCCGAGCAGCGACCAGGATCCCGCCATCGACGCCATGCCGCGCCAGGCGGCCGCTCGCGCCTGCGGGCCGCCGATGAAACGGCTGGCCTCCTCGTCGGCCATCAGGGCGGCCCAGCCGTCCAGGTCCTCCCGCCGCGTGGGGCGAAGGATCAGGCGCTCGGTTTCGAGGACGGGGCCGCTCATCGCCGTCTTATAGCGGCGTTCGCCGGGCGGCGAATACCTTGGCTGTTGCAACCGCGCCCCCGCTGGCCTGTTGTGGAGACGGGACGCGTAGAAGCCAAAGCCATGTCAGACAGTGAGTTTCCGCCGATCCGTCCCCTCCACGAACCGCGCAGGGTCGGGCCGACCAGCGCGCTGCGCCCCCGGCGGCGAGGGCTGGGCGACAAGCGGGTTCTGGCGGGGATCGGGGCTGCCTGCGTGCTGGGCCTCCTCGGCGGCTTTTTGATGAAGCCCAACCTCGACGACCAGCCGCCCGCCAAGCCGACGAACGCCCGCACGGCGGAAATCCCCAGGGAGCCGGAGTGGCTGCCGATCATCGTCGACCGCGCCCCGCCGCCCGAGCCGGTGACGCCGCTCGAGCCGCAACCACAGACGCCGCCAACGCCCGCCCAGCCCCCTGCCCAGTCGTCGCCGCACGCCGCGGATCGGCCGGCGACCAAACCCTATGTCGAACCCAAGCCCAAGGAGACGCGCACGCCGACGCCCCACCAAAGGGCGCGGCCGAGCTTCAACTGCCGCTATGCCCGCTCGCCGTCGGAGCGGATGGTCTGCGCCGACCCCAACCTCGCCGCCGCCGACCGGCGCCTGGCGAGGGCCTATACCCAGGCGGTGGACTCAGGCGTGCCCGAGCGTGTGCTGCGCCGCCAGCAGGACGTGTGGCTGAACGCCCGCGAACAGGCCGCCAGCTATGGTCCGGAGGAGGTGGAGCGCGTCTACGATGCCCGGATCGCCGAGCTTCGGAGCATGAGCCGTTAGGCCAGGCTCGGCTCGATGCCTTTGCACGCGGCGATGAGGCCCTGCACCGACTCCACCGACTTGGCGAACATCGCGCGCTCTTCCTCGTTGGTGGAGAACTCGATGACCCGCTCGGCGCCGCCGGCCCCGATGACCACCGGCACGCCGACGTAGAGGCCCTTCAGCCCGTACTCGCCGTTCAGGTAGGCCGCGCACGGCAGGACGCGCTTCTTGTCGAGGAGGTAGGACTTGGCCATGGCGATGGCGCTTTCGGCCGGAGCGTAGAAGGCCGAGCCGGTCTTGAGCAGCGCGACGATCTCGCCGCCGCCGCCACGCGTGCGCTTGACGATGGCGTCGAGCTCTTCCTGGGTCATCCAGCCCTGCGACACGAGCTCGGGCAGCGGAACGCCGCCGACCGTCGAGTGGCGCACCATCGGCACCATGTCGTCGCCGTGGCCGCCGAGCGTCCAGGCGTGGATGTCCTCCACCGACACGCCTGTCTTCTCGGCCAGGAAGTAGGCAAAGCGCGCCGAGTCGAGGACGCCGGCCATGCCGATCACCTTGTTGTGCGGCAGGCCGGAGAACTCGCGCAGGGCCCAGACCATGGCGTCCAGCGGGTTGGTGATGCAGATGACGAAGGCGTTGGGGGCATGCGCCTTGATACCCTCGCCGACGGCCTTCATGACCTTGAGGTTGATGCCCAGCAGGTCGTCGCGGCTCATGCCGGGCTTGCGCGGCACCCCGGCGGTGACGATGCAGACGTCGGCGCCGGCTATGTCGGCGTAGTCGTTGGCGCCCTTGAGCGCGCTGTCCTTGCCGAACACGGCGGTGGCTTCGGCGATGTCCAGCGCCTTGCCCTGGGGCGTGCCCTCGGCGATGTCGAACAGGATGACGTCGCCCAGCTCCTCGCGCGCGGCGATGTGAGCAAGCGTGCCGCCGATCATGCCGGCGCCGATAAGGGCGATCTTCGCGCGAGCCATTTTGGCCTCCGAGCTGCGGGGAAGGATTGTCGGCGGGCGGTCTAGCGCCTTGCGGCCCCCTTCCTCAAGCCCCCCGGTCTCGCTAGACACCGCTGCATCCGTAACGCGGGGGAGAAGAGCGCGATGTCGAAGACCGATCCGGGGAACTATTTCGAGGACTTCCGTCTCGGCCAGGTGCTGGAGCACGCGACGCCGCGCACGGTGACGGTGGGCGATGTGGCGCTCTACACGGCGCTGCATGGGCCAAGGTTTGCGCTGTTCAGCTCGGACGAGTTTGCGCGCAAGTCCGGCCTGGAGCGCTCGCCCGTCGATCCGCTGATCGCCTTCCACGTGGTGTTCGGCAAGACGGTGCCCGACATCAGCCTGAACGCGGTGGCCAACCTCGGCTACGCGGAGGGCCGGTTCCTGGCGGCGGTCTATCCGGGCGACACGCTGACGGCGACGAGCGAGGTCATCGGCCTGAAGGAGAACTCCAACAAAAAGACCGGCGTCGTCTATGTCCGTACGACCGGGACCAACCAGCGCGGCGAGACGGTTCTCTCCTACGTGCGCTGGGTGATGGTGCGGAAGCGCTCCGAGGCGGCCGAGGTCGCCGGGCAGGCGACGCCGGAGCTGGCCAAGGCGGTGGCGGCGAGCGATCTCGTGCTGCCCGAGGGCCTCGATTTTTCGGGTTACGACTGGACGCTGGCCGGGGCGCGCCACGCCTTCGAGGACTATGAGGTCGGCGAGAAGATCGACCACGTCGACGGCATGGCCATCGAGGAGGCCGAGCACGCGATGGCCACGCGGCTCTATCAGAACACCGCCAAGGTCCACTTCAACCAGTTCGAGCGGGCGAAGGACCCTTCCGGCCGCCGGCTGGTTTACGGGGGTGTGGTGATCTCGACGGCCAAGGCTTTGTCGTTCAACGGCCTGCAGAATGCGGGGCTGATGCTGGCCATCAACGGTGGGCGGCACGTGAACCCTTACTTTGCCGGCGCGACGGTGTTCGCCTGGAGCGAGGTGCTGGACAAGGCCGACCTCGGCGCCTGCGGGGCGCTGCGGCTGCGGCTGGTGGCGACCAAGGACCGGCCCTGCGCCGACTTCCCCGACAAGGACGAGGCGGGCGCCTATCCGGGCGAGGTGATCCTCGACTTCGACTACTGGGCGGCGGTCCCCAAACGTGGCTGAGACCTTCCAGCTCGACCCGGCCTTCGAGGCGACTTCGGTCGCGCTCGGTCCGCTGGGCCTCTGCGAAGCGCGACTGCAAAACGACGCCCGCTACCCGTGGATCGTGCTGATCCCAAGGTCGCCGAACGCCCGCGAGATCGAGGACCTCCACCCGGTGAACCGGGCCCGGCTGATGGACGAAATCGTGCTGGCCGGTCAGGCGGTGCGGGCCGTCGGCGAGGCGCTGGGCCTGGCGGTCGAGAAGCTGAACGTCGGCGCGCTGGGCAACGTCACGCCGCAGCTGCATGTGCATGTGGTGGGGCGGCGGAGCGGCGATCCGGCGTGGCCCGGGCCCGTGTGGGGGCAGGGCGAGGCGGTTTCGCTTTCGGCTGAGCAGCTGTCTGCGGCCGTCGCGGCGGCCAAGCAGGTGTTCGGCTTCTAATATTCCGTCATCCCAGGCCTTGTGCCTGGGACCCAGAATCGAGGCGGCCAACCCTGTGGCTGCTGGCGACCCGCCTGCGTTTCTGGGTCCTCGGGACAAGCCCGAGGATGACGAGTGATTAGTTGCCGTCGGCCTGAGAAATAGCCTCGGCCACCGCCACCAGCCGCTCGGCTTGCGCGAGGTGGAGGAGTTCGGCCATGCGGCCTTCGACGCGGATGGCGCCCTTGCCCTGGTTTTCGGGGAGCTTGAAGGCCTCGATGACGGCCTTGGACCAGGCGACCTCGGCTTCCGACGGCGAGAAGACGCGGTTGCAGATGTCGATCTGCTTGGGGTGGATCAGGGTCTTGCCGTCGAAACCGAAGTCGACGCCCTGCTCGCAGACCGCCTCCAGCCCCGCCTCGTTTTCGATGTCGTTATAGACGCCGTCGAGGATGGTCAGGCCGTAGAGGCGCGCGGCGGCGACCGCCAGCGACAGGATCGGCTGGAAGGGCTCGCGGCCCGGCGTCTGGCGGGCGCGCATTTCCTTGGCGAGGTCGTTGGTGCCCATGACCCAGGTCGTCATGCGCGAGGCCTTCGAGGCCTGGGCGATGGACTCCAGCGCGAACACCGAGCGGCAGGTTTCGATCATCGCCCACAGGCGGGTGTGGTCCGGGGCGCCGGAGATGGCGCTGTCGTAGGCGGCGACGTCCACCGCGCCGCCGACCTTGGGCACGAGGATGGCGTCGGGGCCGGCGGCGGCCGCGGCTTTCAGGTCATCGGCGCCCCAGGGGGTGTCGAGGCCATTGCAGCGGATGACCACTTCGCGGCGGCCAAAACCCCCGGCCTTCACCGCTTCGACGGCCTGGGCGCGGGCGGTTTCCTTGGCCTCGGGCGCGACGGCGTCCTCGAGGTCGAGGATCACGGCGTCGCAGGGCAGGGTGCGGGCCTTTTCCAGCGCCTTGGCGTTGGAGGCGGGCATGTAGAGGACGCTGCGGCGCGGGCGGGCGGTGGTCATGAGCGGATATCCCCCTTCTGCTCTGGCGAGGGCCGCTTCTTAGCCGCTAGGGTGGGGCCATGACTACTCGGTATGACGAGGCGGCGCGCAATGTGCTGGGCGGGGAGCTGAAGAGCTGCTCGAGCGACCCGGTGACCGGCTTCTATCGCAACGGCTGCTGCGAGACCGGGCCGCACGACCTTGGCATGCACACCGTCTGCGCGGTGATGACGGCCGAGTTCCTGGCCTTCTCGGCGGCGTCGGGCAACGACCTGTCCACGCCGCGCCCGGATCTGGCCTTTCCCGGCCTCAAGCCCGGCGACCGCTGGTGCCTTTGCGCGCCGCGCTGGAAGGAGGCGCTGGACGCCGGCATGGCCCCGATGCTGGTCCTCGAAGCCTGCCACGAAGAGACCCTGGCGATCGTCCCGCTGAGCGTCCTCAAGGACTTCGAATTCGAGGGATAGGCGCCTTCTCCCTCCCCTTTATGGGGAGGGTGGCCCGAAGGGCCGGGTGGGGCTGTGGCTTACTCCCCCACCCTGATCGCTTCGCGATCTTCCCTCCCCATGAAGGGGAGGGAGACCTAAAGCCGGTACGCCCGCTCCAGCCTGTACCGCGACCCCTCGCTGGTCTTGTGGCTGGAGTAGAGGCCGAAGCGGTCGATGGCGAAGGGCGGCGATTTCAGGAGGTTGTGGGACTGGACCCAGATGGCGACTTCGCGCGGGTCGGGGTTCTTCGTGTAGGCGAGGGTGACGTGGGGCCTGTAGGCGCGGGTTTCGGGCTTGAGGCCCGCTCGTCTCGCGGCCGCCTCGCAGCGGGCGGCGAGCCGGCTGAGCTGGGGGCTCTCGGCGACCCCGGCCCAGAGCGCGGTGATGCGATCGCCCTCGCCGAAGACGCTGACGCCCGCCAGCTCGATGTTGAACGGCCCGCCGCCGACCCCCTCCAGTTCGATGTCCAGGTCGTCGGCCATACGCTCCTGCACCTCGCCGAAGAAGCGCAGGGTGATGTGCAGCGTCTCCATCGGCCGCCAGCGCACCCGTTCCAGCCCGTACTGACGGACCGACAGCCCCTCGGCGACGTCATCGGGAAGGGCGATGGCGGCGAACAGGCGGATCATGGGCCCTAGGGGCAGGGATTGGGCTGCTGCGCGTGCAGGGCGTCGACCGCGGTTTCCAGCTCGCTCGTCCATTCGAAGTCGAAGGCGTCGATGTCGGCCTTCAGCTGCTCCATGGTCGAGGCGCCGATGATGGTCGAGGTCACGAAGGGGCGGCTGTCGCAGAACTTGATGGCCAGCGTCTCGGGCGCGATGCCGCGCTCCCTGGCCAGCTCGACGTAGGAGCGGATGGCCTTCTCGGCGCCGGGGCCCTCGTAGCGCTGGCCGCGGTTGAACAGGGTGGTGCGGGCGCCTTCCGGCCGCGCGCCGTCCAGGTACTTGCCGATCAGATAGCCCTGGCCCACGGGCGAGTAGGCCAGAAGGCCCACGCTCTCGCGCATGGCGACTTCGGCCAGGCCGAACTCGAAGATGCGGTTGACCAGGTTGTAGGCGTTCTGGATCGAGGCCATGCGCGGCAGGCCCAGCCGCTCGGACGCCTCGACGAACTTCATCACGCCCCAGGGGGTCTCGTTGGAGACGCCGATGTGGCGGATGTTTCCCTTTTTCACGTGGGCGTTCAGCGACTCCAGGATCGACTCGAAGCTTTCGTAGTCGCTCTCGTAGTCGTGGAAGGTCATGCCGCCGAAGTTGCGGGTGCCCCGGTCGGGCCAATGCAGCTGGTAGAGGTCGATGTAGTCGGTCTGTAGCCGGCGCAGCGACTTTTCCACCGCCTCGTCGATCTGGGCCCTGGTCTGGCGCGTCGGCGAGCCGTCGTCGCGCAGCCAGTTCATCGGCGAGCGGCCGGCGACCTTGGACGCCAGAACCACCTCCTGCCGCTTGCCGGGGTTCCTGGCGAACCAGGCGCCGATGATGGTCTCGGTGGCGCCCTGCGTCTCGGGGCGCGGCGGGATGGCGTACATCTCCGAGGTGTCCCAGAAGGTCACGCCCCTCGTGAGGGCATAGTCCATCTGGGCGTGGCCCTCTTCCTCGGTGTTCTGGCCGCCGCCCCACATCATGGTGCCAAGGCAGCAGCGGGACACCTTCAGGCCGGTGCGGCCAAGTTCGGAGTATTGCAAGTGGGGGATCCTCGCGTGTGGGTTAGCGATGCACCGCTAGCGCCTTCACCACCAGCGGGGCAAGCCGCCGCGCTATGACCTTCGCGCCGGCGGCGTTGGGATGGATGCCGTCGCGCTGGTTCAGGGCGCGCTTTCCGGAGACGCCTTCCAGCAGGTTCGGCAGGTAGATGACGCCCTTCATGCGCCCCGCCGCCGCCATGACCGCGTTGAACTCGCGGGCGTAGTCTCCGCCGAGGGTTTCCGGCGCCCGGACGCCGGCCAGGACGACGGTGATCTTCCGCGCCTGGAGCTTCCTGACGATCTTTTCGAGGTTGGCGCGGACGGCCGCCGGTTCGAGGCCTTGCAGCAGATCGTTGCCGCCAAGCGCGACGACGGCCACGGCGGTGTCCTTCTTCACCGAGAAGTCCAGGCGGCGAAGCCCGTCGGCGGTGGTGTCGCCGGAAACTCCCGCGCCGCGCACCTTCACCCCCTTGCCGCGCCGGTCGAGCTCGGCCTGCAGCTGGGCCGGCAGCGCCTGCGCCGCCGGCAGGCCAAGCCCGGCGGTGATGGAGTCGCCGAGCAGGGTGACCACCTTCGGCGAAGCGGCCCACGCGGGGGCCGCCGTCAGCGCCGCCAGCGCGGCGATCAGGCAGCGCCGTGTGAAGAAATCGTCAGGTGTGCGCGTCATCGCTGCGGCCTATGTAGGGAGGCGATTCGCCCCGCCAACCCGCGCGAGACATGAACGACATCTCCAAAGACGCCGCCCCGCTCAAGCTCCAGGGCGTGACCCTGACCCTGCCTTCGGCGGCCGGACCGGTGGAGATCCTGCGCGGCGTCGACCTGACCGTGCGGGCGGGGGAAACGGTGGCGGTGGTCGGGCCGTCCGGGTCGGGCAAGTCGTCGCTGATCGCCGTGGCGGCCGGGCTGGAGACGCCGACGAGCGGGGATGTCCAGCTGTTCGGCCAGGACCTGGCGGCGCTGAACGAGGACGGCCGGGCGCGGCTTCGCAGGACGCGGGTGTCGCTGGTCTTCCAGTCCTTCCACCTGCTGCCCAACATGACCGCGCAGGAGAACATCGCCGCGCCGCTGGAGATCGCCGGCATCCTCAACGCCTTCGAGGTGGCCGACGCCTGGCTAAAGCTGGTCGGGCTGTCGGCGCGGGCGACCCATTACCCGCACCAGCTGTCCGGCGGCGAGCAGCAGCGGGTGGCGCTGGCGCGGGCGCTCGCGGCGCGGCCGGCCCTGCTGTTCGCCGACGAGCCGACCGGCAACCTGGACGCGGCCAACGCCCACATCGTCGCCGACCTGATGTTCAAGCTGGTGGCCAGGACCGGCGCGGCGCTGGTGCTGGTGACCCACGATCCCGACGTCGCCGTCCGCGCCGACCGGCAGGTGATCATGGCCGACGGCCGCCTCGTCGAGCCCGAGGGATGAAGCTGGCGTGGCGCTTTGCGATGCGCGAGCTGCGCTCGGGCGTCGCCGGGTTTCGTATCTTCCTGGCGTGCCTGGCGCTCGGCGTGGCGGCGATCGCGGCGGCGGGATCGACGGCGGACGCCTTCCGGCACGGGCTGGCGGCGCAGGCGCGGGAGATCCTCGGCGGCGACCTGCGCATCTCGGTGGACGAGCGGCGCTTTACGGTCCCCGAGCGCAAGGCCTTCGACAGGCTCGGCAAGGTCGCCTACGCCATCCAGGTGCGGGCCATGGCGCAGGCCCCGTCCCGCGAGCGGCGGATGGTCGAGCTGCGCGGCGTCTCGCCGGAATATCCGCTCCACGGCGAGGTGAAGCTGGTCGGGCCGAAGGACCTGCACACCGTCTTCACACGCCAGAACGGCGCCTGGGGCGCGGCGGTGGAGGAGCCGCTGCTGGAGCGGCTGGGGTTGCAGCCGGGCGACCTGTTCGTCATCGGCCGCACGGCCTTCGTGGTGAAGGCGGTGCTGGAGAGCGAACCCGACCGGCTGGGGCGCGGCTTCTCGCTGGGGCCCAGGGTGCTGACCAGCCTTCAGGCGGTGGAGGAGGGCGGCTTCCTCGATCCCACCCTGCCGCCGCCGGGCGAAGTGGCGCGCATCAGCCTCTCGCCCGGCGAGCGGCCGGAGGGCGCGATCAAGGCGCTGCGCCGGGACTTTCCCACCTCCCGCTTCGACATTCGCGAGCGCAATGAGGCCGCCGCCGGGGCCAAGGAGCTGATCGCCCAGCTGGAATATTTCCTCAGCTTCATCGGCCTCGCCTCGCTGGTGGCCGGGGGCCTTGGCGTGGCGGGCGCGGTCTCCGCCTACCTCGAGCAGCGCAAGGAGAGCATCGCGGTGATGAAGGCGCTGGGCGCCGACGGGGCCATGGTGCGCAACATCTACCTGATCCAGATCGGGGCGCTGGCGGCGCTTGGGGTCGCGATCGGCGTGGCTGTGGGCGCATTAGCGCCGCTGATCCTGGGGCGCATCGCGGGCGAGGATCTACCGATCCCGGCGCTTTTCGCGATCTATCCCTGGCCGCTGTTGAAGGCGGCGCTGTTCGGGCTGCTGGCGGCTGCCGCCTTTTCCCTGCCGGCCCTGGCGAGGGCGAGGGGCACGCCTCCCTCTTCGCTGTTTCGGCAGGACCTGACCGGGCGGCTGAGGGTCGGGCCGGAGGTGATCGCCGCCATCGCCGCGACGCTGGGGCTGGCGGCGCTGGCCATCGTCACCGCGCCGACGGCCCTGTCGGCGGCGATCATGATGGTCGGCGTGGCGGCGTCGTTTGGGGTGCTGTGGGCGCTCGGCAAGGGCGCGGCGGCGGCGGCCGGACGGCTGCGGCGCTTCGCCAAGGGGCCGGTGCGGATCGGGCTGGCCAACCTCGCCGGACCGCACTCGGCGGCGCGGACGGCTTCGCCCGCCATCGGCCTGGGCGTCGCCCTGCTGGCGGCGGTGGTGCTGATCCAGTCCAGCCTGCTGGCGCAGGTCGGCGAGGTCGCCCCGCGCACCGCGCCCGCCATGGTCTTCACCGACATCCCGGGCGAGCGGGTCGGCGAATTCGACGCCGTGGTGGCGCGGGCGTTCGGCCAGCCGCTGACGGAGGCCAACTACCTGCGCGCGCCCTACGCCCGGGGCCGCATCGTGGCGCTCAAGGGCCGGCCGATCGACGAGAAGAAGATCAAGGAGTCGGAGCGCTGGGCCTATGACAACGATATCGGCCTGTCGGTGATCGGAGCGAAACCCACGGGCGCCAACGTCGTCGAAGGCCGCTGGTGGCCGGCGGGCTATGCCGGGCCGCCGCTCGCCGCCCTCGAGCTTGAGGCCGCGCGCGGGGCGGGGCTGAAGGTGGGCGATACGATCACCGTCTCGGTTATGGGGGTCGATATCGAGGCCCGCATCTCGGCCTTGCGGAAGGTCGACTGGGGCGGCTTTGGGCCGGCTTTCGCGCTGGTGCTGGACCCTCATGCGCTGGAGGGCGCGCCGCTGAGCCACCTCGCCATCGCCAAGGGGACCAAGGAACAGGAGCTGGCGGTGACGCGGGCGCTGGGGCCGGGCTTTCCGCAGGTCAACATCATCAGCGTGCGCGAGCAGCTGGAGGCGGCCACGGGCCTGTTCGATCGCCTGGCGCTCGCCATCCGGGGCGCGGCGGCGGTGGCGGCGCTGGCGGGGCTGCTGGTGCTGGCCGGCGCGATCGCGGCGGGCGCCAGGGCGAGAGCGCGGGAGGCGGCGACGCTGAAGGTGCTGGGCGCCGAGCGGGCGCAGATCCTCACCGCCTACGCGGTCGAGTACGGGGCGGTCGGCCTGATCGCGGGACTGGCGGGGACGGCGCTCGGCTGCGCCGCCGCCTGGCCGGTGGTCACCCAGGTGTTCAAGGCCGCCTGGAGCGTCGACTGGGGCGGGGTCGTGGCGCTGGTCGTCGGGGCCGCGGCGCTGGCGGCGGGCGGAGGCCTTCTGGCGGCCGGTCACGCCCTTGCGAGGCGTCCGGCGCCGGTGCTTCGGGCCGAGTAGCAGGGCGCTATCCCTTGCGTGGGGCGGCGATGCCCCCGATATTTCCCCCTGAGCCCCATGCGGGGCGCAACGAACACAAGGGCACTCTTCAATGAGCGACTTCAACCGCGGCTTCGCACGTCCGGTCTCCGGGACCGCCGACATGTCGGTGGACGCGGGCCTGCGGGCCTTCATGCTCGGGGTCTACAACAAGATGGCGCTGGGCCTGCTGCTCTCGGCGGGCCTCGCCTTCCTGACCTCGCAATACGCGCCGATCACCCAGCTGCTGTACCTGACGACGCCGACCGGGGCGCTGGCGGGCTTCACGACGCTGGGCACCATCGTGCGGTTTGCGCCGCTGGTGATGATCCTGATCACCATGTTCGCCATGCGAAACCCGACGGCGCGCTCATCGGGCATCCTCTACTGGGCGCTGGTGTCGACCATCGGCGCGGGTCTGGGCGTGTGGCTGCTGGCCTACACGGGCTCGTCTGTGGCGCTGACCTTCCTGATCACGGCCACGGCCTTCGGCGCGCTGAGCCTGTTCGGCTACTCGACCAAGAAGGACCTGACCGGCATCGGCAGCTTCCTGATCATGGGCGTCTGGGGCCTGGTGATCGCCGGCCTGGTGGGCATGTTCTGGAACCCGCCGGGCTTCTCGTTCGTGTTCAGCGTGCTCGGCGTGCTGATCTTCGCGGGCCTCACCGCCTACGACACCCAGCGGCTGAAGCTCACCTACTATGAGCTCGGCGGCAACGAGGAGGCGCTGGGCGTGGCCACCAACTACGGCGCGCTGAGCCTGTATCTCGACTTCATCAACCTCTTCCAGTTCCTGCTCGCCATCATGGGCGCCCGCCGCAGCTAGACGAGGCCGACAAGCCGAAACGGAAGAGCCCCGGAGGGAAACCTCCGGGGCTTTTTCGTTGAACCGGTTAGTGCTCCACTGACAAAGCCCTCAAGGTTGAGTCATGAGATTCACAGCGCCCAAAACTCCGACCGCGACCGATCCCAGGTTCCTGGATCTGGCGCGTCAGGTCATCGCCCTGGAAACCGTTGATCGCCGGTCCAACGCTGCCGCCGTCGAAGCGTTGTGCATGGAAGCGGCTCGGCTCGCGAACGAGGAGAAACTTGAGCTCGACTGGCGGCTCTACCAGTTTTTCGATGACTGCGATGTTCGCCTAAAGAGCGCCCACTACTGCGAGCACCAGACCGACCAGATCAGACGGCTGTTTCCCAACCTCTAGTCGCCGCTAATCCACGACGGTGAACCGGCCCTTGTCGAAGAAGCGCAGCACCTGCGCCAGCTCGTGGCCGCGTTTGAGGATGTGGCCGCCTTCGCCGAGGATGGCCCAGGCGCCCTGCTTTCTCGCCAGCGCCGGGCGTTTTTCGATGCGGTAGAGCGGGGTGTCGGCGGTGCGGCGGAAGACCGAGAAGACGGCGGCTTCGCGCAGGCCGTCGATGGCGTAGTCGCGCCACTCGCCAGCCGCGACCATGCGGCCGTACAGGCGCATCAGCTGGTCGATCTCGCGCCGCTCGAAGAAGACGACGGCCTGACGGGGCGGGGAATAGGAAGGGTCAAACGCCATGCAAAACTCAGCCTAGACTGAAATGCGCGCAGCGCTCCAGCGTTGCCTCGGCGCCACGCTCGAGAACTTTGCAACACGACTGCGACAGAGCGCCGCGAAATGACCTTAATTCCGACGCGCGCCAGCCCGGTTGGCTGACCAAATTCACTCCTGTCGGCTGATCGGACTATCGGTCTGGATCCTGAACAGCCCCCCCAGCCCCCTGGGCCGGTAAGCTGGTCAGCCGACGCCAGTAACGCTTCAGCCAAAGCCCGCGCGCCACCTTCCCTCCGGCGCGCGGGCTTTTCGCCGTTCAGGGTTTGGGCTTGGGCTTCTTCAGCGCCGCGACGATGCGCCCGCCGTGGGTCTGCTGGACGATGACGAGCGTATCCAGACCCTCCTCCTCGGCGGCGGGCAGGCGGAATGCCGTGGGCCGGCCGCGCCAGCGGCCAAGCCGCTTGAGCTGGCGCACGGCGTTGCGGGCGACGATGGTCTCGCCCCTGTTGTCGCCCTTCTTCACCTCGGTCTCCACCCGCTCGGGGTCATAGCGCACCAGCCACACCTCCGCCCCGCCGCGCGGCACGGGGCCCGAGCCGACGGCGATCTTGCCGTTGAGCTGGAAGAGCATGTCGGGCGGGTTGCGGGGCGAGTTGAGGGCGTCGCGGACAGCGTCCTCGACGTCTTCTTCCTTGCCGCCGACGACCTGCTTGCGGCCGTCGATCACCACCTGGGGCGTATAGACCTCACGCGGGCCAAGGCGCTTGGCGTAGGCCTTCTGGCGATCGGTGAACTCGGGCCGGGCCAGGGTGTCGGTCCAGCCGAGGTAGTCCCAGTAATCCACGGAGAAGGTGAGCGGCAGCACGCCCTCGCGCTCGGCCATGTCGTCGATCTGGGCGTTGGCCTCGTTGCAGGCCTCGCACCCCTGGGCGGTGTAGAGCTCGACGATCACGGGCGGACGGTGCGCCGCGGCCGGGAAGGCCACGGCGGCTAGCGCCAGCACGAGACAAGAGAACGCCGCCTTCCGCATCTATCCGCACTTAAGCCAAGTTGCGGGCGCGCCGCCGCTCACGAGGGCGTGAGTCAGGCGGCCTCGCCCCGCGCCAGGTTGCGCAGCACGTAGTTGAGCACCCCGCCGGCCCGGAAATACTCCAGCTCCGTCGGCGTATCGATCCGGCAGCGCACGGGGAAGCGCGCGATGCGGCCGTCCGAGGCGCGGTAGAGCTCGACGATCAGCTGCTTGCGGGGCGCGAGGTCCTGCAGGCCGCGGATCGAGACGATCTCCTCGCCGGTGAGGTTCAGGCGCTGCCAGCCCTCGGAGAGGAACTGCAGCGGCAGCACGCCCATGCCCACCAGGTTGGAGCGGTGGATGCGCTCGAACGTCTCGGCGATGACGGCGCGCACGCCCAGAAGCTTGGCGCCCTTGGCCGCCCAGTCGCGGGAGGAGCCGGTGCCGTATTCCTTGCCGGCGAAGACGACGGCCGGACGGCCCTCGGTCTGATAGCGCATGGCCGCGTCGTAGATCGGCATCACCGTCCTGGACGGGAAGTGCTTGGTCACCCCGCCCTCGATCTCCGGCGTGATCTTGTTGCGGATGCGGATGTTGGCGAAGGTGCCGCGCATCATCACTTCGTGGTTGCCGCGGCGCGCGCCGTAGCTGTTGAAGTCCAGCGGCGCGACCTGGTGCTCCATCAGGTACTGGCCGGCCGGGCTGGCGGTCTTGATCGAGCCGGCCGGGCTGATGTGGTCGGTGGTGATGGAATCGCCGAAGACGCCGAGGATCCGCGCCTCGATGATGTCCTCGACCGGGGTCGGGGTCATCGACATGCCGGTGAAGTAGGGCGGGTTCTGCACGTAGGTCGAACCGGCGTCCCAGGCGTAGGTCTCGCCGCCCTTGATCTCGATCGACTGCCAGTGCTTGTCGCCCTTGAAGACGTCGCCATAGCGTTCGGCGAACATGGCCGGCGTCACCGACTTGCGTTGCAGGGCGGCGATGTCGGCGTTGGTCGGCCAGATGTCGCGCAGGAAGACCGGCTTGCCGCCCTTGCCCTCGCCGAGCGGCTCGTTGAGGAGGTCGATCTTCATCGAGCCGGCCAGGGCGTAGGCCACGACCAGCGGCGGCGAGGCCAGGTAGTTGGCCCGCACGTCCGGGTTCACGCGGCCTTCGAAGTTGCGGTTGCCCGACAGCACCGACACGGCGACGAGGTCGTTTTCCTGCACCGCCTTGCTGATCGGCTCGGGCAGCGGGCCCGAGTTGCCGATGCAGGTGGTGCAGCCGTAGCCCACCAGATTGAAGCCCAGCGCGTCGAGGTGTTTTTGCAGCCCCGCCTTGGCCAGGTAGTCGGTGACGACCTGCGAGCCGGGGGCGAGCGAGGTCTTCACCCAGGGCTTGACCTTCAGCCCCTTGGCGACCGCGTTCTTGGCCAGAAGGCCGGCGGCGATCAGCACGCTGGGGTTGGAGGTGTTGGTGCAGGAGGTGATGGCGGCGATGACCACATCGCCGTTGCCGATGTCGAACTTCTCGCCCTGCACGGGGAAGCGCTCGTCGGCGCGCTCCTTCTTGCCGAACTCACCGGCCAGCGCCTCGTTGAAGGCCGAGGCGGCGTCGGTCAGCAGCACCTTGTCTTGCGGACGCTTGGGACCGGCCAGCGAGGGCAGCACGCTGGAGAGATCCAGCTCCAGCACGTCGGTGAAGATGGGCTCCTCGGCGGCCGGGTCGAACCACAGGCCCTGCTCCTTGGCGTAGGCCTCGACGAGGTTCACGCGCTGGGGATCGCGGCCGGTGGCGCGCAGATAGTCGACGGTAGCCTGGGACACCGGGAAGAAGCCGCAGGTGGCGCCGTACTCGGGGGCCATGTTGGCGATGGTCGCCTGGTCCTCGATGGTCAGGTTCTCCAGGCCCGGCCCGAAGTATTCGACGAACTTGCCGACCACGCCGCGCTTGCGCAGCATCTGGGTGACGGTGAGCACGAGGTCGGTGGCCGTGGCCCCCTCCGGCAGCTTGCCGGTCAGGCGAAAGCCGATGACCTCGGGGATCAGCATGGGGATCGCCTGGCCCAGCATGGCCGCCTCGGCCTCGATTCCGCCGACGCCCCAGCCCAGGACCGACAGGCCGTTGACCATGGTGGTGTGGCTGTCGGTGCCGACGACGGTGTCGGGATAGGCGACCACGTCCTCGGAGACGTCCGGATCGGCGCAGGTCCACACCGTCTGGGCCAGGTACTCCAGGTTCACCTGGTGGCAGATGCCGGTGCCGGGCGGGACGACGCGGAAGTTGTTGAAGGCCGAGGAGCCCCAGCGCAGGAAGCGGTAGCGCTCGATGTTGCGCTCGTACTCGCGCTCGACGTTCTGCTCGTAGGACTTGGGCGTGCCGAACTGGTCGACCATCACCGAGTGGTCGATGACGAGGTCGACCGGCACCAGCGGATTGATCTTCTGCGGGTCGGCGCCGAGGCTGGCCATCGCATCGCGCATGGCGGCGAGATCGACGACGGCGGGAACGCCGGTGAAGTCCTGCATCAGCACGCGGGCCGGGCGGAAGCTGATCTCGTGCTCGACCGAGCCCTTGTTTTCGACCCAGGCGGCGACCGCGCGCAGGTCGGCTTCGGTGGTGTCCTGACCATCTTCGTTGCGCAGCAGGTTCTCCAGCAGCACCTTCATGGACGCGGGCAGGCGGGAAATGCCCTTCAGCCCGGCTTCTTCCGCTGCGCGCAGGCTGTAGTAGACGTAGGAAGCACCGCCGACCGTGAGGGTCTTGCGGGCGCCAAGGCTGTCGATCGACGCCATGTTGGGGGATCCTTTCTCTGTCACCGGCCGTCCACAAACCGCTCCTTAGGATCGCGCGCTCGGCATGGACACACAGCGTCCAGACCAGCGGCGCGTACGCCCTGCACAACAGGAGGGGGTCGACCGCGGGTGTCATAGTCCCGCGCGAAACGTTCGTCCATGCGTGCGGAGGCTGCGCATGACCGCGGCGGTCCAGGTGCGGGGCCTCGCCATCCGGCGCGGGGAGCGGCTGCTCTTTTCAGGGCTGGACCTGGATGTGAGCGCGGGCGAGGCCGTGGCGCTGACCGGGCGCAACGGGGCGGGCAAGACGAGCCTGCTGCGCGCCATCGCCGGGCTGCTGCGGCCCGAGGCCGGCGCCGTTGCCTTCGAGGGGTTCGAACGGGAGGAGGGCCTGCACCTCATCGGCCATCAGGACGGATTGAAGCCGGGCCGCACGGCCTGGGAGGAACTAAAGTTCCAGGCGCTGTGGACCGGCGGCTCGGAGGCGAGCGCGCGGGCGGCGGCGGCGCGGTTCGACCTGGAGCGGCTTCTGGAGCTGGAGGTGCGGCGGCTGTCGGCGGGACAGCGGCGGCGCGTGGCGCTGGCGAGGCTCGCGGCCAGTCCCCGGCCGCTGTGGCTGCTGGACGAGCCGATGGCGCCGCTGGACGCCGCCCACCGAGGAGCCCTCGGCGCCTTCATGGCCGAGCATCTGGCGCGCGGGGGGATGATCATCGCCGCCGTGCACGATCCGCTGCCCATCACGGCGCGGGTGGTGGAGGTGGGGGCGTGAGCGCGCTCGCCGCCCTGTTCCGGCGCGAGCTGTCGCTGGCCTGGGGCCGGGGCGGCGGGGCGCTGCTGGCGCTGGCCTTCTACGCCTCGATCACCACCCTGCTGCCGATGGCGTCCGATCCCGATCCCGCCAAGCTCGGCGGCCTGGCCGTCGGGGTGGCGTGGCTGTCGCTGGCGCTGGCGTCCCTGCTCTCGCTCGAGCGCCTGTTCGAGCGGGATTATGAGGACGGCGCGCTGGACCTGCTGGCGCTCGGCCCCGCGCCGCTGGAGGCGGTGGCGGCGGTCAAGTGCCTGGCGCAGTGGCTGACCACGGGCGCGCCGCTGAGCCTGGCCGCGCCGGTGGCCGCGATCGCGCTGGGGGCGGACGCGAAGATCGCGCCGCTGCTGTTTCTCGTGGCGCTGGTGGGAAGCCTCGCCTTCGCCTTCGTCGGCGGGATGGGCGCCGCGCTGGCGCTGGGCTCGCGCCGGGGCGGACTGCTGATCGCCGTGATCGTGTTGCCGCTGTTCGCGCCGCCGGTGATCTTCGGGGGCGGCGCGCTGGCCGGATTGAGCCCCGCGCCCGGATTGTTGCTGCTGTGCGCCTACGCGGCGGCGGCCGTGGCGCTGACCCCCCTGGCCATGGCGGCGGCGTGCCGCAACGCGCTCGACTGATCTTTCAGCGCCGAAACAATGGCTGAAACACCCACGCAACGCGGGGGTGCGAAATGCAGGCTCAAGGACGACCCAAGGAGTTTGCATCATATGAAATCCCCCCTCACCCGCGCGGCCCTGATCGCCGGCGCCGCTCTCTCGGTGACATTCGCGGGCGCGACTTACGCGCAGGCGCCGCAAGGCGCTCCAGCCCAGCAGATGAAGCGCCAGCACGATCCGGCCGCGATGGCCCAGCGCCTGCGCACCACGCTGCAACTCACGCCGGCCCAGGAGCCGGCGCTGCAGGCCTTCATGGCCGCCCATCAGGAACGCCGCGAGGATCGCGCCGACCGCAAGGCCGAGCACGAGGCGATGAGGAACCTCACCACGCCGCAGCGCCTGGACCGCATGGCCGCGATGATGGCCCAGCACCAGCGGGAGTTCGCCGAGCACGCCGCGGCGGTGAAGCGCTTCTACGCCCAGCTGACGCCGGCCCAGCAGAAGGCCTTCGACGCCATGCACGACGGCATGGGCCGTCACGGCGGCAAGCACCGGGGCATGGGCGGCGGGCGTCACCACGAAGGCGGCCCGGGCGCGCCGCAAGGCTAAGCCGCTTGCCCCTCACCGGGGCGCGACCTTAGAAGCGAGGGATGTTCGCCTTTCTGGCCAACCCCGACCGCTTCATGGCCTTTTCCAGATGGGCCGCGCCGGTTCTTGGAGCCGCCGCGGCCCTTTTGCTGCTGGCGGGGCTGTACCTGGGGTTCTCGGCGCCCGAGGACTACCAGCAGGGCGACACGGTGCGGATCATGTTCATCCATGTGCCGGCCGCCTGGCTTGGCATGTTCGCCTACGTTTGCCTCGGGATCGCGAGTTTCCTTTCGCTCGTGTTCCGCCACGCCCTGGCCGATGCGGCGGCCAAGTCGGCGGCGCCGCTGGGGGCGGCGTTCACGGCGCTGGCGCTGATCACCGGCTCGCTGTGGGGCCGGCCGATGTGGGGAACCTGGTGGGTGTGGGACGCGCGGCTGACCAGCGTTTTGGTGCTGTTTCTCTTCTACCTCGGCTACATGGCCCTGCGCGCGGCCATCGACGACGAGGTCAAGGGCGGCCGGGCGGCGGCGATCCTGGCGCTGGTCGGGGTGGTGAACCTGCCGGTGGTCCACTACTCGGTGGTCTGGTGGAACAGCCTGCATCAGGGCTCGTCCACCTTCGGCGCGGACCGGGGCGACAGCCTTCCGGCCGTTTACATGACGCCGCTGCTGCTGATGGGACTGGGATACCTGGCGCTGTTCGGCTCGCTGTGGCTGGTTCGCATCCGCTCCGAGGTCTGGCGCAAGCGCGCCATGGCCGCGGCCATGCGCCGGGCGGAGGGCTGATATGGACTTCGACGCCGGCAAGTACGCCCCCTACGTCTGGCCCGCCTTCGGCGCGGTGGCGGTGGTGTTCGCGTGGATGATCGTGGGCAGCCTGGCCCGCGCGCGGCGCTGGCGGAAGGAAGCGGAGAAGTGAGGCGCTGGCTCGCCTTCGTGCCGCTGATCGCGGTGCTGGCGCTGGGGGCGCTGTTCGCGGGCTACGCCCTGCACCGTAACCCGCAGATTCAGCCGCAGGCGATGGTCGGCAAACCCGCGCCCGAAGTCACATTGCCGACGCTGGATGAGGGGCGTCCGACGCCGATCCGCGAGACGCTTCAGGGCCCGACGCTGGTCAACTTCTTCGCCAGCTGGTGCGTGCCCTGCGAGATCGAGCATCCGCAGCTGATGGCCCTGAAGGCGCAAGGGGTGCGCATCGTCGGCGTCGCCTACAAGGACGCCCCCGATAACAGCCGCGCCTTCCTCCAGCGGCTGGGCGATCCCTTTGCGCTGAAGCTGGTCGACCGCGACGGCCGGGCGGGGGTGGAGTTCGGGACCACAGGGGTCCCTGAAACCTACCTCGTCGATTCCGAAGGCGTGATCATCGCCAAGCACTCGGGCCCGCTGACCCCCGATGTGGCCGAGGACCTGCTGCGCAAGGCGCGCTAGTCGACGGGCGGCGGCGGCGCCTCGGCGTCCTTCATGTGCTTCATCATGAAGGGCACCTGGGTCAGGGAGAACGCGACGGCCAGGATCGCCAGCCCCGGGAAGCGGAAGAAGACCCAGACCGCGTCGGAGAACTTCAGCCAGACGACCAGGTTCAGCCCCGCCATGGCGATGAAGAAGAGGCCATAGCGGATCGACAGCGAGCGCCAGGCGCGGTCCGACAGGGTGAGGCTTTCCCCGAGCAGCATCTTCAGCGGGTTCTTGCCGATGGCGAGGCCGCCCAGCAGGCCGGCGGCGAACAGCAGGTTCACCACCGTCGGCTTGGCCTTGATGAAGGCGGGGTTGTGGAAGACCAGCGTCAGCACGCCGAACAGCAGCGCCGCGCCGCCGGCGATCAGCGGCATCGGCGCGACGCGCTTTTCCACCGCGAATCCGACCGCCAGCGAGAGGGCCGAGCCCGCCACCAGCCACCAGGTGGCCTGCACGAGGTCGCGCGTCAGGAGGAAGCCGACCGCGAAGACGGCGAGGCCGCCGTAATCGACGACGGCGCGGACGGTCTTGTGGGTGCTTGAGCTCACTTAGGCCTCCAGGCCGACGAGGGAGCGGGAGAAGGCGCGGGCGTCGAAGGGCTGCAGGTCCTCGATCCCCTCGCCGACGCCGATCAGCTTGATGGGGCTGTCGGAGGCCTGGGCCACCGGCACCAGCACCCCGCCGCGCGCCGTGCCGTCCAGCTTGGTCATGACGATGCCGGTGACGCCGATCTGGTTGCCGAAGATCTTCTCCTGCGCCAGCGCGTTGCGCCCGACCGTGGCGTCGAGGACGAGCAGGGTCTCGTGCGGAGCCTCGGGGTCGATCTTCTTGACCACGCGGATGACCTTGAGGAGCTCGTTCATCAGGTCCTGCTTGTTCTGCAGCCGCCCGGCCGTGTCGATCAGCACGACGTCGAAGCCCTCACGCTTGCCGCGCTCGATGGCGTCGAAGGCGAGGCTGGCGGAATCGGAGCCGGTCGGCGCCGACATGAAGGCCGCGTTCGCCCGCTCGGCCCAGATCTTCAGCTGCTCGACGGCGGCGGCGCGGAAGGTGTCCCCGGCGGCGATCAGCACCTTGGCGCCGCGTCCGGTCAGGTCGGCCGCGATCTTGCCGAGCGTCGTGGTCTTGCCCGAGCCGTTCACGCCGATGAAGAGGACGACGTAGGGCCGGGGCCCCGACAGCGGGTCGAACTCGCCCTCGCGGGGGATCAGTTCGGAGGCGACAGCCTCGGCCAGCGCCTCCTTGATCTCGTCTTCGTTGTTCTCGCGGCCAAAGCGCGCCTCGCGGATGCGCTCGGTGATGCGGGCGGCGGCGGTCGGGCCAAGGTCGGCCTCGATCAGCATCTCCTCCAGCGCGTCGAGCTGTTCCTGGTCGAGGGGCTTCTTGGTGAAGACCGCCGAGACCTGCTCGCTCATCTGCTGGGAGGTGCGCGACAGGCCCGCGGTCAGCCGCGAGAACCAACCCTTCTTCGGCTCAGCCATTCAGCTTCTCTGCAATCAAGCGCTTGCCGTCGTGGCCCGTCGCCACCATCGGCGTGATCTCGCCGACGGGGGCGGCGCCGTCGAAGGCGATCTCGGTGAAGTCGGCGGCGCGGGCGAGGCCTTCCTTTTCCACCAGCGCATCGAGGGTGCGGCCGACCTGGCGGTCGAGGTGGCGGACCAGCGCCGCCTCGCCGGCTTCGCGCAGCCGCCGGGCGCGGTCCTTCACGAGGTCACGGCGCAGCTGCGGCATCCGCGCGGCGGGCGTGCCGGGGCGCGGGCTGAAGGGAAAGACGTGGAGGAAGGAGAGGCCCGCCTCCTCGACCAGCCGCACCGAGTTCTCGAAGGCCTCCTGCGTCTCCGTCGGAAAGCCGGCGATCAGGTCGGCGCCGAACGCCACGTCCGGGCGCACGGCGCGCACATCGGCGATGAGCTTGAGGGCGTCGGCGCGCAGGTGGCGGCGCTTCATGCGCTTGAGGATCAGGTCATCGCCGTGCTGGAGCGAAAGGTGCAGGTAGGGCGCGAGGCGCTCTTCTTCGGCCAGGCAGCGCATCAGGTCGGGGTCGATCTCGGCCGCGTCGATGGACGACAGGCGAAGGCGCGGCAGCTCGGGCACAAGCTTGAGAATCCGCGAGACCAGCTGCCCCAGCGTCGGCTCGCCCGGCAGGTCGGCGCCCCATGACGTGATGTCGACGCCGGTGATGACCACCTCGCGGTAGCCCTCGGCGGTCAGGCGGCGGACCTGCTCGACCACCTCGCCGGCCGGGGCCGACCGCGAATTCCCCCGGCCAAACGGGATGATGCAGAAGGTGCAGCGGTGGTCGCAGCCGTTCTGGACCTCGACGAAGGCGCGGGCGCGGTCCTTCAGGCCATCGACCAGATGCCCCGCCGTCTCGCGCACGCTCATGATGTCGTTGACGCGCACGCGGGCGGTGTCGGTCAGGGCGCCCGGCGCGGCCTTCTCGGCGTTGCCGAGCACGAGGTCCACTTCCGGCATGGCGGCGAAGGCGTCGGGGTCGATCTGCGCCGCGCAGCCGGTGACGATGAGGCGCGCGCCCGGCCGCTCGCGCCTGGCCTTGCGGATGGCCTGCCGCGCCTGCCGCACCGCCTCGGCCGTCACGGCGCAAGTGTTGAACACCACCGCATTGGAGACGCCGTCGGCGGCGGCCTGGGCGCGGATGGCCTCCGACTCATAGGCGTTCAGCCGGCAGCCGAACGTCACCACATCGACGGGCGGACGAACGGGCGCGTTCACGGCAGCTCGCCTTCGAACTCGAGGGCGACAGGGCCGGTCATGATGACGTGGTTGTCGTCCCGCCACTCGACCTCGAGTTCGCCGCCGTCCAGTTCCAGGACGGCGCGGCGGCCGGTGAGGCCCTTGCGGTTCGCCGCCACCAGCGCGGCGCAGGCGCCGGTGCCGCAGGCGCGGGTCAGGCCGGCGCCGCGTTCCCAGACGCGCAGGCGGATGCGGTCGGGCGACTTCACCCGCGCGAAGCCGACGTTGACGGCTTCGGGGAAGAGGGGGTCGTGCTCGATCTTCGGGCCGCGCTCGGCGACCACGTCCACGTCATCGACGAAGAAGACGACGTGGGGATTGCCCATGCTGACCGCGCCGGGCGCGCCGTCGTAATCGAGGCTGACGGTGTCCATCTCGCGGGCCAGCGGGATCTCGCGCCAGCCAAGGCGCGGCTCGCCCATGTCGACGCTGATGCGATCGCCGTTGCGGGTCGCGCGGAGGAAACCGGCGCCGGTCTCAATGAGGACCGCGTCCTTGCCGGTCTCTTCCATCAGGCGCCAGGCGACGCAGCGGGTGGCGTTGCCGCAGGCGTCGACCTCGCCGCCGTCGGCGTTCCAGATGCGCATGAAGGCGTCGGCCTTCTCGGACGGCTCGATGGCGATGAGCTGGTCGCAGCCGATGCCGCTCGCGCGGTCGGCGATGGCGCGCGCCTGCGAAGCGTCCGGGCGGAACGGCTCGCGGCGGGCCTCGACGACGACAAAGTCGTTGCCGAGCCCGTTCATCTTCAGGAACGGACGGCTCATGGCGCGGGCTATATAGGCGAAATCCTCGCCGCCGTCAGATGCGGCGGCTATGAAGGGGCCGATGGCGAACGGCGGGTTACGCATTCGGGCGCGGCTTCGGGCCCTGTATCACGGCGCCTCGCCCCGGGCGGTGCGATTCCGGCTGGCGGTCATCGTCGTCGATTTCGCCATCATCGCCTTCTTTATCGCCGCGCCCCTGCTGCGCGATTTCGGCTGGGCCTACTATGCGCTGGACGGGCTGATCGCGCTGGTGCTGACCGGCGACCTGATCGCCCGGGCGTTGGCGCAGCCTTCCATCCGCGACTGGCTGAAGCGCCCGCTGGTGTGGGTGGATATCTTCATCCTGCTGACATTGCTGCTGCCGACCATCTTCTACAACTTCGGCTTCCTGCGGGTGCTGCGCCTGTGGACGCTGCTCAACAGCGAGTTCTTCTGGCGCACTCTTGGGCGCAAGTACGACGATACCCGGGTCGAGGACATCGTGCGCGCCGCCGCGGCGCTGCTGGCCTTCGTCTTCGTGGTGACAGGGTTCGTCTATACGACCTACGTCGGGCGCCACGAGGGCATCGCCGGATGGGTGGATGCGCTCTACTTCACCATCAGCTCGATGACGACGACGGGCTATGGCGACGTTGTGCTGCCGGGCACGGTGGGCAAGCTGATCTCCATCGTGGTCATGCTGTTGGGGGTGAGCCTGTTCATCCGGCTGATCCAGTCCCTGGTGAAGCCGCACAAGGTCTTCCACCCCTGCCCCGTCTGCGGGCTGCAGCGGCACGACCCCGACGCCGTCCACTGCAAGGCCTGCGGGCAGACGCTGAACATCCCCAACGACGCGTGAGCCCGCCTTGCCGGGGCCGTGCGGCTCGGCTTAGCTGCGGACCATGAAATCCCCCGTTCTGCTTGCCGCCGCCCTCCTGGCGGTTTCCTTCCCCGCATTCGCCCAGACCGACCCCCACCAATGGCTCGAAGGTGTCGACGATCCGGCCGCCCTCGCCTGGGTCGCCAGGGAGAATGCGAAGGCCGTCTCGGCGCTCCAGGACGCGCGCTACCAGCGCCTGCACGACGAGGCGTTCGAGATCGCGTCGACCGACCGGCGCATCCCGACTTACGATCTGGCCGGCGATAACCTCTTCAGCTGGTGGCAGAACGCCGAGCATGTGCGGGGCGTGTGGCGGCGGACCTCGATGAAGGCCTACCGGCGCGGGGCGCCGCGGTGGGAGACGGTGGTCGACCTCGACAAGCTGGCGAAGGCCGAGAACGCCAACTGGGTGTGGAAGGGCGGCGATTGCGCGGCGCCCGCCTATGACCGCTGCCTGATCTACCTGTCCGACGGCGGCAAGGACGCGGTGGCCGTGCGCGAGCTGGACCTCTCCACCGGCCGGTTCGTGGAGGGCGGCTTTGCCTTTCCGGAAGGAAAGCAGTCGATCGCGTGGGTGGATCAGGACACGCTGATCACCTCCCGCGCCGCCGACGGGGCGACGGAGTCCGGCTACGGCTATGTCGTAAAGCTGCAAAAGCGCGGACAGGCGCCGGTGGAGGTGTTCCGGGGCGAGCCGGGCGACGTCAGCGTCACGCCGCACGTGCTGAGGGACGCGCAGGGCCGGCAGGCGGTGATCATCGAGCGCGGCGTGGATTACTTCCACTCGCGGTTCTACTCGCTTGGGCGGGACGGGAAGGTCACACGGCTGAATCTTCCCGAGCGGGCGACCATCCACGGCTACATCGACGCCCAGATGATCGTGAGCTTGCAGCAGGAGTGGTCGTATCAGGATGAAGCCCCGGTCCCGCCGCAACATCTGAAGGCTGGGTCGGTCGTTTCGGTCAGTGTTTCCGCAGTGACGCCCAAGGGGCCGCAGTGGGACAACTTCCACGACGTCGGCGTGGTGTTTGAACCGGGACCCCGGCAGTCGGTCGAACAGGTGGCGGTAACGGCGAACCGCCTGGTGGCTGTGATCAACGACAACGTCCAGGGCCGCCTCGTCAGCTTCGGCGGCGGGCGGAGCGGTTGGACGAGCATGCCCCTGCCGGGCGCCGACAACGCCGCCATCCTGATCGAGACGGCGAGCGATGTGGACGACGATGTCTTCTACCGCATCGAGGGCTTCACCGCGCCGACGCAGCTGAAGCTCGCCGACGCGGCGAGCGGCAAGGCGGCGACGCGGATGGCCATGCCGAACCAGTTCGCGGTGAAGGGACTGGTGGTCGAACAGCACGAGGCGGTCTCGAAGGACGGCACGCGCGTTCCCTACTTCCTGGTCCGCCACAAGGACGCGCCGCTGGACGGCCAGACGCCGACGCTGCTGCACGCCTATGGCGGGTTCAACATCTCCAAGGCCCCCCTCTACGAGGCCTTCGTGGGCAAGCTGTGGCTGGAGAAGGGCGGCGCCTATGCGGTGGCCAACATCCGGGGCGGCGGGGAGTTCGGACCGGGCTGGCACGAGGCGGCGCTGAAGCAAAACCGCCAGCGGGCGTATGACGACTTCTTCGCGGTGGCCGAGGACCTGATCGCGCGCAAGGTGACCTCGCCCCGGCGGCTGGGCATCTATGGGCGCTCGAACGGGGGGCTGCTCGTCGGGGTGGCCATGACCCAGCGGCCGGACCTGTTCAACGCGGTGGTCATCGAAAGCCCGCTGCTGGACATGATGCGCTACCACGAGCTGCCGCCGGGGGCCTCGTGGATCGGCGAGTACGGCGATCCGCGCATCCCGGAGGAGGCGGCGTACATCGCCCGCTACTCGCCCTACCAGGCGCTGAAGCCGGGTGTCGCCTATCCGCTCCCCTACATCACCACCAACACCAAGGACGACCGCGTCCACCCCGGCCATGCCCGCAAGTTCGCCGCGCGGATGGCGGAGATCGGCGCGCCCTATCTCTATTTCGAGAACACCGAGGGCGGGCACGCCAACGGCGCCGATCCCTATGCCCAGGCGGTGCGCTGGGGGATGCACTATAACTACCTGATGCAGCGGCTCATGGACTGACGCGTGAACCAGCCCCTTCGCCCATCGCCGTTCGTCAGCCCGGATGCGCCGCGCCTCGACCCGGCGAAGTTCCGCGACCCGCTGGTGACGGCGAGGGGCGAGGCGCGGGCGCGGGTGGGCGTGAAGGCGCTGACCACGCTGTGGTTCAACACCGGCACGCTCTGCAACCTGACCTGCCTGAACTGCTACATCGAGAGCAGCCCGACCAACGATGCGCTGAGCTACCTGACGGCGGCCGAGGCGCGGGCGTATCTGGACGAGATCGCACAGCTCGGCCTGCCGGTGCGGGAGATCGGCTTTACCGGCGGCGAGCCGTTCATGAACCCCGACATCCTGTCGATGATCGGGGAGGCGCTGGCGCGGGGGTTCGAGGTGCTGGTGCTGACCAACGCCATGAAGCCGATGGAGCTTCGGCGGGCGGGGCTGCTGGCGCTGAAGTCTCCGAAGCTGACGATCCGGGTGAGCCTCGACCACCACACCGCAGCGGTCCACGAGGCCGAGCGCGGGGTGGGGACCTGGGAGAAGACGCTGGAGGGCCTGCGGTGGCTGGCGCGCGAGGGATTTTCGCTGGCCGTGGCCGGACGGCGGCTGACGCAAGAGAGCGAGGCCGAGGCGCGGGCCGGCTATGCGGCGCTGTTCGGGCGGCTGGGTATGGCCGCGGACATACCGCTCGTCCTCTTCCCCGAGATGGACGCGACCTGCGACGTGCCGGAGATCACCACCGCCTGTTGGGGCATTCTGAACAAATCGCCGGACGATCTGATGTGCGCCTCCTCGCGCATGGTGGTGAAGCGGCGCGGCGCCGAGCGGCCGGTCATCACCGCCTGCACCCTCACCCCCTACGACCCACAGTTCGAGCTGGGCTCGTCGCTGGCGCAGGCGCTGGGCGAAATCCCCCTCAACCACCCCCACTGCGCCAAATTCTGCGTGCTGGGCGGGGCTTCCTGCTCAGCCCCATAAACCCGCTCATCCCGACGAAAGTCGGGACCCAGTTCTGTCCAGTCGGCACTTCGCTGGAAAGTCCTGGGCCCCGGCTTTCGCCGGGGTGAGCGGAGGAAAATCAGGCCTCGCGGATCGCTTCGGCGAGCAGCTTGCCCTCCCGGCCCCGGCTCGAGCCGGCGCGCCAAGCGACGACGATCTCGCGGGAGGGGTGTTCGGCGGCCAGGGGGCGGATGGTGACGGGGACGTGGTCGGTGAGGCCGGCGTCGACGGCCATGGCGGGCAGGAAGGAGACGCCGAGGCCCGAGCCGACCATCTGGACGAGCGTCGGCAGCGAGGTGGCGGCGAAGGACTCCTCGGACGAGGCGCGTGGGGGATTGAGGCCACAGGCGGCGAGCGCGTGCTCGCGCAGGCAGTGGCCGTCTTCGAGCAGGATCAGGTCCTCGCCTTCCAGGGTCTCGGGGCGGACCCGCTTTTGCGCGGCGGCGGCGTGGTTGGGCGGCAGGGCGGCATAGAGTTCGTCGTCCTCGACGTGCTCCCACGACAGCCCGGTCATATCGTAGGGCAGGGCGATCAGCGCCGCGTCCAGCGTGCCGGCCTTGAGCGCGGTCACCAGGCGCGGCGTCAGGTCTTCGCGCAGGAACAGGCGCAGCTTGGGAAAGCGCGTTCGGATCGCCGGCAGGGCCTTGGGCAGCAGGAAGGGCGCGATGGTGGGGATGACGCCCAGCCGAAACCGCCCGGCCAGCGGCTCGCCGGCGGCCCGTGCGGCCTGAACGAGGTCGTCGGCCTGGGTGAGGATGGTCGCCGCGCGGCGCACCGTCTCCTCGCCGGCGGCGGTGAGGATCACGCCCGAGCGGGCGCGGTCGACGAGCGGGGCGCCGAGTATCTTCTCCAGCTCCTGGATGCCCGCCGACAGGGTGGGCTGGGTGACGTGGGCCGCCTCCGCCGCGCGGCTGAAGGAGCCGTGCTCGGCGAGGAGCTTGAGGTACTGGAGTTGGCGCAGGGTCGGCAGCACGAAAGCAATATAGGCCGCCTCTATCGAAAAACCAAAAACAATCGATTGGATTTCTGGACCCGCACGGCCTACATCACGGTTCCTGACCGCCGGGACACACGGCGGAAACCGATTTCAAACTCAAGGAGAGCAGCGATGCTGGGTGTTGGCGAGAAGCTTCCGGACTTCAAGGTCGTGGGCGTGAAGCCCAAGTTCATGCGCCATGAGGAAAACGGCGAGAGCGCCTTCGAGACGGTCACCCAGGACAGCTTCCCGGGCAAGTGGAAGGTCATCTTCTTCTATCCGAAGGACTTCACCTTCGTCTGCCCGACCGAGATCGCCGAGTTCGCCCGCCTGAACCCGCAGTTCGAGGAGCGCGACACGGTGGTGCTGGGCGGCTCGACCGACAACGAGCACTCCAAGCTTGGCTGGCGCCGTGAGCACCCGGATCTGAACAACCTGCCGATCTGGAGTTTCGCCGACAACAGCGGCAAGTTCGCCCGCGCGCTCGGCGTGCTGGACGAAGACGAGGGCGTGGCCCTTCGCGCCACCTTCGTGGTCGATCCGCACAACACCGTCCAGCATGTCTATGTGACGAACCTCAACGTCGGCCGTAACCCGGCGGATACCCTTCGGGTCCTCGACGCCCTGCAGACCGATGAGCTCTGCCCGTGCAACCGCCCCGCCGGCGGCGAGACCCTCAAGCCCGCGGCGTAAGCTCAGCCCCCCTTTGCTTACGCCGCGTCCGGGAGCGTGCTCGCTCTCCCCCCATTGATTGGGCGCGCTCCCGGACACCCCTTTCCCATTGAGAAGAGACCCATGTCGCTCGACCAGCTGCGCGAGACCATTCCCCCCTACGCCAAGGACCTGTCGCTGAATCTGTCCTCGCTGGCGGCCGAGACGGTGCTGAGCGAGCAGCAGAAGTGGGGCTGTTTCGTCGCCTCGGCCCACGCGGTCGGCGTGGGGCCGGTGATCCGCGCGGTCGAGGATTCGGCGCGCGCGGCCGGCCTGTCGGACGAGGCGCTGAACGCGGCCAAGGCGGCTTCCGCGATCATGGGCATGAACAACGTCTATTACCGCTCGCTGCACCTGTTGAAGAACCAGGAGTATCGCACCCTGCCGGCGCGCCTGCGGATGAACGTCATCGCCAACCCCGGCGTCGACAAGGCCGACTTCGAGCTGTGGTGCACGGCCGTCAGCGCCATCAACGGCTGCGGCGCCTGCCTCGACAGCCACGAGGAAGAACTGAAGAAGCGCGGCGTGCCCAACACCGCCGTCCAGGCCGGCCTTCGCATCGCCTCGGTCGTCAACGCCGTCAGCCGCGTGGTCGCGGCGGAAGCGGCCTAGGGCTTTTCGGCCAGCGCGGTCAGCCGCGCCATCTGGGCGCCGAGCACCCCGTCGACCGCTTTCGACCAGTTCGCGAAGCCATCCTTCGAATAGCCGCCGACGTCGTAGGTCCAGACGATCTCGGTCATCTCGCCCCTGGGCGTGAGCGTGAAGCTCATGTTGCCGCCGGCCCCGGTCATGGCCAGCGGGCCGAGCGCCCCGGTCAGCCGCAGCGCCTTGCCGGGCTGGGCGAAAATCACCCGCATGTGCTGCACGGAGCCGCCGCCGGGCAGCGCCTCGCACCAGCAGCCGCCGGCTCTGGCCTCGAGGCTGAGGTTGGCCGCGTCGCCCGACCAGCTGTGGTCCGAACTCCACCATTCGCCGACCCGTGTGATGGCGATGTAGGCCTTGTCGGGCGAGGCCCTGACGGTGGCGACGTGCCGAACCTGAAAGCCTGACGGCTGAACGTCGGTGACCTCCGCGTGGGCGGCGGTGGCGGCCAGAGCGAAGACAGCGGCGAGGAAGCGTCTCATGCGGCGATGCTCCGCCCGCCGCTGCTTACGGTCAAGCTGCCTCGAACGTCAGCGGCTCGCCCCAGAAGCTGGCCACGAGCGCGTTGCAGTCGCCCGGCTCGCCGGTGGTGAGGAACTGGCGAAGGCCGCCGGTCCCGATGTCGTACTCGGGATGGCGGGCGAAGTAGCGCTCCAGCGCATCGGCGGTCGAGCCGGGCTGGTGGATCAGCGGGGTGCCGTCCGGCAGGGCTTCGCGGAACAGGTCGGCGGCCAGTTCGTAGTGGGTGCAGCCCAGGATCGCCCGGTCGGGATAGCGGCCGATGCGGCGCTTGAGCGCTTCGACATGGCCCTTGATCTCGGCGGCCAACGCCTCGCGCCCGGCGCCCTCCTCGATCATCCGCGCCAGGTTCGGGCAGGCCTCGGAGAAGACGGCGACGTCCTGGCGGCGCTTGTCGATCTCGATCTCATAGACGCGGCTGTTGGTCGTGCCGGGCGTGGAAAAGACGCCCAGGATATCCAGCTGCTCGATCTTCTCTCCGCGCCGCTCGGCCTCGTGCTCCCAGGGCAGGCCCGTGGCCGCCTCGATGGTCGGAACGATGATGCCGAGCACATTGAGCGGCCGCCCCAGCGCCTTGCGGTACCCCGGCAGCCAGGTCTGCTGCAGGCGGCGAAGGGCGATGGCCGAGGCGGTGTTGCAGGCCAGGACCACGACGCTCGCGCCGCGCTCGAACAGGCGCACGCAGCCGGCCTTGGTCAGCTCGACGATCTCCTCGCCGGGCCGCCCGCCATAGGGGGCGTTGGCCTGGTCGGCCAGGTAGATGAAGTCCGCCCGAGGTAGGCGCCGGGTGAGCGCGCGGTGGACGGTCAGACCGCCCACGCCGGAGTCGAATACGCCGATGACCATGCCTTCGGCTTTAGACGCCGCAAACGCCCGCGTCCACGGCCGCCTACTTGCCGCGCGCGCCCATGTTGGCGAGGTCGCTGGAGCCCCTGGCGAGCAGGGAGGCGTTGGGGGTCATGCGCGGACGCAGTTCCTCGATCTCGGCGGCCAGCATGGTCTTGCGGAGGAGGAGGTCCTCGAGCCCCGGATCGCCCGCCTCCGGCTTACCCGCCTTTTCCAGCTCACGGCGGTAGTCGTGGACGTCCCGGTCCATCTTCGAGGCGGCCTTGGAGATGACCTGGTGCATCAGCATCACCTTGGTCTCGTCGTAACCGAAGTGCTGCTTTTTCGCGAAGCGCTGCACGTCCTCCTCGTGATGCTCAAGGAGGCTGTATTCGAGGTCGTAGAGCTTGGTCGGGGCGGCGACCTGGCGGTCGGCCTCTTCCCTGATCCAGCGCTGCAGGCCGCCCGGCAGTTCGGCGAAGAGGTCCGGCACCGTGCCGTGGATCGGCTTGGACTTGACCAGCACCGCCGGCTGGGCGGCGGCCGGACCCGCCGCGGCGACAAGGGCGGCGGCGATCAGGGCGATACGCATGGCAAGGCTCCCCATAGTTCCCACGCCGCTCAGGTCACCGCGTCAGCGTGGCGAATTTACGGTGATGTAAGCGCCACTTTTGGCCTCAATCGGAGATGATCGACTGCGCCTTGCGGCTGAGCTGCCTGCGAGCCTGCTTCACCATGACGTCAAGCGCCTTCACATGTTGCTCGGCCGCCTGCAGGGCCAGCCGCTCCAGGTCGTCGGAGGGTGGGCTCTTGCGCCGCTCCTTCAGGTCCTCCTTGGCCGTGCGCTGGGCGGTCCGCAGGATCTCGAAGCGCATGGCGGCGGCCATGTCGGCCTTGGACACCCGCTCCTTGCGGCCGGTCGCCTCAAGGTCGGCGCCGACGGCGACTTCGATGGATTGATCGAGGTCTTCAAGGCTGGTCGGCCTTGTCGCCTGGCGCTGGGTCTCGCGCATCATCCACTCCAGCGCCACGGGCGGCAGTTGGCCGATGGGCGTGGTGGAGGTGGTCTGGGCCGACTGGTAGCCGCCGGCGCCCCCGCCCATCTGGGCCGCGGCGGGCCCCGCGAGGATGGCGGCGACGGCCAGGCCAAGTGCGATCTGGCGCATGATGTTTCCCCCGTCTCGCCCCCGTTCAGGCCGATCCAGCCCTCATGGGGGGTTCATTACAAGGCCCGTTGTGACCGCCGAGTGCGCCAGATTTGCGGTCGCGCGCTTGCGCCGCCCGCTCCCAAGGTTGCTTTTGGGCCACCGAGGGATCATAAGGCCCGCTTTCCGGCGCAGCAGCTGCAGCGCCCTCCACCGCCACGACCCCCATACCCATATGGGACGAGGGCGGCGAGGAACCCCCGTCGACGTGATCGTCCACGGGGGCAAGCTGCGTTTGCGTCATGAGGAGACTTGAGTGTTCGAAGGCCTTTCTGATCGGCTGTCCGGCGTATTCGACCGGCTGAGCGGGCGCGGCGTCCTTGGCGAGAAGGACATCGACGAGGCCCTGCGCGAGGTGCGCGTGGCCCTGCTCGAGGCCGATGTCGCCCTGCCGGTGGTCAAGGACTTCATCGCCCACGCCAGGGAGCGCGCGAGCGGCGAGGCGGTGATCCGTTCGGTGCGGCCGACCGAGCAGGTCATCAAGATCGTCTATGACGGCCTGGTGGACATGCTGGGCGGGGAGGAGCCGGTCGGCCTGAACCTCGCGCTCAATCCGCCGACCGTGATCCTGATGGCCGGCCTGCAAGGCTCGGGCAAGACGACGACCTCCGCCAAGCTGGCGCTGCGGCTGACAAAGGACCGGCAGAAGGTCCTGATGGCCTCGCTGGACACCCGCCGCCCGGCGGCCATGGAGCAGCTGGCGACGCTCGGGACCCAGGTCGGGGTGGACACCCTGCCCATCGTCGCCGGCCAGTCGGCGCAGGATATCGCCAAGCGGGCGCTGAGCGCGGCCAGGCTCGGCGGCTTTGACGTTCTGATCCTCGACACCGCCGGGCGCACGACGCTGGACGAGGCGATGATGAGCGAGGCGGCCGAGATCGCGCGCCTCTCCAACCCCACCGAAACCATCCTCGTCGCCGACAGCCTGACCGGCCAGGATGCGGTTCGAACGGCCAAGGCCTTCCACGATCGCCTGCCGCTGACCGGCCTGATCCTGACGCGCGCCGATGGCGACGGACGCGGCGGCGCGGCGCTGTCGATGCGCCACGTCACCGGCCTTCCCATCAAGTTCCTGGGCGCGGGCGAAAAGGTCGATGCGCTGGACGTGTTCGACGCTCGCCGGGTCGCGGGGCGCATCCTCGGCCAGGGCGATGTGGTGGCCCTCGTCGAAAAGGCCGCCGAGGAACTCGACCAGGCTGAAGCCGAGCGGATGGCGAAGAAGCTCGCCAAGGGCCAGTTCGACCTCAACGACTTCGCCGCCCAGCTCGACCAGATGCGCAAGCTCGGCGGCATGGAAGGCATCATGGGCCTGCTGCCGGGCGTGGCGAAGGTGAAGAACCAGCTGGCCGAGGCCGGCATCGGCAACGCCATGCTCGAGCGTCAGCGGGCCATCATCAATTCGATGACCAAGACCGAGCGCAAGAAGCCCGACATCCTGGCCGCCTCGCGCAAGCGCCGCATCGCGGCCGGGGCCGGGGTCGATGTGGCCGAGGTTAACCGCCTCCTCAAACAGCACCGCCAGATGGCCGACATGATCAAGTCCATGAGCAAGGACGGCGGCAAGAACCTCGCGCGCATGGCGCAGGCGATGGGCGGCCCCGACATGGCGCGCATGAAGGCCATGGGCGGCGGCAAGCTGCCCCCGATGCCGACCGAGGGGGGCCAGCTCCCCGGCCTTGGCGGCGGCCCAGATCTAAAGCTTCCCGGCCTTGGCGGCGCGCTGCCGCCGGGCTTCAACCCGTTCAAGAAACCGAACTGAACCAAGGACTAACTGAAATGCTGAAAATCCGTCTGGCCCGTGGCGGCGCCAAGAAGCGCCCCTACTACTCGATCGTCGTGGCCGACAGCCACTCGCCGCGCGATGGCCGTTTCATCGAGAAGGTCGGGGCCTACAACCCGCTCCTCAAGCGCGACGACCCGCAGCGCGTGGTGCTCAAGCTCGAGCGCATCCAGGAATGGATCGGCAAGGGCGCCCAGCCGACCGACCGCGTCGCGCGCTTCCTCTCGCAAGAGGGCGTGGTGAAGTGGGAACACGGCGACAACCCCAAGAAGGGCCAGCCGGGCAAGAAGGCGCAGGAGCGCGTGACCGAGCGCGCCGAGCGCGAAGAAGCCCGCAAGGCCGCCGAGGCCGAAGCCAAGGCCAACCCGCCGGCCCCCGAGCCGGTCGAAGAGCCGGCCGCCGAGGAAGCCGCTCCCGCCGAGGCCGCTGCTGAAGAAGCCGCGCCCGAAGCCGCCGTCGCCGAAGAAGCCGCGGCGGAAGAAACCGCCGCTGCTGAAGAGGCGGCCGCCGCTGAAGCCGAGGCCGCGCCGGCTGAAGAAGCCCCGGCCGCCGAAGAAGCGCCCGCCGCTGAAGAGGCCCCGGCCGAAGACGCCGCCGCCGCTTCCGAAGGCGAAGAGCCGGCCCAGGGCTAATCACCCATGGCGGAGAGGCTCATCGAAGTTGGCCGCGTCGCCGGTGCGTTCGGCGTGCGTGGCGAGGTGCGCATCTCCGCCTATACCGAAGAGCCCCTGGCGCTGGTTCGCTACGGCGGGCTCAAGCGCCAGGACGGCTCCCACGCCCTGACCATCACGCAAGGCCGCCCCGCCAAGGGCGGCCTTGTCGCGTCGGTGAAGGAAGTGACGACCAAGGAACAGGCCGACGCGCTGCGCGGCCTTCGCCTCTACGTCCCGCGCGAGGACCTGCCGGAGCTCGATGAGGACGAGTTCTACCTCGCCGATCTCATCGGGATGGCGGTGCGGAACGTGCACACGAAAGCGCCGCTCGGACGGGTCAAAACCGTCCAGAACTTCGGCGCTGGCGACATCCTGGAGGTCGAGCCCGAAGGCGGCGGCGCCACCTGGTACCTGCCCTTCACGCGCGAGGCGGCGCCGCAGGTGGATGTGCAGGCGGGGGTGGTCTGGGCCAACCCGCCCGAAGACACAGAATAGCCCGTCATCCTAGGCCTTGTGCCTAGGATCCAGACACGCCGCCGCTGCAAGCACATGAGGTGCGTTGGCCGAGGCTCCGACTACCCACGTACCGCCTCGATTATGGGTCCTAGGCACAAGGCCTAGGATGACGGGGTTTGTTACTTCCGCAGCCGCATCAGGCATTCCTGCGCCACGCTGGCGACGAGCTTGCCGTCCTTGGAGAACATCTGGCCGCGCACCAGGCCCCGGCCTTCGGACGTCGCCGGGCTGTCCTGGTCGAAGAGGTGCCAGTCGTTGAAGTTGGACGGGTGGTGGAACCACATGGCGTGGTCCAGGCTCGCCGACTGCAGGCCAGGCGTGGTCCACACCAGCCCATGTACCCGCAGCGCCGTCTCCATGAAGGCCATGTCCGAGGCGTAGGCGAGGATCGCCTGCTGCATGCGCACGTCATCGCCGATGGGCTGGCGGGCCCGCATCCAGACCTGCTTGCGCGGCGCCTTTGGGACCGGCTTGAACATGTCCTGCGGGTCTGGCCAGCGCACGTCGATGGGCCGCTCGCGCAGCATGTTTTCGAGAAGCCGGGGGTGGATCTTGCCTTCCAGTTCCCGGGCGCGGTCGGCTTCGGTGGGGATGCTCTCCGGGTCGGGGGCGCCTGGCATCGGGTCCTGATGCTCGAAGCCCTCCTCCGGCGCCTGGAACGACGCGGCGAGGTTGAAGATCTGTTCGCCGTGCTGGATCGCCGCCACGCGCCTTGTGGTGAAGGTGCCGCCGTCGCGGGCGCGCTCGACCTGGTAGAGGACCGGCGCCTTCACATCGCCCGGCCGGATGAAATAGGCGTGCAGCGAGTGGCAGATGCGTTCGGGCACCGTCTCGTAGGCCGCCAGCAGCGCCTGGGCGATGACAAGGCCGCCGAAGATGCGCGGGAAGCCGTCGTCGGGGCTGACGCCGCGAAACAGGTTCACCTCGATCGGCTCGAGCGACAGGGTTTCGGTCAGGATCTCGGGGGAAGACATGGCCGCTGATTAGGCGCGAGGAGAAGTCGCGACATGCCCCTCTCCCCTCGCGGGAGAGGGGTTGGGGTGAGGGGGCGCACCGCCATCGCCGCAGCCAAAGCTTGCAGATTGCAAACTTCTGAGAGACCCCTCATCCGTCAGCCTTCGGCCGCCACCTTCTCCCGCAAGGGGAGAAGGGAAAGGATATCGATGCCCTTCACCGCCACCGTCCTGACCATGTTCCCCGAGGCCTTCCCCGGGCCGCTGGGTGTGTCGCTGATCGGCACGGCCTGGCGCGAGATGGACCTGTGGCGCCTTGAAACAGTGGACATTCGCGCCTTTTCAAAGGATAAGCGCGGCTTCCTCGACGACACCCCCGCGGGTGGCGGTCCGGGGCAGGTGATGCGAGCGGACGTGATCGCGGCGGCGCTGGATTCAGTGGACGTTGCGGGGCGGCCGCTTTTGTACATGAGCGCCCGGGGTCGGCCCCTGACCCAGGCGCGGGTGAAAGAGTGGGCCGGAAAGCCGGGGATCGTGGTCCTCTGCGGCCGGTTCGAGGGGGTGGACCAGCGGGTGTTAGAGGCCCGAGGGTTCGAGGAGGTCTCCGTCGGAGACGCGGTCCTGGCTGGTGGCGAGGCGGCGGCGATGGTGGCGATCGAGGCGTGTGTCCGTCTTGTGCCGGGGGTTCTCGGCCAGCCGGAGAGCCTCAGTGAAGAAAGCTTCGAGGACGGGCTTCTCGAGCATCCGCAGTACACGAGACCGCGGACGTTCGAGGGGCTGGATATCCCCGAGGTGCTGCTGAGCGGCGACCACAAGAAGGTCGCGGCCTGGCGGCGACAGATGCGTGAGACGACGACCCGCGAGCGGCGGCCCGACCTCTGGGAAGCCAATCGCCAACTGACAAGCAAGGGGCGCAAAAGCCCGACGAAAGGTGAATGAGATGAACATGATTCAGCAGCTGCAGAAGGAAGAGGCCGAGCGCCTGGCTTCCCTGCGCAAGACCCCCGATTTCCAGCCCGGCGACACCGTGCGCGTCAACGTGCGCATCAAGGAAGGCGAGCGCGAGCGCGTTCAGGCCTACGAAGGTGTCTGCATCGCCCGTAACGGCGCCGGCCTGATGGAGAATTTCACGGTCCGCAAGATCAGCTTCGGCGAAGGCGTCGAGCGGGTCTTCCCGATCATGTCGCCGATGATCGAGAGCATTGAGGTCAAGCGCCGCGGCGTCGTCCGCCGCGCCAAGCTCTACTACCTGCGCGACCGCCGCGGTAAGAGCGCCCGCATCGCCGAACGCTCCATGCAGGCCGCCGCCAAGGACGAGCCGAGCGAGACGCCGGAGGCGTAAGCCCCAACGGCGTCAGCCGATACGAAGAGGCCCGGGAGCTATCCCGGGCCTTTTTTCTTGCGCCTGAAGCGCTGTGGATAAGCGGACTCGGACTCGTTCCCGTTTCGTGCCAGCATCCTGCTGCGCGAGTCGGGCGCGGCTTTCCTCCCTCAACTTCTCGTTCGAGATACTATGTCCACCAATCCCTCCAGCTTCCCGGTCATCCGGGGGCGCACTATTCGTGTCGATGAACAAAACCGCATCTGCCTGAATGATCTTCATAAGGCTGCGGGCTACAGCACCAACAAAAGCCCATCCGCTTGGCGTGATCTGCCCACTACCGGTCCCTTCCAGGTCGCGGTGCTCGAGCGGATTACCGGCAAGTCCGGCAACTTCACCCGCGATGAGATGAGAGCGTTGATCGTTGCGAAGGGTAGTGCTGCCGGCGGCACCTTCGCACATCCCATCATGGCGTTGGCTTATGCTGAGTACCTCAGCGACAAGCTAGCGGTCGAGGTCAAGGAGGTCTTTCTCCGTTACAAAGCAGCGGATGCCACTCTCGCCGACGACATCCTTCAACGAGCTACTCCCGAGGCTAACGAATGGGCGGGAACTAGGGCGCTCGGACGGACGGTGCGCAGCAAATACACCGATACGCTCAAGAACCACGGGGCCGAAGGCAAGGACTACGGCATGTGCACGAACGCCCTCTATCAGGCGCTGTTCGATGGCGGAGCTAAGAAGCTCCGCGAGCAAAAAGGCCTTCCCGCCAGAGGGGGTAACCTGCGAGACAAAATGACCACGCCCGAACTCGTATACGTCATGGCAGGCGAAACCCTCTCAACGGAGCGTATCGAGGATGAGGGGGCGCAAGGCGGCGAGGAATGCCGAAGGGCGACAACCAAGTCCGCACGATTCATCCGTGATGCGATTGACGCGGATCGCCGAGATAGGCGGAGACGTCTGCTCTAACGCCTCACCCCTTTACGCCTGCATCGTCCAGCCCTCGACGCCCATGGCGGCCTGGCGGAGGGCTTCGGAGCGGGTGGGGTGGGGGTGGCAGGTGCGGGCGACGTCTTCGGACGCGGCGGTGAAGGCCATGGCGACGCAGTACTCGCCGATCATCTCGCTGACCTGCGGGCCGACCATGTGGACGCCCAGGATGGTGTCGGTCTTCGCGTCGGCCAGCACCTTCACGAAGCCCTCGGTCTCGTGGTTGATCTTGGCGCGGCTGTTTGCGGTGAAGGGGAACTTGCCGGCCTTGTAGGCGACGCCGGCCTCCTTCAGCTGCTCCTCGGTCTTGCCGACCCAGGCGACTTCCGGGGCGGTGTAAACGACGCTCGGCACGAGGTTGTAGTCCACGTGCCCGGCCTTGCCGGCGATCAGGTCGATGCAGGCGACCGCGTCCTCCTCGGCCTTGTGGGCGAGCATGGGGCCGTGGATCACATCGCCGATGGCCCACACCCCCTCGGCCGAGGTCCGGAAGTGGTCGGTTTCGATGAAGCCGCGCTTGTCGGGGGTTATGCCGACGCTCTCCAGCCCCAGCCCCTCGGTGTAGGGCCGCCGGCCGATGGCGACGAGGACGTAGTCCCCGCTCAAGGTTTCCGCCTCGCCGCCCTTCACGGGCTCGACCGTCAGCTCGACGCCGCTCTTCGAGGCCTTCGCGCCGGTGACCTTCGAACCAAGCTTGAACTTGAAGCCCTGCTTGGTCAGGGCCCGCTGGAAGGTCTTGGCGGTCTCCTCGTCCATGCCGGGGGTGATGCGGTCGAGGAACTCGATCACCGTCACCTCGGCCCCGAGACGGCGATACACCGATCCCAGCTCCAGGCCGATGATGCCGGCGCCGATGACCAGCAGGTGCTTGGGAACCTCCGGCAGCGACAGGGCGCCGGTGGAATCGACGATGCGCTTGTTGTCCACGGTGACGCCGGGCAGCGGGGTCGGCTCCGAGCCCGTGGCGATGATGATGTTCTTCGCGGCCAGGGTGACGACCTTGCCGTCGTCGGCCGTGACCTCGACCTTGCCCGGCCCGGCGATCTTGCCGGCGCCCTTCACATAGTCGGCCTTGTTCTTCTTGAGCAGGAACTCGACGCCCTTGCACAGGGCCGAGACGCTCTCGTCCTTCTGCTTCATCATCTGGCCAAGGTTCAGCTTCGGCTGCACCTCGATGCCCAGCGTAGCGAACGCCTGGCCGGCCGCGGCGGCGTAGAGCTCGGAGGCATGCAGCAACGCCTTCGACGGCATGCAGCCGACATTCAGGCAGGTGCCGCCCAGCGTGCCGCGCTTTTCCACGCAGGCGACCTTCAGGCCCAGCTGGCCGGCGCGGATGGCGGCGTTGTAGCCGCCGGGGCCGCCCCCGATGATGACGACGTCGTAGGGGGTCTCTCCGGCCATGCTGCGCGCTCTTTGTCTCTTGCGTTCGGGGGCGCGCGGAAACTAGGCCCGTCAGCCCCAAGGTCAACAGGCGCGCACCGCCTAATTACAGGAAGAGGGGTGCGGGAGCGCCGCGCGGACGCTCCCGCCCTTGCTCAGGCCGCCGCCGCGCTGGGCGCGGACGAGCGCTCTGTCCACCAGGTGATGACCACCGCGACCGCCACGGCCGCCAGGCAGAGCATGTCGATCTGCTGCACCTGGGCCGGCGCGGCCTGATAGGCCGGGATCTGCCGCATCATCAGATACAGCCCGCCGTCGAGCACGAAGCCGGCCGCCAGCGGGACCAGCGCCTTGCCGCCGCGCAACAGACGCAGCGCCGCCACGGCGTAGGCGGCGATCGCCACCGCCCAGACGACCACCTGCCAGAGCGCGATGGCGTCGATCAGCGACTGGAACCCGACATTGTCGCCGCTGAGCGGCATCAGCCCGCTCTTCGAGCCGGCCGTCAGGACCCAGTAGTAAAGGTTACGCAGCACATACAGTCCGACCAGGGCGCCCAGCGCCCAACGCACATACTTCATGGCTGTCACTCCCCCGAGTGCGGCCGCCCAGCGCGGCCCTGGCGCGAAGGCTGCGCCCGTTAGCGGGACCTCGCAACAGCGTTAATGTTACGGTTGTTAACCTGGGCGGCGGCGGAACGCTCCGCGCGCTGGCACGCTAGAGCTTGGCAGCTTCACCGCAGAAAGACCTGACCCATGTCGATACTCGTCTTCGCCGTCATCGTGCTGATCGTCGCCGCCCTGCTTGCCTGGGCCGCGCAGAAGCTACCGCTCCCCCATCCCTTCGGCATGATCATCCAGGCCCTGATCCTGATCATCGCCGCCTTCGTCATCGCCCAGCGCGCGGGTCTGTTCTAGGCGGAAAGAAAACGGGCGGCCCATCGCTGGACCGCCCGCTCTGTAGGTCTAGGCTGAAGCGCCGACTTAGGTCGTGACGGCTTCTTCCGGGCTGACCTCTTCCTTCTTGGAGAGGTCTTCGCCGGTTTCCTGGTCGACGACCTTCATCGACAGCTTGGTCTTGCCGCGGTCGTCGAAGCCGAGGAGCTTGACCTTGACCATCTGGCCTTCGGTCAGCACGTCGGAGGTCTTGGCCACCTTCTCCTTGGAGATCTGGGAGATGTGGACCAGGCCGTCCTTGGCGCCGAAGAAGTTCACGAAGGCGCCGAAGTCGACGACCTTCACGACCTTGCCGTTGTAGATCTGGCCGACTTCCGGCTCGGAAGCGATGGACTTGATCCACTCCTTGGCGGCGTCGATCTTCGACTGCTCCGAGGCGGCGATCTTGATGGTGCCGTCGTCGGCGATGTCGACCTTGGCGCCGGTGGTGGCGACGATCTCGCGGATCACCTTGCCGCCGGTGCCGATCACTTCGCGGATCTTGTCGACCGCGACCTTGATGGTCTCGATCTTGGGAGCGAACTCGCCAAGCTCGGCGCGCGGGGCGTCCATGGCCTTGCTCATTTCGCCAAGGATGTGGTCACGGCCGGCTTTGGCCTGGGCCAGCGCCTGACGCATGATCTCCTCGGTGATGCCGGGGATCTTGATGTCCATCTGCAGCGAGGTGATGCCCTCGCTGGTGCCGGCCACCTTGAAGTCCATGTCGCCGAGGTGGTCTTCGTCGCCCAGGATGTCGGAGAGGACCGCAAAGCCGTCCTTCTCGAGGATCAGGCCCATGGCGATACCGGAGACAGGGCGCTTGAGCGGCACGCCCGCGTCCATCATGGCCAGCGAGGAGCCGCAGACCGTGGCCATCGAGGAGGAGCCGTTGGACTCCATGATCTCGGAGACCAGGCGGATCGTGTAGGGGAATTCCTCGGTCGCCGGCAGCATCGGGCGGATGGCGCGCCAGGCGAGCTTGCCGTGGCCGATTTCGCGGCGGCCGGGCGAACCCATGCGGCCCGTCTCACCCACCGAGAACGGCGGGAAGTTGTAGTGGAGGAGGAACTTCTCCTTGTAGGTGCCTTCCAGCGCGTCGATGAACTGCTCATCGTCGCCGGTGCCCAGCGTGGCCACGACCAGGGCCTGGGTCTCGCCGCGGGTGAACAGCGCCGAGCCGTGGGCCCGGGGCAGAACGCCCACTTCCGAGACGATCGGGCGGACCTTGTCGACCGCACGCCCGTCGATGCGCACGCCGGTGTCGAGGATGCCGCGCCGCACGACGTCGGCTTCCAGTTCCTTGAACACCGAACCCAGCTTGTTGGCGTCGTAGCCGTCGGGGTTGGTTTCGGACTTGGCGAACTCGGCCACGGCCTTGGCCCTGGCGGCCTGGATGGCCTCGTGGCGGTCCTGCTTCTTGGTGATCTTGTAGCCGGCGGCGATGTCCTTGCCGACCAGCTTGAACATCTTGGCCTTCAGCTCGTCGGTGTCTTCGGGCGTGAAGTCGAAGGGGTCCTTGGCGGCGTGTTCGGCCAGCTCGATGATGGCGTCGATGACCGGCTGCATGCCCTTGTGGGCGAAGGTCACGCCGCCGAGCACGGTGGCTTCGTCCAGTTCGTGGATCTCGGACTCGACCATCATCACGGCGTCGGCGGTGCCGGCCACGACGAGGTCCATCTTCGACTCTTTCAGCTCATCGAGCGTCGGGTTGAGGACGTATTCGCCGTTGATGAAGCCGACGCGCGCGCCGGCGATCGGGCCCATGAACGGGGCGCCCGACAGCACCAGGGCGGCCGAGGCGGCGACCATGGCGACGATGTCCGGGTCATGTTCCAGGTCGTGGGACAGGACGGTGCAGACGACCTGCACTTCGTTCTTGAAGCCCTTGACGAACAGCGGACGGATCGGCCGGTCGATCAGGCGCGAGGTCAGGGTTTCCTTCTCGGAAGGACGGCCTTCGCGCTTGAAGAAGCCGCCCGGGATCTTGCCGGCGGCGTAGGTACGCTCTTGATAATTGACCGTCAGCGGGAAGAAGTCCTGGCCGGGCTTGGGGGCCTTGGCGAAGGTGACGGCGGCCAGCACGGTGGTCTCGCCCATGGTGGCGATGACGGCGCCGTCGGCCTGACGGGCCATGCGGCCGGTCTCGAGCGAGAGGGTCTTGCCCGCCCAGTCGATGGTCTTGCGTTTGATATCGAACATGTAAGGTCTTCTTTCTCAGACCCGCGGGCGTATTCCCTACGGGGGCGGACAGGGTCGGTCTTTTCCGAAATCCTCTCCAATGACAGGCCCAATGAGGATTTCGTTCGAACCCTCGGCGATCGTCCAACCGCTGAAACCCGGAGCCTGTTCGGGTGTGGGCGGGTACTCTTTACTCAGTGCGCCCTTCGACACGCTCCTCGGGCCGCTCAGGATGACGAACTCAGAACAACGTCATGGTGAGCAGCGGCGAAGCCGCGTGTCGAACCACGCAACGCCTTAGCGGCGCAGGCCCAGCTTTTCGATGATCGCCTGATAGCGAGCCGCATCGGACTTCTTCAGGTGATCGAGCAGGGACCGGCGCTGGGAAACCATCTGCAGAAGGCCACGACGCGAGTGGTTGTCCTTCTTGTGGCCCTTGAAGTGCTCGGTCAGGTTGGCGATGCGCTCGGTGAGGATCGCGACCTGGACTTCAGCGCTGCCGGTGTCGTTTTCGGTCCGGCCATGTTCCTTGATGAGCGCGGCTTTGCGCTCCAGCGTGATCGACATCGGATGGTTCTCCGCTCAGGTGAGTTGAAAGACCCGCACCGGATTGAGCCGTCCGGCGCGCATCTCGCACAGGGCCACCAGGCGGTTTCCCTCCATGGCTGAAACGGTTCTCTGGCCCTCCGTAAGGCGGGCCTTCAACGCTTCGACCTGTCGGGGAACGAGAACCAGGCTGCGTCCCTGCGCAAGACTGGCGGCGTCTTCGGCGGTCACGGCCAGCACCGGGATGTCGTCCAGTGCGGTCTCGACCGGAAGGAGTGCTTCCAGCGCGGCGGCCTTATGGCCCAAATCTTCAAGTTTTTCCAGCGTTATCGCCGATTGCTCGTCGAACGGCCCGACCCGGGTTCGGCGCAGTTGACTGACGTGCCCGCAGGCGCCGAGCGCGGCGGCGAGGTCGCGGACGACGGCGCGGACATAGGCGCCCTTGCCGCACTCCATCGAAAGCTCCACGTGGTCGCGGTCGGGGGCGCCGATCACGGTCAGCGCATGGATGGTGATCGGCCGGCCCTCCAGCTCGAACTCGACCCCGTCGCGGGCCAGGTCATAGGCCCGCTCGCCGTCCACCTTGATAGCCGAGTAGTTGGGCGGGACCTGGATGATCTCACCGATAAAGGGGGCGAGCGCGGCCGCCACCGCCTCCGCCGTCGGGCGCACGTCGGAGGTGGCGACGATCTCGCCCTCGGCGTCGAAGGTGTTGGTCGAGCGGCCCCACTCGATGGTGAAGCGGTAGGCCTTGTCCGCTTCCACGAGGTAGGGGACCGTCTTTGTCGCCTCCCCCAGCGCGATGGGCAGGATACCGGTGGCCAGCGGATCGAGCGTGCCCGCGTGTCCCGCCTTCCGGGCGTTGAACACACGGCGCACGCGCGACACGGCGTGGGTCGAGGTCAGCTCGTAGGGCTTGTCCAGGCACACCCAGCCGGAGACGGGGTCCCCCTTCTTGCGGCGGCCCATCAGTCTTCTTCGGCGCCGAAGGGGTCGGTTTCCTCGCGCGGCTGCAGGTCGCGCTTGACCCTGGGGTCCTCGAACAGACGGTTCATGTGCTCGGCCGCCTCGAAGCTCTCGTCCTGGATGAACTTGAGCGCCGGGGTGAAGCGCATCTCGATGTTGTGGCCAAGAAAGCCGCGCAGGAACTTGGCGTGGCGGTTCAGCGCCTTGACCACCTCGGGCGCATGACCGCCGCCGAGCGGGGCGACGAAGCAGATGGCGTGCTTGAGGTCGGGGGTCATGCGGACCTCCGACACCGTGACCGAGACGCCCTCCAGGTCGGGGTCGTTGATCTCGTGCTCGCGCAGGATCTCGACGATCGCGTGGCGGATCAGCTCGCCGGCGCGAAGCTGCCGCTGGCTTGGGCCCGCGGCGACCTTGGCGCGTCCTTTCAGACTCTGACGCTTCATGCTGCACCTCATGACCGGACGGCGGATCGGACGCCCATCGCGGCGGAAAGGGCGCGCTTCTAGGCGCGCTTGCGATTGCTGTCCAGATCGAGCCGCTGGCGGAAGAACTCGATGACGCGGTGCTCGGCCTCCTTGGTGGGGCCGCTCTCGCGCAGGTGGATGGTCAGGACCGAGTGGGCCTTCATGCCGGTGCCCGGCTGGGCGTCCCCGGGGTCGAGCTCGATGGCCTCGAAGTGCTCGCCGAACTCGCGCTTGAGCATGTCGAAGCGGTCGTCCTTGATGAAGGGATCGCCGAAGAAGCGAAGGCCGATCATCGACAGGTCCTCTTCCTTGAACCGGCGCCTGGCGCAGGCGATCTCGGCGGCCGAACAGTCGATGGCGGCCTCGCTGCCCTTGCCGATCGGCATGGACGGCTGCGACAGCACCGGCGCGATCACCGACGGCTCGGTCATCATCGCCAGCGCAAAGCCGCCGGTGAAGCACATGCCCAGCGCCCCGACGCCCGGCCCGCCGCACTCGGCGTGGGCCTTGCGCGCCAGCGCGCGGAGCCAGTCGACGATGGGGCTCGACTTGCCGTTGGCCCAGACGTTGAATTCGCGCCGCACGCAGACGTTCATGAACATCTGGCCGAGCGCATAGCCGGCCGACACCGGCTTGCCCGGCGTGCCGAAGAGACTGGGCAGAAACACCGTCATGCCCCGCGCCGCCACTCGGTCGGCGAAGGCGATCACCTGCGGATGCAGGCCGGGGATCTCGTGCATGATGATGACCGCCGGGCCCGAGCCCTTGCGATAGACGGTGCGCGTCCAGCGGCCGTCGTCGAATTCGAAGCTCTCGTACCCGTCCAGCGCCTTAGGCATGGCTGATCCCCCTGTTCGGGGCGCAGCCTACGCCTACTGCCAGTTCGGAGAGAAGACGTAGTCGGTGGGATCGTCCGAATTGGTGCGCGGCAGGCGCCATTCGCCGCGGTAGTCGAACTCCATCACCCCGCACAGGCGCGGCTCGCCGGTCCTGGGATCATCGCCGAAAGCGTGAACCCGCAGGGGCCGCGCGTGGGCGATCGGGCCGATGGCGAGCCAGCCCTTTGTCGAGCCGGGGCAGAAGGCCTGGACCATCACCGGGCCTTGCTTCTCGTCGGGCCGGATCTCGTAGAGCGCGCCGCTGCCGGCCGCCTCGCCCATCAGGGGGTCGAGCTTGCGTTCCATGCCGGGGGCGGGCTCCAGCACCACGCCGACCGGCACGGCCGTGGCGTGGACGGCCAGCACGCGGGTGCGCATCATCGACTTGGTGAAGACAAAGGTGAGACCCGCGCCGGTCAGCCGCCGCGCCTCGGCTGAAGCGGAGTCGTAGGAAACCATCCGCTTGTCGGCGGCGTGCGCCGGGGCGGCGGCCAGCAAGCTCAGCACGGCGGCGGCGATCAGGCGCTTCATCATGCGCCTCCCTTCGCCCTGGCGAGCGCGCCGCGCAAGCTGGAAAGATCGCCCTCGAAGCCGCTGAGGCGCCATTCGCCATTGTGCTCGGTGAAGATCAGCAGGCATGGCCCGTCCTTCTTCGCCGTCGCGCAGACGCGGCCGTTGTCGAGATACTTCAGCGAGGCGGCGATGGCCGTCCGCCCGGGGATCGGCTGGTCGGGGGTGTAGCCGTAATGCTCGGCGGTCAGGCGCAGGGCCCGCGGGTTGATCAGCGCGGCGCTCGCCATCTCGGCCGCCGGTTGGGCCAGCGCGATGCCAAGGCCGCGCAGGGCCGGCGGTGCGGAGGCGCGGGCCTCCCGCACCAGCCGTCCCTCGATCTGGCGCTTGAGGGCCTCGCGGTCGATGTGCCGCTCGAAGGTCCTGGTGTCATTGTCGCGGATGGCGAGCAGCAACTCGTGCACGTCGCCCGCGGCGCCCAGGCGCGTGGTCGTTGCGCAGGCGCAAAGCGTCATTGTCAGCAGCAGGGCCAGTATTCTCATGGCCGCGAGCATATCGCCCCGCGCGGCCTAATGATGGCAGCGGCGCCGTGGCGCCTTTACGCCGCACGGGAAAGGCGCAAGCTGCGGCAAAACAGATAACGGAGGGGACCATGCGAAGGACGATCCTTGCGGCCGCCGCGCTGCTGGTGCTGAGCGCCTGCGCCACCGCCGAGCCGGTGGTCGTGGACGAAGAGCCCGCCGCCGAGGTCCTGGACAACAGCTACGAGGCCCAGGTCGAGCGCGCCGCCAACGCCGCGCTCGCGGCCGAGCCCAGGGACAGCCTGCCGCGCGGCATCGAGGTGGTCGTGGAGTCGGTCGAGGAGGCGGGCGCCAACATCTTCTACAAGGTGCAGCTGCTCACGGCGAAGAACCGCCGGCGCGAGGAGGACTATGTCCTCTACGGCCAGTGCTCCCCCACCGACATCGCCACCTGCGCCGAGCAGATCGTCGCCGCCGCGCGGATGCTTCAGGAGTAGGCGAAGCGCCGCATCAGAGCGAGCGCTTCACTTCCTCGACGGTGAAGCACTCGATGGTGTCGCCGACCTTGATGTCCTGGAAGCCCTGGAACGCCATGCCGCATTCCATGCCGTTGGTGACCTCGGCGACGTCGTCCTTGAAGCGCTTGAGCGTCTGCAAGGTGCCGAGCTCCAGGACCACCACGTCCTCGCGGACGATACGGACCTTGGCGCCGCGGCGGACCACGCCCTCGGTGACCCGGCAGCCGGCGACCTTGCCGACCTTGGAGATGTCGAACACCTCCAGCACCGAGGCGTTGCCGAGGAAGGTTTCGCGCTGGATCGGCGAGAGCATGCCCGAGAGCACGCCTTTGATGTCGTCGATCAGGTCGTAGATGATCGCGTAATACCTGATTTCGACGCCTTCGCGTTCGGCCAGGTCGCGGGCCTGTTTCGAGGCGCGGACGTTGAAGCCGATGATCGGCGAGCCGGCGCCCTTGGCCAGCATGACGTCGCTCTCGCTGATGGCGCCGGCGCCCGAGAGGATGACGCGGGCGCGCACCTCTTCGTGCGCGAGCTTCTCCAGCGCGCCGACGATGGCTTCGGCCGAGCCCTGCACGTCGGCCTTGATGACGATCGGCAGCTCGCTGACCTTCTTGGATTGCAGCTTGGCCATCATGTCGGCGAGCGAGGCCTGGGCCATCGGCGCGCCGGCGGTGCGCTCGCGCCGCTTGCGCTCGCGGTAGTCGGTCAGCTCGCGGGCGCGGGCCTCGTTCTCGACCACGGCCAGCGCTTCGCCAGGATCGGGCGTGCCGTCCAGGCCGAGAATCTCCACCGGGGTGGAGGGGCCCGCTTCGTCCAGCTGCTCGCCGCGCTCGTTGAGCAGGGCGCGCACACGGCCGAAATTGGCGCCCGCCACGACGATGTCGCCGCGCTTGAGCGTGCCGCGCTTGACCAGCACCGTGGCGACGGCGCCGCGGCCCTTGTCGAGCTTGGACTCGATGACCACGCCCTCGGCGGTGCGGTCGGGGTTGGCTTTGAGGTCCATGACCTCGGCCTGCAGCAGGATGCGCTCGACCAGTTCATCGAGGCCCGTGCGGTTCTTGGCCGAGACTTCGACGGCCTGGGTGTCGCCGCCCAGGCTCTCGACCACGATCTCGTGCTGGAGCAGCTCGTTGACCACGCGGGTCGGGTCGGCGTCGGGTTTGTCGATCTTGTTGATCGCCACGCTGCTCGGAGCGCCGGCCGCCGTGGCGTGCTGGAGGGCCTCGATGGTCTGGGGCATGACGCCGTCGTCGGCCGCCACCACCAGGATGACGATGTCGGTGATGTTGGCGCCGCGCGCGCGCATCGCCGAGAAGGCGGCGTGGCCCGGGGTGTCGAGGAAGGTGACGCGATCGCCGCT
>DASVBC010000008.1:0-86366 GCA_036376035.1 Caulobacteraceae bacterium | reverse complement strand
AAGCGGCCGCACCAAGAAGGAACTGCTGCAGCTGACCCGCGAGCGCGAAAAGCTGGAACTGAGCCTTGGCGGCATCAAGGACATGGGCTCGATCCCCGACCTGATGTTTGTGATCGACACCAACAAGGAGTCGATCGCCATCCAGGAAGCCCGCAAGCTGAACATCCCGGTCCTGGCGATCCTGGACACCAACTGCGACCCGGACGGCATCACCTATCCGATCCCGGGCAACGACGACGCCGCCCGCGCGATCCAGCTGTACTGCGACCTCGTCGCCGACTCGGTGCTCGACGGCCTGGCCGCCGGCCAATCGGCCTCCGGCGTGGATCTGGGCGCCGCCGAAGCCCCGCCGGTCGAGCCCGCGCTGGCCGCCGAGGAAGCTCCGGCGCCGAAGGCCAAGAAGGCTCCGAAGGCTGCCGCCAAGTCCGCTCCGGCCGCCGAAGAGGCTCCCGCCGCCGAGGCAGCCCCGGCCGCCGAAGAGGCTCCGGCCGCTGAAGCTGCTCCCGAGGCCGCCCCCGAGGCCGCTCCGGAAGAAGCCCAGGAGCAGACCGCCGAGGCCAACGAGGCGGTGACCGAAGAACCCGCCGCGAGCTAAGGCGCCGCCGCGCCGCTCAAAGCGAAAACCAACTATGCGCCGGGGCTTATCCCCGGTCGCTCACCTGTTTTGAACTGGAGGGATTAGCCATGGCGGAAATCACCGCTGCGCTGGTCAAGGAACTGCGCGAAAAGTCCGGCGTCGGCATGATGGACTGCAAGAAGGCGCTGCAGGAGACGGGCGGCGACATGCAGGCCGCCATCGACTGGCTGCGCGCCAAGGGCCTGTCCAAGGCCGCCAAGAAGGCGGACCGCGCCGCCGCCGAAGGCCTGGTCGCCCTGGCCGTGCGCGCCGAGGCCGGCGGCATGACCGCCGCCGTGGTCGAGCTGAACGCCGAAACCGACTTCGTCGCCCGCAACGAGCTGTTCCAGAACGCCGCCCGCGCCATCGCCCACGTGGCGCTGGACGAGCAGCCGGAAGTGGACGCCATCAACGCCGCCAAGACTCCCGACGGTGAGACGGTCGGCGACATGGTCACCAACCTCATCGCCACCATCGGCGAGAACATGGTCCTGCGCCGCGCGGCCCGCTTTGCCGTGACCAAGGGCGCGGTCGGCGCCTATGTCCACAACCAGATCGCGCCGGGCCTGGGCAAGATCGGCGTGCTGGTGGCCGTCGAAGGCGAGGGCGACCAAGCCCAACTCGCCGAACTTGGCCGCAAGATCGCCATGCACGTCGCCGCCACCTCGCCGCTGTCGCTGTCGTCCGACGACCTTGATCCGGCGGCCATCGAGCATGAGCGCGCGGTGCTGACCGAAAAGGCCCGCGAGGAAGGCCGCCCCGAGAACATGATCGAAAAGATCGTCGGCGGTCAGATCGCCAAGTTCCAGCGCGAAGTCGTCCTGCTGGAGCAGGCGTTCGTCATGAACCCCGACCAGACCGTCAAGCAGCTGGTCGCCGAAACCCCCGGCGCCAAGGTTGTCGGCTTCGTGCGCCTGGCCCTCGGCGAAGGCGTCGAGAAGAAGGAAGACGATTTCGCCGCCGAGGTCGCCTCGATGACCGGCGGCCAGTAACGCCACATCGTCATCCTCGGGCTCGCCCCGAGGATCCAGAAGCGCCGCCGTTTCAGTGAAAGCTGGAGCGGCGGTTCTTTTTTCTGGAACGCCGGCGTCTCTGGATCCTGGGCACAGGGCCTAGGATGACGGGCTAGGGGTGTTCTATGTTGCGCCCGACGAATCCGAGAGCATCCCGCATGGCCGCCCCCACTCCTCGCTACAAGAAGATCCTGCTGAAGGTGTCCGGCGAGGTGCTGATGGGCGACCAGTCCTTCGGCATGGACATGAACACCATCGCCGATGTGGCTCAGGACATTAAGGAAATCGTCGCGACGGGTGTGGAGCTCTGCCTCGTCATAGGCGGCGGCAACATCTTCCGGGGCCTCGCCGGCGCGGCCAAGGGGATGGAGCGGGCGAGCGCCGACTACATGGGCATGCTGGCCACCGTCATGAACGCGCTGGCCATGCAGGACGCGCTGGAGCGGATCGGCGTGCAGACCCGCGTGCAGTCGGCCATTCCCATGGCCACGGTGTGCGAGCCCTACATCCGCCGCCGCGCGCAGCGGCACCTGGACAAGGGCCGGGTGGTGATCTTCGCCGCCGGGACGGGCAACCCGTTCTTCACGACCGACACCGCCGCGGCCCTGCGCGCCGCCGAAATGGGCTGCGACGCCCTCTTCAAGGGCACCAGCGTCGACGGCGTCTATACGGCCGACCCGAAGAAGGACAAGAACGCGCGGCGCTTCGATCGCCTCAGCTATCTGGACGTGCTGTCCAAGGACCTTAAGGTCATGGACGCCTCGGCCATCAGCCTGATGCGGGAAAACGGCATCCCCATCGTCGTCTTCTCGATCCGGGGGCGGGGCAACCTGCTGAGCGTCCTGACGGGCGATGGCGTACACACCACCATCGCCGAAGACCCGCACTACGCCGAACAATAGGAGATTTGGCCCATGGCGACCGCCGAGAAGCCTGAGCTTTCCAAATACCGCGACCGAATGGACAAGGCCGTCGCGGCCCTGAAGGAGGAGTTCGGCTCCCTGCGCACGGGCCGCGCCTCGGCCAGCCTGCTCGATCAGGTGATGGTCGACGCCTACGGCGCGACGATGCCGCTGAACCAGATCGGTTCGGTCAGCGTGCCAGAGCCGCGCTCGATCACGGTCAGCATCTGGGACCGGGGTCTGGTGGTTTCGGCCGAGAAGGCGATCCGCAATGCCGGTCTTGGCCTCAATCCCGTCGTCGAGGGCCAGAACCTGCGCGTGCCGATCCCGCCGCTGACCGAGGAGCGGCGCAAGGAGATCGCCAAGATGGCCGGCAAGTACGCCGAGCAGCAGAAGATCGCCATCCGCAACGTCCGCCGCGACGCCATGGACGACCTGAAGAAGGCCGAGAAGGACCACGTCATCAGCCAGGACGAGCAAAAGCGGATGGAAGGCGAGGTCCAGAAGCTCACCGACGAAGCCGTCAAGCGGGTGGACGAGGCCTTGAAAACCAAAGAACAAGAGATCATGCAGGTTTGACGGCCCGCCAGGCGCGGGCGCGTAAGGACGCGTAGCGGATGCCCTCCAACCCCGGCCAGCGGACGGCAGGCTCCCCGGAGGGAGAGGCGCCCTTCCATGTGGCCATCATCATGGACGGGAACGGCCGCTGGGCGCGCCGGCGCGGGCTGCCGCGCACGCTCGGCCACCGCGAAGGCGTCAAGGCGCTCAAGCGCACGGTCGAAGCCGCGCCGGGCTGCGGCGTCGGCGTCCTGACGGTGTTCGGCTTCTCGACCGAGAACTGGCGCCGCCCCCCCACCGAAGTCAGCGAGCTGATGGGCCTGCTCAAGGCCTATGTCGAAAGCGACCTGGAGCGGCTGGCGCGCGAGGGCGTCAAGATCCGCATTCTGGGCCGCCGCGAGGGGCTCAAGCCCGACATCCTCGACGTCATCGACCGTGCGGAGCGGCGCACCGCCGCCAATGAGCGGTTCATCCTGCAGGTCGCCTTCAACTACGGCGGCCGCGCTGACATCGTCGACGCCGCGCGGCGCCTGGCGCAAAGGGCCGCCGCCGGAGAGGTCCGGCCGGACGCCATCGACGAGGCGGCGTTCGAGGCCGAGCTCTCGACCTCACGCGCCGCGCCGCCGGATCTGATCGTGCGCACCAGCGGCGAGCATCGCATTTCCAACTTCCTCCTGTGGGAGAGCGCCTATGCGGAGCTCGTCTTCCAGGAGGTGCTGTGGCCGGACTACGGCCCGGAGCATCTCAAGGCCGCCATCGCCGAGTTCCGCTCGCGGGACCGGCGCTATGGCGGAGTATCGGCCGATGACGTCCTCGCAACCGGCTAGGCGCTTCGACTGGGGCAATCTGGGAGTCAGGGCGGCCTCGGCGGTCGTGCTGATCCCCGCGGCCGTGGCGGCCATCTACTTCGGCGGCGCGGTCCTGCTCGTCCTCATCGCCGTCTCGGTGTCGCTGCTGGCGCTGGAGTGGGGCGCCATGAGCGCGCCCAGGGCGCCGATCCGTGTGGCGGCGGCGGTGATGACCGCGGTGCTGGCGGCGCTCTTCATCGCCTTCTACGGCCACTACCGCGTCGCCTGGACGGTGGCGCTGGTCGGCTCGGCCGCGGCCGCCGTCATCGGGCGCAGTCTGGGCGAGCGGCCGGGGGACGTCGCCTACGGGGTGATCTACATCGCGCCGGCGGTGCTTTCGCTCTGGTGGCTGCGGGCCATGGAGAACGGCATCAGCTGGACCATCATGGTTTTCGCCGTCACCTGGGCCGCCGACATCGCCGCCTTCGCCGTCGGCAGCGCCGTGAAGGGGCCAAAGCTGTGGCCGCGCCTGTCGCCCAACAAGACATGGTCCGGCTTCTTCGGAGGACTGGTGGGGGCCATGGCGGCGGCGGTGCTGGTGTCGATGTTCTCCGACGCCAAGCTGACGTTGCTCTCAGCGGCGCTGGTGGGTTTCGCCGGGGGCTTTGCGACCATGGCCGGGGACCTGTGGGAATCGATGCTCAAGCGTCGGTTCGGGGTGAAGGACTCCGGCGACCTGATCCCCGGGCACGGCGGGCTGCTGGACCGGGTGGACGGGCTGATGTTCGCCATTGTGACCGTGGCTGTCGCGCGGCTGCTGGTCCTGATCGGGTGGCTCCATTGACCCGCACCGTCACGGTGCTGGGATCGACCGGCTCCATCGGGGTTTCGACGCTCAGCCTGTTCGAGGAGTCGGGCGCCGAGGTCGACATCCTGGCCCTCACCGCCGGCCGCAATGTGGAGCGCCTGGCCGAGCAGGCGCTGCGCTGGCGCCCCAAGATCGCGGTCATCGAGGACGAGCGCTGCCTGTCTGAGTTGAAGGAACGGCTCGCGGGCTCCGGCGTCGTAGTTGCGGCGGGCGCGAAGGCGGTCAGCGACGTGGCGGGGCAGGGCGCCCAGTGGGTGATGTCGGCCATCGTCGGCGCGGCGGGCCTGGCCCCCACGCTGGCGGCGGCGCGGGCGGGCTCGACCATCGCGCTGGCCAACAAGGAGAGCCTGGTGTGCGCCGGACCGGCGCTGCTGGAGATATCCCGGCAGGCCGGCGGGCAGGTAATTCCCGTCGATTCCGAGCATTCCGCCATCTTTCAGGTGCTGCAGCCGGGCTGCGCTGAGCGCATACGGCGGCTGATCCTCACCGCGTCCGGGGGCCCGTTCCGCACTTGGTCGCGGGAGGCGATGGCCAAGGCGTCTCCCCAGCAGGCCGTCGCCCACCCGAACTGGAGCATGGGCGCCAAGATTTCGATCGATTCCGCCACGATGATGAACAAGGGCCTCGAGATGGTCGAAGCGTCCTACCTGTTCGCCACCCCGGCGGAGCGGATCGAGGTCCTGGTGCATCCCCAGTCGGTGATCCACAGCATGGTCGAGTATGTAGACGGCTCCACGCTCGCCCAGCTCGGCCCGCCCGACATGCGCAGCCCCATCGCCTGCGCCTTCGCCTGGCCCGATCGGCTGCCCTGGCCGGCGCCGCCGCTGGATCTGGCGGCCATGGGTCAGCTGACCTTCGAGGAGCCCGATCCGCGGCGATTCCCCGCCATCGGCATCGCCCGCCACGCACTGGAGATGGGCGGCCTTGCCCCCGCCGCAATGAACGCGGCCAATGAGGTCGCCGTGGCGGCCTTCCTTGACCACAGGATCGGCTTTCTCGATATTGCCGCCGCGGTGGCTGAGACCCTCGATCGCATGAACGGCGGTTGGGGATTGCCCGGGGGGGCGAGTGGCGACGCGCTGGAGAACGCCATCATGACCGACGAGAGCGCCCGCCGCGTGGTGGCTGAAGTTCTCGAACGTTTTGAGCGCGTTGCGGCGACGAACTAAGGTAAGCCCATGCTCGGTTTCGCCCAGTCCGCCCTGATCACCGTCGCATCGTTCCTGTTTGTGCTGACGTTCGTGGTCACGGTCCACGAGCTGGGCCACTTCCTGGCCGCCAAGAGCTTTGGCGTCGCCATCGACCGCTTCTCCATCGGTTTCGGCAAGGCGATCGCCTCCTGGCGCGACCGTTCGGGCGTCGAGTGGCGCATCGGCTGGATGCCGCTGGGCGGCTACGTCCGCTTCAAGGGCGACGAGAACGCCTCCAGCGTGCCCGACAAGCAGGACCTCGAGGCCATGCGAGAGTGGATCGAGTGGGAGGAGGGCGAGGAGGCGGTCAAACGCTACTTCCACTTCAAGCCGCTGTGGCAGCGCGCCATCGTGGTGGCGGCCGGCCCGATCTCCAACTTCGTGCTGGCGAGCGCGCTGTTCGCGCTGCTGCTGGGCGCCTTCGGCTACATGGCCCTGCCGCCCAAGGTCGGCAGCGTCGTCCCGGGCACGGTTGCAGAGGCCGCGGGTTTTCACGTCGGCGACGTGATCCTGGCGACGGACGGCAAGAAGGTGCGCACCTTCGACGACCTGTCCCGCTATGTCGCCCTGCGCGCCAACGAGCCCATCGACTTCACCCTCAGCCGGGGCGGTTCGACCCTCCACATCCGCGCCACTCCGGCGGCCAAGACCATCGATGACCCCATCTCCGGCAAGGTGCAGGTCGGACAGCTGGGGATGGGCTCGGTCTCGCCTCGGGAAGCGCGCCTGGTCCGCTATGGCCCCGTCGAGGCCGTCGTCGAGGGCGTCAAGCAGACGGGCGAGGTGCTCTCCACCACGGTCTATTACCTCGGCCGGCTGATCCGCGGCGAGGTGCCGGCCGACCAGCTGGGGGGCTTCATCGGCATCGCCGACGCCTCGGGGAAGGTCGCCATGTACGGGGCGCAGGGCGCGCCGGACGTTCCGACGATGATCCTCGGCGTCATGGTCAGCCTGCTGGGCCTGACCGCCGTACTGTCGGTCAGCATCGGCTTCATGAACCTTCTTCCGGTGCCCGTGCTCGATGGCGGACACCTGCTTTTCTACGCCTATGAGGCCGTGGCTCGCCGCCCGTTGGCGGCGCCCGTTCAGGCGGCCGGTTATCGCGTGGGCCTTGCGCTACTGCTTGGATTCATGCTGTTCGCCACTTGGAACGACCTCCATCGACTGCGTGTCTTCAATTTCCTTGGCGGTCTGTTCAGCTGAACGGGGTCGGGGCCTTTCATGGTTGATCTTATGAAGAAATTCAGCGCCCGCGGCGCCGCGCTCGCCTTCCTGATGGGCACGACCTGTCTGACCGCCGCTCCGGCGCTGGCGCAGGAGGCCGCGCCGACACCGCCGCCGAGCGAGCCCGTGGCCCAGCCGCCCGCCGAGGCCGGCGTCGTCCAGCGTATCAGCGTGACGGGCAACGAGCGGATCGAGGCGGGGACGGTGATCTCCTACCTGCCGATCCAGGTCGGCGATGTGGTCACCCCGGCGGTCATCGACACCGCCCTGAAGACCCTGTTCCGCACCGACCTTTTCGCCGACGTGAAGATCGACCTGCAGCCGAACGGCGAACTGGTCATCCAGGTCGTCGAGAACCCGATCATCAACCAGGTGGTCTTCGAGGGGAATTCCTCCCTCAAGGAAGACAAGCTGAAGGACGAGGTGCAGATTCGCCCGCGCGGCATCTTCACGAAGGCCAAGGTCCAGCAGGACGTCCAGCGTATCATCGAGCTTTACCGCCGGGCCGGCCGTATCTCGGCCAGCGTGACGCCCAAGATCGTCGAACTGCCGCAAAAGCGCGTCGACCTGATCTTCGAGATCGATGAAGGTCCCAAGAGCGGCGTCCTTGACCTCAACTTCCTCGGCAACGAGGAATTCTCGGACAACGACCTCGCCGACGTCGTCGTGACCGAGGAGAGCAAGTGGTACAAATTCCTCTCCTCGAACGCGAACTACGATCCCGACCGGATCGAGTACGACCGCGAGCAGCTGCGGAAGTTCTATCGCAACAAGGGCTACTACGATTTCCGCGTGATCTCCTCGGTCGCCGAGCTGGCGCCGGAGCGCAACGGCTTCGTTATCACCTACACCCTCGATGAGGGCCCCGAGTACAAGTTCGGCAAGGTCAGCGTGGAGACCGAGCTGAAGAAGCTCGACGCGACCATCCTCCAGCAGCTGCTGCCGATCCGCTCGGGCCAGGTCTATCAGGACGAGAAGATAGAGCAGGCGACCGACGCCCTGACCTTCGCCGCCGGCGCCGCGGGCTTCGCCTTCGTCGATGTGCGGCCCAAGTATGTGGCCAACCGCGACACCAAGACCGTCGATGTGGTCTTCCAGGTCAGCGAGGGCCCGCGCGTCTACATCGACCGCATCGACATCGTCGGCAACACTCGCACGCTGGACTACGTGGTCCGCCGCGAGATGAACGTGGCCGAGGGCGACGCCTACAACCGCGTGCTGGTCGACCGCTCCAAGAACCAGATCCGCTCGCTCGGCTTCTTCAAGGACGTCACCATCGACGAAATCCCCAGCGCCACGCCGGACCGCACCAGCCTGCGGGTGAAGGTGGAAGAGCAGCCGACCGGCGAGCTGTCGTTCAGCGCCGGCTATTCGTCGGTGGACCAGCTGGTCCTCGACCTCGGCATCTCCGAGCGCAACTTCCGGGGCCGTGGTCAGTCGGTGCGGGCGCGCGTGTCGGTCGGCTCGCTGCGCCAGCAGGTCGACTTCTCCTTCACCGAGCCGCGCTTCCTGGGCCGTGACCTGCGCGCGGGCGTCGACCTCTACTCCTACAAGTACGACTACGGCCGCCAGACGGCGTTCGACACCTCCTCCACCGGCGGGGGCCTGCGTCTTGGCTTCCCGCTGACGCAGAACGCCTCCATGAGCCTGCGCTACACCCTGCGCAGCGATCAGGTGAACATCGACGACGCCTACTGCCCGGTCGGCGCCACCTCCTCGATCTGTCAGCAGCGCGGGTCGAACATCACCTCGCTGTTCGGCTACGGCCTGCGCCTCGACCGCCGGAACGATCCGATCCGGCCGACGCGCGGCTACTTCGCCGACCTGAACCAGGATCTGGCGGGTCTCGGCGGTGACGTGAACTACCTGCGCACCGAGGCCGACGGCGGCTGGTACTACGGCTTCAACAAGGACTTCATTTTCAGCGCCACCGGCACGGCCGGCTACATCGAAGGCTGGGGCGGCGATCCGATCCGCATCAACGACCGCTTCTACAAGGGCGGCAACAGCTTCCGTGGCTTCGAAACCGCTGGCCTCGGCCCGCGCGACACCTCGTTCGGCCGCAGCGACGCGCTGGGCGGCAAGATGTACGCCATCGGCACGCTGGAAATGACCGTTCCGACCTATCTGCCCGAGCAGTACGGCATCAAGGCCGCCGTATTCACCGACTTCGGCACGCTCGGCCTCCTCGACGACGAGGACATCCAGACAACCCCCGGCGTGGACAATCCCTTCGTCCACGACGACCTGAGCCTGCGGGCCTCCGCGGGCCTGAGCGTCTTCTGGCGCTCGCCCATGGGACCGATCCGTTTCGACTTCAGCCAAGTTTTGGCCAAAGAAGACTACGACAAGACGGAAACCTTCCGCTTCTCCACATCAACAAGGTTCTAAAAACCAATGACGTCCAGGAAACTCGGTGCTGTCGCCAGCGCGGCCGCCGCCATGATCTTCGCCACCACCGCTGTCGCCCAGACCCCGGCCGCATCGCTGACCCACGGCCCGGCGCTTCCGGGCGTGTGCGTGCTCGACGCCCAGCAGGCCATCGCCACCTCGACCGTCGGCAAGTACGTCGACTCGCGGATGACGCAGCTGATCCAGCAGGTCTCCACCGAGCTGAAGCCGGAAAACGACACCATCAACACCGAGGCCAAGACACTGGAATCCACCCGCGCCACGATGGACAAGGCGCAGTGGGAAAAGCGGGCCACCGATCTCAGCACCCGCGGCGCCGCCTTTGAGCGCAAGGCCAACCAGCGCCAGGCCGAGCTGGAGCGCACCCGCTCCAAGGCCATCCAGCGCGTGGCGCAGGAAATGGACCCGGTGATCGTGCAGGTCTACCAACAGCGCAAGTGCTCGCTGCTCCTCGACGGCCGCAGCGTCATGGCTTCCAACCCGGCCATGGACATCACCTCGTCGGTCATCGCGGGCCTGAACGCCAAGATCCAGCAGTTCGCCTTCGAGCGTGAGCATCTGGACGCCCAGGCCGCGGCCGCCGCGCAGTAACGACTCGACGCCCCGGCTCGGCTCCTTGAAAAGGGGAGACCATGCCGGACGCGCGATTCTATGAAGACCTTGGGCCGGTCAGCCTCGCGGACCTCGCGAAGCTGACCGGCTCTTCGTTTGCCGGCGACGGCTCGGGCGCCATTCGCGCCGTCGCGCCCCTGGCCGGCGCGGGCGAGGGCGCTGTCGCCTTCCTGTCGGACAAGCGCTATGCCGCCGAACTCGCCGGCACGAAGGCGAGCGCCTGCTTCCTCACCGCCGATCAGGCCGAAAATGCGCCCAAGGGCTGCACGGCCCTGATCAACGCCCTTCCGCACGCCGCCTGGTCCGCCGCCGCCGCCGCGCTGCACCGCCCGCGCGTGCATGAGGGCGGCGAGCGCATCCATCCCTCCGCGGTCCTGGAGGAGGGCGTGACCCTCGCCCCCGGCGCCGTCGTGGGGCCTGGCGCGAAGGTCGGGCGCGGCACGGTCATCGCGGCCAACGCCGTCATCGGCCCCGGCGTCGCCATCGGCCGCGACTGCCGCATCGGCGCGGGGGCCTTCATCGGCTTTTCCCTGATCGGCGATCGGGTGCAGATCATGGCCGGCGCCGTGATCGGCGAGGCCGGTTTCGGCGCCACCGGCGGCGCGAGCGGCGTGATCGATATCCCGCAGCTCGGCCGCGTCATCCTGCAGGACGGCGTCACGGTCGGCGCCAACAGCTGCATCGACCGGGGCGCCTTCGACGACACCGTGGTCGGTGAGAACACCAAGATCGATAACCTGGTGCAGATCGCCCACAACGTACGGGTCGGCCGCAACTGCGTAATGGCGGCGCACACCGGCATCTCCGGCTCCACCCTGATCGGCGACGGCGCCCAGTTCGGCGGCCGGGCCGGCGTCGCGGACCACATCAACATCGGCGCCGGCGCGCGCATCGCGGCGGCGGCGGGCGTGATGAAGGACGTTCCCGCCGGCGAGACCTGGGGCGGAACCCCCGCGCGGCCGATACGTCAGTGGATGAAGGAAAGCGCCTGGCTGATGCGCAACGCCGCCCGCAGGGAGAGCAAGGCCCCATGAGCGAAGTCACCAACGTGGCCATCGCGGAGATCCTCGAGCGGATCCCCCACCGCTACCCGTTCCTGCTGGTCGACCGCTGCGAGGACTATCGGCCCTCGGAGTCGATCCTGGGCTTCAAGAACGTCACCTTCAACGAGCCCTTCTTCGCCGGCCACTTCCCCGGCAATCCGGTGATGCCGGGCGTGCTGATCGTCGAGGCCATGGGCCAGACCGGCGCGGTGCTGATGAGCAAGTCGCTGGACGTCGATCCGGCCGGCAAGACCATCTTCTTCATGTCCATCGACAACTGCCGCTTCCGCCATCCGGTGCGGCCGGGCGATGTGCTGCGCATGGAGGTCCGGGTCGCCTTCCACCGGCGCGGTATCTTCAAGTTCGAGGGCAAGGCCTTCGTCGGCGAGAACCTGGCCGCGCAGGCCGAATTCGCCGCCATGCTGGTGGAGGGAAGCTGATGGCCGAAGTCCACCCCACCGCTATCGTCCACAAGGGCGCCGAGCTGGGCGAGGGCGTCGTCATCGGCCCCTACAGCATCGTCGGCGGCGCGGTGAAGCTGGGCCGCAACGTGCGCCTGCACTCCCACGTGGTGATCGAGGGCGTGACGACGCTGGGCGAGGACTGCGAGGTCCATGCCTTCGCCAACCTCGGCGGTCCGCCGCAGCACCTGACGCACAAGGGCGAGCCGACCGAACTGCGCATCGGCGCGCGCAACATCATCCGCGAACACGTGACCATGCACACCGGCACGGCGCAGGGGCGGGGCGTCACGACCGTGGGCGCGGAGGGCCTGCACATGGTCGGCAGCCACATCGCCCACGACTGCATCGTCGGCGATCACGTGGTGCTGGCCAAGGGCGCGACGCTGGGCGGTCACGTGGTCATGGGCGACTATGTGTTCATGGGCGGCCTGGCGGCGGTTCACCAGTTCAGCCGGGTAGGGCGCTACGCCTTCATCGGCGGGCTGGCGGCGGTGACCAAGGACGTCATCCCCTACGGCTCGGTGTGGGGCAATCACGCCCACCTGGAGGGGCTGAACCTGGTCGGCCTGCGGCGGCGGGGCTTCCCGCGTGATACGATCAGCGCCATGCGCGCCGCCTATCGCATGATGATGGCCGACGAAGGCACCTTCCAGGAGCGGCTGGAGGACACCGCCCGCACCTTCGGCAAGGTTTCCGAGGTGATGGAGATCGTCGACTTCATCCGCGCCGACAACAACCGCCCGCTCTGTCTGCCGGAGCGCGAGGTCTGACGTGCGCAAGCTCGGCCTCATCGCCGGGGGCGGGTCGCTTCCCGCCGAGGTCGCCGACCACTGCCGTACCGCGGGCCGCGACTACTTCGTCATCCGCCTGAAGGGCTTTGCCGACCCCATCATGGCTCGCCACCCCGGCGCGGACGTCGGGCTGGCGCAGCTGGGCAAATGCATGAAGCTGTTGAGGGCCGAGGGCTGCAAGGCCGTCTGCTTCGTCGGCAAGGTCGATCGGCCCGATTTCGGAAAGCTGATGCCCGATGCGCGCGGCCTTGCGGCGCTGCCGGGCATCATCGCCGCCGCGCGCAAGGGCGACGACGCCCTGCTGCGCCGCATCGTGCTCGAGTTCGAAAAGGAAGGCTTCGCCGTCGAAGGCGCGCACGAGGTGGAGGGCGGCCTGACCCTGCCCGCCGGCGCGCTCGGTCGTCATGCGCCCGGTCCCGAGCACGAGGGCGACATCGCCAAGGCGCTGCACGTCGCCCGCGAGATCGGCAAGCTGGACGTGGGGCAGGGGGCCGTGGTCTGCGACGGCCTTGTGCTCGCCGTCGAGGCCCAGGAAGGCACCGACGCCATGCTGCGCCGGGTCGCCGATCTGCCCGCCGCCGTGCGCGGCTCGCCGGAGCGCCCGCGCGGGGTGCTGGCCAAGGCGCCCAAGCCGATCCAGGAGACCCGCGTGGACCTCCCCACCATCGGCGTCGCCACCGTCAACCGCGCCGCCCGCGCCGGGCTCGCCGGCATTGTGGGGGAGGCGGGGCGGCTGCTGGTGGTCGACCGCGAGGAGATGGTCGCCCTGGCCGACGAGATGGGCATCTTCGTCGTCGGCGTCGAATGATCACCGTCATGCTCGTGGCGGCCGAGGCGTCCGGCGACACGCTCGGCGGCGGCCTGGCCAAAGCCCTGCGCTCCCAGCTCGGCGATGAGGTGCGCTTCATCGGTGTCGGCGGTGAGAAGATGGCCGCCGAGGGGGTCCAGAGCCCCTTCGACATCGCCGAGCTTTCCATTCTCGGCCTCTTCGAGGGCCTGAAAGCCTATCCCCGCGTCCTGCGCCGGGTGCGTGATACGGCCGAACTGGCCCGCGGCGACAAGCCGGATGTGGCCATCCTGATCGACAGCTGGGGCTTTACCATGCGGGTGGCGGCGGCTTTGCGGCGGCTGTACCCCGACCTGCCGCTGATCAAGTACGTCGGCCCCCAGGTCTGGGCCACGCGCCCCGGCCGCGCGCGTGTGCTGGCGGGGAAGGTCGACCACCTGCTCGCCACCCAGCCGATGGACGCGCCCTTCTACGCGCCCCACGGCCTGCCGGTCACCTTCGTCGGCAACCCCGCGCTTGCCCGCGACTTCTCGAAAGCCGACCCCAGGCGCCTGCGCAAGGTCATCGGCGCGAAGGCCGCCGATCCGATCCTGCTGGTCCTGCCCGGCAGCCGTCCGGCCGAGATCGCCAACGTCATGCCGTCGTTCGAGGAGGCGGTGAACCTCCTCAAGACCGACCGCCCGAACCTCCAGGTCGTCGTCCCCGTCGCCGCCACCGTGGCCGAGGCGGTGAGGGCACGCGTCGCCGGCTGGCCCCACCGCGCCCACGTCATCGAGGACGAGCAGCTCAAGGACGACGCCTTCGTGGCCGGCACGGTGGCGCTCGCCTGCTCGGGCACCGTGACGACCGAGCTGGCGCTCGCGGGCGTGCCGATGGTCGTCGGCTACCGCATCGGCAAGCTCACCTATGCCATCCTCAAGCGCCTGATCCGCACCCCCTGGATCACCCTCTTCAACATCGCCGCCGGCCGCTTCGTCGCCCCCGAGTTCGTGCAGCACGAATGCACCGGCGAAAACCTCTCCCGCGCTATCGCCGAACGTCTGGAAGACCCCAAGCTCCGCGCCCGCCAGGTCGCCGAACAGAACGCGGCGCTGGAGAAGATGGGGCGCGGCGGGCCTGATCCGTCGGAAGCGGCGGCGGACGCGGTGCTGGGGGTTCTTGGCGTGACCGACCGGAAGCGGACCTGACATTTGTGGGATTGGTGGCGTCCACGCCAGATAGCCCCGACGCCTTCGGGCGCGAGGGTGGAGAGGGAGCGGAGCGCCGGCCAGGTCGCCCTGACACCGGTGTCTGTAGGGTAGTGGAGGGTTTGGCGGGCTCGCCGCCGGCGCTCCGCGCGGCCGTTATCCCGAAGCCGGAGGCGCGCAGGCGTGTTCTGCCTTTCACCTCACGAGGGCCCCGGACGGGCAAGCGGGTTTTCCAGTCCGCCTGATGGGCAGGTTTACGTCCCCTGCCCTGCGATAGACCTCTTCGTCCCCACGTACGCACCGGCCCGCAATGTCCGGCTCTGAGATGGACAGACACGGAGGTCACCCCGCTCGACCGCACCCCCGGACCGCAAAGGGCTGGTACCGGTGCGCCCTCCCCATGTCCGTGGGTGAGGTGATGATCACCTGAGTTTGGTGGGGGATGGATAAGTTTCTGACTATCCACCCAAACCGCCCGTCATCCTGGGCCTTGTGCCCAGGACCCAGAATCGAGGCGTGGACGGGTTGATGTGGTGCGTTGGCCGCTGCCCTGCCCAACCACCAAGCGCCTCGATTCTGGGTCCTCGGGACGAGCCCGAGGATGACGAGGGATGTGGCGTTACTCCCCCACCCTGATCGCTGCGCGATCTTCCCTCCCCATGAAGGGGAGGGAGGGCGCGGTTATCCGCGCTTTTCGATCGGCACGTAGTCGCGTTGCGTCGCGCCCGTGTAGAGCTGGCGCGGGCGGCCGATCTTGCGGTGCGGATCCTCGAACATCTCTTTCCACTGGCTGATCCAGCCGGCGGTGCGGGCGAGGGCGAAGAGGACGGTGAACATCGAGGCCGGGAAGCCCATCGCGCGCAGGGTGATGCCCGAATAGAAGTCGATGTTGGGGTAGAGCTTGCGCTCGATGAAGTAGGGGTCGGAGAGGGCGATCTTCTCCAGCTCCATGGCCACGTCCAGCAGCGGGTCCTTGACGCCGAGCTCGGCCAGCACCTCGTATGCCGTCTCCTGCATCACCTTCGCACGCGGGTCGAAGTTCTTGTAGACCCGGTGGCCGAAGCCCATCAGCCGGTACTTGCGGTCCTTCACCCCCTGCACGTACTCGGGGATGCGATCGACCGTGCCGATCTCCTCCAGCATCTCCAACGCTTCCTGGTTGGCCCCGCCGTGGCTGGGGCCCCACAGGCACGCGATGCCCGCCGCGATGCAGGCGAACGGGTGGGCGCCGGACGAGCCGGCCAGCCGCACGGTGGAGGTGGAGGCGTTTTGCTCGTGGTCGGCGTGCAGGATGAAGATGCGGTCCATGGCCCGCGTCAGCACCGGGTTGGGCTTCCAGTCCTCGGCCGGCACGGCAAAGCACATGCGCAGGAAGTTCTCCGAATAGGAGAGCTCGTTGCGCGGCGAGATGAAGGGCTGGCCGATGTGGTACTTGAAGGCCCGCGCCGCCAGCGTCGGCATCTTGGCGATCAGGCGATGGGCGCTGATCTCGCGCTCGCGCGGATCGTCGACGTTGATGCTATCGGCATAGAAGGCCGACAGGGCGCCGACGACGCCGGTCATGATCGCCATCGGGTGGGCGTCGCGGCGGAAGCCCTCGAAGAAGCGGTCGAACTGCGAGTGCACCATCGTATGATAGGTGATCACGTGCTCGAAGTTGGCGTACTGCTCGGCCGTCGGCAGGTCGCCGTTCAGCAGCAGGTAGCTGACCTCCAGGAAGTTCGACTGCTCGGCCAGCTGGTCGATGGGATAGCCCCGGTGCAGCAGGATGCCCGCGTCGCCGTCGATGTAGGTGATCTTGCTCTCGCACGAAGCGGTCGAGGTGAAGCCCGGGTCGAAGGTGAAGACATCGGCGTCGGCATAGAGCTTTCGCACGTCGAGCACGTCGGGGCCCGTCGAGCCCTTGATCACCGGCAGGTCGTAGTCCTGGCCGCCCACCGTCAGCTTCGCGTTCTCACCCATCGTCGGACCTCTCATACAATCGTTCGTGCTTATAGCGCCTCACGCCGGGCGCGAAAGCGCATCGTCCAGGCGTGCCAGCGCCTCCTCACGGCCGAGCGCGGCCATCGTCTTCCCCAGATCGGGCGCCGGCGAGCCGGCGGTCAGCATGCCGCGCAGAGGCGGGCCGATCTTGCCGAACCCCACGCCCTCGGCCTCGGCGAAGCCTTTGAGCAGCGCTTCCAGGCTCTCGGCCGTCCATTCGCTCGCCTGACCGAGTTGGGCGCGGAGGCGTTTCAGCCGGTCCAGCGTCTCGGGCGTCAGCAGGGTGCTGATCTTGCCCTCCAGCGGCAGCGGACGCGGGCGAAACAGGAAGGCGGCCTGGTCGGCGAGTTCGACCAGCGTCTTGGCCCGGTCCTTGAACAGCGGCAGCGCGGCGGCGAGCTTGCCGTGCTGGTCGGCGGGCAGGGGCTCACCGCGCCGCTCCATCACCTCGAACACCAGCCGGGCGAGCCGGGCGTCATCGGCCTGGCGGATGTAGTGGGCGTTGACGTGGTTCAGCTTGTCCCAGTCCAGCCGGGCGGGAGACTTGTTGGCGCCCTCGATGTCGAACCATTCGATGGCCTGGGAGTCGGAGAAGATCTCGTCGTCGCCGTGGCTCCAGCCCAGCCGCGCGAGGTAGTTGCGCAGCGCTTCGGGCAGGTAGCCGAGGTCTTCGAAATCGCCCACCGCCTGCGCGCCGTGGCGCTTGGACAGCTTGGCGCCGTCCGGCCCGTGGATCATCGGGATGTGGGCGAAGCGCGGCATGTCCCAGCCTAGCGCCTTGTAGATCAGCCCCTGCCGCGCGGCGTTGTTGAGGTGGTCGTCGCCCCGGATGATGTGGGTTACGCCCATGTCGTGGTCATCCACCACCACGGCCAGGTTGTAGGTCGGCGCGCCATCCGAGCGCAGCAGTATCAGGTCGTCCAGGTCGCGGTTCTTGAAGGTGACGCGGCCCTGCACGAGGTCGTCGATCACCGTTTCGCCGTCCTTAGGTCCCCGGAAGCGCACGACGTGGGGTTGGCCGGGGTCGCCGCCCGAGCGGTCGCGCCAGGGTGAGCGCAGGGCGTGGCCGGCGGCGTGGGCCTTCTCACGGGCGGCGGCGGTCTCCTCCTGGGTCATCCAGCAGCGGTAGGCGGCCCCGCTGTCCAGCAGCTGCTGCACGACCTCGCGGTGGCGGTCGGCGCGGGCGCTCTGGAAGATGGGCGGCTCGTCGGCCTCCAGGCCCAGCCAGCTCATCCCCTGCAGGATGGCGTCGACAGCGGCCTTGGTGGAGCGCTCGCGGTCGGTGTCCTCGACGCGCAGCAGGAACTTGCCGCCGCAGTGGCGTGCATAAAGCCAGTTGAACAGGGCCGTGCGGGCGCCGCCTATATGCAGGTACCCCGTGGGGGAGGGGGCAAAGCGCGTGACGACGCCGGAAGAGGTCTTTGCGGGTTCGGACATCGAGCCTGGGGGTGGAGAAAGGGCGCGGCCTCTTAACATGGCCTTGGCGCCCGGTCCTAGCCTTGCCGCCGCCTGGCGGGAAGTCGCCGCGCAGGGCGAGCGCTGGACGCTGTGGGCGCCGGTGGCGTTCGGGTTCGGCGCGGCGGGCTATCTGGCGCTGAGCGTCGAGCCGGCCGCCTGGGCGGCGATCGGGCTCGCCATGCTGTTCGCGGCGGCGGCCCTGGCGGCGCGAGCGCGACTGGCGCGGGGGCTGGTGGTGATCCCCCTGACCCTGCTGGCGTTCGGGGCGGCCGGGTTCGCGGCGGGCAAGCTACGAACCGAAGCGGTGCGCGCGCCGGTGCTGGGCGCGGAGGCGGTGCGCACGATCGACGGCTGGGTTGTGGATGTGGCCAGTCCCGGCGCGGGCGGCGGGCGGCTGCTGATCGCGCCGGTGCGGGTGGAGGGGCTGGCGCCGGAGGAGACGCCGGTGAGGCTGCGCGTGACGGTGGGGCCGGAGGGGATGGTGGGACCTGGCTCGGCGGTGCGGATGACGGCCATGCTGGGTCCGCCCCCGCCGCCGGCCAGCCCCGGCGCCTACGACTTCGCGCGCGATGCGTACTTCGACGCCATCGGCGGGGTGGGGTTTTCGCTGAGCGAGCCTGTGATCGTCAGCCTGCCCAGGGCGCCGTGGCGGCTGCGGGCGGCGATGGCGGTCAACGCCATGCGCTGGAGCCTGGCGCGGCGGATCGTGGGCGACATGGGCGAGCGCGCCGGGGGGCTCGCTGCCGCCATGACGACCGGGCACGAGGCCTGGATCAGCAAGCAGCAGACCGACGACATGCGCGCCTCGGGCCTGGCGCACATCATCTCCATCAGCGGCCTGCACATGGCCATCGTCGGCGGCTTCGCCTTCGCCTTCGCGCGCCTGCTGGTCGCCGCCTGGCCGTGGCTGGCGCTGCGCATCAACGGCAAGAAGGCCGCAGCCGTGTTCGGGCTGACGGCGGTGCTCGGATATCTGATCGTGTCCGGCTCCCCGCCGCCGGCCGAGCGGGCCGCCATCACAGCCGCCGTGGCCTTCGCCGCCATCCTGGCCGACCGGCGGGCCATCAGCCTGCATGCGCTGGCCGTCGCGGCGCTGATCATCCTCGTCACCCATCCCGAAGCGGCCTGCGAGCCGGGGTTCCAGATGTCCTTTGCGGCCACGACCGCGCTGGTGGCGCTCGCCGAGAACTGGAAGCGGCCGGCGCGGGAGATTTCCGCGCCCTGGTGGATACGCCTGCCACAGGGCGCGGGGTTGTGGATCGTCGCCGCCATCGGGGCGAGCTTCGTCGCGGGGCTGGCGACCGGGCCTTTCGCCATGCAGCACTTCAACCGCGTCGCCAGCTTTGGCCTGATCGCCAACCTGCTGGTCGCGCCGTTGTCGTCCTTCGTCATCATGCCGGCGCTGGCGCTCGGCGCGGTGCTGGAGCCGTTCGGGATCGGCGCGCCGTTCCTGACCTTCGCCGGCTGGGGGATCGATGCGATGACCGGCGTGGCGGCCTGGACGGCCTCGCTTCCCAACTCGCAACTGATCATCGCCAGCGCGCCGGCCGCTGCCTTGCCCATCGCCTTCCTCGGCATCCTGATCCTGTGCCTGTGGAGGGGCCGCCTGCGCTGGTTCGGCCTGCCGTTGGCGCTCGCCGTCGCCCTCTGGCCAAGACCGCCCGCGCCGGACATCTGGATCGACGCCGAAGGCGCGGCCGCCGCCGTCCGGCACGGCGACGAAGCCGTCCTGCTGCGCCCGGAGAGCCGCAGGTTCGCCGCCGACCTGTGGGCCCGAAGGCGGGGCCTCACGGTCTCCGAAGCCCCCAACGGCTTCACCTGCGACCGCAAGCAGTGCGCGCCCGATGAGCCGGGCATGATCGCCGGATGGTGGGGAAAGAAGCCGCCGTCCGCTGAACAGTTGGAGGCGCTTTGCGCCCGAGCCGAGGTGGTCGTGGTTCGCTCGACGGCGCCGAGTGGATGCCCTGGCAAACTGGTGCTCGATGCCGACGACTTCGAACGCGGCGGCTCGGCGGAGCTCTACCGCGCCGGTGACGGCTGGAAGGTCGTCTGGGCGCAGGACCTTAGAGGTCAGCGTCCCTGGTCCCCTGGCGTCCTTCTCCCGCAAGGGGAGAAGGGCCTTCTCAGTGATACCGCCGGATGAGCCCGACCAGCTTGCCCTGCACTTGGACCTGATCAGGCCCGAAGATGCGGGTTTCATAGATCGGGTTGGCCGCTTCCAGCGCGATGCTGGCGCCCTTGCGGCGCAGGCGCTTCAAGGTTGCTTCCTCGCCCATGACCAGCGCCACGACGATCTCGCCGCTGTTGGCGGTCTGGGTCTTGCGGATGACCACGAAGTCGCCGTCGAGAATGCCGGCGTTGATCATGGAATCGCCCTGGACCTCCAGCACATAGTGCTCGCCGGCGCCCAGGATGGTCTCGGGCACCTGGATGCGGTCTCGCTCGTGCTGGATGGCTTCGATGGGCGTGCCGGCGGCGATCTTGCCGAGCACCGGCAGTTCGCGCACGTCGTTGGCGGCGACAGGTTCGGCCTGACGGGCGCCTTCGACGACTTTGGGCTGGAAGGAGCCCCGGCCCTTGGGCGGCGCGGCGGCGGTCGCCTGCTGCGGCAGCTTCACCACCTCCAGCGCTCGCGCCCGGTGGGGCAGACGGCGCAGGAAGCCGCGCTCCTCCAGCGCCGTGATCAGCCGGTGGATGCCGGACTTCGACGCTAGGTCCAGCGCCTCCTTCATCTCGTCGAAGGACGGCGAAACGCCGCTCTCCTTGATGCGCTCATGGATGAACATGAGCAGCTCGTGCTGTTTGCGCGTGAGCATGGCGCGTCCCCGAAAGATGAGGCGGAACAAACCGCCAACTCCTGAGGATGTTCTCTAGGTGTTCTAGGTTAATGTCAAGTTACGCGAGGAGGGCCCGCGTCGCGGCGGTCACGTCGGCCTGGCGCATCAGGCTTTCGCCGACCAGCATGGCCCGCGCCCCGCACCGCTCCAGCCGCGCCACGTCGGCGGGCGTGAAGATACCGCTTTCGGTGACCAGCAGCGCGTCTTTCGGCGCGATTTTCGAGAGGCGCTCGGTCACGGCGAGATCCACTTCGAAGGTCCGCAGGTTACGGTTGTTGACCCCGATCAGGTCCGCCCCGAGCCGCACCGCGCGCTCCAGTTCGGCTTCGTCATGGACCTCGACCAGCGCGTCCATGCCGAGCCGCGCGGCCTCGCTCATCAGCTCGCGGGCCAGGGAATCATCGACCATCGCCAGAATCACCAGGATCGCGTCGGCGCCGAGCGCGCGCGATTCGGCGACCTGCCAGGGATCGACGAGGAACTCCTTGCGCAGACAGGGCAGGGCGACCGCGTCCCGCGCGGCGGTCAGGAAGGCGTCGTCGCCCTGGAAGCTTGGCCCGTCGGTCAGCACCGACAGGCACGCCGCGCCGCCGGCCTCGTAGGCCTTCGCCAGCGCCGGCGGATCGAAGTCGTCGCGGATCAGCCCTTTCGACGGCGATGCCTTCTTGATCTCCGCGATCAAGGCCAGGCGACCCGGCGCATGGGCCCGCTCCAGCGCCGCGCGAAAGCCCCGAGGCGCCGAGGCGTCCGCCACATTGACCTGGGGCCGCGCGGCCTTCCGCGCCGCCACATCCTCACGCTTGTAGGCCGCGATTTTCTCGAGGATGTCAGCCATTGGTGACCTCGATCAGCTTGTCGAGGGCCGCCAGCGCCGCGCCGCTGTCGATGGATTTCGCCGCCAGCTCGACGCCTTCCTTCAGCGTCTCGACCCTGTCGCCGACAAGGAAGCCCGCCGCCGCGTTCAGCAGCACGATGTCGCGATAGGGACCCTTCTGGCCCTCCAGCAGGGCGCGCAGCGCCTTGGCGTTCTGTTCGGGCGCACCGCCGGTCAGGTCCGCCAGCGCCGATCGCGGCAGGCCCACGGCCTCGGGCGTGATGCGGAAGAGACGCACCGACTGGCCGTTCCACTCGGCGACCTCGGTCTCGCCCGTGGTGGTCAGTTCGTCCATGCCCTCGCCGTGCACCACCCAGGCCCGCTCGGCGCCCAGAGCCCCCAGCGCCCGCGCGATCGGCTCGACGAAGCGGGAGGAGGGGACGCCCACGACCTGCCGCCTCGCCCCCGCCGGATTGGTCAGCGGCCCCAGCAGGTTGAACACCGTGCGAAAGCCCAGTTCGGTGCGCACCGGGATCACATGCTTCATGGCCGGGTGATGGTTCGGCGCAAACATGAAGCAGATGCCTGCTTCCTCCAGAGAGCGGCGCTCCACCTCCGGCGAGACCATGATGTTGACGCCAAGCGCGATCAGCACGTCCGAGGAGCCCGACAGCGAGGAGGCCGCCTTGCCGCCGTGCTTGGCGACCTTCAGGCCGCCGCCGGCGACCACGAACCCCACGGCCGTCGAGACATTGAGCGTGTGCAGCCCATCGCCGCCCGTGCCGCAGACATCGACGACGTCGTAGGGCTGATCGAGCTTGGTCGAGGCCTTGCGCATGGCCCGCGCGCAGGCGGTCAGCTCGCCCACCGTCTCGCCGCGCATGCGCATGGCGGTGACGGCGGCGGCGATCTGGGCGGGCGTGGGCTCCCCGCGCAGGCAGGCGGCGAAAAAGGCCTCGGCGTCGTCCTCGCCAAGGGTCGCCCCGTCCGCCAGACGGGCCAGCAGGGGCTTGAACGCCTCGCTCACGCCGCCTCGCGCTTCACGCCCGCAAGGTCGAGGAAGTTGGCCAGCAGCTGGTGTCCGCCCTCGGTGGCGATGCTCTCGGGATGGAATTGTACGCCATGGACAGGGCGGGTCTTGTGCTGGAAGCCCATGATCTCGCCGTCGTCGGTCCAGGCGGTGACTTCCAGCTCGTCGGGCAGGCTCTCGCGGCGCACGGCCAGCGAGTGGTAGCGCGTCGCCGTGAACGGGTTGGGCAGGCCTTTGAAGACGCCCTTGCCGTTGTGGTGAATTTCGCTGGTCTTGCCGTGCATGATCGACTTGGCGCGCACCACCTCGCCGCCATAGGCCTGGCCGATCGACTGGTGGCCAAGGCATACGCCCAGGATCGGCAGATCCTCCGGCGCCCCGCGCAGCAGCGGCAGGCAGATCCCCGCCTCATCCGGCGTACACGGCCCCGGCGACAACAGCACCGCGTCGGGCTTCAGTCCCAACGCCTCCTGCACGCTCAGCGCATCGTTCCTGCGCACAAGCGTCTGCCCCCCCAGCTCGTTCAGGTAATGGACGAGGTTGTAGGTAAAGCTGTCGTAGTTATCGATCACCAGGATCATGGTTGGCCTTCTACGAGGTAGCCGGTGACGCGCCAAGCTCTTCCCCCGAGTGGGGGAAGACCTCAAGCGAACCGCCACGCCTCTTCGGCGGCGCGTTTCAGGGCCCGCGATTTATGCAAGGTCTCGTCGTACTCGGCGTCAGGATCGCTGTCGGCCACCACGCCGCCGCCGGCCTGGACGTAGAGCATGCCGTCCTTTACCAGCCCCGTGCGCAGGACGATGCAGGTGTCGACCGAGCCGTCGGCGCCGAAGTAGCCGACCGCGCCGGCGTAGGCGATGCCGCGCTTTTCGACCTCCAGTTCGTCGATGATTTCCATGGCCCGCACCTTGGGCGCGCCCGACAGCGTGCCGGCGGGGAGGGCGGCCATCAGCACATCGACGGGGTCCAGGCCCTCCGGCGCATCGCCCTCCACGTTGGAAACGATGTGCATGACGTGGCTGTAGCGCTCGACGATGAAGCTGTCGGTGACGCGCACGCTGGGACTCTTGCCGGTGGGCGCCTCGTTGCGGCCGTCCTCGCGCAGGCGCGCCACGCGGCCGACGTCGTTGCGGCCAAGGTCGAGCAGCATCAGGTGCTCGGCCCGTTCCTTGGGGTCGGCCAGCAGCTCCTGTTCGAGCGCGGCGTCTTCCTCCGGCGTGGCGCCGCGGGGCCGTGTGCCGGCGATGGGGCGGATGGTGATCTTGCCATCGCGCAGCCGCACCAGGATCTCCGGCGAGGAGCCGACCAGCTCGAAGCCGTCGAAGTTCAGGAAGAAGAGGAACGGCGAGGGGTTGGTCCGCCTAAGCGAGCGGTAGAGTGCAAAGGCGTCCAGCTCGAACGGCGCCCTGAACCTGTGGCTCGGCACCACCTGGAAGATGTCGCCCGCTGTGATGTAGTCCTTCGCCTTGCCGACGATCCGGTGATAGTCGGCGCGGCTGACCGGCGTGGTGAACTCCGCCTGCTGGTGACCGGCGCGCGGGGCGTTGTGGGCGAGGGGGCCGAGCAGGTTGGCCATCACCTCCTCCAGCCGCCGCCGAGCGCCCTCATAGGCCCCCTTGGCCGAGGCGCCAGAGGGCCGCACCGTCGTGCACAGCAGGATTTCCTGGGCGATGGCGTCGAACACCGCCACGACCGAGGGGCGGATCATCACCGCGTCCGGCAGGCCCAGCGTGTCCTTCGGCGCATCCGGCAGCTTCTCGGCCAGCCGCACCATGTCGTAGCCGAGCGCGCCGAACACCCCCGCGGCCATCGGCGGCAGGCCCTCGGGCAGTTCGATCCGCGAGCGGGCGACAAGGTCGCGCAGCGAATCCAGCGCCCCGCCGGCCTGCGCGGTGAAGCGGCCGGCGGCGATGTCATCGCCCTCGGCGATCTCGGCGCTGTCGCCCCGGCAGCGCCAGACGAGGTCCGGCTGCATGGCGACGACCGAGTAGCGCCCACGCCAGGCGCCGCCCTCGACGCTTTCGAACAGGAAGGCGTAGGGCCGGCCGCGGCCAATCTTGAGATAGGCGCTGACCGGCGTTTCGAGGTCATCGATCAGCCGCGTCCAGACGACCTGCGGGCGTCCGGCGTCGTAGGCGGAGGCAAAGCCCTCGAACGCCGGCTCCAGGCTCACTTGGCCTTCTCGGCGGGTTTGGCCGTATCGGCGACGGTCTTGGGATCGACGCCGATGGCCTGGCGGGCGAGGTCGAGGTTGGTGCGCGCCTTCACCTTCTCACGGGCGTAGGCCTCGGCCGAGTTGCCGAGCTGGCGGAAGAGGTCGCCGGTCAGCTGCTCGCGCTGCGGCTCGACATACTTGGCCACCTCATGCGGCGCGGCCGGGCGGACGGCGTCCACGTGGGCGACGATGAAGCCGAGCTGGGCGCTCTGGGCGGTGATCACCTCCACGGGCTTGGCCCCGATCAGCTTGATGAGGAAGTCGCGGCCCAGGTCCTTGAACTCGGCGGCGTTGGCGCGGCTGACGCCGGTGGTGGTGTTGACTTTCGCGCCGACGGAGGCGGCGACCTTGTCGATGGGCTCGCCCTTGCGCACCCGCTCGGCGAGCGCCTTGGCCTTCTCCTCCATGGACTTGACCAGCTCGCGCATCATCCAAACCCGCGTCAGCTGGGGCTTCACCTCCTCCAGCGGCGGCAGGGTGGCGGGGATCACCTTGTCCACGTGAAGGGCGTAGTACTCGCCCTTGTCGAGCTCCTCGATCTCGCTGTCGCCGCCGGAGGGCAGGTCGAAGGCGGTCTTGAGGATCTGCTCGGGGATGCCGGTCGAAACGCCGCTCGGAAGCTGACCCTGGGCGGTGATCGGCGGCACGTTGGCGACCTTCACCCCGGCCTTTGCGGCGGCTTCGGGCAGGGTGGCGCCGGCGGCCTGGGCGTCCTCGAACACCTGGGTCTGCTCATAGACCTTGGCCGCGATGGCGTCCTGGCGCAGCTGCGCCTCGATCTGGGGCTTGGCCTCGGCGAAGGACACTTGCTTGCCGGGCGTGACCTTCATCACCTTGACCACGGCAAAGCCGAGCTCGCCCTGGATCGGCTGGCTGACCTGGCCCTCCGGCAGGGCGAAGGCGGCGTCGGCCACGCGGCGGTCGACGATCGCGGTCTTGGGCTTGTCCTGATAGAGCACCGGCTCGGCGCCGATGGAGCGCGCGGCCGCGGCGATGTCGCCGCCCGCTTGCAGCGCCTGGGCGACCTTCGCGGCCGCCGCGGCGTCCTTCGCCGGGACCTGGACGATGGTGCGTGTCTCGGGCGTGGCGAAGCTGTCCTTGGCGAAGTTGTAGCGCTTCTCCACCTCGGCCGGGTCGATCTTCACATCGCCCTTGAAGTTGGCCGTGCTGAACTGGACGACCGACAGCTGGCGGAACTCGGGCCGCGTCAGCTGGGCGGCGTTTTCCTTCATGAAGTCCCGCAGCTGGGCGTCGGTCGGCTTGGGCGGCTCGGGGACCATCCCCGGGGTGACCTGGAACCAGGTGGCGTCGCGGCTCTCCAGCGCGAACGCCGCGCCCAGCGCCGCATAGGCCCGAGGCGCCCGCAGGCCCGAGGCCAGCGCGGCGGTGACCTGCTGCTGGGCCATGTCGTCGCGCATGAAGCGCTCGAAGAGGGCCGGGGTCAGCTGCCGCTCGGCGAGGGCCCCCGCATAGAGCTGCTGGTCGAACTTGCCGCTGATGCGGTCGAAGAAGGCCGGGATTTTCTTGATCTGGTCGGCGACCTGCCTGTCAGAGACGCGCACGCCCATGCGGTGCATCAACTCGGCGAACGACTCACGCCCGGCCAGTCCCTCCAGCACCCGCCGGTCGAGGCCGCGCTGGACCGCCTGCTCGGCGCTCATCGGCTCGCCGCTCTTCTGCTCCATCTGCTGCTTGTAGCCGTCGAACTCCCGTCGGAAGTCCTGCGTCGTCACCGTGCGCGAACCGGCCGTCAGCACGGCGTTCTTGTTCATGCCTCGAAAGACGTCGCCGATCCCGAAGACGGCGAAGCTGACGATCAGGATGCTCAGCAGGATCGTGGCGAACCACGATTTCGCGAGCCGGCGGATAAGAGCGATCATGAGACATTCCGGGGCGAGCGACACCGGGACGGCGCCGCTGACGCGGTATAGGCGAGGGCGCGGAGCCCGGGCAAGCGGCGGGGGTGACAGCGGCCCCCTCATCGACTAGCCCGAAGGCTGAAATTCGACTTTGCGAGAGCCCGCCTTGATCACGCCCCGCCCCCTGATCGCCGGAAACTGGAAGATGAACGGCCTGACCGCCTCGCTGGACGAGGCCAGGGCCGTCGCCGCGGCGGTGGACGAGCATGCCTACGGCGCCCGCATCGCCATCTGCCCGCCCGCCACCCTGGTCCACCGCATGGCCGACCAACTGGCGGGCACGTCGGTCGATGTCGGCGGTCAGGACTGCCGGGCCGAGGAATCGGGCGCCTTCACCGGCGATGTCTCGGCCGAGATGCTGGCCGACGCCGGCGCCACCCTCGTCATCCTCGGCCACTCCGAGCGCCGGGCGGGCCATGGCGAAACCGACGCCCTGGTCGCCGCCAAGGTCGAGGGCGCCGTGCGCGGCGGACTGGAGCCCATCGTCTGCGTCGGCGAAACGCTGGCCGAGCGCCAGGCCGGCCGCACGCTGGAGGTCGTGACCGGGCAGGTGAGGGGCTCGCTGCCCGCCTTACTGTCCGGCCGGGAGTTCGCCGTCGCCTACGAGCCGGTCTGGGCCATCGGATCGGGCCTCACCCCCACGCTCGAGCAGATCGAGGAGGTGCACGTCGCCATCCGCGCCACCCTGCGCGAGCTGTTCGGCGAGGGGGGCGCCAAGGCCCCCATCCTCTACGGCGGCTCGGTGAAGCCCTCCAACGCCTCTGAAATCCTCAAGGTGAAGGAGGTCGGCGGCGCGCTGGTCGGCGGCGCCTCGTTGAAGGCGGCGGACTTCCTCACCATCATCGAGGCGGCGTAAGGCCGCTATGGCGCGCCCGGCCCTTTCCGTGTAGACGGGCCGCTTCCAAATTCTCAGGCCAAATCCGCATGCTGCTCGGCATTCTGCTCACCATCCATATCCTCGTGTGCATCGCGCTGATCGCGGTGGTGCTCCTCCAGCGCTCCGAAGGCGGCGCGCTCGGGATGGGCGGAGGCCCGACCGGCTTCATGACGGCCAGGGGCGCGGGCGACCTTCTGACCCGCACCACCTGGATCCTGTTCACCGCCTTCCTGGTGCTGAGCATCTCCCTGACCCTGCTGGCCGGCCGCCAGCGCGCCAGCTCCTCGGTCGTGGACCGGGTGGACATCGACGCGCTCGATCCGAACGCCCTGGCCGTCCCGCCCGCGCCCACCGCTCCGCCCGCCGACGCCCAGCCCGCGCCGCTGAGCGCGCCGACGCCCAGCATCGGCGATCTGACGACCACCACGCCCCCCGCCAACGAGCCCGCCACGCCCGCCCAGTAAGGAAGTCGAGAAGAAGGTGTTGAGAGCAGAGGAACGACAGCCCGAATCAGGGCTAATCTGACCTCCCATGGCCCGGTACATCTTCATCACCGGCGGCGTGGTTTCCTCACTCGGAAAAGGCCTCGCTTCCGCAGCTCTTGGCGCGTTGCTGCAGGCGCGCGGCTACAAGGTCCGCCTGCGCAAGCTCGACCCGTATCTGAACGTCGATCCAGGGACGATGAGCCCCTATCAGCACGGCGAGGTCTTCGTCACCGACGACGGGGCGGAGACCGACCTGGACCTTGGTCACTACGAGCGCTTCACGGGCGTGTCGGCCACCAAGGGCGACAACATCACCACCGGCCAGATCTACAAGACCATCATCGAGAAGGAGCGGCGAGGGGACTACCTCGGCGCCACCGTCCAGGTGATTCCGCACGTAACGAATGAAATAAAGCAGTTCGTCCTTTCCGATCCGGGCGAGGACGTCGATTTTGTGCTGGTCGAGATCGGCGGAACGGTCGGCGACATCGAGGGCCTGCCGTTCTTCGAGGCCATCCGCCAGCTGGGCAACGACCTGCCGCGCGGCAGCACCTGCTACGTCCACCTGACCCTGCTGCCCTTCATCAAGACCGCCGGCGAGATGAAGACCAAGCCGACGCAGCACTCGGTGAAGGAGCTGCGCTCCATCGGCATCCAGCCGGACATCCTGCTGTGCCGCTGCGAACAGCCGATCCCGCCGGACGAGAAGCGCAAGATCGGCCTGTTCTGCAACGTCCGCCCCAGCGCCGTGATCACGGCCATGGACAGCGCCTCCATCTACGCCGTGCCGCTGGATTATCACCGCGAGGGCCTGGACTCCGAGGTTCTGGCCGTCTTCGGCATGACCGATGCGCCCGAGCCCGATCTTTCCCGCTGGCAGGAGATCGACGAGGTTCTCACCAACCCCGACGGCGAGGTCACGATCGCCGTCGTCGGCAAGTACACCGTCTTAAAAGACGCCTATAAGTCATTGATTGAAGCGCTGGTTCACGGTGGCCTCGCCAACAAGGTCAAGGTCAACCTCGACTGGGTCGAGAGCGAGACCTTCGAGGGCGAACCCGGCGCCGCGGCGGCCCGTCTGGAGGGCGTCCACGGCATCCTGGTGCCCGGCGGCTTCGGCGAACGCGGCGCCGAGGGCAAGATCCGCGCCGCCCAGTTCGCCCGTGAGCGCAACGTGCCCTACTTCGGCATTTGCTTCGGGATGCAGATGGCGGTCATCGAGGCGTTGCGGAACGTCGCCGGCGTGAAGGGGGCTTCCTCCACCGAATTTGGTCCTGCCAGGGAGCCGGTCGTCGGCCTGATGACCGAGTGGACGCAAGGCAATGAGCGCGTCGAGCGCCGCGAGGGCGACGATCTCGGCGGCACCATGCGCCTTGGCGCCTACGATGCGGTGCTCAGCCCCGGCTCCCGAGTCGCCGAAATCTACGGCTCCACCGCCATCAGCGAACGCCACCGCCACCGCTATGAGGTCAACATCGGCTACGGCGACAAGCTGGAGACGACGGGCCTGCACCTGACCGGCCGCTCGCCGGACGGCGTGCTGCCCGAGATCGTCGAGCGCGACGACCACATCTGGTTTGTCGGTGTCCAGTTCCACCCGGAGCTGAAGAGCCGCCCCTTCGCCCCACACCCCCTGTTCGCCAGCTTCATCGCCGCGGCCAAGGAGCAGAGCCGGCTGGTTTAGGCCTTGGCGTCGGCGCCGGTGTCGAGGCGGCTGGAGGTCACGCCGCCAAGCTCGGCCTTCACGCCCAGGAAGCGCATCACGCCGTCCGCGAAGCTGATGTCCTCGACGGCCAGCGTGCGGTCGCGCTTGAGCTCCGAGGCGTCGCCGTGGGTCAGCCGCAGCAGCATGTCCTTGGGCTTCACACCGCTGGCCAGCGCCTCCTCGATAGCGGCGCGGAAGATGGCGGCCGAGTGACGCGCGCGCGGGCCGGCCTGAGGGGCGGGTTTACGGGGAGCGGAAGGAGTGATGGGCGGCCTGCTTTCTGGAAGGATTGGGCCTTAGGGTAGTCGCTATCGCCCCCGGCGTCCGATTTACTTTCCCGCGCGAGGGCACGCCCTTGATCGCGCTGGCCCTTTGAGGCATACACCGCGCCTCATCGGCGGCCCCCAACGGCCGCCGCTTCCGTTTCACCGCCTGCGAGCAGAGTTACTCCGATGGCCGTTCCTAAACGCAAAACCTCGCCGTCCCGGCGGAACATGCGCCGCTCGCACCACGCGCTCGGCCCCAACGCCTTCGTCGAGGACAAGGACACCGGCGAGCTGCGCCGCCCTCACCACGTCGACCTGAAGACCGGCATGTACCGCGGCCGCCAGGTCCTGACGCCGAAGGAAGACTAGAAGACCGCATCCGTTTGGATGACCAAACAGCGCGCGGGCTTCCGGTCCGCGCGCTTTTTCGTGTCTGGAGGACAGCATGGACCTGAGGGTCTGCTTCATCGGCGACAGCTATGTGCTGGGCCAGGGCGACGAGGCCGCCGTTGGCTGGCCGGGCAGGGTGCTGGCCGCCGCGCGGGCCGAGGGCGCCGACCTCACCGCCTACAACCTCGGAGTCCGCGCCGAGACCGGCCCGCAAATCGCGGCGCGCCTCGTCGCTGAAGTCACGCCCCGCCTTTCCGTGGGCGACCGCAAGGCCGTGGTCATCGCCTTCGGCGCCAACGACATCTCTCGTGGCGTGCCGCGTGAGGACAGCCTCGCCGCCGCGCGCCGGATGCTCGCCTGGACCGCCGCGCAGGGCTTCGCCGCCTTCCTGCTGCCGCCGCCCGCCAGGCCGCACATGCCTGAGTGGGACGCCAAGGCCGCCGCCCTCACAGAGGCCATGGCCGGCCTCGGGGCGCCCTTCCTGAACCTGCGCGAGGCCGTGCCCGACTGGACCCTTTGGTGGGACGAAGCCGCCGTCGGCGATGGGTCCCACCCCAACGGCGGCGGCTACAGCCTGATCTCAGACGCCTTCAGCCGCTGGCAGCCGTGGAGGACATGGCTCTTCTCCACCTCTCCCTGAGGGAGAAGGGTTTACGGCTGCGTCCGCGCTCGCGCCTGGATGGCCGCGCGGCGGGCTTCCACCGCTTCCGGCGTGACCGTCACGTTGTGCGCGCTGGACTGCTTGTGCTCATGGGCCAGCGCCTGGCCGTAGGGGAGGGCGAAACCCTCGTCGATGATGCGCTTGTAAAGCGACAGGGTCTCGACCGGGATCGTCGCCATGTCCGCGGCCAGCTTCTTGGCCGCCGCCATCAGCTCGCCGGCCGGGACGACGCGGTTCACCAGCCCCCACTCGCAAGCCGTCTTTGCATCCAGGAAGTTGCCGGTCAGCGACAGCTCCTTGGCGCGGTAGATGCCGATCAGGCGCGACAGCTTCTGCGACAACCCCCAACCGGGCATGATGCCGACCCGCGCGTGGGTGTCGGCGAACCGCGCGTTCTCCGAAGCGATCAGCACGTCGCATGCCAGCGCCACCTCGAAGCCGCCGGTGATGGCGACCCCGTTGATCGCCCCGATGACCGGCTTCTTGCAGACCTCGATGGCCTTGACCGGGTTCTCGTCGGCGCCCTCGGCGTTGGCCGCGCTCATGGCCTTGGGGTCCGAGCCCAGCTCCTTCAGGTCCAGACCGGCGGTGAACGCCCGCTCCCCGGCGCCGGTCAGGATGACGACGCTGACCTCATCGTCGTCGTTCAGCGCGGTCATCGCCCGATAGAGCTCCGAGCGCAGCGCCTTGGACAGCGCGTTCATCGCCTCGGGGCGATTGAGGGTGACGGCGGCGATGGCGCCTTCCTTCTCGACGGTCAGCATGGCGGTCCCAAGGTTGCGGTTTTCCTGCGCCACCGCTAAGCCACCCGCGCGCAAAAGGGGAGCCTCCATGACCGAGATCGTCGACATCATCGCCCGCGAAATCCTCGACAGCCGCGGCAATCCGACGGTCGAGGTCGATGTGGTGCTGGAAGACGGCGGGTTCGGCCGCGCGGCGGTCCCGTCGGGCGCCTCCACCGGCGCGCATGAGGCCGTCGAAAAGCGCGACGGCGACAAGAACCGCTACGGCGGCAAGGGCGTCAGCCAGGCCGTCGATGCGGTCAACGGCGAGATTTTCGACGCGCTCTCGGGCGTCGACGCCGAAGACCAGCGCCGGGTCGATTCGCTGCTGATCGAGCTCGACGGCACGCCCAACAAGTCCCGCCTCGGCGCCAACGCCATCCTCGGCGTGTCGCTGGCCACCGCCAAGGCCGCCGCGGCGTCGGCGAACCTGCCGCTCTACAAGTACGTCGGCGGCGTCTCGGCCCGCATCCTCCCCGTTCCGATGATGAACATCATCAACGGCGGCGCGCATGCCGATAACCCGATCGACATCCAGGAATTCATGGTCATGCCGACCGGCGCGGCCACCTTCGCCGAGGCGCTGCGCATGGGCGCGGAAATCTTCCACGGCCTGAAGAAGGCCCTCAAGGACGCCGGCCACAACACCAACGTCGGCGACGAGGGCGGCTTCGCGCCCAACATCGGCTCGGCCGAGGAGGCGCTGGCCTTCATCATGAAGGCCGCCGAGGGCGTCGGCTACGAGGCCGGCGACGACTTCGTGCTGGCCCTGGACGTCGCCTCTACCGAGGTCTTCAGGAAGGGCAAGTACGAGCTGGAAGGCGAGGGCAAGAGCCTCGATCCGGCCGGCATGGTCGATTACCTGGCCAATCTCGTCTCAAAGTTCCCCATCGTCTCCATCGAAGACGGCATGGCCGAGGACGACCTGGAGGGCTGGGGCATCCTGACCGAGCGTCTCGGCAAGACGGTGCAGCTGGTGGGCGACGACCTCTTCGTCACCAATCCTGCGCGCCTGTCGATGGGCATCGGCAAGGGTCTGGCCAACTCCATCCTGGTAAAGGTCAACCAGATCGGGACCTTGTCGGAAACTCTGGACGCCGTCGATATGGCCCACCGCGCCGGCTACACCGCGGTGATGAGCCACCGCTCGGGCGAGACCGAGGATTCGACCATCGCCGACCTCGCCGTCGCCACCAACTGCGGGCAGATCAAGACCGGCTCGCTGGCGCGCTCCGATCGCCTGGCCAAATACAATCAACTCCTGCGCATCGAAGAGCAGCTGGAAGACCAGGCGGTGTACCCGGGCCGCGCCGCGCTCAAGGGGCGCTGATCTCCCTTCCCCCTGGAGGGGGGAAGGGCCGGGGATGGGGGTGGGACCGATCCAGGACAAAGCGCTCACCCTGATGTCGCACAGCCTCGAAATTCTGAGTGGCCGACAAGGCGCCACCCCCATCCCAACCCTTCCCCCCTCCAGGGAGAAGGGCTTTAACGAGCGTTAACCAAATCCGGCTAAGCATCGGGTGCTCCACGGGAATCACCCATGCTTCAGCGTCTGCGCCCCTATCTTGGGACCCTCGTCCTGGCGGTGCTGATCACCTATTTCAGCTTCCACGCCCTGACCGGCGACCGCGGCCTCTTGACCAGCAGCCAGCGCGACCAGACGCTCGCCCAGCGCCGTTCCGAGCTGAAGCAGATCCACGCCGAACGCATGGATCTGGAGGCCCGGGCCAAACTCCTGCGCGATTCCAGCCTTTCCGCGGACCTTCTCGAGGAGCGTGCGCGTTCCCTGCTAGGCTTCGCCGATCCGAAGGACTATGTGATCCGGACGACGACGAAGCCTTAAGGCAGGACTGTCCCCGAACGGTCCGCTTCCGAGGCAAGAGGGACGCTCAGGATGGCGCGTGCGCGCAACAACCCTTCCCCCAAGGGTGGTGCGGCCGGCAAGGACCGGCTTCTACAGTGGTACCGGGACATGCTGCTGATCCGCCGCTTCGAGGAGCGCGCGGGCCAGCTTTACGGCATGGGCCTGATCGGCGGCTTCTGCCACCTCTACATCGGCCAGGAGGCGATCGCGGTCGGGATGCAGTCGGTGCGCCAGGACGGCGACCAGATCATCACCGGCTACCGCGACCACGGCCACATGCTGGCCGCCGGCATGGACCCGAACGAAGTCATGGCCGAGCTGACCGGCCGCGCCGGCGGCTCGTCCCAGGGCAAGGGCGGGTCGATGCACATGTTCTCGACCGAGGCGGGCTTTTACGGCGGCCACGGCATCGTCGGCGCCCAGGTCAGCCTCGGCACGGGTCTCGCGCTCGCCAACAAGTACCGCCAGAACGGCGCGGTCTCCTTCACCTACTTCGGCGACGGCGCCGCCAACCAGGGCCAGGTGTATGAGAGCTTCAACATGGCCGAGCTCTGGCGGCTGCCCGTCGTCTATGTGATCGAGAACAACCAGTACGCCATGGGCACCTCGATCCAGCGCTCCTCGTCCGAGACGCGGCTGCACAAGCGGGGCCTGTCCTTCAACATCCCCGGCGAGGAGGTCGACGGCATGGATGTCGAGGCCGTCGCCGCGGCGGGGGCGAAGGCGGCTGAACATGCCCGCTCCGGCAAGGGCCCCTACATCCTGGAGATGAAGACCTACCGCTACCGCGGCCACTCGATGAGCGACCCGGCCAAGTACCGCACACGCGAGGAGGTGGACGAGGTCAAGAAGACCCGCGACCCTATCGACCATCTGCGCGAGCAGCTCGACAAGGCCGGCGTCACCGCTGAAAGCCTCAAATCCATCGATGGCGAGGTCAAGAAGATCGTCGCCGAAGCGGCTGAATTTGCTCGCACTTCGCCAGAGCCCGACCCGTCCGATCTCTACACCCACGTCTATGTGGAGGCGGTGGCGTGAGCGTTGAGGTTCTGATGCCCGCCCTCTCTCCCACCATGGAGGAGGGCACCCTCGCCAAGTGGCACGTCAAGGAAGGCGACGAGGTCAAGGCCGGCGATGTCATCGCCGAGATCGAGACCGACAAGGCCACCATGGAGGTCGAGGCCGTCGACGAAGGCGTCGTCCAGGCCATCCTCGTTCCCGAGGGCTCCGAGGGCGTTAAGGTCAACACGCCGATCGCGCGGCTGAACGGCGATGGTGCGTCCTTCGACACGCCTGCTGCGCAGGCTGCTCAGGATGACGAAGGCGGCGGCAACAACAAAGTCAGTCATCCTGAGCAGGCCTCGTCAGAGCCCGTGTCGAAGGACGCGAAGCCGCGCCACGGCCAAGGCGAAGACTCCGCCGGCGACCCGGAAAAGCAGCCGCCTGAGACCAAGGCGCCTCGCCCCGAAGGCGAAGGGCCCGCGCCCGTCACCCCGACCGTGGAGCTGAAGGACCCGGAGGTTCCCGCCGGCGCGCAGATGGTCAAGATCACCGTGCGTGACGCCCTGCGCGACGCCATGGCCGAGGAGATGCGCCGCGACGAGACCGTCTTCCTGATGGGCGAGGAGGTCGCGCAGTACCAGGGCGCCTACAAGGTCAGCCGCGAACTGCTGCAGGAGTTCGGTGACCGCCGCGTCATCGACACCCCCATCACCGAGCACGGCTTCGCCGGCCTTGGGGTCGGTGCGGCGATGGCGGGGCTCAAGCCCATCGTCGAGTTCATGACCTGGAACTTCGCCATGCAGGCGATGGACCAGATCATCAATTCGGCCGCCAAGACGCTCTACATGTCGGGCGGACAGATCAAATCCTCGATCGTCTTCCGCGGCCCCAACGGCGCGGCCGCCCGCGTCGCCGCCCAGCACAGCCAGGACTACAGCGCCTGGTACGCCCAGATTCCGGGCCTGAAGGTCATCGCCCCCTACGACGCCGCCGACGCCAAAGGCCTGCTCAAGGCCGCCATCCGCGACCCCAACCCCGTCGTCTTCCTCGAGCACGAGATGCTCTACGGCGTGGAGTTCGATATCCCGCAGGTCGGGGACTGGGTCCTGCCCATCGGCAAGGCCAAGATCCGCCGCGAGGGGAGCAGCGTCACCCTGACCGCCCATTCGCGCATGGTCGGCCTGGCGCTGAAGGCCGCCGAGGAGCTGGCCAAGGACGGCATCGAGGCCGAGGTCATCGATCTGCGCACCCTGCGCCCGCTCGACCACGAGACCATCGTGGGCAGCGTGAAGAAGACCAACCGCCTCGTCTCCTGCGAGGAAGGCTGGGGCCCCATGGGCGTCGGCGCCGAGGTCGTGGCCCGCGTCATCGAACACGCCTTCGACTACCTCGACGCGCCGCCGCTGCGCGTCTGCCAGGAAGACGTGCCGCTGCCCTATGCCGCCAACCTCGAAGCCCTGTCGCTGCCCTCGGTCGAGAAGATCGTGAAGGCGGCCAAGGAGGTCTGCTACCGATGACCTCTTTGATCCGCTCATTCCCGCGAAAGCGGGAACCCAGGCTTTTTATGAAAGCCTCGCGCCCTCCGATAACAAACCTGGGTCCCCGCTTTCGCGGGGATGAGCGGGGGAGGGGCTGATGAAAACTCACACAGGCAGCTGTCACTGCGGCGCGGTCCGCTTCGAGGTCGATCTGCCCGACCAGGTGGAGGCGCGCACCTGCACCTGCTCGATGTGCGAGAAGACCGGCTTCACCCACATCATCGTGCCGGACAGCCGGTTCCGCCTGACCTCGGGCGCCGAGGCGATCACGACCTACACCTTCAACACCGGCGTGGCGAAGCACACCTTCTGCAAGCTCTGCGGCGTGAAGGCCTTCTATCGGCCGCGCTCGAACCCGGACGGCTGGTCGGTCAACGCCCGCTGCCTGGACGTCGCCGGATCGCCGGAGATCGTGCTGGTCGAGCCGTTCGACGGCAAGAACTGGGAAGCCTACGCGGCCTCCCACGACATCAGCCATTTGTCGCGGGAAGACGCATGACCGACATCCTGATGCCCGCCCTCTCGCCCACCATGGAGGAGGGCACGCTGGCCAAATGGCACGTCAAGGAAGGCGACACCGTCTCCGCCGGCGACGTCATCGCCGAGATCGAGACCGACAAGGCCACCATGGAGGTCGAGGCGGTCGACGAGGGCGTGGTCGAGGCCATCCTGGTCCCGGAAGGCTCCGAAGGCGTGAAGGTCAACGCGCCGATCGCGCGGCTGAAGGGGGAGGGTGATGCTTCCCTCGATACGCCGCCCGCGGCGGCTGCTCAGGATGACGTAAGCAGCAAACCTGCAGCGTCTTCCGAGCCCACCCAACCTCGTCATCCTGAGCAGGCTGCGAATGCAGCCGTGTCGAAGGACGCACAGCCGCCCTCGCAAGCCGGCGGCGAAACCGGCGGCACGACCGAGGCTCCGGAGCCTAAAGCCGATGGCGACCGCGTCATGGCCTCGCCCTTGGCCCGCCGCCTCGCGCAGGCCGCTGGCCTCGATCTCAAGGCCATCAAGGGCACCGGTCCGCACGGCCGCGTCGTGAAGGCCGACGTGGACGCCGCCCGCGGCAAGGACCCGGCCGCCGCGCCTCAAGCCGCAGCCGCCCCGCGTCAGGTGTTGAGCCTCGAACAGCAGGGCATCGCGCCGGGCAGCTACGACCTCATCCCCCTCGACGGCATGCGCAAGACCGTCGCCCGGCGGATGACCGACAGCTTCCGCGACGTGCCGCACTTCCCGCTGAACATCGACCTGGAGATCGACGCCCTGCTGGCCGCCCGCACGCGCATCAACGCGCTGCTGGAAGCCGACGGCGTGAAGGTCAGCGTCAACGACCTCGTCATCAAGGCCGCCGCCATGGCCCTCAAGCGCGTGCCCGAGGCCAACGCCTCCTACACGCCGGAAGGCATCGCCATGCACCACCACGCCGACGTCGCCATGGCCGTGGCGGTCCCCGGCGGCCTGATCACCCCCATCGTTCGCGCGGCCGAGACCAAGGGCCTGGCCCAGATCGCCGCCGAGGCGAAGGACCTGGCGACCCGCGCCCGCGACAAGAAGCTGAAGCCCGAGGAGTACCTGGGCGGCACCTTCACCGTCTCCAACCTCGGCATGTTCGGCATCAAGTCCTTCGCCTCGATCATCAACGAGCCGCAGGGCGCCATCATGAGCGTCGGGGCAGGGGAGCCGCGCCCGGTCGTGAAAGACGGCGCGCTGGCCATCGCGACGGTGATGAGCATCACCCTGTCCTGCGACCACCGGGTGGTCGACGGGGCCACGGGCGCGAAGTTCCTCAGCGCCTTCAAGGCGATGATCGAAGATCCTGCGACGATGCTGGTTTAACTCTCACCCGATTGCCCCGGCGAAGGCCGGGGTCCAGGTGAAACCCACCTGGCGCTCAGGCTGAATCTGGGCCCCGGCCTTCGCCGGGGAGATCGGAATAGGAGACGATGAGTACAGATTTCGATGTCGTCATCATCGGCGCCGGGCCCGGGGGCTATGTCGCCGCCATCCGGGCCAGCCAGCTCGGGCTGAAGACCGCCATCGTCGAGCGCGAGAACCTCGGCGGCGTGTGCCTCAACTGGGGCTGCATCCCGACCAAGGCGCTGCTCAAGAGCGGCGAGATCTATGAGCAGCTCGGCCACCTCGGCGATTACGGCCTCTCGGTCGAGGGCCGCGCCTACGACTTCGCCAAGGTCATCGAGCGCTCGCGCAAGGTCGCGAAACAGCTGAACAGCGGCGTCGCCTTCCTGATGAAGAAGAACAAGATCGAGGTCATCATGGGCGAGGCGCGCCTGGAGAAGGGCTCGCCCGCGCCGAAGGTGATCGTCGGCGACCGCACCCTGACCGCCAGGCACGTGATCCTCGCCACCGGCGCCCGGGCCAAGACCATCCCCGCCATCGGCCTCGAACCCGACGGCGAGCGCATCTGGACCTATCGCGAGGCGATGACGCCCAAGGCCGCGCCCAAATCGATGATCGTCATCGGTTCCGGCGCCATCGGTATCGAATTCGCCAGCTTCTACAGGGCGTTAGGCTCCGAAGTTACGGTCATAGAAGCCCTCGACCGTGTCCTGCCCGTCGAAGACGAGGAGGTCTCGAAGGCCGCGCAGAAGGCCTTCGAGAAGCGCGGCATCAAGTTCCGCCTCTCGGCCAAGGTCCAGAAACTGAGCAAGTCAAAGACGGGCGTCACCGTCGAGCTCGAAGGTGAAAAGCTGGAGGCCGATGTCGCCATCGTCGCCGTCGGCATCTCCGGCAACGTCGAAAATCTCGGCCTCGAAGACCTCGGCGTGAAGGTCGACCGCGGCCACGTCGTCATCGACGAGGCCTGCCGCACCAACGTGCCTGGCCTCTACGCCATCGGCGATATCGCCGGCCCCCCCTGGCTTGCCCACAAGGCCTCCCACGAGGGCGTCCACTGCGTCGAGGCCATCGCCGGCTTCAAGTCGCCGAACCTGCACGCGCCCATCCCCGGCTGCACCTACTCCAACCCGCAGGTCGCCTCGGTCGGGCTCACCGAAGCCGCGGCCAAGACCGCCGGTTACGAACTGAAGGTCGGCCGCTTCCCCTTCAGCGCCAACGGCAAGGCCATCGCCTCGGGCGAGACCACGGGCTTTGTGAAAACCGTCTTCGACGCCAGGACCGGCGCGCTCCTCGGCGCCCACATGATCGGGGCGGAAGTCACGGAGATGATCCAGGGTTTCGCCCTGGCGATCACCATGGAAGCCACCGAGGAAGACCTGATGGCCGCCGTCTTCCCGCACCCGACGCTGAGCGAGGCCATGCACGAGGCCTCGCTCGACGCCTACGGGCGGGTGCTGCACACCTAGGTGCGCTTGCGCACCACCGCGTCCAGGCTCCACGGCCCCGCACCCGCGAACACGAAGTAGAAGAAGACGAAGCAGTAGAGCACCGCCAGCTCGCCCTTGTTCATGATCGGGTAGAAGCCCTGCGAGGCGTGGGCCATGAAATAGGCCACCGCCATCTGCCCGGAGAGCAGGAACGCCACCGGCCGCGTGAACAGCCCCAGCGCCAGCAACCCGCCGCCGACCAGCTCCATCCATCCGGCCAGCATGATCAGCGGGGGCAGGGCTTCGCCGCCCGGCATCCCCTCGGGGAAGTGGAGGATCTTCATGGCCCCGTGCTGCATGTAGAGCAGCCCCGCCACGATACGCAGAACACTGAGCACCCTTGGCGCCCACGCATTAAGCCGGTCCATCGCACCTCTCCCTTTGTGAATTATGCCGCGCGCGCCGTCTCCGCGATGCGTTGGATGGCGACGTAGTCGGTCTTGCCGGTGCCCAGCACGGGCACCTCGGGCACCTTGAGTATCTTGCGCGGCACCGCCAGCTCCGGCGCGCCCACGGTCCTGGCGTGCTGCACCAGGGGATCGATGTTGGCCTCGCTGCAGTCGGTGACCAGCACCAGCCGCTCGCCCTTCTTCGGGTCAGGCATGGAGATCACCGCGTGACGTCCGGCCGGCCAAACCGCCGACGCCAGGTCCTCGGCCGCCGTCAGCGACACCATCTCGCCGCCGATCTTGGCGAAGCGCTTCACCCGGCCCTTGATGGTGATCCAGCTGTCGTCCGACAGGTCGACCACATCGCCGGTGTCATGCCAGCCGTCCGCCGGCGCCTCGATCGTGCCGTCGTCGCGCAGGTAGCCGCTCATGATGTTGGGGCCGCGCACATAGAGCTTGCCGCCGCCCTCGATGCCCTCGACCGGCTCGATCCTGGTCTCCATGCCGGGCAGCAGACCGCCGACCGTGCCGCGGCGGTTGTCCATCGGCTTGTTCACCGCGATCACGGGAGAAGCTTCCGTCGCGCCGTAGCCCTCCAGCAGCGGGATAGGCCCGAACTTCTCGGTGATCAGGTTGTGGGTTTCCTCACGCACCTTCTCGGCGCCGCAGACCACGAACTCCAAGCCTGACAGATCGCCCGGATCGGCGTTGCGGGCATACTGGTTGATGAAGGTGTCGGTGGCGAACAGCACCGAGGCCTTGGTGTCGCGCACCAGCCCCGGGATCTGCTTCACATGCAGCGGCGAGGGGTACTGGAAGGCCTTCATGCCGCACAGGATCGGCAGCAGCGCCCCGCCGGTCAGGCCAAAGCAGTGGAAGGTCGGCAGCGGGTTGAACATCACCCAGGCGGGATCAAGGTCGATGTGGGCCGCCACCTGCATCACATTCGACACCAGGTTCTTGTGGCTCAGCACCACGCCCTTGGGCGCGCCGTAGCTGCCGGAGGTGAACAGGATCACGCCCGGCGCGTCCGGGTCTATCTCGGTCCTGAACTGGCGCGGGAAGGCCCCGGCCGCGGCGGCGTAGAGCTTGTCGGCGATACCGATCTTGGCCCGCACGTCTTCCAGGTAGGTGATCTGGCAGGTCGCGGCCTCCAGCGCGTCGACCACATCGTGCAGCTTGGCCTGCTCGATGAACCGGTGCGCCGTCAGCACCCGCTTCACCCCCGCCGTCTTGCACGCGGCCCGCAGGTTTCTGAGCCCCGAGGTGAAGTTCAGCATCGTCGGGATGCGCCCGAACGCATGCAGCGCAAAGAAGGTCACCACCACGCCCGAGCTGGAGGGCAGCAGCACCCCCACGCGCTCGCCCGGCGAGGTCATGTCCGCGATCTTGCGGCCCAGCGCGAAGCTGCCCCGGATCAGATCGGTATAGGTGAGGGGGTTACGCTCCTGGTCTTCCAGGATGGGCTTTTTGGCCCCGTAACGATCACGGGCGTCGAGCAACGCGTCAAACACTGAGCGCTCGCCAACCCGCGCATCGAAAGCACGCGGCATACCGGTGGAACTCCCCGACTGTTGTCCGCCGTCGTTATGGTTTGCGAATCCTATAGGCGACGGGTGCGCTTGAAAAGATGTGTCACAATCGGTGATCGGCGCGTTCATAACTCACCTGAACTCCCGACGATGAGGGCAAGTTCGCCCAGGCGCGGGTTGATCGGAACGCGTGAAAGGCCGATCTAGACCAAACATGCCCACCGTTATCGACACCACCCGCGAGCGCCCGCGCCACCCCGAGAAGGCGGCCCGCCCCGACACCCCGATCCTGCGCAAGCCCGAATGGCTGCGCGTGAGGGCGCCGGGGTCGGCCGGCTACAACGAAACCCGTGGAATCGTCAGGGAACACGGCCTCGTCACCGTCTGCGAAGAGGCGGCCTGCCCCAACATCGGCGAGTGCTGGAGCCAGAAGCACGCGACCATGATGATCATGGGCGAGATCTGCACGCGGGCCTGCGCCTTCTGCAACGTCTCGACCGGCCTGCCGCTGCCGCTCGATCCGACCGAACCCGGCCGCGTGGGCGACGCCGTGGCGAAGATGGGCCTCAAGCACGTGGTCATCACCTCGGTGGACCGTGATGATTTGCCCGATGGCGGGGCAGGGCACTTCGCCGAGGTCGTCCACGCCATCCGCGCCCGCTCGCCCGGCACGACCATCGAGATCCTGACCCCCGACTTCCTCAGGAAGGGCGCGGCGGCCGACATTGTCATCGACAGCGCCCCGGACGTCTTCAACCACAACCTCGAAACCGTGCCGCGCCTCTATCTGAAGATCCGCCCCGGCGCCCGCTACTACGCGAGCTTGCGCCTGCTGGAGCGGGTGAAGGAGCGCGATCCCTCCCGCTTCACCAAATCCGGCCTGATGGTCGGCCTTGGCGAGACCAGGGAGGAGGTCATGCAGGTGATGGACGACATGCGCTCGGCCGGCGTCGACTTCCTCACCATCGGTCAGTACCTGCAGCCGACCCGCAAGCACGCCGCCATCGACCGCTTCGTGACGCCTGACGAGTTCGCCGCCTACGAAGCCATCGCCCGGGCCAAGGGGTTCCTGATGGTCTCGGCCAGCCCCCTGACCCGCTCCTCCCACCACGCCGGCGAAGACTTCGCCCGCCTCCAGGCCGCCCGGCTGGCCCGCGAGGGAGCGGCGTAAGCCTTGCGCCACCAGCTGACGCGAACCCTGGCCTGGACGCCCGACCAGCTCTTCAGCCTGGTCGGCGATGTCGAGAGCTACCCCCAGTTCGTGCCGTGGATGACGGCCCTGCGCACCTGGAACAAGCGCGAGGTCAGCCCCGGCGTGACCGCGCTCGACGCCGAGGCGCAGGTTGGCTTCGCCTTCCTGAAGGAGAAGTTCGCCACCCGCGTCACCCGCGACGCCAACACGCGGCATATCAGGATCGAGCTGCTCTACGGCCCCTTCAAGCACCTGGTCAGCAACTGGCGCTTCGAACCCGACCCGGCCGGCGCCAGGCTCCTCTTCGACATCGACTTCGCCTTCAAGTCGCGCCTGCTCGAAGCCCTGCTGACCGCCAACTTCAACACCGCCGTGAACCGCCTGATCGCCTGCTTCGAAGACCGGGCGAGGGCGCTCTACGGCGCAGCCGCCGCGCCCGAGCTAAAGAGCATCCCGTAGCATCTGCAGCGCCATGGCGACGCTGGCCAGCTGGACGCCTTCGCGGGTGGGGAGCTCGAACTGCTCCATGGCGTGACGGATGCCGTGGTTGGCCCGGGCGGTCGCGAAATGGACCGTGCCGACCGGCTTCATCGGTGAGCCGCCGCCTGGCCCAGCCACCCCGGTGATCGCCACCGCCACGTGCGCGTTGGAGGCTTCCAGCGCCCCCTCGGCCATGTAGCGCACGACCGGCTCGGACACCGCGCCGTGGTCGGCCAGCAGGTCGCCGGGCACGCCCAGCACCTCCTGCTTGGCGCGGTTGGTGTAGGTGACGAAGCCGCGCTCGAACACGTCCGAGGCCCCCGCGATCGAACAGATGGCGCCGGCCACCAGCCCGCCCGTGCAGCTCTCGGCGGTGACGATGCGCAGCCGCTTTTCGCGGGCCTCGTCGATCAGCAGGCGGGCGAGGGTTTCGATCTCGATGGAGAACATGCGGTTGCGACTCCGGTAAAGCTCAGACCAACATCGCCGCGCTTCGTCATCAAGCGAGAATCACACCGTGAGCCGCCCTGCCGCCAATGCGCCGCTGTTCGTTCTGGCGGCATTCAGCGGCGCGGCGCTGATCTTCTTCGTCCAGCCGATGGTCGCGCGCCTCGTTTTGCCGCTGCTCGGCGGCTCGCCGGCGGTCTGGGCGACCTCGATGGCCTTCTTCCAGGCCGCGCTGCTGGCCGGCTACGGCTACGCCCACGCCCTCCAGCGAATCGGAAGCGTGCGGACGCAGGCGGCCGTCCACATGGCCGTCCTGCTGCTGGCGGCGTTGGTCCTGCCGCTGCGGGTGACCCATCTCGTCGGCGATCCCACGGAAGGCGAGCCCGCCCTGTGGCTGCTCGGCGTCCTGACCATCAGCGTCGGCGCGCCCTTCGCCGCGCTCGCCGCCACCGCGCCGCTGGTGCAAGCCTGGCATGCGAGAGCCGTCCCCGAGCACCCGCCGTGGCGGCTCTACGTCGCCAGCAACCTCGGCAGCCTCGTCGCGCTGCTCGCCTATCCCATCGCCGTCGAGCCCTGGGTGAGCCTGGACGCGCAGCGCCTGGGCTGGAGCATCGCCTATGCCGCCTTCGTCCTGTTGATGGCCGCGCTTGCGTTCGCCGCCTCGCGCTCAGCCACGCCGGCGCCGCGGCAGCGGGCAGGGGGCTCCAGCTGGCGCGAGCGGCTGACCTGGCTTGGCCTCGCCGCCATTCCGTCCAGCCTGATGCTGGGCGTCACCACGCACCTTGCCACCGACGTCGCCTCCGCGCCCTTCCTGTGGGTGATCCCGCTGGCGCTCTACCTGATCACCTTCATCATCGCCTTCCAGGAGCGGCGGTGGATCCCTCGCGGCGTCGCCCTGCTGGCGCAGGCGGTGATGTTGCCGGCCTGCGTTTTCCTGCTGCCGGTCGGCGGGCCGATCACCCTGCAGTTCGCCGTCCACCTGTCGGCTTTCTTCCTGAGCGCGCTCGTCTGCCATCAGGCGCTGGCCGCCCGACGGCCCGATCCCGCGCGCCTGACCGAGTTCTACCTGTGGGTCTCGCTGGGCGGAGTGATCGGCGGCGCCTTCAACGCCTTCGTCGCGCCGGTCATCTTCAACAGCGTCATGGAGTACCCGCTGGCGCTGGTGCTGGCCGCGCTCGCCCGCCCCTGGAGCCGTCGCCCGCTCGTCACCTGGCAGATCAGCATCCTGATCGCCACGCTGCTGGCCACCGCCGCGGCCATGTGGATGGTCGCCCATCCGCCGGACGGCATCTTCAGCCAACGGGTCTACGACACCGTCAAGCTGATGCTGGTCGGCGCGGTCGCCGGGACCTTCCTGATGCGCGCCAACTCGCGCGCCTTCATCGCCATGCTGATCCTGCTCAGCTTCGCCGCCCACGCCGCGGGCCAGCGGCAGGAGGTCATCCGCCTCGACCGCAGCTTCTTCGGCGTGCTGCGCCAGAGCCGCTACGAGGTGCCGGTGCTGGGCGAACTGCGACTGCTGGCCCACGGCACCACCCTGCACGGGCTGCAGGCCAAGGACCCCCGCTACCGCTGCCAGCCGCTGGCCTACTACACCCCGCGCACCGCCATCGGTCAGGTGTTCAACACCGAGCTCGCCCGCAAACCCGCGCTGAACATTGCGACCGTCGGCCTGGGGGCGGGGGCCGTGGCGACCTACACCCGCCCCACCGACCACATGACCTTCTTCGAGATCGATCCGCTGGTCGTGAAGGTCAGCACTGACCCGGCCAACTTCACCTACGTCACCGATTGCGCCCACGGCCGGATCGAATTCGTCACCGGCGATGCGCGCCTCACCCTCGCCCGTCAGCCGCCGGAGGCCTTCGACATCATCCTCATCGACGCCTTCTCCTCCGACGCCATCCCGACGCACCTGCTGACTGTGGAGGCGATGCGCATCTACCTGTCGCGCCTCAAGCCCGACGGCGTCGTCGTCCTGCACCTGTCGAACCGGAACCTCGCGCTGCTCGGTCCCGCCCACGCCATCGCCAAGGCGGCCGGGGCCTACTCGATGGAGCAGCGCTATCGCCCGCCGCCGGATTCGCCGCACATGTGGGAGTCGTCGGAGGACGTGGTGATCGTGGCCAAGACGGACGACGCCATCGACCGCTATTTCGAACAGGCCACCTGGGACCTGCCGCCCCCGTCGCACGCGCGGCCCTGGACCGACAACTACACCAACGTCCCCGGCGCCCTCGTCGAGCGGCTGCTGAACCCCTACGACTAGAGTTCGACCGCCACGATCGCCTGCGCGGCCAGCCCCTCTCGGCGGCCGGTGAAGCCCATGCCTTCGGTCGTGGTGGCCTTGACGCTCACCGCGTCGGTCCCGAGCAGCTCCGCCAGCCGCTGCCTCATCGCCTCGCGGTGCGGCTTGATCTTCGGCGCCTCGCAAATCAGCGTCACGTCGGCGTTGACGACCCGCCCGCCCTTCGCCCGCAACAGCTCGACCGCGTGCGTCAGGAAGCGGTCCGAACTCGCCCCCTTCCACTGCGGGTCCGACGGCGGGAAGTGGTCGCCGATGTCGCCTTCGCCGATGGCGCCGAGGAGGGCGTCGGTCAGCGCGTGCAGCCCGGCGTCGGCGTCCGAGTGTCCGACCAGTCCCGCCTCGTGCGCGATCTCCACCCCGCACAGCCACACCGCATCGCCCGGACCAAACCGGTGGGCGTCGTAGCCCTGGCCGACGCGGATGGTCCGTGCGCCGCCCGCCAGCTTTTCGGCCATGGCGAAGTCCTCCGGATAGGTCAGCTTCATCAGCATCGGATCGCCCGGGACCAGCGCCACGCGCCCGCCCGCCGCCTCGATGACCGCGGCGTCGTCGGTCGGGTCAGCCTGCGCGCTCCAGGCCGCATAGGCCTCGATCAGGCGCAGCTTGCGGAAGGCCTGCGGCGTCTGCGCCTGCCATAGCCCTTCGCGTGACGCCGTGATCGTGTGCCCCGACACCTCCTGCTTGAGCGTGTCGGCCAGCGGCAGGGCGGCGATGGCGCCGTCCGCGCCCTCCAGCGCCGCCAGCAGCGCCTCGATGTGCCGCGCCGTCAGGAAGGGCCGCGCCGCGTCGTGAACCAGCACCGGCTCGCTGTCCGGGCCGCTCAGGGCATGGAGGCCCGCCTGCACCGACTTCGACCGCGTCGCGCCGCCCTCGACGGCCGTCCAGCCGCCAAGGCCGGCTAGTGCTTCGTCCGCCGCGTCCTCGAATCCCCCCGGGATGACGACCACCACCTCCCGCGCCCCGGCGCCGATCAGCGCTTCGGCTGACCAGCGCAGCACGGGCTTGCCGGCCAGCAGCCGCCATTGCTTGGCGGCGCCCGGTCCGGCCCGGCTGCCGCTGCCGGCGGCGACGATGACGGCGGAAAAGCTCATGGCCGCTGTTTAGGGCCCATGGCGGTTACGTTCCAGCTTTACGAGCCGCCCATCAGTGCCTAAAACGCGTGCAGTCTCGGTGAGTAGAAAATGAGCAACGAGCTGGACATCGGCGGGGTGAGGGTGCCGGGGCGGGTGTGGATCGCGCCCATGACCGGCGTCTCCGACCTGCCGTTCCGCAAGGCCGCCGCCAGGCTCGGCGCGGCCTACGTCGCCACCGAGATGGTCGCCTGCGCCGAACTCGCGCGGGGCCGCCCCGACGTCGTGCGCCGCGCGGCGGTGGGGGAGGGGCTGCCCCTCATGGTCATCCAGCTGGTCGGCCGCGACCCCGAAATGATCGCCAGGGGAGCGAAGATGGCCAGGGCCGCCGGAGCTCACATCGTCGACCTCAACTTCGGCTGCCCGGCCAAGGAAGTCACCGGCGCCGCCTGCGGCTCGGCCCTGATGCGTGAACCGGAGTTGGCCGAACGCCTGATCAGCGCCGCCGTCGATGCCGTGGACCTGCCCGTCACCGTCAAGATGCGCCTCGGCTGGGACGACGCCTCGAAGAACGCCCCCGACCTCGCCGCCCGCGCTGAGGCCGTCGGGGCCAGGGCCATCACCGTCCACGGCCGCACCCGCTGCCAGTTCTACAAGGGCGAGGCCGACTGGTCGGCGGTGAGGGCGGTCAAGGACGCCGTCTCCATCCCCGTCATCGTCAACGGCGACATCACCGACGCCGCCTCCGCCAACGACGCGCTCGACCAGTCCGGCGCCGACGGCGTGATGATCGGCCGGGGCGTCTATGGCCGCCCCTGGATCGCCCGCGGCATCGAGGCGGACGAACCCGAACCGGCCCTCGAAGAGCGCCTCACCATCGCCCTCGACCACTTCCGCGACAGCCTGCGCTTCTACGGCGACCGCCTCGGCCTTCGCATGTTCCGCAAGCACCTGGCTTCCTACATCGACGCCGCGCCGGTCGGCTCGCGGGAGGACCGCGCGCGCCTCTGCCGCCTCGACGAGCCGCGCGAGGTCGAAGCCGAACTCACCGCCCTGTGGAGGCTGGCCGCATGAGCCGCACCCGCCCGGTCAACACCGCCCACGCCGACGCCCTGAAGGCCGCCGCCTTCGACTTCAGCCCCGAGCCCGCGCTGGTCGTCGACCGCGACGGCGCGCTGGTCGCCGTCAACGAAGCCGCTGAGGCTCTGTTCGGCCAGGGCCTGGCGTTATTGGCCCGCGGCGACTTCCGCGCCGCCCTGCCGCCCGGCTCGGCCTTGGTGTCGCTGATCAACCGCGCCCTCGACGAGGACGCCCGCGTGCGCGAGCACGGCGTCGAGATCAGCCTATTCGGCCATCCGTCCTTCGAGGCCGACGGCGCCGCCGCCCCGTTGGGGGACGGCTCGGTCCTCCTAACCCTGCACATCAAGGGCGGGGCCCTGGGCGTCGAGCGCACCGCCGACCCCGCCGGCCTGCGCTCGGTCGTCGGCCTTGGCCGCATGCTCGCCCATGAGATCAAGAACCCGCTGGCCGGCATCCGCGGCGCCGCCCAGCTGCTCAAGTCCGGCGCGGCCGCCGAGGACCAGCCGCTCGCCCAGCTGATCGTCGACGAGACCGAGCGCATCCGCCGCCTCGTCGACCGGATGGAAGCCTTCAGCGAGGAAGCCACGCCCCAGCGCGAGGCGGTCAACATCCACCAGGTCCTCGACCGCGTCCGCGCGCTGGCCGCCAACGGCGTCGCCGACGGGCTGATGCTGCGCGAGACCTACGACCCCTCGCTGCCCGCCGCCTGGGGCGACGAGGACCAGCTGATCCAGATCTTCCTCAACCTCGTGAAGAACGCCGCCGAGGCCGCCCATGCCAGAGGCGACGGGCGAGGGGAGATCGCCATCTCCACCGCCTGGCGGCCGGGCGTCCGGGTGCGCGGCCCCGATGGCGGGCGCTTCAACACCGCCCCGCTGGAGATCAAGGTCCAGGACAACGGCCCAGGCGTGTCGGCCCACATCCGCGAGCACCTGTTCCAGCCGTTCGTGACCTCGAAGGCCAACGGCGCCGGCCTTGGCCTGCCGCTGGTGGCCAAGCTGGTCAACGGCCACGGCGGGCTCATCGACTTCGAGTCCGAGCCGGGCCGCACCGTCTTCCGCGTCCTCCTCCCCATCGCCCCCGAAGGGACCGCCCCATGAACGCGATGACCAACAAGAAAATCCTGATCGCGGACGACGACTCCTCGATCAGGCTGGTGCTGAGCCAGGCCTTTACGCGCCTCGGCTATCAGGTCCGCGCCACGGGCAACGCGACGACGCTCCTGAAATGGGTGCAGGATGGGGAGGGGGATCTCGTCATCACCGACGTCGTCATGCCCGACGAAAACGTCTTCGACGTCCTGCCGCGCATCCGCAAGGACCGGCCCAAGCTGCCCATCATCGTGATGAGCGCCCAGAACACCCTGCTGACGGCCGTGAACGCCGCCGACGCGGGCGCCTTCGAATACGTCTCCAAGCCCTTCGACCTCGACGAGATAACGGCCGCCGCCCGCCGCGCGCTGGCCCGGCCGACCGACACCGAGGCGTCGAAAGCACAGGCGCGGGCGCTGAAGGACGAGCGCCTGCCCCTCATCGGCCGCTCGGCCCCGATGCAGGACGTCTACCGCACCATCGCGCGCCTCGTCGGCGCCGACCTCACCGTCCTCATCCTCGGCGAATCCGGGACCGGCAAGGAACTGGTCGCCCGCGCCCTGCACGAGCTTGGCCGCCGGCGCGATGGCCGCTTCGTGGTCATCAACCTCGCCGCCGTGCCGCGCGAGCGGGTCGAGACCGAACTGTTCGGCCGTGGCGACGGCGATCTCGGCAAGCTGGTCGAGGCCGACGGCGGCACCCTCTTCCTCGACGAGATCGGCGATATGCCGCTCGACGCCCAGACCCGCCTGCTGCGCGTCATCGACGGCACCGAGCCGGCCCTGAACCCCAAGACGGGGCGGCGGCCCAGCGTGCGTGTCATCGCCGCCACCAACCGTGACCTTCGCGCCCTCATCCAGCAGGGGCTGTTCCGCGAGGATCTCTACTTCCGCCTCAACGTCGCCCCCGTGCGCCTGCCGCCGCTGCGCGACCGCACCGAAGACATCCCCGACCTCGCCCGCGCCTTCCTGCTGCGCGCCGCCCGGGAGGGGCTGCCCGCCAAGACCATCGACGCCGGGGCGCTGGACCGCCTCAAGGCCCACAGCTGGCCCGGCAACGTGCGCGAGCTGGAAAACCTCATCCGCCGCATCTGCGCCCTCTACGGCGAGGACCTGATCACCGCCCGCATCATCGAGCGTGAACTGCAGGACCACACGCCCCAGCCGGTGGGCTCCGAAGGTCCCCCGACGCTGGCCCAGCTGGTCGAGCGCCACCTCGCCAGCGACTTCGCCACCCAGCCTGACGGCGTCCCGCCGCCCGGCCTCTATGACCGCGTGCTGGAGGAGGTCGAGCGGCCGCTGATCCAGCTGACGCTTGCGGCCACGCGCGGCAACCAGGTCCGCGCCGCCGAAATCCTCGGCCTCAACCGCAACACCCTGCGCAAGAAAATCCAGGACCTCGGCGTCGAGATGACCCGCGGCCGGCGCTAGTCGGATTGAACCCTTCCCCCCTCGAGGGGAAAGGGAGTTTCGACTCAAGAGCAACATAGGTGTTGCTGATAAGGCGCAGTCCGCCTTACGCTCCCTCTGTGAACGCCGTTATCGCCGAACCTGTATCCGCGCGCGCCCGGCCGCCGTGGCGGCGATTCGTGGAGAGCCGCTACCTGCTCGGCGCCGGCTATGCCCTGGCGACCCTGCTGACGGTCATCGGCGTGGTGCTGGCTTCATCGCCCCCCGCGACCGGCCCCATCGGCCCGGCCAGCCAGACGATGCTGGTCATCCTGGGCCTCAACCTGATCCTGATCCTGGCGCTGGCGGGCCTCGTCGGCTGGCGGGTCGTCAGGCTCTTCACCGCCCGCTCCAGCGACGCCGGGGCGCGGCTGCACCTGCGCTTTGTCTCCCTGTTCGCCCTCGCCGCCGTGGTCCCGGCGGTCATCGTGGCCCTCTTCTTCGGCGTCCTCGTCACGCGGGGGGTGGAGGGCTGGTTCTCCGAGCGCGTCCGCACGGTCGTGGAGAACTCCGCGACGGTCGCCAGGTCTTATGTGGACGAGCAGACCGGCTACATCCGCGACCACATGTTCCTGATGGCCGGCGACCTGAACCGCGCCGCGCCGGCCCTGCAGTCCACCCCGGTCACCTTCAGCCACTTCCTGGCCTATCAGGCGAGCTACCACGCCTTTCCGGGCGTCTACATCCTCGACCGCGACGGCCGCGTGCTGGCCCGGGCCGAGACCGCCGACCCGCCGCCCTTCCTCGCGCCGCCGAAATCCAGCTTCGACGCCGCCGACGAGGGCGACATCTCCATGCGCCCGTTCGAAAGCGCCGACCTGATCCGCGCCCTCTACAAGCTCAAGGGCTATCCCGACGCCTACCTCTATGTGGCGCGGCCGGTGGACCGGGGGATCCTCAACCACCTGCGGGAGACCGAGGCGTCCCTGAACGCCTACGGAGAGAGCGCCCGCAACCGCGAGCGCATCCAGGTCGCCTTCGCGCTGAGCTATCTGGAGACGGCCCTGCTGGTGCTGGTCGGCGCCATCTGGCTCGGCATGGCCGCGGCCGGGTCCATCGCCGTCCCCGTCGCGCGGTTGGTGAAGGCCGCCGGCAAGGTCTCCGCCGGGGACCTCAACGCCCGGGTCAATACCGAGGGAGAAGTTGAAGAACTGGCGGTCTTATCCCGTGCTTTCAACCAGATGACCGAAGATCTTCAACGTCAGCAGGCGGCTCTGAAAGCCGCCAGCGAGGACGCCGAGGCGCGGCGCCGCTTTATCGAAACCGTGCTGCTCGGGGTCAGCGCGGGCGTTGTCGGGGTGGACGGGCGGGGTAGGGTGTCGGCCGCCAACAAGCAGGCCGGCGTGCTGCTTGGCCTCACCAACCGCGCCATCGGCCAGCCGCTCAGCAAGGCCGCGCCGGAACTGGCCGCCATCGCCGCCCGCGCGGCCGACACCGGCGGTGAGGTCGAGGCGGAGGTGGACGTCGCCCGCGGCGCCGAAACCCGCCGCCTGCGCGTCCGCGCTTCGGGCGTCAGGGGCGAGAGCCTGGTCCTGACGTTCGACGACATCACGCGCCTGGTCTCCGCCCAGCGCAACGCGGCCTGGCGCGATGTCGCCCGCCGCATCGCCCACGAAATCAAGAACCCGCTGACCCCCATCCAGCTGTCGGCCGAACGCCTTCGCCGCAAGTACCGCAAGGAGATCGCGGGGGACCTGGAAACCTTCGACCGCTGCACAGAAACCATCATCCGCCAGGTCGGGGACATCGGCCGCATGGTCGACGAGTTCAGCGCCTTTGCCCGCATGCCGGCGCCCAAATTCACCGAAGTCGATCCCGCCGAACTCCTGCGCGAAGCGGTCTTTAGCCAGCGCGTCGCCAACCCCGACATCCGCATGGAGATCGAGGAGCCGGCCGAGGCGCTGCGCCTGACCTGCGATCCGCGCATGGTCGGCCAGGCCCTGACCAACCTGATCAAGAACGCCGCCGAGGCCGTGCTCGCGGCCGGCCACAAGCGGGGCAAGGGGATCGTTACCGCCCGCCTGGTCACCGACGCTTCCGGGCTGGCGTTCGAGGTTGAGGACAACGGCATAGGCCTGCCGTCGAAAGACCGCGACCGCCTGACCGAGCCCTATGTGACCACCCGCGAGAAGGGCACGGGCCTGGGCCTGGCCATCGTCAAACGCATCGCCGAGGACCACGGGGGCGAGCTGACCCTCTCCGACGCGCGCGGCGGCCCCGGCGCCCGCGTCACCCTGCACTTTCCCATCGTGCGCCGGGCGGACTCCGCCGGCCGCGCCCCTGAACTGATCGAGGAAACCCATGGCCGCTGACGTTCTGGTGGTCGACGACGAGGCCGATATCCGCGAGCTGGTCGCCGGCATCCTGTCTGACGAGGGCTACGGCGTGCGCACCGCCGCCGACAGCGAACAGGCGCTGGCCGCCATCCGCGCGCGCAAGCCCGCGCTGCTGGTGCTCGACATCTGGATGCAGGGCGGCGGCATGGACGGGCTGGAGCTGCTCGACCTGGTCAAGGAACTCGACGCCGACCTGCCGGTCATCATGATCAGCGGCCACGGCAACATCGAAACCGCCGTCAACGCCATCAAGCGCGGCGCCTACGACTTCCTCGAAAAGCCGTTCAAGTCCGACCGCCTGCTGCTGGTCGTCCAGCGCGCCCTGGAGGCCGCCGGGCTCAAGCGGGAGAACCGCCGTCTGCGGGTCCAGTCGTTCAGCGCCGATGGCTTCGTCGGCAAGTCCGCCGCCGCCCAGCAACTGCGCCAGCTGGTCGCCAAGGTCGCCCAGGCCAACAGTCGCGTCCTGATCAGCGGGCCGCCGGGCTCCGGTAAGGAGACCGTCGCCCGCCTGATCCACGACTCCAGCCCCAGAGTGCAGGGCGAGTTCGTCGCCATCAGCGCCGCCGGCATGACGCCCGAGCGCATGGACCTGGAGCTGTTCGGCGAGGAAGGCGAGGGGGGCCGCCCGCGCAAGATCGGCGTTTTCGAACGCGCCCATAACGGCACCCTCTACCTCGACGAGGTCGCCGACATGCCGCGCGAGACCCAGAGCCGCATCCTGCGGGTGCTGGTCGAACAGCGCTTCCGGCGCGTCGGCGGCGACAGCGACGTGCAGGTGGACGTGCGGGTGATCTCCTCTAGCTCCCGGGACCTGCGTGAGGAGATCAACGCCGGACGCTTCCGCGAGGACCTGTTCCACCGCCTCAACGTGGTGCCCGTCCGCGTGCCGGGTCTCGCCGAACGCCGCGACGACATCCCCGAACTCGTCGACTATTTCATCGAGCGTATCTGCGGCGCCACGGGCCTGGTGCGCCGGCGCCTCGCCGATGACGCGGTCGCCACGCTCCAGGTCAATCCCTGGCCCGGCAATGTCCGCCAGCTGCGCAACAACGTCGAGCGCATGCTGATCCTGGCGGCCGGCGAGCCCTCCGAGGTCATCACCGCCGACATGCTCCCCTCCGAGGGCGCGGCCACATCGGGGACCGGCGCCATCGGGGCCGAACGCATCATCGCCCTGCCGCTGCGCGAAGCCCGTGAGCTGTTCGAGCGCGAGTACCTCAACGCCCAGATCCTGCGCTTTGGCGGAAACATTTCGCGCACCGCGGCCTTCATCGGCATGGAGCGCTCGGCCCTGCACAGAAAGCTCAAGTCCCTCGGCCTCGCCGGCGCCCGCGCCATGGAAGAGGAAGACGCGTGAGCCGCTTTGCCTACGTGAACGGCCGTTTCGTCCGCCACGGCGAGGCGGCGGTCCATATCGAGGACCGCGGCTACCAGCTGGCCGACGGTGTCTATGAGGTCTGGGCCGTCATGGGCGGCAAGCCAGTGGACTCCGAAGGCCACTACGCCCGCCTCGAACGCAGTCTCGATGAGCTGAAGATCGCCCGCCCCATGAGCCGCAAGGCGCTGGAGCTGGTGCTGCGCGAGGCTGTGCGCCGCAACCGCCTGAAGGAGGGCCTGCTCTACCTCCAGGTCACGCGCGGCGTCGCCCGCCGCGACCACGCCTTTCCGGCCAGTCCCGTGCCGCCCGCCGTCGTCATCACGGCCAAGTCGCTCGACCGCGCCGCCAACAACGCCAAGGCCGAGGCGGGGGTGGGGGTCATCACCGTCCCCGAAAACCGCTGGGGCCGCTGCGATATCAAGACCATCGGCCTGCTCCCCAACGTGCTGGCCAGGCAGGCGGCCAGGGAGCGCGGCGCGGCCGAGGCCTGGTTCGTCGACGACATGGGCCTCGTCACCGAAGGCGCCGCGTCCAACGCCTGGATTCTCGACAAGGACGGGCGCCTGCGCACCCGCGACACCCAGGCCAACATCCTGCGCGGCGTCACCCGCAAGACCCTGATGGAAGTCCTCGCCCGCGAAGGCGTCACCTTCGAGGAGCGCCCATTCAGCGTCGAAGAAGCCCACCAGGCGAAGGAAGCCTTCATCACCGGCGCCGGCGCCCTGGTCACCCCGGTGATCGCCATCGACGGCCGGCCGGTGGGGGACGGTCATCCCGGCCCGCTCGTCAGCCGTTTGCGCCGACTCTACATCGAGACCGCAAAGTCGGCTTGACCCCGGCCCCCTTCGGAGGGCTAGCTTGCCCCATGTGTGTGGAGGGAGCCTTGCCCTCCGATAGAGAGGGCGGCCCGATGACCGACAAGAAACAGAACCTGCAGGACACCTTCCTCAACAGCGTCCGCAAGTCGAAGACCCCGCTGACCATCTTCCTCGTCAACGGTGTCAAGCTGCAGGGCGTGGTGAGCTGGTTCGACAACTTCTGCGTTCTGCTGCGCAGGGACGGGCAATCGCAGCTCGTCTACAAGCACGCCATCTCGACCATCATGCCGGCCCAGCCCGTTCAGCTCTACGAGCCGGGGCCCGAACAGGACGATGAGTGAACCAACCGGTTGACCGTACCGCGCCCATCCAGAGGGCGCTCGTAATCCATCCCACCCGACCCACCGTTACGGACGCGCGCGATCCGCAGGCGCGGCTCGACGAAGCCGCCGGCCTTGCCATGGCGCTCGACCTGAAGGTGGAGGAGGCGATGGTCGTGCCCCTGCGCGCGGTCACCCCCGCCACCCTGTTCGGCAAGGGCAAGGTCGAGGAGCTGAAGACGATCTGCGAGGTCGAGACGCTTGACGTCGCCGTCATCGACGACGTCCTGACCCCTGTCCAGCAGCGCAACCTGGAAAAGGCCTGGCAGGTGAAGGTCATCGACCGCACCGGCCTCATCCTCGAAATCTTCGCCCGCCGCGCCCGCACGCGGGAAGGGCGGCTGCAGGTCGAACTGGCGCGCCTCGCCTACGAGCGCTCGCGTCTTGTCCGCACCTGGACCCACCTGGAGCGGCAACGCGGGGGCTTTGGCTTCCTCGGCGGCCCCGGCGAAACCCAGATCGAGGCCGACCGCCGCCTGCTCGCCGACCGGATCGCCAAGCTCAAGAAGGAACTCAGCGAAGTCCGCCGCACGCGGGGGCTCCACCGCGAGGCCCGCAAGCGCACGCCGTACCCGACCATCGCGCTCGTTGGCTACACCAACGCCGGCAAGTCGACGCTCTTCAACCGCCTGACCGGCTCGGGCGTGTTCGCGGAGAACCTGCTCTTCGCCACCCTCGACACCACCCTGCGCGAGGTGAAGCTGCCCAACGGCCGCCCGGCCATCCTGTCCGACACGGTCGGCTTCATCTCCGACCTGCCGCACGAGCTGGTCGAGGCCTTCCGCGCGACGCTGGAGGAGGTGCAGGAGGCCGACGTCGTCCTCCACGTCCGTGACATCGCCAACCCCGACACCGACGCCCAGCGCGGCGACGTCGAAGCCGTCCTGAAGGAGCTCGACGTCACGCCGGAGTCCGGCCGCACCATCGTCGAGGTCTGGAACAAGGCCGACCTCATCGCCGGCGACGACCGCCACCACCTGGAAGGCGCCGCCAAACGCTCGGGCGCCGCGCTGGTCTCGGCCGTGACGGGGGAGGGGTGCGAAGCCCTGCTCGAGCGGCTCGGCGCCCTCGTCGATAACGCCCCGGAAGTCGAGGTCCTGCTCCCCCACGGCGACGGCGAAGCCATGGCCTGGCTCTACCGCAACGGCCGCGTCACCGACCGCGCCGAAGACGGCGAAGTCGTCAAGCTCTCCGCCAAACTCGACCCCCAGGCCCTCGGCCGCTTCGAACGGCTATTCCCGGAAGCGGTGCTGAAGGGCGCGCACTAACTCCCTTCCCCCTGGAAGGGGGAAGGGCCGGGGATGGGGGTGGAAGCACCCCAGCTCGTGCTGCTTTCGGGAGTGCACGCGGACAGAATCCCACCCCCATCCCAAACCTTCCCCCATCCAGGGGGAAGGGCCTCAGGAGCGCTCCGCTTCCTTCGCCCGGTCCCACAGCGCATCCATCTCAGCGAGGTCCGACTCCTCCGGCGTGCGGCCGTCCTTCGCCAGCGCCGCCTCGATAAACGCGAACCGTCGCGCGAACTTGGCGTTCGTCGCCCGCAGCGCATCCTCCGGATCGACATCCAGCTTGCGCGCCAGGTTGGCCAGAACGAAGAGGATGTCGCCCAGCTCCTCGCGGGCCTTCGCCGCATCCCCCGCATCGATCTCGGCCTGCAATTCGGCGGTTTCCTCGGCCAGCTTGTCCATCACCTCGCGCGTGGACGGCCAGTCGAAGCCGACGCGGGCCGCCCGCCTGGTCAGCTTCACCGCCCGGGTGAGGGCGGGCAGGCCCACCGGCACATCATCCAGCACCCCGTGCTTTTCCTTGGCCGCCCGCTCGTCCTTCTTGATGGCCTCCCAGGCCACCGTCTGCTCATCGGACGCGCGATGACCCACATCGCCGAACACATGCGGGTGGCGCCGGACCAGCTTGTCGGAAATCGCCTGCGCCACCCCCGCGGAGTCGAAGGCGCCTTCCTCCCTGGCCATCTGCGCGTGGAAGACCACCTGCAGCAGCAGGTCGCCCAGCTCCTCGCGCAGCTCGCCCATGTCGCCGCGCTCGATGGCGTCGGCGACCTCATAGGCCTCCTCAATGGTGTAGGGGGCGATGGTGGCGAAGGTCTGCTCGACATCCCACGGACACCCCCCGTTCGGGTCGCGCAGCTTCGCCATCACCTCCAGCAGGCGAAAGATCGGGTGGTCGGCGCTACTGGCCAAATCACTACTGGGCTGGGACGTGGACGGCATCGGGCTCCAGGTCGGTCGTTGGCGGCGGCCCGCCGTCGCGCAGGGCCAGCTGCTCGCGAATCTCGGCGTGGCGCGCGGCGTCCAACGGATAGCCGAAGCAGACCCACGCCGCGAGCAGTCCAAGCGCCGCCGGCGCAAACGCGAACAGCGCCTGCAAGCCCGCGATCCCTGCCTGCGGATCGCCCGCGCCCTGGGCGTTGAAGCCCAGCTTGTCGAGCGCCACGAAGGTGATGCCGACGGCCAGCGCGTAGCCGACCTTCGCCGTGCCCGCGAGGATGGCGTAGAGCAGGCCCGTGCGGTCCGCGCCGCTCGCCAGACGCTCCTCATCGCCCACATCGGCCAGCATCGAGCGCAGCAGGAAGGGGCCGGCGGAGTAGGGGAGCCCGCCGAGGATCAGCCCCGGCACGGCGAGCCAGAAGTTGCCCGGCGGCATGATGACGATCAGCCCCTGCACGACGGCGTAGGTTATGCCCGCGACCGTCAGCGCCTTGTGCTTGCCGATGCGCCGGGCGAGCTTCGTCCAGATCGGCGCGCAGACCAGCGCCGAGAGGAAGTAGATCAGCAGCAGGATCCCCGCCTGCGCCTTGTCGAAGTCCTTCACCCGCTCGAAGTAGAAGAAGAACAGGGCCCCGGTGATCCCGGGCGCGAGACCGAGCAACAGATCGGCGATCAGGATCCGCCGCACCGTCGGCCGCTTGAGCAGCCCCGCATATTCGCGAAGGCCCGCCCGATGACGCTCCACCGGCGCCAGCGGCTCGGGCACCCTCGCCAGCGCCGCGCCGATGGTCAGCGGGAGCAGGATGATGATGAACCAGCCCATCGACTGGACCCCGGCCGCGTGGCCGCCCCCGACCGCGTTCTCCAGGATGGGGGGCAGGATCAGCACCAGGATCATGCCGATCACGTTGCCCCCCTGCCACCAGGCATAAACGCGGCTCCGCTGGTTGTAGTCGGACTCCAGCACGGAAGCCCAGGCGGTGTGGGCCAGCACGCAGATCGACAGCCCCGCATAGACGACGATCAGCCAGGTCCACAGATAGCCGACGCCCACGCCGGGCCTGGCCATGAACAGCATGTAGCTGGCCAGCATGAGGAGAGGGGCCCCGATCGCGAGCCACGGCCTGAACCGCCCAAATCGCGAGCGCGTGCGGTCCATGATCCCGCCCATGACGGGGTCGAACAGGATGTCGAGCAGCCGAACGCCCATGAACGCCGCGCCCACGGCCGCGAGCGGCAGGCCAAGCGCGTTCGAATAGTACTCAGGCAGGAAGACGACGAGCGGCAGCCCGAGCGCCGCCAGAGGAAGGCTGGGACCGGCGAACGCCGCCAAAATCCCGAACGGTCGTCGCGCTGTCGTTGTCATGCCACCGGCTCAAACAGTTGTAAGACTCTGCCGGCGATCTGATCTCGCCCGCGAAGGCCTTGCAAGTGAAACCGGCGTTATGGTCAGCCGATCCAGCCCCGTTATGATCGCGCCATGACTCATGGACCTGTCATCCATCTGGTCGCCGGCTCGACCGGCGCGGGCAAGACGACTTTCGCGATGAAGCTGGCCGAGCAGGAGCGGGCGGTTCGGCTCTCCATCGACGAGTGGATGACGAGCCTGTTCGAGGCCGACCAGCCGCAGCCCATCGAGTTCGCCTGGATGATGGAGCGCATCAACCGCTGCGAGGCCGTGATGTGGCAGGTCGCGCTGGAAGCCGCGCGCCGCGGGGTCGGCGCCGTCATCGATTGTGGCCTGACGCGCGCTGACCATCGCAAGAAGTTCGCCGACCTGGCGCGAGAGGCGGGCCTGCCGGTCGTCCTGCACTGGCTCGACATCGACGCTGAGGAACGCTGGCGGCGCGTCGAACAGCGCAACGCCGAGCGCGGCGAAACCTTCCGACTGGAAGTGACGCGGTCGATGTTCGACTTCATCGAACAGATGTGGGAGCCGCCGACGCCCGAAGAGATGGCCGAAATGAGCGGGGTGAGGCGCTTTGGCTGACCTCGGCTGCCGGATCAATGTTGCGCCTAAGGAAGATTATCAGCAATAATAACTAGGCGTTTCGAGCCATCAGGCCGCCGTCGACCGGGATCGTGACCCCTGTGATGTAGCTCGCGGCCGGCAGGCACAGGCTGACGGTGATGTGCGCCACCTCTTCAGGCTCGCCGTAGCGGCCCAGCGCCGTGCGCCGCCTGGCGTAGATGGCCTTGTGCTCGTCGGGCACGCCCTCGGTCATGCCGGTGTTGATCGGGCCCGGACAGATGCAGTTCACGGTGATCCCTTCACGGCCCAGCTCTACGGCCAGCGAGCGTGTCAGCCCCGTGATCCCGGCCTTGGCGGCGCTGTAGGCGCTGTGGCCGGCCGTCGCGCCCAGCGCCTCGGTGGACGCGATATTGACGATCCTCGGCGCTTTGGAGCGCTTCAGGTGCGGCAGCGCGGCGCGGATCATCCGCTGCGTCCCGGTCAGCATCACCGCCAGCGCCCGATCCCAGGCGGCATCGTAGTCGTCCTCGCCGATCGGCTTGAAAACCGAGATCCCCGCGTTGTTGACCAGCGCGTCCAGCCCGCCGAACCGCTCTGCGACCTCGGCGACAACCCGCTGAATATCTTCGCCTTTCCCTACATCGAGCGCCCAGGCGAAAGCCTCACCGCCGTCATCGCGGATGGCCTGCGCCACCGCCTCGGCGGCGTCATGGTTAACGTCGGTGACGGCGACCTTGGCGCCCTCGGCCGCGAACACCCGCGCCGTCGCCGCGCCCATGCCGCTGCCCGCGCCCGTCACCAGCGCAACCGAGCCATTCAGGGATCGGCTAAGGCTCGTCAGTCCATCGGCCATTCCAGCACCATCCCGTCATACGCCGGCTCTACCCCAGCCGGAAGTCGTCCCCGCAAGTCATTGTAATCCATGTCGATGTGCATGTTCGTCAGCACCGCCCGGCGCGGCCTGACCCGCTCGATCCACCCGAGCGTCTTCTCCAGGTGCGCATGGGTCGGATGCGGCGTGAAGCGCAGCGCATCGACGATCCACAGGTCCAGCCCGTCCAGCGCCGCGAACGACGCCTCGGGAATGTCGCGCACATCCGGTGAGTATGCGACGTCGCCGAACCGGTAGCCGACCGAGCGGATGCCGCCATGGTCCTGGTCGAAGGTCACGACCGGCACGGCGCCGTTGGGCCCCTGCACCGTCCACGCCGTCCCGTGGTCCGGGATCACATGCGGCTCGCAGATCGCCGGATAGCCGCCGGCTGGCTCAAAGATGTAGCCGAACCGGTTGGAAAGGCTGGCGAAAGTCGCCGCGTCCATGTGCGTCGGGATCTGCGCCCGCTGGCGCAGGAAGAAGGCCCGGATGTCGTCGATGCCGTGCGCCTGGTCGGCGTGGTCGTGGGTGAACAGCACCGCGTCGATCCGCTTCACCCGCGCATCGATCATCTGCTCGCGAAGATCGGGCGAGGTGTCGACCACGATCGTCGTCTCATGCGCCGGGTCCGCGCCCTTGCGCCTCACCAGCAGCGAGCAGCGCCGCCGCCGGTTCTTCGGCTCGGCCGGGTCGCAGGCGCCCCAGTCCCCGTCCGCCCTCGGCACGCCGCCGGATGAGCCGCAGCCCAGGATGGTGAACTCCAGCGTGCTCACGGGCGGGCGATCCGGTCGAAACAGGCGAAGAAGGCGTCTTCGGTGCGCTGCTCCGCCTCCTCCGCGCTCCAGCCGCGAATTTGCGCCAGCTTTTCAAGGATATGCGGCAGGAAGGCCGGCTCGTTGCGCCGCCCCCGCATCGGCACCGGGGCGAGGTAGGGGCAGTCCGTCTCCAGCATGATCCGGTCGGCCGGCATCTCGGCGATCACCGCCCTCACCTCCTCGGCCGCCTTGAAGGTCGCGATCCCCGATACCGAAAAGAACGCCCCCATGGCTGCCGCCTTGCGCGCCAGCTCAGCGCCGCTGGTGTAGCAATGCATCAGCAGCTTGAACGGGCCGCGGGCGTGCTCCTCCTCCAGGATCGCGCCCATCACCTCGTCGGCCTCGCGGGTGTGGACCACCAGCGGCAGGCCCGTGCGCCGCGCCGCCTCCACATGCTGGCGAAACACCGCCGCCTGCACCTCGCGCGGGCTCCAGTCGTAGTGGAAGTCGAGCCCGCATTCGCCGATCCCCACCACCTTCGGCCGCTCCGCCAGCCGCACGAGCTCATCGGCATCAAGCTGTGGATTTTCCTGCGAATAATGCGGGTGCGTGCCGACGGTCGCCCAGATGTCGTCATGCGCCATGGCGACGGCATGGACGTCCTCGAAGTTCGAGACCTTGTCGCAGATGGTGACCATCAGCTTCACCCCGGCCTCCCGCGCCCGGGCGATCACCGCCTCGCGGTCCTCGGCATAGTCGGGGTGGTGCAGGTTGACGTGGCTGTCGATCAGCATCAGGCGGCCGCGGCCCTCAGCTCGCGCATGGCGGTCCAGAAGACGTCGGCGCGGTCGAGGTTCAGCGCCTCCGCCTCGATGGGCAGGCGCGTCAGCGTCTCCCAGGCCGCCGCCCAGCGGTCTAGCCGGGCCCCCTCCCCGCCGGCCGCGTCGCGCACGGCCATGGCGTGCACCTGCTCGGCCAGCCGGTCGAACAGCAGCTCGAACCTCGCCTGCCCCTCGGCGCCCCGGAACTTGTCGGCGATGGACAGCAGCGCGGCGTTGTCGGCGTTCGGCAGGCTCCTCAGGATCTCGTGCGCGGCGTCCTCCACCTCCAGCGCCCCCGCCGCCGCCAGGCTGATCGCCAGCCCCGGCGCGCCCTTGCTCATCCGCGCCAGGCGGATCGCGCTTTCGGCGTCCAGCCCCTCGCGCTCCCGCAGGATCGCGGCGACCTGGTCCTCGGCCAGCGGCGAAAACGCCAGCCGCCGGCAACGCGAGCGGATCGTCGGGAGCAGCTTGCCCGGCGCATGGCTGACCAGCAGCAGCACGCCCCGCGCCGGCGGCTCCTCCAGCGTCTTCAGCACCGCGTTGGCGGCATTGACGTTCAGGTCGTCGACCGCGTCGATGATCGCCACCCGATAGGGCGAGGTCGCCGGGCTCTGGGAGAAGAACTCCGGCAGCCGCCGCGCCTCGTCCACCGGGATGCCCTTGCGCGTCTTGCCGTCGTCGGTCTCGCGCTCCAGCACCATCAGGTCGGGGTGGGAGCGCGCCGCCACCTGCCGGCTGACCGGATCGTCCACCTTTGAGTCCAGCACCCCCAGCGCCGGATCGGCCGCGGCCCCCAGCAGCCGCCGCGCCACCCGATAGGCGAAGGTCGCCTTGCCCACGCCCTCAGGCCCGGTCAGCAGCCAGGCGTGGTGCAACCGGCCCCGGTCCAGCGCCGCCTGGAACGCCGCCTCCGGCCCCTCCAGTCCCTGCGCCTCATAGACATCGCGGGGATGCAGCGGCGCCTCGCTCATGGCGCCAGCCGCTCCAGCACGACGGCCCAGATCAGCTCGGAAACCTCATCGGGCGGGAGCCTCGCATCGACCACCACGCACCGCTCCGGCTCCGCCGCCGCGATCTCAAGGAACCCCGCCCGCAGCTTCTGGTGAAACTCGGTCCCCTTGGCCTCGAACCGCGCCTCGCCGCCGCCGCGATGGGCCGCCCGCTTCAGCCCATCCTCCACCGGCAAATCGAGGATCAGCGTCAAGTCGGGCCTGGTCCCCTCGACCACGAAGTGCTCCACGGCGCGGATCAGCTCCATGTCCGCCTCGCCGCCCGCGCCCTGATAGGCCCGCGTCGAGTCGGCGAACCGGTCGCACACCACATAGGCCCCGCGCGCCAGCGCCGGCCGTATCCGCCGCTCCAGGTGATCGCGCCGCGCGGCGTTCATCAGCAGCACCTCGGTCACCGCGCTCCAGCGGTCCGGCGGACCGTTGACCAGCAATTCCCGAATAGCCTCTCCGCCCTCGGAGCCGCCCGGCTCGCGCGTGGCGATCACCTCGTGGCCCAGCTCGGCCAGACGCGCGACGAGGCGGTTCTGCTGGGTGGATTTCCCCGCCCCCTCCCCGCCTTCCAGGGTGATGAACCGTCCGTGCCTCACCCGTCCTCAATCGGACGGTTCACCGCGCTTGTCCAGCTATCGGCGGGCGACCTTCACGCCCTTGCGCTCGGCGGGACCGAGATACTTCACCCGCACCTTGGCGACGCCCCTTTGCAGCATGCCCAGCTGCTCGGCCGCTTCTTTTGACAGGTCGATGATCCGCCCATCGACAAAGGGCCCCCGGTCGTTGACGCGCACCCTGATCTTCTTGCCGTTCTCCAGGTTCTTCACCTCGACGATGGACGGCAGCGGCAGGGTCTTGTGGGCGGCCGACACCTCATTCTGGTCGAACCGCTCGCCATCGGCGGTCGGCTTGCCGTGGTGGCCGGGCCCGTACCACGACGCCAGCCCCGTCTCCTCGTAGTCCGGGTCGTAGCGCGGCGTGTAGGTCCTCCCGCCGATCTTGTAGGGCCGCATCGTCCCCATCACCGTGCCCGCCGGCGGCGGCTCGGGCGCGCTGGCGCAGGCGGCCAGAGCGGCGCATCCCAGCAAGGCGGCGATGAGGCTGTTTGTTCGCATCGCCCACGATGCTCCGCCCCAAGTCTTCAGACTTGGTTAACCACGCCCGCCGACCTCAGGTGCTCTGGAACCTGCCGGGGATCAGCCGCACCGGCGTGCGCGCCACCGGCGTCCAGCCGTGGGCGGCGATGACATCGTTGCTTTCTCTGGCCTGCCGCCCGTCCGCCAGCGACCAGGTGATGTGATAGGTCGAGCCGTCGGGGCGGTCGGTGGTCCCGTCGATCTCCACCACCATCGCCTGCACGCCCTTCCCGTCGTCCGCTTCCCCGACGATCTCACAGCGCACGTTCGGCGGCGGCGGCGCGTCGTCTGGCAGGCCCGATTGCAACGTCACATGGTGGGCGATGGTCTTGTCATAGACCGGCGAGAATCGCGCCAGCAGCCCCGGCCGCTCCGCCTCATCCACCAGCCATCCGATGACGCTCATGGCGAGCAAACGCCGCTCCAGCCGCAAGGTGGCGGACAGGGTGGGATTCGAACCCACGGTGGGCTCTCACCCACGGCGGTTTTCAAGACCGCTGCCTTAAACCACTCGGCCACCTGTCCGGCGCGCCCCTATAACAGCGCGCGCGCCGGCGCTCTAGGCGGGTGATCAGCCTGGCCACAGGCGGGCGATGGGCGCGATCTCTTCGATGGTCGGCAGTCCCGCGCGGGCGCCGTCCCAGTCGATGGCGTGGCAGTATTTGACCGCCTCTATCGAGGTCGCGCCCTTGCACGCCTCCCCCAGGCCCGAGAGTTGCTGCACGACGTGTGAGCGCAGCACGCGCAGGCGGTCGTCCATCGCATTTGTCTGTTCGAACCGCGCCTTCATCTTGGCGGCGTAGTCGTCCATCCCGTCCGCCTGCCGCTCCAGGATCTTGACCTCCGGCCCCATGACCGAGGCGTACCACTGGGTATCGTCGGCCTCGATGGCGGCCCGGCCCTGCGTCACATAGGGGTCGAGGTCGGCTTTAAGCGACGCGCAGGTGTTGTAGGCGGCTTCGTCCAGCTCCCCTACGTAGGTCACCCCGCACTGGTGGTTCCAGTTGTCGATCATGCCGTCGAAGGCCGCATAGCGCTTCTCCACCTGTGCGTCCCACTGCGCCTTCATCGACTGGGCTTCGGCCATCTGGGTGTCGTAGCTCGACTTGATCGCGTCGTAGGCGGCCATGTCGTTGACGTTCTGCTGGACGAGTTCGTCGCGCGCCTTGCCGATGTCGTCCATCTCCAGCACGTCGGCGCGGATCGAGCGCATCAGGTCATCGACTCCGTCGGCCAGGGCGCTCCCCGGCATGACGACAACAAGCGCGGCGAAGGCCAGCGCGCGGATTTGAAATCTGGGCATCACTGATCCTCCTTGTTTGGTGACAAGGGGCGACGCCCGGCACTGAAATAAATCTGGTCTGCCGCCCCCGCGAAGACTTGGCCGAACAGTGGTATCCGAACTTCGCCGCCGTCAAGGGCGCAAGGAACTCCCCGCCGCCGCCGAGGATTTCGCTGGCATGGCCCGCACGCTCAAGAAGTACCAGTCGATGCGCGACTTCGGCGTCACCGCCGAGCCGAGCGGAAAGAAGCCCGTCCCCAAGTCCAAACGCCTGCGCTTCGTCATCCAGAAGCACGCCGCCACCCGCCTGCACTACGACCTGCGGCTGGAGTGGGAGGGGGTGTTCCTGTCGTGGGCGGTGACCAAGGGTCCTTCGCTCGATCCGCACGACCGGCGCCTGGCCGTGGAGGTCGAGGACCACCCCCTCGATTACGGGGACTTCGAAGGGACCATCCCCAAGGGCCAGTACGGCGGCGGCACGGTCATGCTGTGGGACCGCGGCTACTGGGAGCCGGAGGACGGCTTCGACATCGCCAGGGGCCTGAAGAAGGGCGAGCTGAAAGTCCGCTTCGACGGCGAGCGGATGCAGGGCGGCTGGGTCCTTGTCCGCATGGCCCGCCGCGAGCGCGAAAAGCGCGACAACTGGCTCCTCATCAAGCACCGCGACGGGACCGAGCGCGAGGACGAGGAGGACGTGCTGGTGCGCGAAAACACCACCTCCGTCGCCTCCGGCCGCACGATGGAAGAGATCGCCGCCGGCAAGGGCAAGGCCCCCACCCCCTTCATCATGAAGACCCGCTTCAAGGCCGGCGCCGTCTGGAACTCCGACCGCAACCCCGAGGACAGCGGTGAGGAAGAGGCCATCAAACACGATGCGCCCAAGGCCAAGGCCGCCGCCCGGCCGAAGAAGAAGGCCGCCCCCGTCGGCATCCCCGGCTTCATCGAGCCACAGCTGGCCAAGCTCGTCGACCACCCGCCCCCCGGCGGCGGCTGGGCGCACGAGATCAAGTTCGACGGCTATCGCATGCAGATGCGCATCGAGGCCGGCGCCGCCACCCTGAAGACCCGCAAGGGTCTCGACTGGTCGGCCAAGTTCAAGGAGATCGTCGCCGAGGGGCGCGCCCTCCCCGACTGCCTGATCGACGGCGAGGTGGTGGCGCTGAACGAAAACGGCTCTCCCGACTTCGCGGGGCTCCAGGCGGCGCTGTCGTCGGGCAAGACGGGCGCCCTGGTCTTCTTCGTCTTCGACCTGCTGTTCGCCGAGGGCGAGGACCTGCGCCGGCGGCCGTTGAGCGAGCGCAAGGCGCGCCTGAAAGCTTTGCTGGAGACCTATGCCGACGCCAGGGCCGAGCGGCTGCGCTACGTCGATCACTTCGTGACGGCGGGCGATGCGGTGCTGCAGTCGGCCTGCCGCATGGACCTGGAGGGGATCATCTCCAAGAAGCTCGACGCCCCCTACCGCTCCGGCCGGGGCGACACCTGGGTCAAATCCAAGTGCCGCGCGGGCGAGGAAGTCGTCATCGGCGGCTGGACGACCACGGGCGACGCCTTCCGCTCGCTGATTGTCGGCGTCCACCGCGACGGCAAGCTCGTCCATGCCGGCCGCGTGGGCACGGGCTTCAACAGGAACAACCTGCCGGACCTCCAGAAGCGCCTCAGGCCGCTGGAGGTCGACAAGTCACCCTTCGAGGTCGGCTCGCCAAAGAAGAGCGCCGGCATCCACTGGGTGAAGCCGCAACTCGTCGCCGAAATCGAGTTCGCCGGCTTTACCGGCGACGGCAACGTCCGCCAGGCCGCCTTCAAGGGCCTGCGCGAAGACAAACCCGCCGCCGAAGTCGTCGACGACTACGCGCCCACGAAAGCCGATCCGAAGCCCAGGACGGCGGCCAGGACGGCGGACAAATCCAGCAATGTCGTCATGGGCGTCACCATCTCGAGCCCTGACAAGCTGCTTTGGCCGGACGAGGGCATCACCAAGCTCGACCTCGCCCGCTACTACGAGGCCGTCGGCCCCTGGATGCTGGACCACATCAAGGGCCGCCCCATCTCCATCATCCGCTTCCCCGAAGGCGTTGGCGGCGAGCGGTTCTTCCAGCGCCACGCCGGCAAGGGCGCATCGGCCCTGATCCGCCAGGTCGACGTCTATGGCGACCACAAGCCCTACATGCAGATCGACCGCGTCGAGGGCCTGATCGCGCTGGCCCAGGTCAGCGCCCTGGAAATCCACCCCTGGAACAACCAGCCCAACGATCAGATGACGCCCGGTCGCCTGATCTTCGACCTCGACCCTGACGAGGAGCTCGGCTTTGGGCGCGTGATCGAGGCCGCGCACGAGGTGAAGGAACGTCTCGAAGCCCTTGGTTTGGTTGCCTTTGTGAAGACAACGGGCGGCAAGGGCCTGCACGTTGTCACCCCTCTCGCCAAACCGAAGAAGTCGCTCGACTGGCCCACCGCCAAGGGCTTCGCCCGCGAGCTTTGCGCCCGCATGGCCGCCGACAGCCCCGAGCGCTACACCATCAACATGGCCAAGAAGGTCCGCGGCGGCCGCATTTTCCTCGACTACCTGCGCAACGACCGCCTCTCGACCGCCGTCGCCCCCCTCTCCCCGAGAGGCCGTGACGGCGCCCCCGTCTCCTTCCCCATCGAATGGAAGGACGTAAAGCCAGGCCTCGACCCCAAGAAGTGGACCCTCCGCACCGCCCCCGCCCTCCTCAAGAAGACGAAGGCCTGGCGCGACTACTGCGACAGCGAAGTCCCCCTCGAGGCCGCCATCGCCAAGTTCGGCAAATTCAAGATCGCGGCCTAAGGTCGACGCTTGATCCCTTCTCCCCTCGCGGGAGAAGGTGGCGGCCGAAGGCCGACGGATGAGGGGGCGCACCGCCCTCTCAACCACCTTCTCCCGCGAGGGGAGAAGGTGACATGTTCTTCGGATACAAAGCGATACACCTGCCCCCTCGCCTGCCCGGCTTATCCTCGCCCTTCCGGACCGGCGGTAAACTTGGCGGATGACGCCTCAACGCCTCGCCCGCCCCTCGACTACGCGTACGTGCGCCCCCGCGTGCGCCCCCGCGCGCGCCCACGCGCCCGTCCCCACGCCTGCGCGCGTGCGAACACACTGGTTCAACCGGAGACTCTCGACCCTTAGGCCGACTTCTTCTTCGGCGCGGCCTTCCTGGCGGGCGCCTTCTTGGCCGACTTGGAGCCCGCCGCGGGCTTGCGCGTCGCGGGCTTGCGCCGTTCGGAGCCGCCGCTTTGGCCGAGACTGCGGCGCAGCGCCTCCATCAGGTCCACGACGTTGGTGTCCCTGGGCTCCTCCACGGAGGCGATGGCGCCCTTGCCCTTCTTCTTCTGCTCGATCAGCGCCCGCAGGGCGTCCTCGTAGCGGTCGGTGAACTCGGACGGATCGAAGGGGCCGGACTGTTGTTCGATGATCTTCTCGGCGATGGCGACCATCTGCTCGTCCGGCCTGTGGTCGGGGATGTCCTCGAAGAACTCTTCGGGCTTCCGGACCTCGTCGTGGCTGCGCAGCGTGTAGGCCACCAGGCCGTTGTCGCGCGGCTCCAGCGCCACCAGCCGCTCGCGCTGGTGCATCACCACCCGGCCGAGCGCCACCTTGCCGGTCCGCTCCATGGCCTCGCGGATGACCGTGAAGGCCTCGATGGCCAGCTTGCCATCGGGCGTGAGGAAGTAGGGCGCGTTCCAGTAGAGGCGGTCGATCTCGGAGGCGTCGACGAAGCGCTCGATGTCGATGGTCTTGGTGCTCTCCAGCCGCACCGCATCGATCTCCTCGGGCGTGACGATGACGTACTGGCCCTTCTCGTACTCGTAGCCTTTGACGAGGTCGGAACGGTCCACCGGACCCAACTCCGGATCGGTGGTGACCATCTTGATTCGATTGTGGGTGTCCTTGTGCAAAAGGTTGAAATGCACATCGCCCGTCGCCTGCGTGGCGGTGTAGAGAGCCACGGGACACGTCACCAGCGACAGTCGCAGGTGGCCTTGCCAGGTGGGACGGGGCGCCATGGGAATCTCCTCCGATACCGGGGCAGAACGCGTTGATTCGGAAGGCGTTGCGGTGGAGGCGCTTGTCATCGACGCGCGGGGCCATCGCTGCCCGGTCCCGACGCTGCGGCTGCGGCGGGCGCTGGAGAGCGCGAAGCTCGTGCGCCTGCTGGCCGACGACCCCATGGCGAAGATCGACGTACCCCACTTCGCCAGCGAAACCGGTCACCAGCTGGTCGAGGCGTCCGAGGAGGGCGGCTGGCTTAGCTTCCTGGTCCGGCGGAGATAGGCCGCTCGCCGCGCAGATCCTGGATCAGCTTTGGCCGGGCCGCCTTCAGCGCAATCTCCACCTCCGTCGCCAGCGCCCCGCCAAAGAAGAACGCGTTCACGCTCCACGACAGCCAGATGAGGAAGATCACGACCGTGGCCACGGACCCGTAGGTGGCCCCCAGCTCGACGATGTCATCCACGTAGATGGCGCACAGCCACGAGGCGAACAGGAACAGCCCCGTCGCCGCCGCCCCGCCGACCGTCGAGGCTCGCCAGGCCACGGGCTCGCGCGACATGGCGAAGCGGTAGATCAGCGTGATGGCCAGGATCAGCCCCGCCGTGGTCCAGGTCCACTCGCTGAACAGCCAGGGGATGCCGGCCAGCGGCTTGAGATTCAAAGTCTCGGCCAGGACGCGGAACACGATGAACCCCGTCGCCACCGCCCCCGCCAGCACCATCGCCGCCACCAGCACCACCAGCGCCATCAGGTTGAAGGCGAAGAAGCCGTGGGGGTTATCCTCGTCGTGGATGAAGGAGAGCCCCGCCAGCAGCGCCTTGAAGCCCCGGTGCGCCGCGTAGCCGCCGATGATGATGGCCAGCAGGCTCTGCGCCGAAACCGCCACGTCCGGCGTCCGCGCCAGCCGCGCCATCTCCTCGGTCACGATGCCCTGGGCCGCGACGGGGATCACGGTCGTCAGCCCCTCCATCTGATGGGCCACCTGCGTGGGATCCGTCAGCAGGCTGTAGAGGCCAATGGCGATCGCCAGTCCCGGAAACACCGCGAGCATGACGAAGAAGGAGACGCCGCCCGTGTAGAGCATCACGTCGCGCCCCCACATACGGGTCAGCGCCCGCCCCACCACCCGCAGCGCCTCACGCGTCAGATACAGGGGGTCGAACTCTCGAAACCGGGACTCAGGCATGCGCGGAACCTGCGCCGAGGTCCCCAAAATGGCAACGGCGCGCCGTGTGAGGACACGACGCGCCGCCAGGATGACCTTGCCATCAACCTGGTTGGCGGCCGCCACTATCGAGGGACGGGAGAGCGTGACGACCACCCACGCGCCGAATGTGAGACCCCGCCGCTGAACCGTGGCTGAACGAAATGGGGCGGCAAGTCGACGAACAATGTTATCGTCCAGCTTGCGCTTTTGGGGAGCCGCGCCATGCGACCGTTACCCTGTGCCGCGTTCGTCCTTTCCCTGCTTCTGTCGCCCGCCGCCGCCCAGGCCGAAACCTGGTGGAAGCTCGGCTCGACGACCGAGAACAAGGGCCTCTACATCGACGCCGACTCCGTCTCGGTGGACGACGAGGGTTACGCCGCCTACCGCGGCATGTTCGTCTATTCGAGCACCTGGACCACGGACGACGGCCAGCAGATCCGCTACGAGGTGTTCGACGCCGAAATCGATTGCCTCATGGGCGAGCTCTACGAGAAGAGCCGCGTCTTCTACGGCGACAATCGAGGCTTCATCGCCCGCGACGACAGCGGCGAGTTCGTGGACATCGAATCCGGAAAGGCCTCGGCCTGGGAGGCGGATTTTGTCTGCGATAGCCCGGACGCCTGGTCCGGATACGGCTACTACCGCGTCGCCGACCCGGTCGCCGACACGCGCGGCTGGTAGCCTAGAGCGCCCCGGAGCCTTTCAGGGCTTCGATGTCCGATCCGGAAAAGCCCCAGTCGGCCAGCGCCTGGTCGTTGTGCGCGCCAATCCCGGGCGGCGGGCCCTGGATCTCGCCAGGGGTCGCCGAGAACCTGGGCGCCGGCGCCGGCTGCACCACGCCGGCCAGCTCGACGAAGGTCTGGCGCTCGACGTTGTGCGGGTGGCGCGGCGCCTCGTCGAGGTCGAGGACCGGGGCGAAGCAGACATCGGTGGCGTCCATGATCGCGCACCAATCGGCCTGGCTCTTGGTCGCAATCACCGCAGCCAGCTTCTCGCGCAGCGCCGGCCAGTGATCGCGGCTCATCTGGTTCTTGAACTCGGGGTCAGAAATCCCGGTCTTTTCAAGAAGCAGCGCGTAGAACTGAGGCTCGATGGATCCGATCGAAATCCACTTGCCGTCGGAGCACTGGTAGGTGTCGTAGAAGTGGGCGCCGCCGTCGAGCAGGTTGCTGCGCCGCTCGTCCCTCCACATGCCCATCGCCTTGAAGCCGTAGAACATGGCCATCAACGAGGCCGCCCCGTCGCTCATGGCGCAGTCGATGACCTGGCCCTGCCCCGTCTCCCGGGCCTGGATCACGCCCGCCAGCAGCCCGAACGCCAGGTACAGCGCCCCGCCCCCGAAATCGCCGACCAGGTTCAGCGGCGGCACCGGCTTTTCGCTCGTGCCGATGGCGTGCAGCGCGCCGGTGATGGCGATGTAGTTCATGTCGTGGCCCGCGGCCTTGGCGTAGGGCCCAAACTGCCCCCAACCGGTCATGCGGCCGTACACCAGCTTCGGATTGCGCTTCAGCGCCACCTCAGGGCCAAGCCCCAGCCGCTCCATCACGCCGGGGCGGAAGCCCTCGAACACCGCGTCGGCGGTCTCCATCAGCTTGAGGCAGGTCTCGACGGCCTGCGGGTTCTTCAGGTCCAGCGCCACCGAGCGGCGACCCCGCGCGGTGATGTCCGCCGGCGAGGAGCGGCCCGAGCCCTTGCGGTCGATACGCACGACGTCGGCGCCCAGGTCGCTCAACAGCATGCCGCAGAAAGGGCCCGGCCCGATCCCGGCGAACTCCAGCACCTTCAGCCCCGAAAGCGGTCCCTTGCCCATCACGCGTTCCTCACCCTTGTTCGCCGCCAGCTAACCGCGCTGACGTTCGGTCACGCAAGCGCGCCCGCGTTAGGGATTGCGAAGGCATGTACGTGCGATTCTTCAACTTCCGATGTTTGCCCGGGGGCAGTGGTGTCTGTTGAGCCGCGACTTCTTATCGTTACGCGCGACGAATTCCTGATTGGGCCGCTCGCCGAGGGGCTGACCAAGCTCGGCTGGCCCGCTGTCTGCGCGCGGGGCGCTTCAGCAGCCGTCGCCGCCGTCAGTGACCGCAGCATCGAAGGCGTCATCGTCGATCTCGCTCCAGGCGAGGAGTTCGCCGAGATCCCCCAACGGCTGAAGGACGCCAGCTTCCCCCGCCGGCTGCCGGTCATTGCGGTCGGTCAGCCGGGCGGCGTTCTCCCGGGCGTCGACCTGACGCTCGGCGCGCCGCTGCACCCGGCGCAGGCCGCCTTGCGCATGGCCTCCCTGGTCCGCGCCGCCGTCGCCGAGGAGGAGTTCGAGCTTCGCCGCGAAACCTTCGCCGAACGCGGGCGCGTGCTGGAGCTGCCCGAGCCCACGGCGACACCGCTGCGCGTCCTGGCCATCGGTGAGCCGGCGCCCCAGTTCCTGGCCTTCTCCTACTCGCTCGGCCAGCGCGCGGAAGTCGTAGGCGCCTTCACCGCCTATACCGCCTTCGACTACCTGCATGAGCGCCCGTTCGACGCCGTGGTCCTGTGGGCCGGGGCGAACGAGAACGAGGCGATGTCGATCGCCACCGGCATGCGGCGCAACACACGCCTCTACCATGTGCCGACCCTGCTTTATCTGGGCGACGGCAGCCGCATCACCATGGGAGAGGCCTTCCACCGCGGCGTCTCCGACATCGCCTCCCCGCAGACGGCGGAGACCGAGACCGCCCGCCGCGTCATCGAACTTGCCCGCAGTTATCGCCGCCAGAACGCCATCCGCCAGGCGCTGGAGAAGGCCCGCTCCTCGGGCCTGATGGACGCCGCGACGGGCCTGTTCACCCGCGACCTCTTCGCCCAGCACCTCAATCGCCTCGCCGGCGCGGCCCACGAGCGCAACCGCAAGCTCTCGGTCTGCGTGCTGAAGATCGCCGAGACGCCCCAGATCGCCGCCGCGCGCGCCGGGGGCTGGCTGGATCGCGCGGTCCCGCAGATCGGTTCGATGGTAGGCCGCCTGGTGCGCGCCGAGGACACCGCCGCACGCCTCAGTGCCGAAGTGTTCGCGCTGGCCCTCCCCTCCACGCCCGGCGCGTCCGCGCGTCTGGCCGCCGAGCGGATCACCGCCGTCATCGGCTGCACCGCCTTCGACTCCGGCGAGGGCAAGTCACCGTTCGTGGTGGACTTCGAGATCGGCGTGGCGGAGATCGAACCGGGCGAGACCGCCGCCGACGCGCTCGACCGCGCCGCCGGGCTCAGCTTGCAGCGCGCCGCCGTCTGACCGATGCTGGGGCCGTGACCCAGCCCCTCCAAATCGACTTCATCGCCGACGTGGTCTGCCCCTGGTGCTATCTCGGCTGGCGCCGGCTCGAGAAGGCCATCGCGCTTCGCCCTGATGTTCAGGCGACCGTCGTCTGGCGGCCCTATCAGCTCGATCCGTCGATCCCGGAAGAAGGCGTCGATCGCCGATCCTACATGGCCGCCAAGTTCGCCGATCCCGTGCGCCGCGACGCCATGCTGGAGGCGCTCAACAACGCCGCCGCCGAGGACGGTATCGAGCTCAAGCTCGCCGACATTCCGATCAGTCCCAACACCAACGCCGCCCATCGCCTGATCCGCTGGGCGCAGGGCCAGGGCCTGCAGGAGCCGGTGCTGGAGGCCGTGCTACGCGCCTACTTCACTGAGCTGAAGGATATCGGCGACCCGCTGGTGCTCGCCGACATCGCAGAGGCCAACGGCATGGACCGCCTGGCCGTCCTCAAGCTGCTGAGCGAAGGCGCCGACAAGGACGCCGTCAGCCACGAGCACATGATGGCGGTACGCGCCGGCGTCTCGGGCGTGCCCTTCATGATCTTCGGCGGCAAGGTCGCGGCCTCCGGCGCCGAGGCCCCCGAGCGCCTGGCCATGGCCATCGACAAGGCGCTGGAGATGGCGGCTTAAGCGGCCTTCGCGAGCTTCGCCAGCTGCGTGAGGATGCGCTCGGCGGCGTCGAGGCGCTGGGCCGGGGTTTCCCACTCGCCCTTCACGACGACCTTCTGGTCCGGGCGCACCTTCCAGACGGCCATGTTCTTGCCGATGAACTCCATCAGCCCCCCGGGGTTGGCGAAGGTGTCGTCCTTAAAGCTGGCGACGGCGCCCTTGGGTCCGACATCGATCTTGGAGACGTTGGCCTCGCGGCACAGGCCTTTGATCGCGACGACCTTCAGGAGTTGCCCGGCTTCCGGCGGCAGTGGACCAAAGCGGTCGATCAGTTCGGCGGCCATGGCCTCGCGGTCCTCGACCTTTTCGGCTTCGGACAGGCGGCGGTACAGGGCCAGGCGGACGTTGAGATCCGGCACATACTCCTCAGGGATGAGCACGGCCGCGCCGGTGTTGATCTGCGGCGACCAGGACCGGTCGGCGTGGGCTTCCTCGTCACCCTTGCGCGCGCGCAACTCCGCCACGGCGTCCTCCAGCATCTGCTGGTAAAGCTCGACGCCTATCTCCTTGATGTGGCCGCTCTGCTCGTCGCCCAGCAGGTTGCCGCCGCCCCGGATATCGAGGTCGTGGCTGGCCAGCTGGAATCCCGCGCCGAGGCTGTCGAGCGACTGCAGCACCTTCAGCCGCTTCTCGGCCGACAGGGTGATCTGCTTCTCGGCCGGCGTGGTCAGATAGGCATAGGCGCGCGTCTTGGCCCGCCCGACGCGCCCGCGCAGCTGGTAGAGCTGAGCCAGGCCGAACATGTCGGCCCGGTGGATGATCAGGGTGTTGGCGGTCGGGATATCCAGCCCGCTCTCGACGATCGTGGTCGACAGCAGCACGTCGTACTGGCCGTCGTAGAAGGCGCCCATAACCTCTTCGAGCTGGGTGGCGCTCATCTGGCCGTGCCCGACGACGACCTTCACCTCCGGGACCTGCTCGCGCAGGAAGCGCTCGATATCGGGCAGGTCCTTGATGCGCGGCACGACGAAGTAGGCCTGGCCTCCGCGATACTTCTCGCGCAGCAGCGCCTCGCGCAGGGTCACCGGATCCCAGGCGGTGATGTAGGTCCGCACCGCCAGCCGGTCGACCGGCGGGGTCGCGATGATGCTCATCTCACGGATGCCCGACAGGGCCATCTGCAGGGTGCGCGGAATGGGCGTGGCGGTCAGGGTCAGCACGTGCACGTCGGCGCGCAGCTCCTTCAGCCGCTCCTTGTGCTTGACGCCGAAGTGCTGCTCCTCGTCGACCACGACCATGCCGAGGTCCTTGAAGCTGACCTGCTTGGAGAGGATCGCGTGGGTCCCCACCACGATCTCGATCTCGCCGTTCGCCAGTCCCTCGCGGGTCTCGGCCGCCTCCCTGGCGGGCACGAGGCGTGACAGGCGGCGCACCTTCACCGGCCAGCCCTGGAAGCGCTCGGAGAAGGTCTTGTAGTGCTGGCGGGCGAGCAGGGTCGTCGGGCAGACAATCGCCACCTGCTTGCCGCTCATGGCGACCACGAAGGCAGCGCGCAGGGCCACCTCGGTCTTGCCGAATCCGACGTCGCCGCAGATGAGCCGGTCCATCGGCCGGCCTTGGCCAAGGTCCTGCAAGACATCGCCGATGGCGTTCAGCTGGTCGTCCGTCTCCTCGTAGGGGAAGCGAGCGCAGAACTCGTCGAAGATGCCGTGCGGCGGATCGGTCTCCTCGACGGACTTGAGGGCCCGGGCGGCGGCGATCTGGATGAGCCCTTCGGCCATCTCGCGCAGGCGTTCCTTGGCTCTCGCCTTGCGCGCCTGCCAGGCCGCGCCGCCGAGGCGGTCGAGTTGAACCCCCTCGCTCTCGGCGCCGTAGCGGGTCAATAGGTCGATGTTCTCGACCGGCAGGTAGAGCTTGGACTCGCCGTAGTAGTGCAGTTCCAGGCAGTCGTGCGGCGCCTCCTGCACCTCCAGTGTCTTCAAGCCCTCGTAGCGGCCGATGCCATGGTCGATGTGAACGACGAGGTCGCCGGGCGTGAGGGCCGACGCCTCGGCCAGGAAGTTCGCCGCCCGCCGCTTGCGGCGTGGCCGCGCCAGCCGGTCGCCGAGAATGTCGGTCTCGGAGATGACGGCCAGGTTCTCGGTTTCGAAGCCGCTTTCGATCGGCAGCACGACCCGTTGCGGGACCTTCGGGTCCGCCGCCTTGGCCGCCTGCCAGTAGGGCGCGAAGGGCACGCGCGCCAGCCCATGGTCGGCCAGCATGTGGCCCAGCCGTTCCGATGAGCCCTCGGACCACGAGGCGAACAACACGCGCTTGCCCGCTTGGCTCATCTTCGTGGCGTGGGCGGCGGTCGCCTCGAACAGGTTGACGCTGTCCTGCTGGCGCTCGGCGACGAAGGTGCGGCCGAGCTTGGCGCCCATGTCGATGGCGTTCTCGGCCTGGAAGGGCGTGAAGCGGCGGTTCGGCCGCTCGCCCAGCCGCTTCTCCCACTCCTTCGCGTCAAGATAGAGCGCCTTGGGCTCCAGCGGGCGGTAGTAGGCCTTCTTGTCGGCCTGGGTGCGCGCCTCGTAGGCGTCCTCGATCATCGCCAGCCGCTCGTCGCGCGCTTCGGCCGCCAGGTGGTCGATCCCGACCAGCGCCCCATCCGGCAGGTAATCGAACAGCGTCGCCATGTTGGGGTAGAGCAACGGCAGCCAGTGCTCGAGTCCCGCGCGGCGCGCGCCCTCGCTCACCGCTTCGTACAGCGGGTCCTCGCCCGGCGCGCCGAAGGCCTCGACGTAGCCCTTGCGGAAGCGGCTGATGGTGTCCTTGTCGAGCAGCGCCTCGCTGACCGGCAGCAGGGCGATTTCCTTCAGCTGCCTGGTGGAGCGCTGCGTCTCCGGATCGAAGCCGCGGATGCTCTCCAGCGTGTCGCCGAACAGATCCAGCCGCACCGGCTCGTCGGCGCCGGGCGGAAACACGTCGATCACCCCGCCTCGAATGGCGAACTCGCCCTTCTCCGACACGGTAGAGGCGCGAGCGTAGCCGTTGACGGCGAAGTAGGCCTCCAGGTCCTTGATATCGACGTCCTGGCCGGGCTTGGCCGAGAAGCTGGCGCGCTGAACCACCTTCCGGTCCGGCACGCGCTGAAGAGCGGCCGCGGCGGCGGTGACCAGCATCACCGGCTTCTTGCCCTCGAAGCCCTCGGCCAGCCGCGACAGCGTCGCCATCCGCTGCGCCGCCACGCCCGCGGAGGGGCCGATGCGGTCGTAGGGCAGGCAGTCCCACGAGGGGAAGAACAGCACCTCGATCTCAGGCGCGAAGAAGCCCAGCGCGCCGATGAAGGCGCTGGCGCGCGAGCCGTCGCGGGCGATGAATGCGGTCAGCCCTCCCCTCGCCCGCGCGATGTCGGCCATGACCAGCGCGTCAAACCCCTCCGGCGCGCCGGCGAGGTCGAGGCGGCCGTCATCCTGGGCGACCTTCTTCAGATCCGAGGCCGTCACCACGCGTCCGCCGCCGTCATGCGCCATGGGTCAGCCCCGCGGGTTTGAAGGCCTGGAGCTGTACGATGATGCGCCGATGCTCAGGGGGTGGCGGCTCGCGCCCGACAATCCAGCCGTAGATGTCGTGGTCGTTTTCTTCGAGCAGCGCCTCAAAGGCGTCGAGCTCGTCGGGCGTCATCAACTGGGCATGACTCTCCGCGAACGGGCCCAAAATCAGGTCCGCTTCCCGAAAGCCGCGATGCCAGGCGCGGAACTTGAGCTTCTTGAGCCGCGTGTCGTCCATAGGAGCGCGCCGATATAGAGGGCCGCTTCGCCTAACGCCAGCTATGCTCCGCGCGATGCGACCGGAGATTCTTTTTCCGCTCTTTGCGCCCATCACCACGCTGAAAGGCGTGGGCGGCCGCGTCGCGCCCCTGCTGGAGAAGGTCGCGGGGCCGATCGTGCGCGATGTCCTGTTCTTGCCGCCTAGCGGTCTCGTGCGGCGGCCCGTGACAACCGTCGATCAGGTGCGGGAGGGCGAGGTCCAGACCCTCGTCGTCACCATCGACCAGCACCAGAAGCCCGCTCGCCGCGACCTCCCATGGAAGATCCGCTGCTACGACGGCACGGGGTTTCTGACGCTGGTCTGGTTCAAGGGTCACGGCGAGCATCTGATCCAGAAGAATCCCAAGGGCGCCGTGCGCGTCGTCAGCGGCAAGATCGACCGCTTTGGCTCCGAGATTCAGATCGTCCACCCTGACTACCTGCTGGATGCAGAACGCGCGCAGGAAATCCCGCAGGTCGAGACCGTCTATCCCGCCACAGCCGGGCTTACGTCGCGCGTCATCCGCAAGCTGGCGCTGGAGGCGCTCGACCGCGCGCCCGATCTTCCCGAATGGGGCGACCCCGCGTGGCTCCAGCGCGAGAAACTGCCCGGCTGGCGGGACGCCCTCGTCCTTCTCCACAACCCGCAGAGCGAAGCCGACGTGAGTCCCCTCGCCCGCCCGCGGCGAAGGTTGGCCTACGACGAGCTTCTCGCCCACCAACTGGCGCTGGCCCAGCGCAAGGCCTCACGACGCGCCCACCCGGCGCCCGTCATCAAGGCCGCGCCAGTCTCCGAGGCGCTGGAAGAGGCCCTCCCGTGGAACCTCACCGGCGCGCAGATTCGCTCCCTCTCCGAAGTGCGCGGCGACCTCGCCTCGGGTGAGCGCATGACGCGCTTGCTGCAAGGGGACGTGGGCGCGGGCAAGACGGTCGTGGCCATGCTGGCCATGGCGGACGTTGCCGCGGCGGGCTTCCAGTCCGCTTTGATGGCGCCGACCGAGATCCTCGCCCGCCAGCATTTCGAGACCATCGCCGCGCCGCTGGCCGCACGGGGTATCAAGGCCGTCCTACTCACCGGCCGTGACAAGGGCGCGGGGCGCGCCGAGAAGCTTCGTGCGCTGGCCGATGGTTCGGCGGCGGTGGCCGTCGGCACGCACGCCCTGTTCCAGGATGATGTGGCCTTCCACGCGCTCGCCCTCGCGGTGGTGGATGAACAGCACCGCTTCGGGGTCAACGAACGCAAGCGCCTGCAGGACAAGGGCGCCGGCGTCCACCTGCTGGCCATGTCCGCCACGCCCATCCCGCGCACGCTGGAGCTCACCGTATTTGGAGACCTCGACGTGTCGCGCATCGACGAAAAGCCGCCCGGCCGCACGCCCGTCGCCACCCGCGCCGTGCCGATGCCGCGCATGGGCGAGATCGTCGAGCGCCTGCGCTCGGCTGTCCGCGACGGGGCGCAGGCCTTCTGGATATGTCCGCTGGTCAGCGAATCCGAAGTCGCCGACCTCGCTGCCGCCACCGCCCGGGCGGAGGCCCTGCGCAAGGTGCTCGGCTCCTCGGTCGGCCTCGTCCACGGCCAGATGCCCTCGTCCGAGAAGGACGCCGTCATGTCCGACTTCGCCGACGGCAAGGTATCGGTGCTGGTCGCCACTACGGTCGTGGAAGTGGGCGTCAACGTCCCCAACGCCACCATCATGGTCATCGAGCAGGCCGAGCGCTTTGGCCTGGCCCAACTGCACCAGCTGCGCGGCCGCGTGGGCCGCAGCGAGCGGGAAAGCGCCTGCGTCCTCCTCTACGATCCGCCGCTCAGCCAAGTGGCCCAGAAGCGGCTCGACACCCTGCGCAAGACCGATGACGGCTTCGCCATCGCCGAGCTGGACCTGGAACTGCGCGGTGGCGGCGACCCGCTGGGCCTGCGCCAAAGCGGCTTCCCGGCCTACCGCCTGGCCGATCCCGTTGCTCACCGCGACCTCATCGCCGTCGCGGCGGACGATGCCCGCCTGATCCTTTCGCGCGACCCGAAGCTGACCTCCCCTCGCGGCCAAGCGCTGCGCGTGCTGCAAGCGCTGTTCGACTGGAAGCCGCAGGGTTTGACTGACGCGGGGTGAGCGGGGCCAACTGCGGCCATGCTGGAAGACGCCCTCGGAAAGCTCGGACTTGGCCCCGTCAGCGGCCTGCGCCGGCTGTCGGGCGGCGCCAGCCAGGAAACTTGGGCCTTCACCGCGGGTAAGCGCGAACTGATCCTGCGCCGCAAGCCCGACGGCGTTTCCGGCAGCGGCAACGCCATCGGCCTGGAGAAGGAAGCCGCCCTCATCCAGGCAGCCGCGAAACAGGGCGCCCCCGTCCCGCCCATCGTCCACGTCTGCACAACCGCCGACGGCCTAGGCGAGGCCTACGTCATGGGCGCGGTGGAGGGCGAAGCGCTCGGCCGCCGCATCGTCCGCGACGAGGCCTTCGCCGCTGTTCGCCCCGCCCTCGCTCGCCGCTGCGGCGAGGTCCTGCGCCAGATCCATGCCATTCCGCTCACCGACGCCCCCGACCTGCCCGTCTCCGACGCCGCCAGCGAGCTGGAGAAGTACGAAGCCATCTACCGGAGCGTCGGCGACCGCCGGCCCATCTTCGAAGCAGCCTTCCGCCACCTCAAGGACCGCGCGCCGAAAATCGAACAGCCCGTCCTTGTCCACGGCGACTTCCGAAACGGCAACCTGATGATCCACCCGCAGGCCGGTCTCGCCGCCGTTCTGGACTGGGAGCTCGCCCACCTCGGCGATCCCGCCGAGGACCTTGGCTGGATCTGCGTCAACTCCTGGCGGTTCGGCGGCGACCAGCCTGTCGGCGGCTTCGGCTCCTACGAGGACCTCCTCGCCGGCTACGGCGGCGGCGTCACGCTCGAGCGCGTCCTCTATTGGCAGATGCTCGGCTCGCTAAAGTGGGGCGTCATGTGCCTGATCATGTACTCGGCCTGGAAGAGCGGCGCCGACGCTTCGGTCGAGCGCGCCATGATCGGGCGTCGGACCAGCGAGACCGAGATCGACCTCATCGCGCTTCTGGAGAAGGCGACATGATCACCTCCCCCACCTCGCTCGAGCTGATCGACGCTGTCGTCGGCTTCATCGAGCAGCGGGCCGCCCCGCAGCTGAAGGACCGCGACGCCTTCCTCGCCCGGGTCGCCGTCAATGCCCTCGCCGCCGTCCGCCGCGAGATCGAGTTCGGTCCCCAAGCCGAAGCCGCCGCCACCGCGCGCCTGCATGACCTTCTCGGCCACGACGGCGGCTTCTCAGCGCTCAACGCCGAGCTATGCGACAAGCTCTCGTCCGGCGAATTGTCGGCGCAGGACCCACAGGTGCTGGCGCACCTCAAAGCTTCGATCATCGATCAGGTGAAGATCGATCAGCCGAACTATGCGGGTCTGAAGATCCTGACATCATAGCCACGCGCGCCTGCGCGTCGGCTTCGATGTCGGCGTAGAACAGGTTGAAGCCCGGCGCCTTCAGCCGATCCGCCCATGAGCCATGCGGCTTGAAGGCGTCGGACCTGGGCTTGGTGACCCGCAAAACGCCGCCCACGCACTGCGCCCCCACCTGCCGCTGCAGGAACGCCGGCCGGGCGCCCCACTCCATATCCGTGGCGTTGGCGGCGCCGAGGTTCTCGCGGGCCGCCACAGCCTCGCTGGTCGCGCCGCCCCGCAACGGGTTCACGCATACCGGCCGCCGCCCGCCGAGCTCCTCCAGCCGCCCGCCGTCCCAGATGAGCGAGCGGGCGAGGATGTCCCGCTCGCGCTGGTAATCGTTCTCGCCGGCCGCCGCGTAGGCGACCAGACATCCTGTCTGCCGACGCGACGCGCAGGGCGGGATGGGTGGCTGAAGGACGGCGGTGTCGATCAGGTAGGCGGCCACCAGCCGCTTCATCAGCTCGGGATTGGGCGCCACCTCCTCGGCCAGCAGCCGCGCGGCCAATTCGCCGCCCTGCTCCACCCCGGCTACGATGAACGGGCGACCGTGATTGTGGCGGTCGATGAAGACGCGGAAGGCGTCGCGCACGTCGTTGTAGGCGAACCGCCGGGCGTCGCGGGCGTCGTCGCGCAGGGTGAGGCGGGTGTAGAGGCTGGCCTGCCGGTATCTGGGCGCAAATATCCGCCCCACCCGCACAAACGGCCCCGCATAGTTGGGCAGCATCACCCGCGTCAGCATCTCGTCAGCGGGCGCGTGGTCGATCGGCGCGTTCCAGTCCTTGCCGCCGTCGTAGGTGGTGGGGTGGACGAAGAAGACGTCGGCCGCCAGCGTCCCATTGTCGGCCGGATTGGTCGGCATCAGCGCCCAGGCCTTGCGGCTCCCATAGTCGGGGGCCGGCGGCGGGTCATAGACCTGATATGGCTGGCGGGGGTCCAGGGCGGTCCGCAGGATGTCCTCGCGGTAGAACCACGCCGCCGCGACGACGAGCGCCAGGAAGGCGACCGTCCCGAGGAATATCCAGCGCTTGAACCCCCGAAGCTGCATGAGCCGAGGCTTACACCACGGTCACGCCCGCGTCAGGCGCCCTCCTGCCCCACGATGGCGACCGAGCAGACGTTGGTGGAGGGCGAACCGCCGAGGTTGTGGGTCATGCCGAATACCGGGTTGTCCAACTGCCGCTCACCGGCGCGGCCCTGCAGTTGCAGGTACATCTCATAGAGCATGCGAAGGCCGGACGCGCCGATCGGGTGGCCAAAGCACTTCAGGCCGCCGTCGATCTGGCAGGGCACCTGGCCGTCAGCATCGTAGAAGCCGTCCATCACGTCCCGCCAGGCCTGCCCCTCCTCGGAGATGAACAGGTCCTCCATGGTCACCAGCTCGGTGATGGAGAAGCAGTCGTGGACCTCCATCATGGAGATCTGCTCGCGCGGCTTTTCGATGCCGGCCTCGCGGTAGGCCTTCTTGGCCGCGATGCGGGCGGTGTGGAAGTAGCTGCCGTCCCACTGGTTGTACTGGCTCTCGTAGCCGTTCGAGACCGAGAGCTGCAGCGCCTTCACCGTCACCAGCTGGTGCTTGCCGAGAGAGCGGGCGATCTCCGGTGTCGTGACGATGGCCGCGGCCGCCCCGTCCGACACGCCGCAGCAGTCGAAGAGGCCGAGCGGCTCGGCGATGATCGGCGCGTTCAACACCTGCTCTTCGGTGACGGCCTTCTGCAGGTGCGCCTTTTTGTTCTTGGCGCCGTTGGCGTGGCTCTTGACCGACACATGGGCGATGGCGCGCTTGAGGTCGTCCTTGGAGACGCCGTGCTTGGCGCGGTAGGCGCTGGCCAGCTGCGCGAAGTTGCCGGGCGCCGAGCCGTTCGGCATCACCTGCGGGGCCAGCGTGCCGGGGTTGGCCACCGGCAGGCCGCCATAGCCGGTGTCCTTCAGCTTCTCGACACCCACGGCCAGCGCGATGTCCGCCGCGCCCGCCGCCACGGCATAGACCGCGCCTCGGAACGCTTCAGAGCCCGACGCGCAGAAGTTCTCGACACGCGTCACCGCGATGTTGGGCAGGCGCAGGGCCATGCTCAGCGGCGTACCGCCCTTGCCCGTACCCATCTCGTCCACGTGGGTGGAGAACCAGGCGGCGTCCAGCTGCGTCTGGTCGATACCGGCGTCCTGCATGGCCTCGAGGTAGGCCTCGACCATCAGCTCCTCGGGGCCGGCATCCCAGCGCTCTCCGAACTTGGAGCAGCCCATGCCGAGAATGGCGACCTTGTCCTTGATGCCTCCAGCCATGTGCGTGGCTCCTATTCTGCGGCTTGAGCGGGCGCGGCGGCAGCCCGTGAACGGTCTGGAACGGCCTTCCAGAAGTAGCGACGGAAGCCGCGCTTCTCGTCGACCTCCTTCAGACGGAAGGCCATCTTCACCGGCAGGCCGGTGTCGACATCGCCCTGCTCGACGTCGGTGATGTCCATGAAGATGCGTCCGCCGCCCTCGAAGACGACCATGCCGTAGTGGTTCGGCGGCGCCATCGAGAAGGTCAGGAAGTCGGCCGAGTAGCTGAGGATCGAAGCCGGCCGGTCCGCGAACTTGTAGGGCTCCTGGGTGTCCACCGCCGGGTTGTTCGGCGCGACAGAGATGCGGGTGCGGGGAAACTGCACCACGCCGCTCTCGCGGCAGCGGCCGCCGACCAGCCCCAGGATCATGTCCTCGTTGCGGTAGAGGGTGGTCAACGCGGTCTTGTTGTCCTTCTCCGCGCGCATGCCCTTGTCCCACTCGACGAGACCGTTGAAGAACAGGAATTTCAGATAGTTGGTCTCTTCTTTTCGGTCAGCGAGGGACCCGGTTACGCCGCGCTGAGGCCGCCTGGAGGCCACCGCCTCGGTCGCGCGGAACACCAGCGCCTCGGCGCCGGCTCCGAACTGCGCCACGACGATCACATCGCCCGCCTTCGCCTCCTCCAGCGCGTGCGCCAGCATGACCAGGCTGTGGGCGCTACCCGCCTCGCCCATGACGGCGGCGAGGTTGTCGCGCACCGCTTCGGGTGCGATCCCGAGCCGCTTGGCCAGCGTCGCGCCCATCCCGGTGAAGGTGGATGGGAAGCAGAAGTGGGTGACGGCGGAAGCCTCAATACCCGCCGAGTTCAGCGCCTGCTGGATGGCCGGCGGGACCAGCTTCACGATCCCCTCGTCGCGGATCCAGCGCTCTTCCCAGCTGTAGTCGAACTCCTCGCCCGCGCCCCGGAAGTGATCGACGAAGTCGTCTGTCACGGCCCCGTGGCCCAGGAACTCGGCGACCGTGTCACCATCCGACACCACGAAGGCCGCGGCGCCATCGCCGAAGTCCAGCTCCTGCACGGAGGCCGCCCGAGCCTTGCGGTGCTCGCCGGCCGCGACCAGCACGTTCTTCGACGCGCCCGCCTTCACGCTCGTCAGCGCCTGCGCCAGCGCCGTCAGCCCGCAGCGCTGAGAGCCGGTGATGTCTGCCGCGCTGATCGACTTCTCCAGCGTCAGCGCCGCCGAGACGATGCCCGCGTTCAGGCGATCGACGAATGGGCCGGTCGTCGATGCGAAGTAGACGCTGTCGACCCAGCTGCGGTCGTCATCCGGCCCCAGCGCATCGCGCGCGGCTTCGACAGCCATGGTCAGGGCGTCCTCATCCCAGTTGGCCATCGCCCGCTCGCCCTTGGCCTTGGCCATCAGGTTCGGCGCGACCCAGGCGTTGGCGCCGGCCGCGGCCTTGCGGCTCAGGCGAAGGCGCGGCGCATAAGCGCCCCAGGCGGAAATCCCGACCACGTCTCGTCTCCCCGGTCTCGATGTTCAAACATCAGTTTGAACCCAAGGTGACGCGCACGGCAAGCGTGACGCTGGGTCAGCGGTACGGGTCCGGCTGGCTCAGGTACTTCTGGACGTATTCCGTCAGCCCGTCCTCGAGCGAGGTCATCGGCGCGGTGTAGCCGGCCTCGCGCAGGCGGGTCATGTCAGCCTGGGTGAAGTACTGGTACTTGTCACGGATCGAGGGCGGCATGTCGAAGTACTCGATGTTGGGCTCCTGCCCAGTCGCGCGGAACATGATCTCGGCGACGTCCTTGAACGTCCGGGCCTCGCCCGACCCCAGATTATAGACGCCGTTGACCTGTTCGTTCCGCACCAGCCAGGCGACCACGTCGGCGGCGTCGCGGACATAGACGAAATCCCGCTTCTGCCCGCCGTCCGGATAGTCGGGATTATGCGACTTGAAGAGCTGCACGGCGTGGCCTGACCGCACGTTCGGCCAGATCTGCGCGGCCACCGACTTCATGGTCAGCTTGTGGTACTCGTTGGGGCCGTAGACGTTGAAGAACTTCAGCCCAACCCATTGAGGCGGCTTGTAATCTCGCCTCGCCTGACGGGCCGCGAAGAC
>DASVBC010000006.1:0-105734 GCA_036376035.1 Caulobacteraceae bacterium | reverse complement strand
TGGCCGCGGCGATGGCTTCGTCCAGCGCCCGCGTCTCCTCGGCGCGCGCGGCGCCCAGCCGTCCCGCCTTGAGGCGCAGGGCGCCGCCGCTCAGAACCGTTTCGGCGCGGGGCGTCATCGCCCGCACCAGCCCTTCGCGGTCGCACAGGAAGGCCGCGACCCCCAGCCCGTCCAGCGCCCCCGAAATCAGCGCCGCGCCCTGACGCTCCAGCGTCATCTGCGTCAGCACCGCCGAGCGCACATGAGGCGCCACCGCCTCGAAGGCGATCCGCTCATCGCCCTGCGGCACGCCCCGCGCCTGGCCGCGCAGCACCGCCAGGCCGATCAGCATGCCGTTCTGGCGCATCAGGGTGGACTGGCTGCCGTAGGGAATGTCGAAGCGGCGGCAGAAGTCGGCGTATTCGAAATTGCGGCGCAACTCCTCCTCGGTGGAGCATTGCACCTCATGCCAGGACGACAGGATGGGCGCGCGGATGCCGTGCCGCACCCGCGGATTGACCGTCGGGCTGCCGAACCGCATCGCCTCGAAGTTTTCGGTCAGGCGGGGATCGGCGCGGGTGACCCAGTTGAAGGGTACGGCGGCGTCGGCGCCCACGCCGATCAACTCGCCGCTTTCGGCGCCGCAGGCGTCGGCCAGCGCCTCCAACGCCGTCGGCCAGTCTCCGTCCAGCGCGGCCGCGCCGAACAGGTCGGCAATGGCGAGCAACTGCTCGTCGTTGCGAATCATACGCGCCCCAACCCTACGCGGCACTCAATACAGATACGCCAACGTAAAAATAACGCTGTTATCTGACCTATACTGACGCCCCAAGAATAACGGCGTTCACTATGGACAAGTCGCCAAAAGGCACAAGATATCAAATGAAACCAGAGGCGGGGCGTCGCCTCGTTCCGTGGCGGCATGCGTCATTTTGCGCATCGGCGTCCAAAATCATCTCACCCGATTGGGGGATGACGCCCCCTGGGCCCCCGCCTAGCCAGATCAACTGGGCATTTCGCCAGTGATGTATCGGGGTCGGGGCTATGACGAAGCGTGGTGTGGGCGCCGGAGCGCGCGTGTCGGATGTTGCGCGGATGGCGCCGCGTCGAGGGGGCCGGGGCGCCCTGCTGCTGTCGACGGCTCTGGGGTGCTCGCTGCTGGTGACGCCGGCGCTCTCGCGGGCGCAGGACGTGGTGGTCGACAGCGACTACGCCTCCTCCACCGCCAATCTCACGCCCGCCATCGCGGCCAGCGGCGCCGACGTCACCATCACCAGCGGCGAAGCGGCGACGACCGGGGCCGGATCGCCCGGCATCTATGTCCCCTCGGCGAGCGGCGATGTGAGCGTCCACAGCGGCGTGATCACGACGGTCGGCGGTCCGGCGACCGTCGGTCCGACAACCTATGTGTCGGCCGGCATCGCCATCCTCGACGGCCAGAGCGTCACCGTCACCAGCGACCAGATCACCACCAGCGGCGGCGGCGCCTATGGCGTGGCCATCTCCGGCGTCGCCGGCGCCACGCTCGACAGCGGCCAGATCAGCACCAGCGGCAACGCGGCCAGCGGCATCACCGTGGATGGCGTGACAGGCGCCATCTCGATCACCTCGGACTCGATCAGCACGACGGGGACATCGGTCGTGTTCGGCGGCGAGGTCCTGGCGGCCGAGGGCATCTACGCCTCGGGCGACGGCGACATCACCATCGACAGCGGCCTGATCAACACCGGCGGCCAGTTCGCCCACGGCATTCTCGTCGAAGGCAATGTCGGCGCCGTGAACATCACCAGCGGCCAGATCTCCGCCGATGGCGACAGCGCCCACGGCATCCGGGCGACGACGACCAGCGGCGGGGTCACGATCAACGCCGGCACGACCGCGACCACCGGCGACTACATCGTCGATGGCGGGGTCAATCCCTACGACTACTACCCCGACGCGATCACGGCGATCACCGGAAGCGGCGACATCTCGATCACCAGCGACCACGCCAGCGCCGGCGGCCTCTACAGCTCGGCCATCGTCGGCATCGCCAACGGGGGCGGCGACATCGTCATCGACAGCGGCTCGGTCGAGGCCGGCGGCACGGGCGGTCAGGCGATCTATGCCGATGGCCGCGGCGGCCCCGGCAGCAACGTGACGGTCCTCAGCGACAGCATTGTCGTGACCGGTCCCGGCTCCGGCGCGCTGGCCGCCTTCAGCAGCGGCGACGTCACCGTCGACAGCGGCTCCATCGAAAGCACCGCGGTCAGCTACAACGACCCCCATGCGGGCTGGCTCAACGCCGGCGGCCTTCTCGCCCGCAGCCTGAACGGCGACGTGAGCGTCACCAGCGGCACGATCAGCACGGCCGGCGACCGCACCGTCGGTATCTTCGCCAACGCGAACCAGGGCGATGTGACGGTCGCCAGCGACTCGATCACCACCCAGTCGGCGCGCGGCATCCAGGTCAGCGCCGCCGGTGCGATCACCATCGACTCCGGCGTGGTCCACACCGCCGTTCCGCAAGGCGGCAGCGGCGCACACGGCGTCATGGTCACCGCCGGCGCGGGTGATGTGAACATCGCCAGCGACGAGATCGTCACGGACGGCGCCCAGTCGCACGGCATCTATGTGGCCAACGCCGACGGGGCCAACGTCGCCGGCATCGGCGCCTGGCGGGCGGCGACGGGCGGCACGGGGGTGCTGACCATCGACAGCGGCTCCATCGACTCCAGCGCCTGGGGAATGATGATCGACCATCAGGGCGCGATCGACATCACCAGCGGCTCAATCGCCTCCAACGGCCCGGGCATCTACCTCTACGGCGGCGACGCGATCACCATCGATTCCGGCTCCATCGATACCACCAACGGCGTCGGCATCGTCGCCTGGGGCGACGACGGGGCGGTGGACATCACCTCCGGCGATGTGACCGTCGGCACGGGCGGCGATGTCGGGGTGTTCGCCCAGACCACCTCGGGCGACATTTCGATCAACGCCACAAGCACCACGACCACGGCGCCGGGCCTGGTCAACGGCTACACGGCCGACGCGGTGGGCGGGATTTCGCAGACCGGCGACATCGCCATCGTCAGCGGCTCGGCCACCACGACCGGCCTCTACAGCTCGGGCGTCTTTGGCTGGACCCAGGGCGCCGTGTCGATCACCAGCGAGTCGATCGTCAACACGGGCGCCAGCACCGGCAACGAGTTCGGCGGCAACGGCATCCTGGCCATCGCCGACGGCGGCATCACCATCGACAGCGGCTCGATCCGCACCACCGGCGATCACTACGTGGCCATCATCGCCGACGCCGACACCAGCGCCGGCGATATCACCATCGCCAGCGATGAAATCGTCACCGAAGGGGTGTCGGCGCACGGCATCGTCGTCGCCGACGACATGGGTGTTCAGCTCGACGGCATCGGCACGCAGCGTCCGGCGACGGGCGGCACAGGCATGCTGACCATCGACAGCGGCGCAATGGATGTCGCCGGGTCGGGCATCCTCATCGACCACGCCGGCGCGATCGACATCACCAGCGACGCGATCACCACCGGCGAGCACGGCATCTACCTCTACGGCGGCGATGCGATCACGATCGACTCCGGCACGATCGAGTCCCGCTACACCGGCATCGTCGCGCGCGGGGCAGGCGGCGCCGTCAACATCACCTCCGGCGACGTCCTGATCGGCGAGGAAGGCAACGCCGGCGTCTTCGCCCAGACCAGCACCGGCGACATCACCATCCATGCCGGCGGCGTCACGACCACCAGCACGGGGCTGTCGTTCGGCTTCTCGGCGGACGCGGTGGGCGCGCTCTCTGGGTCCGGCGACATCACCATCGTCAGCGACACGGCCACGACGCAGGGTCTCTACTCCAGCGGCGTTTTCGCCTCGACCGGCGGCGATGTCTCGGTCACCAGCCAGACGATCTCCAACAGCGGCGAACTCGGCAACGGCATCCTCGCCCTCGCGGACGGCGCGGTGACCATCGACGCCGGCGCGGTGGACGTCACCGGCGCCTCGGGCTGGGGCATCTATGTCGAGGCCGGGGGCGATGTGTCGCTGACCAGCGGCTCGGTCACCGCCACCGGCGCCCGCCACCAGGAGGGCGCGGGCCTCGGCATCGCCGTTTCCTCGGGCGGCGGCATCAACATCGACAGCGGCACGGTCTCCACGCTCGGCGACGAGGCGGTCGCCATCGCGGCCAACGCCGACGGTGATGTCGTCCTGGCGGCGGACAGCGTGAGCACGGCCGGCGCCGACGCCACCGGCGTCAAGGTCAATGCGGCCAACGCGACCGTCAGCGTCGGCGACGTTACGACCACCGGCGCGGGCGAGATGGCGGCGGCGGTGGTGGTTGTCGCCACCGGCGACGCCGCCGTCTCGGTCAGCGGCGATGTCTCTTCGGCCAGCGGCCTTGGCCTTTCCCTCCAGGCGGGCCCGGACTCGGCCGCGACCGTCAACGTCGCCCAAGGGGCCAGCGTCTACGGCGCGCTTGGGGCCGTCGCGCTCGACAGCGACACCGACGCCACGCTCAACGTCGGCGGCCATCTCTCCGGCGACGCGGAATATACGGTCGCGCTCGCCGGCGGTGACGACATCGTCAACCTGATGACGGGCGCCAACGTCCAGGGCGTCCTGTTCGGCGGCGCCGGCCTCGACACCCTGAACCTCAACAGCACGGTCAACACCGGTATCGGCATCGGCCAGTCCATCGGCGCCGTCGCGGGCTTCGAGGCGCTGAACGTCGTCAACGGCTACTGGACGCTGGGCGGCGATGCGGCGCTGGAGACCATGCTGACCGGCGGCACGCTGGCGCTCACCGGCACGCTCACCGACGACCTGACCATCGGCCAGAACGCCACCCTGCAGATCGGCGCCGGCGGCACGACCGGGGATCTGCTGGGCGACGTTCAGATCGACGGCACGCTCGTCTTCAACCGCTCGGACGAATACGACTTCGGCGGCGACCTCTATGGGGCCGGAACCCTGGTCAAGCTGGGCGACGAGCTGCTCATCCTCAGCGGCCAGTACAACTTCACGGGCACGGCGATCATCGGCGGCGGGACCATCAAGTTCCTGAACCTGCCGGCGAACGCCGAGATCGTGGTCGACGACGGCCTGGTGGACTTCTCCGGGACCGACCAGACGCTCGCCAGCCTGAGCGGCGAGGCGGGCGGCGAGGTCAACGTCGACCAGGGCTCGCTGACCGTGAACCAGGGCGGCTCGACCGTCTTCGCCGGCGCCATCACCGGCGACGGCTCGCTGACCGTGACCGGCGGGGGCACGCTGAACCTGACCGGCGCCAACACCTATACCGGCCCGACCAGCATCCAGGGCGCCACGGTGAAGGTGAACGGCTCGATCACCTCCAACGTGAACGTCGGCGACGACGCCCTGCTCGGCGGCTCTGGCGAAATCGGTGGCGACGTGTTCGTCGGCGGGGGCGGCTATGTCGGCCCCGGCAACTCGCCGGGCACGCTGACGGTCGACGGCGACTTCACCTTCGCCAGCGGCTCGACCTACGCGGCCGAAGTCGAAGCGACCGGCGCCCACGACCAGATCGACGTGAGCGGCGCGACGACCATCCAGGACGACGTGACCCTGATGGTGCTGGCGGGCGACGGCGACTATGCGCGCCTGAGCACCTACACCATCCTGACCTCCGACGCGGGCGTCACCGGCGAGTTCGACAACATCACCACCAACCTCGCCTTCCTCGTGCCGCACCTCGTCTACACGGGCACGAGCGTCGAGCTGAACCTGACGCGTAACGACATCACCTTCGCCAGCTTCGCCCTGAACCAGAACCAGACGAACGTGGCCGACGTGCTGGAGGCCGCCGGCTTTGGCGACGCCCTCTATGACGCGGTGGTGGTGCAGAGCGCGGCCGGCTCGCAGGAGGCTTACGCCGAGCTGTCGGGCGAGCTCTACGCCTCGCTGCCGACGGTCCTGCTGCAACAGGCGCGCTACGGCCGCGAGGCCATCCTGGAGCGGGCGCAGCACGCGCCGGAAGGCCGCGGCGCCTGGGGCGAGGTGATCGGCTCGCAGCTCGACATCGACGAGACGACCGACCACATGCGCGTCAAGAGCGAGGGCCGCGGCTTTGTGCTCGGCGCCGACGCGGCCATGAACGGCTGGCGCGCGGGCGTCGCGGTCAGCCAGATCAAGAGCGATGTGGATGTCCTCAGCCTCGGCAGCACCTCTGACGTAAAGAGCACGACCGTGTCCGCCTATGGCGCGACGCAGGCCGAGCCCCTCAAGGCAGTGGTCGGCGCCAGCTACACCCGCCACGACGCCGACGCTCAGCGCACCATCGCCTTCCCGGGCTTCACCGACGCCACGACCGCCGACTTCGACGGCACGGGCTCGGAAGTCTTCGGCGAGCTGTCGCTCAGCACGAAGGTCGACGGCATCTTCCTCGAGCCCTTCATCGGCATCGCCTACACGACGCTGAGCCTGGACGGCTTCGACGAGGAGGGCGGCGATGCGGCCCTGCGCGTCGCCGAGGTGGACCGCGACATCACCACCGCCAAGATCGGCATCCGGGCCTCGACCTCCTTCGAGACCGGCATGGGGACCGTCACCCCGCACGCCTCGGTGGCGCTGCAGGGCGTGTCGGGCGACGACGATGCGCTGCTGAACGCCGCCTTCCAGGGCGCCGGCGGCTACACGATCGCCGGGGCGCCGGCCAACGACGGCGTGGCCTTCGACGTGGGCGCGCGGCTTGACCGCGGCGCCTTCGGCCTCAGCGCCTCATACTCGGGCGTCGAGGGCGACGGGTGGAGCGACAACAAGGTCCAGGTCGGGGTTTTCTTCCGCTTCTAGGCGGGGCCCTCTCAGCCAGACTTGCGGAACGCCGGCGCCCATCGCGCCGGCGTTTTCGTCTGCGCCGCTAGGCGGCTGGGGCCGGCGTCGGCGCGGGGCTCACCCGCCAGCTCGCCGACAGCACGTGGTAGATGGGCTTGGGCATCACGAACCCCGACACCCAGCGCCCGACCAGCGCCGACAGCAGCAGCGGCCCCACCAGGCCCGGCTCGCGCGTCATCTCCATCAGGATCACCGCGCTGGTCAGCGGCGCCTGCACCACGCCCGACAGATAGCCGGTCATGCCGAGCACCACCGAGTCCCGCCCCGCGAACAGCGGCCCCATGTGCGCGAAGGCCGCGCCGATCCCCGCGCCCGTGGCCAGCGAGGGGGCGAAGATGCCGCCCGGAACGCCCGCCACCGCCGCCGCCAGGCTGGCCACCCACTTGCAGGCGGCGAAGATCAGCCCCTGATCCGAGTGGCCCTGCAACAGCGACTTGGCTTCCTCATAGCCGGCCCCGAACGTCAGCCCGCCGGAGATCACCGCCACCGCCGCCGCCACCAGGCCGCAGAGGAAGCCGAACATCACCGGCCGCGCCCGCCTGTACCGCGCCACCGGGTTGTCCCCCGTGCCCAGCACCGCCGCCAGCAGCCGCGAGAAGATCCCGCCGAACAGCCCGCCCACCGCCCCGATCAGCGGCGCCGACAGCCAGGCCGAGCGCAGCGCCGTCTCACCGGTCAGCGTGCCGAAATAGGCGTAGTCGCCCTGCACCGCGTAGGACGTCAGGCCCGCGACGACCACCACCAGGATCACGGTCGTGTGGGTGCGCTTCTCAAAGCTCTTGGCGAGCTCCTCCACCGCGAACACGACCCCGGCGATGGGGGTGTTGAAGGCCGCCGCGACCCCGGCCGCGCCGCCGGCGATGATGATCGCCCGCCGCCCGGCCCCGCCGCGCAGGCCCCGCGTGAGGGTGCGCATGACGCCGGCGACCACCTGCACGGTTGGGCCTTCGCGCCCGATCGAGGCCCCGCAGACCAGCAGCCCGGCCGACAGCGCCACCTTCCAGATGGCCGTGCGGATCGTCACCCGCTGGCCGCCCCAGCGCCCGCGCCAGCGCTTCTCGGCGGCGGCGATCACCTGCGGGATGCCGCTGCCCGCCGCCTCGGGCGCGAACCGCTGGGTGATCCAGACACACAGCGCAAAGCCCACCGGCAGCAGAACCAGCGTCGCCCAGGGCGCCATCGCATAGAGCCGCTCGTGCAGGGCCATCGCCTCGTCCGACAGCCGCGCGAACGCCGCCGCCACCAGCCCGCCCAGCACCGCCACCGCGATGATGATGCTCAGCCGCCAGGCTCGCCGCGCATGCAGCCACGCCGCCAGCTGCTCCCGGCGCGAGCGCTCACGATCGGCGGAAAAGTGCGATGACCAGCTCACCCCGCGCCTATGCGGCCCGCCGCCGCTCCAGGCAAGGACCCCAAGGCCCGTCGGCGCAAATTAATCGCGCCACGACATGATCTGGCGCCAGGCGGGCTCCGATGGCGAGCCAGTCATGCCCCTGCGCACGCATTTTTGCTGCGTCGCATCGACACAGGGGGGATGGCCCAATCAAGCTTCGCAGTACATAAGAAACGTATATTGTGGGCGTGCGCGGGCCGACGTATCGCGCCTGACTGAAGGCGGGTCCGACGGGGGAGAGCAATGTCGCCTGTGCATCGTGTTAGTACCTGGGTTCCTTTTGCGTCGATCACTCCATCGGGGCCTGTGAAAGGCTCATACCCCCGCCGTCTGGTCCCGATTTGTCTGGCGGCGCTCGTTCTCGCCGGGACGGCGGATCCCGCGCTGGCGCAGGAGGTTCCCGACGCGGGGACCCTGCTCCGCGAGCAGCCTCGGCTCGTCCGTCCGCCCGTGGAGCCCTCCAGCCCCCCGACGCTTGAGACGCCTTCCGTCCAGGCCGAGGAGTCGGGGCCGCGCGTTCAGGTCAGTGCGATCCGCGTCACGGGCGCCACGCTCATTCCCGCGGAGGAACTGGCCGCCCAGTTGAGCCCCCTGGTCGGGGGCGAGCACAGCTTCGCCGAGCTGCAGGGCGGCGCTCTGACGCTGATCGCCTATTACGTCCAGAAGGGCTATCTCGCGCGGGTCGTACTGCCGCCGCAGGAGATCAAGGACGGCATCGTCGAGTACCGGGTGGTGGAAGGGGCGCGCGGCGATCTGAAGATCGACAACAAGGGCCAGCGCATTCAGACCGAGCGGGTCCGGCGCTTTATCGATGCGCGCCTTTCCCCTGGCGATCCCGTTGATCTCAAGGCCATGGGCGATGCGGTCAACATCCTCAACCAGCAGCCCGGCGCCCAGGTGTCCGCCACCCTCGCGCGGGGCAAGGGCGAACACGACGTCGATATTCTCGTCGAAGCCCTCGACCGGCCGCTCCTCTCCTACGAGGCCGGCGTCAACAACCATGGGTCCAAGGGGTCCGGGGTCGTACAGGGCATGGCCGCGCTCACGGTGGCCAATCCGACAGGTCGTTTCGATGCGCTGTCGCTCCTGGTCAACGCCTCGGAAGGGGCTGTCTTCGGACGCGCCGAGTACGGCCTCGCCGTCGGCGACCGCGGTTTGCGCGTCGGTCTGAATGTCTCAGGGCTCACCTACGAGGTGGTGCAGTCTGACCTTGCCAGCCTGGACGCCAGCGGCTCGGCCGTGGCGGCCGGGCTGACCGCGTCCTATCCGCTGGCCATGCGGACCGTCTTTGGACTGGGCCTGACCGGCTCGCTGAGCGGCCAGCACTTCGAGGACCACGCCGCCGGCGCCAAGGTCGGCGAGCGCAACGTGGGCGTCGCGAGCGTTGGCCTCGTCGGCTATCGCGTGCAGCCGGACGGCCCGTTCGAGGGGCTTCAGTCGTTCGGCGTGGATCTCATCGGCGGTAACGTCGGCCGCAATCGCGCGGACAGCGGCGGAGGCGAGTCGCGCACGGAAGGCGGCTTCGCCAAGCTGGCCTGGGACGTGGGCCTCACGCGGACGCTTGCGAGCGACTGGTTGCTCGAGGGCGCGGCCCACGGCCAGTTCGCGAGCCGGAACCTCGATTCCTCGCAACAATTCTCGCTGGGCGGCCCCGGAGGCGTGCGCGGCTATCCCCTCGCGGAGGGCGCGGGCGATGACGGGTGGATCGCAAGCGGGACCCTCAGCCGCGATCTCGGTCCGAGCCTGAGGATCGGCGGGTTCTTCGATGTCGGCGGGATTCGCGTTGAGCATTCCCCTCTCGCGACGGGGCCCAGTCCGAACCACTATACCTTGAGCGCGGCCGGGGCTTCGCTCGACTGGCGCATCACGCCTCAGGCGGTGCTCAACGCCACCGTCGCCGCGCCGGTCGGCGACAATCCCGGCGCCCAGGCGGACGGGACCAACAGTGACGGCAGCGGGCGGGACACGCGCCTGTGGCTCAGCCTGCACGCCGTATTCTGACCAGACAGGAATGATCGCGATGGATAGGACCTTCCGGCTTGTGTGGAACGACTCCTCCAAGACCTTGACCATGGCGGACGGCTGGTTCGGGGGCAGCAGCAAGCGCTTGCTGGTCAGGAGCGCCGCCCTTGCGGTCGCGCTTTCGGGGATGTGGGGCGGCGCCGTCCTTGCCGGCGCGCCGGCGGCGACGGCCCTGCCCACGGGGGCGCAGGTGGCGGCCGGCCAGGTCGCGATCACCACCACGCCCTCGACCATGAATGTGGTCCAGGCGAGCTCCAAGGCGGTCATCAACTGGCAGAGTTTCGATGTCGGCGCGGACGCCGCGGTGAACTTCAGCCAGCCCGGGAAAGACGCGGTCGCGCTGAACCGCGTCCTGGGTCACGACCCCTCGGCCATCTATGGCAAGCTGACGGCCAACGGCCAGGTGTTCCTGATCAACCCCAACGGCGTGCTGTTCGCCCCCGGCGCCCAGGTCAATGTCGGCGCCCTGGTCGCCAGCACGATGGACATTTCCGACCAGGATTTCCTGGCCGGGACCTACCGGTTCAACCGCGACGGCTCGAGCGGCGCGGTGGTGAACGAGGGCGCTCTGTCGGCCGGCTACGTCGCGCTGCTTGGATCGCGGGTGAGCAACGGCGGGGTGATCAGCGCCCCCATGGGCACGGTCGCCCTGGCCTCGGGCGAGGCGGTGACCCTGGGCATCACCGGGCAGAATCTGGTCTCGGTGCAGGTCGACAAGGCCAGCATCGACACCCTCGTGCGGAACAATGGCCTCATCCAGGTAGCCGGCGGCGTCGCGCTGCTGTCCGCCCAGTCGGCGACCGATCTTCTGGGCCAGGTGGTCAACACCGGGGAGGTTGTGGCCAACGGCATCGAATCCGACGGTGGGACGATCAGGCTGACCGCGAGCAGCAGCATCGAGCACGCCGGCGTCCTCTCCGCCGACGCCGGCCTGAACGGCACGGGCGGCAGCGTGAGCGTCATCGCCGCGCTCGACAATCCGGCGAGCCTCACCCGCGTGTCCGGCGCCATCAGCGCGAGGGGCGGCGCGGAGTCGGGCGACGGCGGATCGGTGGAAACCAGCGCCAGCCGCCTGAAGATCGCCGACACCGCGCACATCGACACCACCGCCCCCAATGGCGCGACCGGCGCCTGGCTGCTGGATCCCTACGACTTCACCATCGCCGGCGCGAACGGCGACATCACCGGCGCCACCCTTTCGGCCGCGCTCGCGTCGAGCGATGTCATCATCGCCACCGCCGACACCAGCGTCTCCTGCACGGGCGCCGACTGCGGGTCGGGAGATTCGTCCGGCAACGGCGACATTCACGTCAATGACGCCGTCAACTGGAGCGAAGCGCACACACTGACGCTGTCGGCCTGGAACAACGTCAACATCAACGCGCCCATCTCCGTCTCGGGGTCGGGCGGGCTGGCGCTGGAGTTCGCGCAGAGCGACATCGCGCTCAACTTCCCGTCCGGCAATTATTTTGTGAACGCCCCGGTCAACCTCGCGGCCACCGCCAGCTTCAGCACAAAGGCCGGCTCCGACGGCCCGGTGATCTCCTACACCGTGATCACCGACTCAACGACCCTGGCTGCGTTGTCATCGAACCTTGGCGGAGCCTTCGTGCTCGGCGACGACGTCGACCTCTCGGCGATCGCCTCCTGGACCCCGCTGGGCACGCTGGTCAGCCCCTTCGCCGGCTATTTCGACGGCCTGGGTCACGAGGTGACCGGGCTTACCCACGTGAACAGCGGCGCCGACACCGAGGTGGGCCTCTTCGGCGCCAACGTGGGCCAGATTCAGAACGTGGGCGTCACCGGCGCGAACGTGGCCGGCTCGCAGAACGTCGGCGCCCTTGTGGGCTTCAACAACGGCTTTGTGGTGAACAGCTACGCCACCGGCTTCGTCACCGGAAGCGGGGCGAGCAGCGCCGCTCCGGTCGGCGGCATCGGCGGGCTGATCGGCTACAGCGCCGGCCCGATCTTCCAGAGCTACGCCAATGTGACCGTCTCGGCGACCTCCGGAGACCAATCGAGCGGCTCGCCCCTTGGGACCTTCGTTGATCCCCACGGCACGGGCGGTATCGGCGGGTTGACGGGCGTGGCCACCAGCGGTGTTACCGCCAGCTACGCCACGGGCGCCGTGACCGGGAACCACGCGGTCGGCGGACTCGTCGGCTACTCGGCGGCGTCAATCCAGTCCACCTATTCGACCGGACTGGTCACCGGCGCGACGGTCAACGCAATCGCGGCGAGCGACGTGGGCGGACTGATAGGCGCGGTGGACCAGCCGTCGTCGCCCTTCCCCTTCATCTTCTCCAGCTTCTGGGACGTGGAGACGAGCGGCCAGGCGACCAGCGCCGAGGGCCTCGGCGACGCGGGCAACGTGGTCGGCCTGACCACGGCGCAGATGAAGACCGCCTCCACCTTCACCGGCGACTGGGTCACCTCCGGGGTCTGGGAACTGCGCGACGGCCAGTACCCGCTGCTCAAGCAGATGCTGCAGCCGATCTTCGTGATCGCCAACAACAAGACCACGACCTACAACGGCTCGGCCGTCACCGACTTCAACAGTACGATCGCGCCGGTCGGCCTCGGGTCGAACTACGCCGGCACGGTCACCGTCACCCCGTCGACGGCAGACCCGACCAACGCCGGCTCCTACACGCTGACCGCCTCGGGATTGTCGCTGGTCAGCCCCGATGACCAGCACGGCTATCGTCTGGTGTACGTCGACGGCGTGCTGACCATCGATCCGGCGACGCTCACCACGACCATCACCGGCGTCCTCCAGGGCGAGTTCGTCAAGACCTACGACGGCGACAACATCGCCAACGGCCTGACCTCGGACAACTTCCTGCTGAGCGGATGGGCCGCCGGCGAAGGCGCGACGGTGACCGAGACCCAGGGGCTGTTCGACGACGCCAACGCGGGGACCGGCAAGACCATCACCGTGGCCCTGACGTCGGAAGACTTCACCGCCTTCGACGGGACCGACCTTTCGAACTACGTCCTGCCCGACGAAGTGCATGGCGACATCGGCACAATCAACCAGAAGGCCATCACGGCCACGGCCGCGGCCGACGACAAGACCTACGACGGCGACGCCGCCGGCTCGGGCACGATCAGCCTGGCAGGCCTGGTCGAGGGCGATTACGTCGCCCCGAGCGACGCGACCTGGACCTTCGAGGACAAGAACGCCGGTACGGACAAGGCCGTGACGATCAGCGGCGCGACCCTAATTGGCGACGATGCGGGCAATTACACGGTCACGATGCCGACCTCGGCGCTGGCCGACATCTTGCAAAAGGCGATCACGGCGTCGGCCACGGCCGACGACAAGACCTACGACGGCGACACCACCGGCTCGGGGACGATCAGCTTTACGGGCGTGGTCGAGGGGGACGCGGTCTCCACGACCGGCGCGACCTGGACCTTCGAGGACAAGAACGCCGGCACGGACAAGACCGTGACCATCAGCGGTGCGACGCTCACCGGCGACGACGCCGGCAACTACACGGTGACGCTCCCGACCTCGGCGCTGGCCGATATCTTGCAAAAGGCGATCACCGCGTCGGCCACGGCCAACGACAAGACCTATGACGGCGACACCGCCGGCTCGGGAACGATCAGCTTTACGGGCGTGATCGAAGGCGACGCGGTCACCACCACCGGCGCGACCTGGACGTTCGACAACAAGAACGCCGGCGCGGACAAGACCGTGACCATCAGCGGCGCGACGCTCTCGGGCGACGATGCGGGCAACTACTCGGTGACGCTGCCGACCTCGGCGCTGGCCGACATCTTGCAAAAGGCGATCACGGCGTCGGCCACGGCCAACGACAAGACCTATGACGGCGACACCGCCGGCTCGGGGACGATCAGCTTTACCGGCGTGGTCGAGGGCGATGTGGTCTCCACGACCGGCGCGACCTGGACGTTCGACAACAAGAACGCCGGCACGGACAAGACCGTGACGATCAGCGGCGCGACGCTCTCGGGCGACGACGCCGGCAACTACACGGTGACCCTGCCGACCTCGGCGCTGGCCGACATCTTGCAAAAGGCGATCACCGCGTCGGCCACGGCCAATGACAAGACCTATGACGGCGACACCGCCGGCTCGGGGACGATCAGCTTCACCGGCGTGGTCGAGGGCGACGTGGTCTCCACGAGCGGCGCGACCTGGACGTTCGAGGACAAGAACGCCGGCGCGGACAAGACCGTGTCCATCAGCGGCGCGACGCTCGCGGGCGACGATGCGGGCAACTACTCGGTGACCCTGCCGACCTCGGCGCTGGCCGACATCTTGCAAAAGGCGATCACCGCGTCGGCCACCGCCAACGACAAGACCTACGACGGCAACACGATCGGCTCGGGTACGATCAGCTTCACCGGCGTGGTCGAGGGCGACGCGGTCTCCACGACCGGCGCGACCTGGACCTTCGAGGACAAGAACGCCGGCGCGGACAAGGCCGTGACCATCAGCGGCGCGACCCTCTCGGGCGACGACGCCGGCAACTACTCGGTGACGCTGCCGACCTCGGCGCTGGCCGACATCACGAAGAAGGCGCTGGACGCCCTTACGCTAAGCAGGAGCCTACATTCCAGTGTGACACCCGACGCAGGGTCTGTCGCGCTGGAAGTGTCCGACACTATCGGGGCGGGAACGGCGGGGCTTGTCGAGGGAGACGGCCCGCTGACCATCAGCGGTTCGGCGCTCTGGGATTTCAACCCGGCCGGCCCGCCTCCCGGAGGCAACAAGCCTTACTATCCGGTCACCCTGCACCCAGGAGAGGAGGGGAATTTGGAACTGTCCGGCGAAGGTGCGGACAACTACACCTTAACTGGTACTTCTGTCAGCGCCACGATCGAAGGCAGCGCTTATCCCAAGCCGAGTGTTTCCAGCATTATGTTGAAAACCGTTCAGTTCGTGACTCATCTGACCTTTACGGATGATAACCTCATCGGCTCGGATGGGGACGATTATATAAAGAAACTTAATAAAAATGCGAAAAAGAAAAGGAAAAAAGAAAAGGAAAAGCTCAGCGGTCTTCTGGACGAATTCAGCGACGATCTGGACGTCCTCGATGAATATACTCAATAATTAGAACGGCTCAGCGCCTGGGCGGAATGATGCGCCCATGGCGACCGCGATTCACCGCCGGGCGGCGAAGCCGGCGGGGAGCGCCTCGAGATCACTTATCTGGAAGCGCCCTTACGGCCGCCTAGTCGCCAGACGCCGAGCGCGGCTCCAACGTCTGGAAGCCTCATGTCAGGCTCCGGCAGGCCAATGTCTCCCCCCACGGTGGCGAGCAGCCAGGTCGCCCCGCTGGCACGGAAATTCTCCAAAGCCCCTTGCGCCGCGGCGGCAGGAAGATCGCCCAGAACATGCCGGCACAGGATGGCGTCGCAGGCGACCAGGGGCGTGCGCGTGATGTCGCCCGTGGTGAAAAAATGGCCTCGCCGTCCGCCGTACAGCTCCTGGTTTCGCTTGATGAGTTCGGGCACGATATCGTAGCCCGCGTAGAGCTGCAGCCCGCCCAGGTCCACCGCGCTCAGCCAGTTGAAGTCTCCGCAGCCGGCATCGACCAGCCGCCGCACGCCGTGCGCCTTCAGCCAACGCTCCAGCGCCGGACGCAGCGCCGCGGTGCCTTCGAGCGTGGAAAGCGGGCCGCTGCGGGTTTCTCGGACGGGCGTGTAGGTGTCCTCATCCGCATCGACGTCCCAGAACCGTTCGCGGGCCTGGCGCAGCCTCGCCAGCGCCGCCGGTCGGGGCGGTTGGGGGAAGCGACCATCGGCGGCGCGCGTGCCGATCCGCGAGGTGGCGAAGGTCACGTCGGCGAACTCTTCGTATTCAGCCAGGGTCCGCGCCTGGCCCAGTCCGAAGCGGTCGAGGTCACGCAACACGGCGGGGTCGCTGCTGCGCTGGATGCCGAACAGCTCGCGCAGCCGCGCGAAGGACCGCATGTTCAGCTTGACCCAGTCAGACCGGTCCTCCCAGTTGCGGGGCCGTCCACGGTCGGCTGTGTAGTCGTGGTACATGAAGCAGCGATCGGGGGCGTAGAGATCCCAGCCATGCGTCCAGAACCGCGCCGCAAGCGAAATCTCCTCGCCGTGGAAGTAGAGCCTGGGGTCGTACCGGACCATGCGGAACGCCGCGGCCGGCCCGAACAGGCAGTTGGCGCTGAGGAAGGCTGACGGCGGCGGGCCGTCCCGCAGTTCCGGGGGATCGACGAGGCGCGGCTTCACCATCAGGACGCCCATGTCGTTGAAGGCGTCGGCGGCCAGCACGGTGACGGCCGCATCGCCGCGTTCGGCCGGCGGGACATAGCCTGGCGGATAGGTGGTCAGCAGGGCGCGCGGGGAAGGGCACCGCCGCAGCATCTCGATCAGCGTCTCGTCCCAGCCGGGCTCGAAGCGGCTGTGGCTGTCGATCTGCAGGACGTATTCCTCGCCCCTCAGCAGCTCCTCGAGAATCCGGCTGCGCGCCCAGCAGGCGCCGAGGCTTTCGCTCGCGCGCACGCGGATTTCGCGCACCTGGCCGGGCGGTGTATCGACCGGCAGGCAGTCATCGTCATCCCCCGGCACGACCTGAGACAGGACGCCCACCCGGATCCGCTCCGGCCTTGCGGCCATGGCGAACAGGTTGCACAAGGTGTGGGGCGTTTCGCTGTCGCGGTAGTTGGCCAGGGAAACGAAGATCGTCCCAGGCTCAGCCGGCCATTCGCGAGGCGCGGGTGCGGGCTCCAGGTCCGCGAAAGCCGGCTTGGAAGCCTCATCGACCCTCTGGTACTCCACGCGCTCGACGCGGTCGTAATCCTGCGTGCGCCGGTGGTCGACCGGCGAGGTCAGCAGCACCGCCGCCTTCAGGCGGCCCTGGCGCAGCACCTCGAACGAGCGGGCCATCCAGTACTGCTCGTGGCAGGGTTCGCGACGCTCTTCGAAGAACAAGCGCTGTGTGCCGCGCCGGGTCACCAGCTGCGGCCAGTTGCTGTAGTGAACTTCGCCGACCGCGTAGGGCACATGGCCGACCGACTGGATGTGTCTGAAGGCTGTGCGCGGCGGATCGACCGCGCCGGGGAAATAGTGTTCGCGCGCCGCCTCGCCCAGGTTATGCCAGCCCCACTGGGTGGCGTGTGAGCCAAACGCCTCGGTAAAGCTGAGCTTGACGAAGTCGGCGAACTCTCGCTGCAGGATCGCGACGCTGGCGCCGGCCAACCCATGTACGTAGCGCGCAAAGCCGTTGACGCATCTGGAAGCCTCGTCGGCCTCCGGCGTCAGCAACATGTCGTCCTCGAACCAGAACATGGCGTGACGGCCGCCGCGGTGGAACAGGTCCGCGGCGTGGATGCGGGCGCCGTTGATGCCCCGGTTGCCCTCGCGCAGCTGCTCCAGGCCGTAGGCCGCGCACAGCGCATCGTAGTGCTCGAAGCTCGCCGTGTCGGTGGAGTTGTTGATCAGCACCCTGCGCCCGGTGCTCAGCAAGGCCGGCTCGGCGGCCTTGATGGAGTCCAGCAGCCGCTCGAATTGCAGCGGCGCGTTATAGGATACGAACCAGGTCTCGCAGAGGTCCTGGAGGAGCCCACGCGCCGCGGCGGCATCGCCCGCCCAGCCCGCCGCGAGTTCGGCGAAGAAGGGCCAGATCAGCCCATCGGCGCCGACGAAATGCAGCTCGAACAACTCGGCATGAGCATAGGACAGCAGGGTAAGCAGCGACTCCTCAGTGCCCATCAGACCATCGGCCAAGGTTTGCTCCAGCAGCCGGCTGTAGTGGCCCGCGACCTCGCGGACGTGGGCCGCCGGTCCGCCGAAAAGGCCGCCGCGCGCCACCCATCGGGTGCGTTCAACGCCTGCCAGGCGCGCGAGGGCGTCAGCGTCGAAGCCATGCACCTCGCGATCTGGCGCGTAGGGATAGGCCAGGAGAAGCAAGCGTTGGTGCTGGGCCGCGAGCCGCCGGAACGCCTCCCCGTCCAGCAAATCGCCGGGCACGGTGTGGCCCAGACCCGCGTCGATCCAGTAGAAATGGCTGCTGCCGAAGGTGTTGTGCTGCGCCTGCTCGGCCAGCCACAGCGGCTTGGTGAGCACGACCGGGTTGTAGGCCGGCAGGGCGGCCTGCGGACTGCCGGGCAGCCATGCGGCCTGTTCCAGCCAGCGCGGATCGGCGCGGATCTGGTGCGTCGGCGCATAGAGCGCGTGGGCCGCCAGCGCCGCCGGGTCGAGCATCTGGATCCGGGTCGGGAGGTCGCCACGCAGCTCGCGCACAAGCTCGACATGCGCCGCGTCCGTATAGACCACCATCGGGCAGTCGATCGACAGCACGGCCGGAAGGTGTCGGCGATAGTGGTCCTTGTCGCGCTGGAACGGGGGGTCAAGGCGCTCACGGCCCAGATCGAATATGGCGGTGACGAGGGTCGGAGATCCGCCGGTCATTCAGAGGGCCCGCGTTCTATGCCCATATGCTTCGTCCCCGCCCCATGAGGTCACCCCTCGAACCGCATCGATGGTCCGAACAGCTGCCCTGTCTAGCATATCCCGGGGAGTTCCCCCTCGGGGATCCCGCAGGGCCGCTCCGGGCTAGATGGCGGAGAGGGTGGGATTCGAACCCACGGTACCCTTGCGGGTACGCCGCATTTCGAGTGCGGTGCTTTCGACCACTCAGCCACCTCTCCGAGCCGGGCAAACGGGGCCGCTCGAAAGGGGCCCGCTGAGCGAGGCGCGGAACCTAGCGATGCGGGCTCTCCCGATCAAGCCTTCGGGTAGAGCACCATCTGCGTGCAGCGGAAGAGGGCGATGACCTTGCCCGTTTCCTCGTGTTTGGCCACCGCGTCCCACACCTGCGTGGTGCGCCCGCCGTGGGTCAGCGTGGCCTCGCAGGTCACCGATCCGTCGCGCGCCGTGCCCAGGAAATTGGCCTTCAGCTCGATGGTCGTGAAACCCGACGCCCCCTCGGGCAGCGAGGTCACGCAGCCATAGCCGCAGGCGCTGTCGACCAGGGCGATGACGCTGGCGGCGTGCAGGAAGCCGTTGGGCGCCATGTGGTGCTTCTCGACCTTGAAGCGCCCGCGCACATAGCCGCTCCGCGCCTCCTCCCAGGTCAGGCCAAGCAAGTCCGGCAGGTGGTCCTTTTGCCTGGCCGTCAGGTGCTCCGTCGTTGCGCTCATTTGGGGAAGGCTCCTCCGCGGCCCTCGCCGCCGGTGAATCGCGCCGCGCCCTGGGCCGCTTCGCCCGAGCGCAGTGTGTCGATGCCCAGATCGGTCTCTCGCGCGACCGCCTCGTCCCAGGTGAGGCTCCACTGCTCCAGCGCCGACTTGCGGTCGTTGCGAAGGCAGGTCTGCGGGAAGGCGGCGATCTGGCGGGCGAGTTCGACCGCGGCGGTCAGCGCCTGACCGTCCGGCACGAGGCGGTTGGCGAGACCCATCGCCAGCGCCTCCTCGGCGCCGACCGGGCGGCCGGTGAGGATCAGGTCCATCGCCCGCGAAGCGCCGATCAGGCGCGGCAGCCGCACCGAACCGAGGTCGATCAGCGGCACGCCGAAGCGGCGGCAGAAGACGCCGAACGTCGCGCTCTTTGCCGCCACGCGCAGGTCGCACCAGCAGGCAAGCTCGATGCCGCCGGCCACTGCGTAACCCTCGACCGCGGCGATCACCGGCTTGGAAAGCTGCAGCCGGGTTGGTCCCATCGGCCCAAGATCGCCCGTCCGCTCGACCGGGTTGCCGGCGCCGCTGGCGACACCCTTCAGGTCCGCTCCGGCGCAGAAATGCTCGCCCTCGCCGGTCAGCACCGCCACGCTCGCATGCTCGTCGGCATCGAAGCGCTTGAAGGTCTCATAAAGCGCCCGCGCGGTCGGTCCGTCCACGGCGTTGCGCGCCGCCGGCCGGTGGATGGTGATCACGGCGACGGGGCCGTCGAAGCGGTAGGAAATAGTGTCCATCGGCCAAGCTAGGCCCTCGCCGCGCCCGGAAGGCAAGTAGGTAGCGAAAAGAAATCTACTCCGGCGGGCGACGGAACAGGTACTGCCCAAAGCCCAGCGTGTCGCGGCCGAATGTCTGGTAGGCCATCCGCTGCATTTCGGCCCGCCCCCGCACGTCGGCCGCCTCGGGGGCGCCAGGATGGTCGGCCAGCCAGCGCCGCGCGGCCGCGTACATGGAGAACATGCAGTCGTCGGCCTCGTAGTCGGGGCTCATGCCCGCGTACCACAGCTCCAGCCCCGCCGCCTCGCCCGCCTCGATGTTGCCGACGTGCGATTTGTAGAGGCCATAGGGCGCCAGCATGGCCGCGAACCCCGGGTCCGGGTCGGCCTTCCAGTAGGGATCGGCCCACAGCACAAATCCGCCGGGCCGGGCGTAGCCCTTCAGCGCCTCCAGCATCGCCTGCGGCTCCGGCGGGCCGGGCACGATGCCGCTGGCGCCCACCGCCACCACCAGCTCGTAGGGCTCGGCGTCCTCCAGGAACGCGCGGCCTTCCACCGTGTGGAGGGTGACCGAGCCCGGCGCGCCGCGCCCCTTCAGCCGCTCGCGCGCGATGGCCGAGACCGCCTGCGAGCGCTCGATGGCGTCGATGGTCAGGCCGTGGGTCTCGGCCAGGTAGATCGACATGGCGCCGTTGCCGCAGCCGAGATCCAGCGTCCGCATCCCCGGCGCAAGCGGCGCCCAGCGCAGCACGCGGTCCAGTGTCTGATGCGACAGCGGGTTGCAGAACTCCATCGCCGCATAGGCGATCTGGACGGCTTTATGAGGGTCTGACATCGCACGGAGCCTTAACCGAAGCGGGCGCGGCGTCCAGCCGTCTCGCAATTGTCGCCGGCGGCGACTAGATGGTCGCCATGTCCCGCATGATTCCCTTCGAAGGCGTCGAGAACTTCCGCGATTTCGGCGGCTATCGCGCCCGTGACCGCGAGCTGAAGCGCGGGCTGCTCTACCGCTCCGCCCACCACGCCAACGCCACCGAGGCCGACCTGCGGGCCATGCGCGAGCTTGGCCTGGCGGTCATCGTCGATCTGCGCCGCCCCAACGAGCGCGAGCGCGACCCCTGCCGCCGGTGGGAGGGTTTCGCCGCCGCGGTGATCGAGAACGACATCGGCCAGGTGGAGGACGATCCCTGGCATCTGTTCATCGCCAATTCCGACCTCTCGGAGGACAGCTTTCGCCGCTACATGGTCGACTACTATAGAGAGGCGCCCTTCGTGGAGCGCCACGTCGACCTCTATTCCCGCTACTTCCAGGCGCTGGCCAACACCGAGGGTGCGGTGCTGATCCACTGCGCCGCCGGCAAGGACCGCACCGGCATCCTGGCGGCCCTGACGCACCACCTCGCCGGCGTGTCGGAGGACGACATCACCCAGGACTTCCTGCTCACCAACGACCCCGGCCGCTTCGAGCGGCGCGGGCCGGTGATGATGCAGGTGATGAAGGAGCTGACCGGCAAGACCCCGACCGAGGCGGCGGTGCGCACCGCGCTCGGCGTCGAGGCGCACTACCTGGAGACCGCCTTCGAAGCGATCCACCGCCGCCACGGCTCGCTCGACGCCTATCTGGACCGCGTACTGGGCGTAGATGACGCAGCCCGACAGGCCATCCACGACCGCATACTCGACTAGCCAAACGCCCGTTTGATTGTACGGTGAGTTCCTGAAGCGGCCGCGCCAAGACGGCCGCCGGGAGGTAGTATGGCGAACGAGCGTTCCCCCGCGCACGACGGCGTGGTTTCGGGCCAGCGGCTGCCCGGCAGTATCGATCCGGTCGCGGAGGTCGAGGCCGCCCCCGCCGCCTTGTCGGCCGAGGGTGTCGGCAAGCTGCCGCTGAAGGCGCTGTCCTGGTCGCTGCTGGAAGGCGGGCGCGACCCCTACGTCATCCTCGTCACCATCTACATTTTCGGCCCCTACTTCGCGACGACCTTCGTGGGCGATCCGGTGCGCGGGCAGGCGATCCTGGCCAACATCGGCATGACCTATGGCCTGTTCGTCGCCATCACCGGCCCGTTGCTGGGCGCGACCATCGACAGTTTCGGCCGCCGAAAGCCGCTGCTGCTGGCGCTGACCGCCGTCATGACCCCGCTGATCTACGCTCTTTGGTGGGCCAAGCCGGACGGCTCGGGGCTGTCGGTGCTCAGCGTCTCCATCATCCTCAGCGTCCTTGGGGCGCTGTTCGCCTACAACGACCTCGTCCACAACAGCTTGCTGACGCGGGCCGCCACGCCCCGACAGGCGCCGCACGCCTCGGGCCTGGCGCTGTCGCTCGGCAATCTCTTTTCAGTGCTGACCCTGACCTTCGTCCTGTGGGCGTTCGCCCTGCCGGGCTCGGTGGACTGGGGCTTCATTCCGAAGACGCCGCTGTTTGGCCTCGACCCCGCGCAGTACGAGCCCTCCCGGATCGTCGGGCCTATCGCGGCGGTGCTGCTGGTGCTGGGCTCCATCCCGCTCTTCCTCTTCACCCCCGACGCCCAGCCGACCGGGGTGAGGTTCATGGATGGGATGCGGCAGGGTGTGCGGGGCCTCATCGACACCCTCAAGAGCCTGAAGGGCCACCGCGACGCGGCCGTCTATCTGGCCAGCCGCATGCTGTTCACCGACGGCATGACCGCGCTGCTGCTCTTCGGCGGGGTCTATGCGGCCGGCGTGATGCGCTGGGGCGTGCTGGAGATGCTGGCCTACGGCATCCTGCTGTCGGTGTTCGCCGTCATCGGCGGCTTCGTCGGCGCCGCTCTCGACGCCGCCGTCGGACCCAAACGCGCCGTGCAGATCGAGATCGCCGGGGCGATCGTCTGCCTCACGGCGCAGCTCGGCATGGGGCGCGAGAAGATCCTGTTCGCCTGGGCCTTTGATCCGGCCGCCCACGCGCCGCTGTGGAACGGGCCGATGTTCAGGACCCTGCCGGAGGTGCTCTACCTCGTCATCGGCTTTGGCGTGGCGATCTTCGTCACCGCCCACTACGCCTCCAGCCGCACCCTGCTGACCCGCCTGACGCCGCCCGGCAAGACGGCCTCGTTCTTTGGCCTGTATGCGCTGTCGGGGACCGTCACCGTGTGGATCGGCTCGCTGCTGGTGCGCATCTTCACCGAGGCGTTCGGCACCCAGCAGGCGGGCTTCTTCCCCATCGCCGGGCTGCTGCTGATCGGGCTGATCGGCATGTTCTTCGTCAAAGGCGGCGGGCGGGTCGCTCCCAACGACCACTAACGGTGCTAGAGGGACCGCATGCGCGCGGTCGCCCTGATCCGTAAGCCTTGGCGGGACCCGGTGGCGGTCCTCTCCGCCTTTGCGGCCGAGCCCTATGCCTGCGCCTTCATCTCCGGCGGCGAGGGGCCAAGGGCGCGGTGGTCGTACGTGCTGCGAAATCCCGATGCCGTGCTGGGCCAGGGCGATCCGTTCGAAGCCCTCTCCGACCTCATCGGCGAGCGCCGGCCGACCAACCCCGACGGCCCGCCGTTCCAGGGCGGCGTCGTCGGTCTCGCCGCCTACGAGCTCGGCGACCGCGTCGAGCCCATCGGCCTGCCCCGCAGCCCTGACTGGCCTGATCTCGCCGCCGCCCGTTACCCCGCGCTGCTGGCCTTCGACCACGAACGGCGCGAGGTCATCGCGGTCGGCCGCGCGACCGAGGATGCGCAAGCCGCCGCGTCATGGCTGGGCGAGCCTGAACGCGTTGCCGCTCCCGGCATACTCGCCGACAGCTTCGAGCCCACTGCCCCGGCGTCGGACTACGAATCTGCTGTCCAGGAGGTGGTGGAGCGCATCGCCTCCGGCGAGATCTTCCAGGCCAACATCGCCCGCCGCTGGTCCGGACGGCTATCGGCGGCGGTGACGCCCTTCGACGTCCTCGCCCGCCTCGCCGCCGCGCCCGCGCCCTTCGCGGCCTTCCTGTTGCTGCCGGGCAAGGCGGTGGTGTCCAACTCTCCCGAGCGGTTCCTCAGCGTCACCGCCGGCGACGAACTCACCGTGGAGACGCGGCCCATCAAGGGCACCCGCCCGCGCGGCGCAACGCCCGCCGAAGACACGGCGCTCGCGGCCGAACTCGCCGCCAGCGCCAAGGACCGGGCCGAGAACCTGATGATCGTGGACCTGATGCGCAACGACCTCAGCCGCGTCTGCCCGGCTGGCGCGGTGGCCGCGCCCGAGCTGTTCCGCATCGAAAGCTTTCCCAACGTCCATCACCTGGTCTCGACCGTCACAGGCAGGCTCGCGCCCGGCATGACGGCCGTCGACCTGCTGCGCGCGGCCTTCCCGCCGGGCTCCATCACCGGCGCGCCCAAGGTGCAGGCGATGAAGGTGATCGCGCGTTACGAGCCGCCGCGCGGTCCCTACTGCGGGTCGATGTTCTGGGCCGGCGCGGACGGCGCCTTCGACTCCAGCGTCCTGATCCGCACCATCGGGTTCGTGCGCGACGGTGACAGCTGGCGGTTCGAGGCCCCCGCCGGCGCGGGCATCGTCGCCGACAGCGATCCCGTGCTCGAGCGCGAGGAAACCGAGGCCAAAATCGCCGCCCTTCGCCGCGCCCTGACGGAGCCCGCTGAATGATCCCGCTCGACGACCGTGGCCTGACGCTCGGCGATGGCCTGTTCGAGACCATCCTCGGCAAGGATGGCGAGCTGGTGCTGCTGGATGAGCACCTGGCTCGCCTCGCGCGGGGCTGCGCTGTGCTGGGCCTGCCCGCGCCTGACCTCGCCGAGGCCGGGCGCCTCTGCCGGGAAGCGGTGCTGCCCGGCCGCTGCGCCGTGCGCCTGACGGTGACGGCCGGCGGCGGGGGCAGGGGCCTGGACCGTCCCGCCGCGCCTGAGCCTCGCCTGTTCGCCACCGCCGCTCCGGCGCCCGCGCCCGGCCCAGCGCGCCTCATAACCGCCAGCGCCCGCCGCAACGAGGGCTCGCCCGCCTCGCGGCTGAAGACCCTCAGCTATCTCGACAACATCCTCGCGCGCGAGGCGGCGCGGGCGGCGGGCGCCGACGAGGCGCTGATGCTCAACAACGCCGGCGATGTCGCCTGCGCCGCCGTGGCCAACATCTTCTGGGTGGAGGGTCAGACCCTCTTCACCCCCGCCCTCGAATGCGGGGTGCTGGACGGGATCATGCGCGATCAGGTCCTGAAAGCAGCCCCCAACCTGGGCCTCAAGCCGGTCGAAACCCGCGCCAGGCGCGAACAAATCGTCGCGGCCGACGAAATTTTTCTCACCAACAGCCTGATCGGTGTTCGGCCGGTTTCAAACCTCGATGATTACCAGCCGCCTAACACCGGCGCTTCGCGGGCCATCTCGGCGTTGCTCCATTCCCTTTCGTAGCAACGCTTTCCGGCCCGTTTTGAGCCGCATGGTTAAGAGTCGTTAAAGATTAATTTCAGTAAACCATAAGTAAGAATCGACTGCTTTTCTGTTTACTCGCCATTAAACGCGGTCGGGCACAGTGGGCTCGTTATCGGGAGCGAGCAGGCCTTCGGGCTTGGCCCCGCAACCGCCTGCTTGCTGAAAGGAGCACCCTATGTCGAAGTTCATGTCCCGTTTTCTGAAGGACGAGTCCGGCGCCACCGCCATTGAATATGGCCTGATCGTCGCCCTCATCGCCGTGGTCATCATCGCCGCGGTCACCGCCATCGGCGGCACGCTGAACACCACGTTCATGAGCGTGAACAGCGCCCTGCCGTAGGGCCGGGCCACAAGCCAAAAGCGAAGGGCCGGGGAGCAATCCCCGGCCCTTTTGCCATGCCTAACGATTGGTTCACCCACGCCCGGCAATCTGCCCGCCCATGGACCTGATCGCCTACGCCCTCGTCATCGCCTTCGCCCTGCTCGTCATCGTGGCGGCGCTGAAGGACGTGACCAGCTTCACCATCCCCAACTGGATCTCGGCCGCGCTGATCGTCGCCTTCTTCGCCGGCGCCGCCGCGGCCAAAATGCCCCCGGCCGGCATCGGGATGGCCGCCGCGGTGGGCGTATGCGCGCTGGTGGCCGGAATGGCCCTGTTCGCCTTCAACATCATCGGCGGCGGCGACGCCAAGCTGCTGGCGGCCGTGGCGCTGTGGATGAGCTGGCCGGCGATCCTGCCCTTCCTGCTGGCCACCGCGCTGGCGGGCGGCGTGCTGGCCCTGGTCCTCATCCAGCTGCGCTCGGACATGATGAAGACCTACCTGGCGCGCGGCCCCGCCTGGGTCGGACGCCTGGCCGCCGCGGCCGACGCGCCCTACGGCCTCGCCATCGCCATCGGCGCCCTCGTCACCCTGCCGCAGAGCCCGCTGGTTCTGCATCTGGCGGGCTGAGGCTTGCGGGGGCGTGCGGCATGGCGATGATGGTCCCATGACCGAGCCCATCGTCTCCGCCGCCGCCGGCCCCGCCATCCCCATCGAGGCGATCACGCCCGCCGCCTTCGCCGGCGAAAGCCGCCCCTTCGTCAAAGGCCTCGCCGAGCTTTCCAGGTTTGAGGCCAGGGCGGGCCAGGTGCTGGTGGTCCCCGGCGAAGACGGCCGCCCCGCCCGCGTCCTCTTCGGCCTCGGCGATAACCCCCTGGCCATGGCCTTCCGCCAGCTGCCCGCCACGCTGCCCGCCGGCGACTACGCCCTCGCCGCGGCGCCGGAAGGCCTGGCCGCCCAGGACATCGCGCTCGCCTTCGCGCTGGGGAGCTATCGCTTCGACCGCTACAAGAAAAAGCGTGAACCCCGGCCGCGCCTCGTCATGGACGGCGACGTCACCGAGGCCCGCGACATCGCCCACGCCTGCGCGCTGGCCAAAGACATGGTCAACACCCCGGCCAACGACATGGGCCCGCTGCAAATCGAGACCATCGCCCGCGAGATCGCCGAGCAGTTCGGCGCCACGATCTCGGTCACCACCGGCGACGCGCTGCTCGCCGAGAACTACCCCGCCGTCCACGCGGTCGGCCGGGCCGCCCACCCCGACCGCGCCCCGCGGATGATCGAGATCACCTGGGGCGAGGGCCCGCCGCTCGTCATCGTCGGCAAGGGCGTGGTGTTCGACACCGGGGGCCTCGACATCAAGCCCTCCGCCGGCATGCGCCTGATGAAGAAGGACATGGGCGGCGCCGCCCACGCCCTGGCGCTCGGCCGCATGGTCATGGCCGCGAAGCTGCCCGTGCGGCTGACCGTCCTCGTCCCCGCCGTCGAGAACGCCATCAGCGGCGACGCCATGCGGCCGGGCGATGTCCTGAATTCGCGCAAGGGCCTGACCATCGAGGTCGGCAACACCGACGCCGAAGGCCGCCTGATCCTGGCTGACGCCCTGGCCCGGGCTGCCGAACTGGACCCCGTGCTGACCATCGATTTGGCCACCCTGACCGGCGCCGCGCGCGTGGCGCTGGGCCCGCAGGTCATCCCCTTCTACACGTCCGACGACGCCCTGGCCGCCGACATCGACGCCGCCTCCAGGGCCGCCGCCGACCCCCTGTGGCGCATGCCCCTGTGGGCCGGTTACGAAGAGGCGCTCGATGGTGAAATCGCCGACGTGAAGAACGACCCCGACGCCTGGGCGCAGGCCGGCTCCGTCACCGCCGCCCTCTTCCTGCAACGCTTTGCGCCGGCGAGCGGCAGCTGGGTCCATCTCGACATCTTCGCGTGGAATCCCAAGGCCCGGCCCGGCTACCCATCCGGCGGCGAGGCGCAGGCCATCCGCGCTCTCTACGCCATGCTCAAGAGGCGCTTTTCGTGACCTTCGATCCGCGCACGACCCTCATCCGCGACAACCGCGCCTCAACCGCGCTGGAGGGGATCGTACCCGCCGCAAGCTATGTCGAGCCCAGGACGCGCCGCCTCACCGCCCCCTCCGCCGCCATCCGCCGCGAGGCCAGGGCGACCGCCGAGCAGATGGACCAGCTTCTCTTCGGCGAGGTGTTCGACGTTCTGGAGGAGCGGGACGGCTGGGCCTTCGGCCAGGCCCGCCGCGACGGCTACGTCGGCTTCGTCGAGACCGACGCCCTGACCGCCGACCTCACTGATCCCACCCACGCCGTCAGCGCCCTTCGCACCTACGCCTTCTGCGAACCCAACATCAAATCGGCCCCCGTCGGCCTCTACTCCATGAACAGCCTGATCGCCGTCGAACAGCGCGAGGGCCGCTTCGCCAAGGGGCAGGGGACCGGCTGGTTCATCGAGGCGCACCTGACGCCCATCGGCTTTGGCGACGCCGACCACGCCGAAGTCGCCGAACGCTTCCTCGGCGCCCCCTACCAGTGGGGCGGCCGCGAAAGCCTTGGCCTCGACTGCTCGGGCCTCGTCCAGCAGGCCCTCTACGCCTGCGCCCGCGCCTGCCCGCGCGACAGCGACCAGCAGGCCCTGCTCGGCCACGCCGTCGAACCGGGCGCCCTGCAACGCGGCGACCTCGTCTTCTGGAAAGGCCACGTGGCTATCGTCACCGGCGAGAACGCCATCATCCACGCCAACGCCCACCACATGATGACCGCCCGCGAGGCCCTCGACGCCGCCATCGCCCGCATCCGCGCCGCCGGCGCCGGCGATCCCACGGCCTTCCGCCGCCCCTGACCGTCCGCCTCCCTCCCTCCCTCCCCTTCATGGGGAGGGACAGATCGCGCACCCCTCCACCCCGTCATCCTCGGGCTTGTCCCGAGGACCCAGAACCGAGGCGAGTTGGGGTTGGCCGCAGCGTTGGCCAACGCATCCGACCAGTCCGCCCACGCCTCGATTCTGGGTCCCAGGCACAAGGCCTGGGATGACGGAATTGAGTGGATCGGCGCAAAGTTATCCGCCCCGCCGGGCTCACCCCCACAATCACCTCACCCACGGACATGGGGAGGGCGCACCGGTACCAGCCCTTTGCGGTCCGCGGGTGCGGTCGAGCGGGGTGATCTTCGCATCCGTCCATCTCTGAGCCGGACATTGCGAGCCGGTGCGTACGTGGGGGCGAGGAGGTCTGTCGCAGGGCAGGTGACGTAAACCTGACCATCAGGCGGGGTTGGTTTCCCGTCTGCCCGTCCGGGGCTCTCGTGAGGTGAAAGGCAGAACACGCCTGCGCGCCTCCGGCTCTGGGAAAACGGTCCGCGCGGAGCGCCGGCGATGAGCCGAAACACTCCTCTCCCATACGGTATCCGGGCAAGTCGCCCGGCGCTCCGCTCCCTCCTCACCTCCACCGCCGCGCGGATGGAGCGCTTCAACATGACGCGGCGTCACGCTTGATGAAGGCCGGCGCAAGGCTCACTCTGAAAAGAAAAGAAGAATTTCAGAGGAAGCCCCCATGACCCCCGCCGACGGCGCGGCCTCCGCCGCCGCGACCAACACCAGCCTGCCGCCCTTCAAGTCCCTGCCGATGAAGGGGCCGGACGTCAGCGTGGAGCGCCGCCCCGACGGCTCGGTCCTGATCCGCTCCAACCACGCGCCGGGCGACGGCCCCCGCTCCATAGCCCATCTGCTGGCGCAGAAGGCCGCCGAACACCCGGGCCGCCCCTACATGAAGCAGCGCGAGCCGAACCACGGCCCCTGGCGCGGCGTCACCTACGGCGAGGCGCTGCGGGCCGCGGAGGGGATCGCCCAGGCGCTGATCGACCGGGGGCTCACCGGCGACGACAGCGTCATGGTGCTGTCGTCCAACTCCATCGAGCACGCCCTGGTCATGCTCGGCTGCTACACGGCCGGCGTGCCGGTGGCGCCGATCAGCCCGGCCTACAGCCTGATCTCCTCCGACCACGCCAAGCTCCGCCACTGCGCGTCGGTCGTGAAGCCGAAGGTCGTCTTCGCCCAGTCCGGCGCCCTGTATGAGCGCGCCATCGCCACCCTGCGCGAGATGGACCCCTCGCTGGTCTTCGTCACGGCCGACGGCGCCGACGGCACGATCCCGCTGGCCGACTTCATGGCCGCCGAGCCTACCCCCGCCGTCCATGCGGCCCGCGAGCGGCTGGATCACGCCACCGTCGCCAAATACCTCTTCACCTCCGGCTCCACCGGCATGCCCAAGGGCGTGCCCCAGACCCACGGCATGATGGCCGGCGTCATCTCCGGCCAGGAGGGCCTGCGCGTCCGCGAGGAAGAGGACGAGGACTTCATCCCCCAGAGCCTGGAGTGGATGCCCTGGTCGCACATTTCGGCCGGCAACATCGGCTTCAACGGCGTCCTGTGGGCCGGCGGCACCGTGCACCTGGATGAAGGCAAGCCGATCCCCGGCATGTTCGAGACCACCATCAAGAACCTCTACGAGGTCTCGCCGGTGGTGTTCGGCTCCGCCCCCGTGGCCTTCGCCATGCTGGCCGAGGCGATGGAGAAGGACCCGACCCTGCGCGCCTCCTTCTTCAGGAACCTGCGCTACATGGGCTACGGCGGCGCGACGTTGTCGAACGATGTCTATGACCGCATCCAGGCCCTTGCCATCGCCGAAACCGGTCAGCGCATCCCGCTCACCACCATGTACGGCGCGACCGAGACGCAGGGCATCACCGTCACCCACTGGGCGACCGAGCGCGTCGGCCTCGTCGGTCTGCCGCTGCCCGGCATCACGCTGAAGCTGACGCCCAACGGCTCGAAGTTCGAGGTCCGGGTGAAGGGGCCGACGGTCACCACCGGCTACCACGGCGACCCCGCCAAAACCGCCGAGGCGTTCGACGAGGAAGGCTTCTACAAACTCGGCGACGCGGCGCGGTTCGTGGACGACAACGACCCGGCGCAAGGGCTCGTCTTCGACGGCCGCGTCACCGAGGACTTCAAGCTCGACAGCGGCACCTGGGTCAGCGTCGGCGTCCTGCGCCCCGACCTCGTCGCCGCCTGCAGCCCCTATGTGCAGGACGCGGTGATCGCCGGTCAGGACAAGCTCTTCATCGGCGCGCTCTTCTGGCCATCGATGGCTGGAATACAGGCGCTGGGCGGCGACCTGGAAAAGCTCACCGAAATCCTCAAGGGGCGCCTGGCCGACTTCAACAAGACCGCCGGCGGCTCCTCGCGGCGGGTGGCGCGCTTTGTCGTCATGACCGAGCCGCCCTCCATCGACGCCGGTGAAATCACCGACAAGGGCTACGTCAACCAGCGCGCCACGCTTGAACGCCGGGCTTCGCTTGTTGAAGGCCTGTATTCGAACCCACCGGCTGAGGGTGTGGTGGTAGTCTAGGCATCAATTAATCCGCTCATCCCGACGAAAGTCGGGACCCAGGACTTTCCAGCGGAGTGCCGACTGGACAGAACTGGGCCCCGGCTTTCGCCGGGGTGAGCGGAAGAAGAAACGAAAGAACCGCAATGCTCGACCCGCACTTCAAGGCCATGCTCGACGAGTTGGCCAAGATCCAGATGCCGCCGCTCTCCATGGTGCCGCCGGAGATGGTGCGCGAGGGTTACCGCTCCACCCGCGTCGGCCTCGATCCCGCGGCGCCGCGGGACCTCGACGTGCGCGACCTCACCATCGACGGCGCCGAGGGGCCGCTGAAGGCGCGGCTCTATACGCCGAAGGATGCAGGCGCGAGCGGGCCGGGCCTCGTCTATTTCCACGGCGGCGGCTTCGTCATCGGCGACCTCGACACCCACGACAGCTTCCTGCGCCGGCTAGCCGCGGCGTCAGGCGTGCGGGTGCTGTCGGTGGACTATCGGCTGGCGCCGGAGCATCCCTTCCCGGCGCCGCATGACGACGCGCTCGCCGCCACCCGCTGGGCCATCGAACATGCCGCCGAAATCGGCTTTGACCGGAAAAGGATCGCCGTCGGCGGCGACAGCGCCGGCGGTAACCTGGCCGCCTACCTCGCCCTCGAGCTGAAGAACGAGATCGCCTTCCAGCTGCTGCTCTATCCCGCCACCGCGATGGAGCAGGAGACGCCGTCGCGCAAGGACCTCGCCGAGGGCCATATCCTCACCCGCGAAGCGATGGAGTGGTTCGGCAATCACCTCGCGGTCCAGGGCCACCCCGAGCAGCACCGCGCCGAGCCGGCCTACGCCGACGTCTCAGGCGCCCCGACCGCGCTCGTCGTCACCGCCGGCTTTGATCCGCTGAAGGACGAGGGCAAGGCCTACGCCGAGAAACTCTCGGCCGCCGGCGTCACCGCCACGCACGTCGAGCACCGCGGCTTCGTTCACGACTTCTACATCCTCGGCCACGTGAACCCGAAGGTGTTCGACGTCATCGACGAGACCGCCGAAGCGCTGAAGAAGGGGCTGGCCTGATCAGGTGCAACTCGCCGTTCTTGTGATCGAGGATGGTGCGAAAACGGCGTAGCGCCCCGGTCCCGATCAGGGCCCGGGGAAAGCCCGGTATCCGCTGCGGCGGGAACAGCATCACGTCCACGTCGGTGAACACCGAGCCGGCGAAGGCGACCGCCTCCAGCCGGATGATCTGGCCCTTCAGCGCCCCGCCCAGCACCACGCTCGTGCCCTCCCGCGCCGTCTGTCCCGCCAGCAGGCCGGCCGCCTCGGCCACATCCTTCGCCAGCGCCAGCACCACCGTCGCGCCGGTATCGATCACCGCGTCCACCGAGGTGGAGCCCGCCCACACCTGAGCCGTCAACGCCCGTCCCGCCCGCTTCACCGGCGCGGCGACGGCGCCCTCCGGGGCGATGTGCCGGTCCGGCGAGGCGAGCATCAGCCGCCGGTTGGGAAAATCGATATCCGCCACCACCTGCGCCAGCACGTCCTGGCCCAGGATCAGAGGCGCGGACAGGCCCTCGGCGGTGGCCACGGGCCCGAGCTCCAGGATGCCCGCCTTCAGCCCTGACAGCGCCAGGTCGCCGACCTGCACGTTGACCGTCGCGCCGCGGCCCAGCTGCGCCTGTCCGCCGACGCCCACCGCCACCAGCGGCGCGAAGGTCGAGGGCAGGGCCATCTCGTCGGCCACCTTGCGGTCGATCACCGAATACTGCGCGCCGCTGTCGAGCAGGGCGGTGACCTCGCGGCCCTCCAGGGTGACCTTCATGGTCGGCAGCGGCTCGCGGCCGGCGAACGGCAGCCAGCCGCTCGAGCCGTTCGGCGCGAACTTCGGCTGCGGCGCGCTCCACAGGATCTTGTCGCGGAAGCACCACACCGCCCCCACGCCGCCGGCGAGAAGCACAGCCTGGGCGAGGAAGGAGCGGCGCGAGATCATGAAGCGCTAAGCCTGCCCCGCCTTGGCGGTTCCCTGCAAAGAAAAAGGGCGGCCAGATCGCTCCGGCCGCCCCGTTTCGCACCCTTCGGCGCGCCGCTACCAGCGCGTACGCAGGGTCAGGCCGTACATCCGCGGCTGACCGAGGAAGGCGTCGTAGCTCCCCGTCTGCAGCGTGGCGTCGTAGGCGACCTGGTAGTGCTCCTGATCGAACAGGTTCTGGCCCCACAGCTCGACCGTCCAGCGATCGTCGATGTCGCCCACACCGATGCGTCCGTTCACCAGTGCGAAGCCCTCCTGCGTCTTCTCCGGGGCCAGGTCCGAACCGGTGTTGTAGGACGAGCTGTACTTCGTCGCCAGCGAGGCGCGGAGCTTCAGCGCGCTGTTGAGATCACGCTCGTAGCTGGAGGCCAGCGAAGCCGACCACAGCGGCGCGAACGACAGCCGCGCCTCGGGCAGGCGGGCCGAAACCCCGGCCGGCGGCACGAAGTCGCCGTACTCGGTTTCGGCATAGGTCACGCCGCCCTGCAGGGTCAGCCCATCGACCGGGGTAAACCACAGCAGGTCCGCATCCACGCCCGTCGACGTCACCTCGGGGATCGAGGAAACGACGTAACTCGTGCCGGTGAAGGCGTTGAGCTGGAAGCCCTCGAACTTCTGATGGAAGAGCGCGGTGTTGAGCGACAGGGTGCGATCGAACCAGCTGGTCTTTGCGCCCAGCTCCCACGAGTCCACGAACTCCGCCGGGAAGCTGGTGTCGGGGTTGGGGGTCACAAGGCCCGCCGCGCCTTCACCCATCCGGGCCCGGTCGAGGTTGAAGCCGCCCGACTTGTAGCCGCGAGCGTAGGACACGTAGGTCATCACGTCGTCGGTGACGTCGTAGGCGAGCTTCGCCGTTCCCGTCCACTCGTTCTCCTCGCGCTTCTGCTCGGGCGGCGAGTAGGCGGCAAACCCGGGCGAGGCCCAGGGCAGGCACAGGATGCCGAGCGCCGTCGCGCCGGGGTTCGGCACGATGGCGCCGCTCACGCGGGTGAGGATCGCTCCACAGCCGTTGTTGCCGGCCAGGTTGCTGTAATCGGCGTTCAGTTCCTTCGTCTCGCTGGTGTGGCGAAGGCCGAGCGTGAGGTTCAGACGATCGGTCAGGTGCACCGTATCGTTGGTGAAGAACGACAGGCTCTTCGAGGTCTGCTTGTAGAGATCGAGGATGCCCGAGCCCGGCGTGAAGGACGTACCGAAGGGCAAGCCCGACAGCTGGGACACCAGCAGCGGGTTGGCGCCGCCCGACAGCGCCAGGCCGACGTAAGCTTCGTAGTCGGCGCCGTAGAAGAACGGCGTGGACTGATCGAGCTTCTCATCGGCGTAAAAGGCGCCCACCAGCCAGTCGATACGATCGTTGCGGCCCGCCAGCCGCAGTTCCTGGCTGAACTGCTGGAACTCGGTGCTCCAGCTGCCGTCGGCCGGGCGATAGACGATGTCGGCCGTGGTGAAGTCGGAGTCCTGCCCGTTCTCGGTGCGCCAGTTGCGGCCGGCGGTGATGGAGGTCAGGGTCGCGCCGCCGAGCCACGGGGTATCCCAGGTCACCTCGGCCGACAGGCCCTTTTCCTCGATCCGCTGGTCGGTGTCGCGGTTGGCGTAGGAGACGCGGTCGAACGGACGGGCAGGGTAGGCCGAACCTTCGTCGCTCGCCAGCGCATCGATGATCGCCGCGGCCGGGCCGGACACGATCTGCACGCCCACGCAGCAGTGCTCGTCGCGCTTGGTGTAGTCGGCGATCACGCGCACATCGAGGTCATTGGTCGGCGCGTAGAGCAGCTGGCCGCGCGCGGTCCAGTAGTCCTGGTCGGCGTCTTCGGTCAGCGTGCGCGGACCTTCGCCGGTCTTGATGTCATAGAGGCCGTCGCGCGTGCGGCGGGCGAAGAACAGGCGCCCGGCCAGCTTGTCCTCGATGATCGGGCCGGTCACGGCGGCGGACCCGCCGATCGCGCCGTAGTTGCCGACCGTCAGCTCGCCGTTGGCGCCGAAGTTGAAGCTCGGCGATTTGGTGACGACGTTGACCACGCCCGCCGAGGTGTTCTTGCCGAACAGGGTGCCTTGCGGGCCCTTCAGCACTTCAACGCGCTCAAGCTCGCCAAGGTCGTTGAAGGCCACCCCGTTGCGCGGGCGATAGACGCCGTCGATCACGACGCTGACCGAGGACTCCAGCCCCGGGTTGTCGCCGACCGTGCCGACGCCCCGGATGCGGACGGTGGTGTTGGTTTCGTTGGACGTGGAGGTCACGTTCATGCCGGGGGTCAGGACCTGGAGGTCCTTGATGTCGCGCACGCCGGCGTCCTGCAGCAGGCGCTCGGGCAGGGCCGTGACGACGATCGGCACGTTCTGCAGGTTCTCTTCGCGCTTCTGCGCGGTGACGACGATTTCATCGACAGTGCGGGCTTCGTCCTGGGCCTCATCGGCGGTCTGGGCGTAGGCGGAACCGGCAAACGCAAGGGCGCCGAGCACGGCGACGGACGCCGAGCTGCGCATCAACTTCGCAAACTTCATTATATTCCTGGAACGTTGGGGCGAGGGTTGGAAGGCCCTCGCGGTTGGACCTCGTGGCGGCCTTGACCGCCTTCTCCCCCAACGCGGGAGTTAGGGCCCACGCTGCGCCGCCGCAACGCGCAACGCCTTATATAACAAGGGTTTGCGAGTGTGTGTTGCTGCAATGCGACACGTCACGCAACGGCACGGCGCCGGCCCAGGTCCGATTTTAGGTTTCGCGCTCCGACTGCTTCCGCCAGAAAGGCGTCATGACGGCGTTTCCCCTGGAATTCATCCTGTTCGGCGCGGTGCTGATCGGCGTGGCGGTGCTGCACCACAAGCCGCTGCTGGTCACCCTCAGCGGCCTTACCGCCATCCTGCTCTACAAGGTCCTGCTGACGCCGATGGGGCTCGGCGGTCTGGGCGTCCACTTCAGCCACGAGTGGGTCGTGTTGGCCAACCTGATGCTGCTGCTGGTCGGCTTTGCGGTGCTGTCCAACCACTTCGAGCAGAGCCACATCCCCGACGCCATCCCCTCGGTCCTGCCCGACAACTGGACCGGCGGGCTGCTGTTGCTGGGGATCGTGTTCTGCCTCTCGGCGGTGCTGGACAACATCGCCGCCGCGGTGATCGGCGGGGTCATGGCGCGCCACGCCTATGACGGCCGGGCCGGCGTCGGCTTCCTGGCCGCCATCGTCGCGGCCGCCAACGCCGGCGGCGCGGGCTCGGTGCTGGGCGACACCACCACCACCATGATGTGGATCGACGGGATCTCGCCCTTCCTGCTGCTCGACGCCTTCATCGCCTCGATCGCCGCCTTCGCCGTCTTCGCCCCCATCGCCGCCTGGCGACAGGAGAAGGTCGGCCCGATCACCAGGGCCGCCCACGACGTGCGCCCCATCGACTGGATGCGGGCGGTGGTCGTCGTCATCCTGCTGCTGACGGTGGTGGCCACCAACGCCATCGCCAACGGCTTCTTCCCCGGTGTGGAAGAGCATGTGCCGCTGCTCGGCATCGCCCTGTGGCTGGCCATTCTGGTGACCTCGATGATCCGCCGGCCGGGATGGAACGTAGCGCCGGAGGCCTCCCACGGGGCGTTGTTCCTGGTCGCCCTGGTCGCCTGCGCCTCGCTCATGCCGGTGGAGGAACTGCCCGTCGCCTCCTGGGCCACCGCGCTGGGCCTTGGGTTTCTGTCGGCCGCGTTCGACAACATTCCGCTCACCGCCCTGGCGCTGGAGCAGGGCGGCTACGACTGGGCGCTGCTGGCCTTCGCGGTTGGGTTCGGCGGCTCGATGGTGTGGTTCGGATCCTCGGCGGGCGTGGCCCTGACCAACGACTATCCGGAGGCCCGCTCGGTCATCGCCTGGGTGCGCGAGGGCTGGTTCGTCATCGTCGCCTACCTGGTCGGCTTCTTCGTCATGCTGGCCCTGCTCGGCTGGAACCCCGCGCCCCTGCTCCACGGTTAGGCAGGGATGCCGTTCTCCGACCGCTATCGTCCCGACCCGCGCTTCATGAAGCTGGGGCCGGAGTTCGCCGACGCGGTCGAGCCGGCGGTCTTCCCCACGCAGACGCTGCGCTTCCGCAACCAGCGCGCGGCGCAGAGCGTCGGCCTCGAGACCCTCACCGACGAAGAGTGGCTGACCCACTTCGCCAAATTCCAGCCGCTGCCGGACAACCAGCCCGCGCCGCTGGCGATCCGCTACCACGGCCACCAGTTCCGCTCCTACAACCCCGAACTCGGCGACGGCCGCGGCTTCCTCCTCGCCCAGCTGCGCGAGGATCGAACTGACCGATTGCTCGACCTGGCCACCAAGGGCTCGGGCCAGACCCCCTACAGCCGCTTTGGCGACGGCCGCCTGACGCTGAAGGGCGGGGTGCGCGAGGTGCTGGCCGCCGCCATGCTGGAGGCGCTGGGCGTGCCGACCTCCAGAGCCTTTTCCCTCGTCGAAACGGGCGAGGCGCTGGAGCGCAACGATGAGCCCAGTCCCACGCGCTCGGCCGTCCTCACCCGCCTGTCGCACAGCCACATCCGTTTCGGCGTCTTCCAGCGCCACGCCTTCCACGAAAAGCCGACCCACATCACCGCGCTGATCGACCACTGCATCGAGGTCTATTTCCCCGACCTCGCGGACGCGCCCAACCGCCCCGGCGCCCTGCTGGGCCGCGTGGTCGAGCGCACCGCCAACCTCGCCGCCCGCTGGATGGCGGCCGGCTTCGTGCACGGGGTGCTCAACACCGACAACATGGTCGTCACCGGCGAGAGCTTCGACTACGGCCCCTGGCGCTTTCTGCCCAGGAACGATCCCAACTTCGTCGCCGCCTACTTCGACCAGACCGGCCTCTACAGCTTCGGCCGCCAGCCGGAGGCCGCCTTCTGGAACCTGCAGCAGCTGGCCTCCTGCCTGACCCTGGTCAGCGAAAGCGAGCCGCTGGTCGAGGCGCTGAACAGCTTCGCCCCCGCCTACCGCGACGCCCTGATGGCCGCCATGCTGCGGCGCCTGGGTCTCAAGCCCCAGGGCGCCGAAGTCGACCTCGAACTCGTCAACGCCGCCTTCGCTGCCCTGGCCGTCGGCGGAGAAGCCCTGCGCTGGGAGCCCTTCTTCTTCGACTGGTTCGGCGGCGAGGCCTCCGAGCCCCGCGCTCTCGGCGGCCCCCGCGCCGCCCTGTACGAGAACGCCGAGTTCCGCGCCTTCCGCGGCCACCTCGCCGCTTACGAACCCGACCGTCCCGAGCGCCTCTCCGACCCCTACTTCGCCCGCCCCGAGCCCGAAGAGATGCTGATCGACGAGGTCGAAACCCTCTGGGCCGCCATCGCCGAACACGACGACTGGTCGCCCCTCGACGAAAAGCTTGAGCGCATCGAGGTCGCCCGCGCCGCTTACAGCTGATCGCGGAACGTTGGCTTCCTGATCGCGTATGCTTACGGTCAAGCCACAGGGAGAGCCATGAGCGACGCCTTCACCAAGGAACAGGACTACGAGGCCACGGCGGCGGACCTGCCGGACCGGCCGGTGTCGTCCCACCCCAACCTCGTCACCCCCGAGGGGCTGGCGCGGATCGACGCCGAGCTGGAGGCCGCCCAGGCCGCCTATCGCGCCGCCCAGGCCGCGGGCGATGTCTCCGACGACCGCACCGCCATGGCGCGCGCGACCCGCGACCTGCGCTACTGGACCTCCCGCCGCGCCACCGCCCAGCTGACCGAGCCGGAGCGCGGCACGGGCAAGGTGGTGTTCGGCGGCTCGGTCACCTTCGAGCGCGACGACGGCCGCACCCAGACCTTCCGCATCGTCGGCGAGGACGAAGCCGACCCCGCCGAGGGCCGCGTCTCCTACGTCTCCCCGCTCGCCAACGCCCTCATGGGCAAGGAAGTGGGGGACACCGCCATCGTCGCCGGCCACGAGGTCGAGATCATCGAGGTGGATTAGCGCCGGCCCCGCTGAGAGGCTAACCTCTCCCCGGTCATCCCGGACGGCTCGTCAGAGCCGATCCGGGACCCAGGGGCAGCAGCCTGTGACTCTGGGTCCCGGCTCTCCGCTTTGCGCTACGGCCGGGATGACGGGGACTTGGATGGCGGAAGGGAGAGTGGAATGGGCAATTTCATCATCAAGGTCATCATCGCGGCCGTCGCGCTATGGATCGCCTCGGCCATCGTGCCGGGCATCGACTACGGCCACTGGACGACCCTCCTGATCGCGGGCCTGCTGCTAGGCCTCGTCAACGCCTTCGTCCGCCCCGTGGTGACGCTGCTGACCCTGCCCCTGACCCTGCTGACGCTCGGCCTGTTCCTGCTGGTCGTAAACGCCGCCATGATCGGCATCGTCGGCTGGCTCCTGAAAGACTTCACCGTCTCCGGCTTCTGGCCGGCGGTGTTCGCGGCGGTGGTCACCGGCGCCGTCAGCTGGATCGGCCAGGCGCTGCTCAAGGAGGGGTAGCAACGAATTGCCCCGTCCCCCGATTGCCCCGGCGAAGGCCGGGGTCCAGGTCGAAGGGCGTGGCAATTCAGGGTAATCTGCCGGCTCGGCGGCTGTATCTGGGCCCCGGCCTTCGCCGGGGTGATCGGATGGGGGGGATGCTTGATGTCCAAATCGGCGACCACCAACGAATGGCTGCATAACCCGACGCCAGGTGACATTCTGTCCGAAGAGTTCCTAAAGCCCCTCGGTATGAGCCAGACCGCCCTCGCGAAGGCCATTGGCGTGCCGCCCCGCCGGATTAACGAGATCGTGCTGGGCAAGCGCTCCGTTACCGCCGACACCGACCTGCGCCTGGCCCGCTACTGGGGCCTCTCGGAAGGCTTCTGGCTCAGCCTGCAAGCTGATCACGACCTGATGGAGCGGCGGCGTGAGCTGGGCGCGGAACTGGAGAAGATCACGCCAAGGGCGGCCTAATGGCTAATGAGTTGGATATCGCCACAGCTATTTCGAGAATATTTCTTGCCGTTGAGGATCTTCATAGCAAGGGCGTCAGTGAAGCAAAGGGGTCGCGCTTAAGGCGTGAAGCCATTCATTTTCTGTGGGAAACCCGGGAGCAATCAAAGTTTGATGCGAACAGGCCTCACTCAGTAGCCGCCCGCGCTTACCGTGCGACAGGGGCGACAGAGTTGCTACGGTACGAGCATTCCATCCCGCTAGCATCGTATATGCCGGTTTTGCGCAAGGCGGCGAAAGAGCCCGAACTAATGCTGGCTGCGCTTAAGCGGTATGTCCGGCCAGTAATCGTGCTCGAAGATGAATGCCGGATGCTGACGAAATGTGGTTTAGCCTCAAGATTGCCGGTCGGGGCCGCGCCAGATGATGCTCTTGCTCGCTATCGGCAAGCTGGCATCGAGATTGAAGCTTAAGCCACCTTCACCCGCGCCGCGCTTTCCGGCAGGTCTTGCCCGAACGCGCGTTGGTAGAACTCCGCCACGGTTGGCCGCTCAAGCTCATCGCACTTGTTCAGGAAGGTCATCCGGAACGCGAGGCCGATGTCGCCGAAGATTTCGGCGTTTTGGGCCCAGGTGATGACGGTGCGGGGGCTCATGACGGTGGAGATGTCGCCGTTCATGAAGGCGTTGCGGGTCATGTCGGCGACGCGGACCATGGCGGCGATGGTGCGCTTGCCCTCGGCCGTGTCGTAGGTCGGCGACTTGGCCAGCACGATCCCGGCCTCGACGTCGTGGTCGAGGTAGTTGAGGGTGGTCACGATCGACCAGCGGTCCATCTGGCCCTGATTGATCTGCTGGGTGCCGTGATAGAGGCCCGTGGTGTCGCCAAGGCCGATGGTGTTGGTCGTGGAGAACAGCCGGAAGTAGGGGTTGGCGCGGATCACCCGGTTCTGGTCGAGCAGGGTCAGCTTGCCGCCCGCCTCGAGCACCCGCTGGATCACGAACATCACGTCCGGCCGCCCGGCGTCGTACTCGTCGAACACCAGCGCCATGGGACGTTGCAGGCACCAGGGCAGGATGCCTTCGCGGAACTCGGTCACCTGCTTGCCCTCGCGAAGGACGATGGCGTCCTTGCCGACCAGGTCGATCCGGCTGACGTGGCTGTCCAGGTTCACCCGCACCAGCGGCCAGTTCAGCCGGGCCGCGACCTGCTCGATGTGGGTGGACTTGCCGGTGCCATGGTAGCCCTGGATCATCACCCGGCGGTCAAAGGCGAACCCGGCGCAGATGGCCAGCGTCGTCTGCGGGTCGAACTTGTAGGCCTCGTCCAGGTCCGGCACGTGGCTGTCGCGGGTGGAGAAGGCGGGCACCTTCATGTCGCTGTCGACGCCGAACGCCTCCCTGACGGTGACAAGCTTGTCCGGGACAAGGGTCAGCAGCGGGTCGGTGGGGGCGGAGGTGTCGGAGAAGTCGGCCATGGCTGGTGGATTAGCGCCTTCTGAGAAGCTTGCCAAACGTCAGTTTGAAAGAGGGGCTAGGGGATAGGGACTAGGGACTAGCTGGCGTTCGTTCTAGCCCCTAGTCCCTATTCCCTGGCCCCTCGCCTAAACCATTCCCGCCTTCTGCAGGGTCTTGTACGCCTTGATCACGCGCTGGAGCTTGTTCTCGGCCGAGCGGTCGCCGCCGTTGGCGTCGGGGTGGCAGCGCTTGACGAGCTCGGTGTAGCGGGCGCGGATGGCGCTCGGCTGGGCGTCGTTCTGCAGGTCGAGGTCGGCCAGCGCATTGCGCTCCAGCTTGCCGATGTGGCGGCCGGCCTCCTCGTTGGCCTCGGCCCGGCGCTTGGCGGCGCTGAAGATGCCGAACGGGTCGGTGAAGTTGCGGTGGTCGCGCGCCGCCGCGGCGGCGGCCTCGCGCGAGCGGTTGTCGGCCTTGAAGCTCCAGGTCGGCCGCTCGCCGGTCGCGCGCGCCTCCTGGTGGGCGCGGATCTGCGCCTCGCTCATGCCGGCGAAGAAGTCCCACTGCTTGTTGTACTCGGCCGCGTGCGGCTGGCAGAAGTGGTAGTGCTCGTGCATCAGGTCGCGCGACTTCGGCGCCTTGGCCGTCCCCGCCCGCAGGCAGCCGGGGTGGTCGCAGCGCACTTCGCCGGGCTTCAGCGAATGGACGTCCTCGGCGCGCGCTTCTTCCGCTTCCGCTTGCGGGCGCACGCGGATGTCGACGAACTTGGGCCGGTATTGAAACGCGCCGCTCATCAGACGACTCTAGGGGCTCGTGGGTTCGGTTCAAGAATTGACAACGCAAGGAGATGCGATGGGCGCCGTCACCGATGCCATCCGCACCAGGCTTGAGACCGCCTTCGCCCCCAGCCGCCTCGAGATCACCGACGACAGCGAAAACCATCGCGGTCACGCCGGCCACCGCGAGGGCGGCGAAAGCCACTTCACCGTGGTGATCGAGGCGGCCGCCTTCTCGGGGCAGTCACGCGTGGGTCGTCAGCGCCTGGTCCATGCCGCGCTGGCCGAAGAACTCGCCGGCCCGGTGCACGCGCTTTCGGTGAAGGCCCTGGCGCCGGGGGAGCTTTAGACCCGCAGCCCCTTCAGCGCCTTCGCCAGGTCCGCCTCGCGGAAGGGCTTTTGCAGCACCGCGGCGCCTCGGTGTTCCGCGCTCAGCCCCGCCTCGCCATAGCCGCTGGCGAAGGCGAACGGCACGCCACGCGCCTTCAGCGCGTCGGCCACCGGGAAGATCGGCTTGCCGCCGAGGTTCACGTCGAGCAGGGCGAGGTCGATGTCGGCGCTGTTGGCCAGGGCCATCGCCTCGTCCAGCTCGGCCGCGGGCCCCACGACCGTGCAGCCGAGGTCGGAGAGCATGTCCTCCACCAGCATGGAGACCAGCATCTCGTCCTCGACCACGAGGACCTTCAGGCCGTTCAGATCAGAACCGTCGTTCATAAAGCCGTCCCCCGGGCGCAAACCACCGGATGCGGCAACGCCCGCCGCCGCGTCCAGTTCCCGAAGGCGGGTGTTAAGCCGCGGCCGCGACCTTGGTCAGCGACTTGGTCAGCAGGGCGACGGCCGCGTCGCGGTCGATCCGTTCGATGGCGGCGACTTCACGGGCCATGCGGTCCAGCGCCGATTCGTACAGCTGACGCTCGGAGTAGGACTGCTCGGGCTGGTTCTCGGCGCGGTGCAGGTCGCGGACCACCTCGGCGATGGAGATCAGGTCGCCGGAGTTGATCTTGGCCTCGTACTCCTGGGCCCGGCGCGACCACATGGTGCGCTTGACCCGGGCGCGGCCCTTCAGGGTGGTCAGGGCTTGCGAAACCACATTGCCTTCGGCCAGCGGACGAAGGCCGGACGTGATGGCCTTCTTGGTCGGCACCCGCAGGGTCATCTTCTCGTGGTCGAAGGTGATGACATAGACCTCGAGGGCGTAGCCGGCCACTTCCTGGGTCTCGACAGCCGCGATCGTGCCGACGCCATGCGCCGGATAGACGACGTGATCACCGACCGAGAATTCCAGACCGCTCTTGCTCATCTTACGTCCTCTTTCTTTTTGCACTCGCCGTAGCCAGCCGGACCAAAGACGTCCCGCCGCGGATAAATCCGCCGGGCTCCGCTGTCCGGATGGGAAGTGACCGTCTAGGGCAACCTTCGCCTTGGTTTGGCGCGCCGGACTGACCGGCCGTTCAAAACAGGCGCGGCCGAAGTCCCGCCGCGTCGATGACGACGTTTAGCACAAAATTCAGCACAAATAAAGGGTTGCGCCAATCCCACCGGAGCGGTGGAGATTGCCTCCAGCGGCGCTTCGGCGTCAGTTGCCCTTGCCCGGCTTCTCGGAGAAGTACTTCTCGAACTTGCCGGTCTCACGCTCGTACTCTTCGCGGTCGGCGGGCGGTTCGCCCTTGACGGTGATGTTGGGCCAGATGCGGCTGTATTCGCTGTTGACCTTCAGCCACTTGCCGTCCGGATCGTCCTCGGTGTCGGGCTTGATGGCGTCGACCGGACACTCCGGCTCGCACACGCCGCAGTCGATACACTCGTCTGGATTGATGACCAGGAAGTTCTCGCCCTCGTAGAAGCAATCGACGGGGCAGACCTCGACGCAGTCCATGAACTTGCAGCGGACGCAGGCGTCCATGACGATGTAGGTCATCGAATGTCTCTGGCGGGCGCCCCCGGCGGGCGGGCGTATTTCGTGAGAAGCGACCGCAATGTCAACGGCTTGGCCCGTCAGGATTCCTGCAAGGGCCGATAGAGGGTGCGCGCTTCGCCCGGCGGGCCGCGCCGCGCGCCAAAGTCCTCGACCGCCACATGGACCAGCCGCCCACCGAGGGCGAAGACCAGCTCATCGCCGGCCTTGAGCGCCCGCGAGGCCTTGTCCAGCCGCGCCTCAACGCCCGCGCGGGTGAAGCGCACGCGCCCTTCGTCCACGAACCGCGCGGCCATGGAGCGCGTCTTGAAGAACCGCGCCCGCCACAGCCACACATCCGCGCGGCAGGAGTCGTCAGACATCGGCGCGGCCCTGCGTGGTTCGACACGGGCCTTTGGCCCTGCTCACCATGACCGACCCTGAGCTCGTCATCCTGAGCAGCCCCGCAGGGGCGTGTCGAAGGACGCTCACGCGGTGCGCGCCTTGCGCCGGCGCGGGCGGCGTTTGCGCGGCGGGGCGGCCTTGAGGGCGGCCAGCGCGGCGAAGGGGGAATGCGGCGGCGGCTCAGCCGGCGCCTCGGCCTTCTTGCCCGAGCGACGCCGCCAGGTGACAGGCTCGTCCTTGCGGGTCGGCGCAAAGCCGAGGCCGCGCAGCACGCCCTCGGCCTCGGCGCCGGTCCAGCCCAGCTCTTCGCGGGCCTGGTCGGAGAGGGCCATGTTCCCCGCCCGCAGCAGCTCATCCAGCCGCTCCAGCTGCAGGACTGGCGCCAGGTAGCGGCCCACCGCCCGCAGCCCCCGCGCCGACAGCGCCTTGGGGGAGGGGGTGTGGTGCGGCCGGGCCGACAGCCGATCCAGCGGCGGCGCCCAGTCCGGCTGGTCCGACAGCGCGGCGGCATGGGCCATCGCCTCGGCTTGCAGCATGCCCGGCAGGAAGACGCTGAACGCTCCGATCCGCACGCCCAGCTGCCGCAGCGCCCGCCGCTCCTGCTGGCTCAGCGCCTTGAGGTCGGCATCGACGGCCCGCCGGTCCAGCACCCCGCCCGCCTCGATCAGCCGATGGCAGACGCCACGCGGCAGGCCCTTCAGCTCCCCGCCGCGCATGGCCCCCTCCAGCCGTTGCAGGGGCCCAAGCTTGCGCCCGCTCTCACCGGCGACGAAGGCCTCCAGCCGCCGCACGGCCCGCTCCCGCGCCGCCGCGTGGCCGAGATCGCCGAACAGGCGCACCTTGCCCCCCTTCACCGCCCCGGCCGCCTCGCCGTTCCACAACACCACGCCGTCACGGGTCAGGGCGAAGGCCTCGTCCGGGTCAGCGGCCAGCTTGCCGAGCCGCCGCGCGATCTCCGGCGCCACCGCACGCTGGGCGGCGCCGCGCAGCGCCTTTTCCTCCAGCGAGGTCGCGCCCTTGGCCGGCTCGAAACGCACGCCCTCCAGCTTGCCGACGTAGTGACCCTCGACGGTCACCGTCCCGTCAGCGCCGACGCCCGCCAGCACCTCGCCACGCTCACCCAGCGAGCGCATCAGCGCGCTGGTTCGCCGGTCGATGAAGCGGGCCATCAGCTTTTCGTGCAGGGTGTCGGAGAGCCGGTCCTCCAGCGCCCGCGTGACCCCCTGCCAGTGGGCGGGGTCGGCCAGCCAGTCCGGCCGGTTGGCCAGGTAGGCGAGGGTGCGGACCGAGGCCAGGCGCTGCGCCAGGGCGTCGATCTCGCCGTCGGTGCGGTCCAGCGCCTTGAACTGCCCGGCCATCCAGTCCTGGGGCACCTTGCGCCGCCCGCTGGTCAGCTGGCCGTAGAGGGTGCGAACCAGCCGGAAGTGCTCGTCGCTGGCCAGCTTGCGGAAGTCGGGTGTCTGGCAAACCTCCCACAGCCGCTGCAACTCGTGGCGGCTCTTCACCCGGGCGGCGATGTCCGGCTCCTGCGCCAGCGCCTTCAGCGTGGTCTCGTCCAGGCTCTCGTTGGAAAGCTTCAGCCCCTCCCGCTCGGGCGTCGCCGCCAGCGAGCGCATCAGCGCCGGCAGGCTATCGAAATCGAGCCGGTGGTTGCGCCACTCGGCGCCCGCCACAGGCTCGAACTGATGGTTCTCGACCGCGGCGACCAGGTCCTCGTCCATCTCCGGCGCATCGCCGGTGATCCCGAATGTCCCGTCCTTCGTGAACCGCCCCGCGCGGCCGGCGATCTGGCCGATCTCCGGCGCATGCAGCCAGCGTGTCTTCCTGCCGTCGAATTTGCGCAGCCCCGCGAAGGCCACGTGGTCGACGTCCATGTTGAGGCCCATGCCGATGGCGTCCGTCGCCACCAGGAAGTCGACCTCGCCCGACTGATAGAGGGCCACCTGGGCGTTGCGGGTGCGGGGGCTCAAGGACCCCATCACCACCGCCGCCCCGCCCCGCTGGCGGCGGATCAGCTCGGCGATGGCATAGACGTTGTCGGCGCTGAAGGCGACGACAGCGCTGCGGCGGGGCAGCCGCGTCAGCTTCTTCGAGCCTGAATAGGTGAGGTTCGAGAACCGCTCCCGCGTGACGATCTCGGCATTGGGCAGCAGCCGCCGGATCAGCGGCGCCATCGTGCCCGCGCCCAGCAACATGGTCTCGGCCCGCCCGCGCGCATGCAGCAGGCGGTGGGTGAAGACGTGGCCGCGCTCGGGATCGGCGCACAGCTGGATCTCGTCCACCGCCAGGAACGCGACCTCGCGGTTGAGCGGCATCGCCTCGACCGTGCAGACGAAATAGGCCGGCCTCGGCGGGATGATCTTCTCTTCGCCCGTGATCAACGCCACCGACCGCACGCCGCGCGCCTTGACCACCCGGTCATAGATCTCCCGCGCCAGCAGCCGCAGCGGCAGGCCGATCATGCCGCTGGCGTGGCCAAGCATCCGCTCGACCGCCAGGTGCGTCTTGCCGGTGTTGGTGGGCCCCAGCACCGCCACCAGCCGGGCGGGCGCGGCGCCCGTCGGGCGGTCGCTCATGGGATGAAGGTGGGCGCAGGCGCTGAGTCAGGCAAGCGGAGCTATCGGGGCTCAGATCGGAGCGGGGCAGCGAGGACTCGCGATGAGCGGCCTTACCCAACAGCGGCAAGGGGTGGGAAGCGGACCTAGTTCGTACTCTCGCTAGCGTGCTGAAGTCGCTTGAAGGAGCGGTACCCCACCACCCAGTTTACGGCGCACAGCAGAGCGAACGCGGCAATCGCCGGTCGCCACCCGACAAGAAATGGGACTATGAGAAGTAGCCACGAGAGCAGGTTAACCCTCGCCAGCCAAGCCGGGGTGTGGTCACGCATGTGAACGGCGAGATCCCATAACCGCATTCTCGCACGTTACAGTGCCGCCATTAGTCCGCAATGGGTGGAAAGCGGACGTTCCGAACGGTCTACGGGCCTGTTAGATCGACCCCGACGCCTACGTAGGCGACTCGTCCCTCGACTTCCTCGAGAGACACCTGCCAACGCTTGGTCACCAAGCCCCAGCCGCGTTGACCGGAGTCACAATATAAAAATCGCGCAGGCCCACTGGGTGACCTGCGCTCCTTCTCGGTTTGCGTAATCCGCATAGCGCTCGTTGAACCGATAGGAGCACTCGAAGCCGCCATCACGCATCACCTTCTCCGCGACGCTAATTGGGGCGCCGACTGGCGCACGGGCCAGCACAGCCGCCTTGGTGCTAAGCGCATCGGGCTGCATCAAGCCGGCCGTACTTGAGCAGACCACGTTCAGCGCCACAGCAGCAGCCAGACAACTTGCCTGAATGCACAGCCAGGTTGAGAATATCGTTTGCTCTTTCAAGGGCTGAGAGTCGGTTGCCTTGAGCGGCAGCGCAACAGTTTGGCGCCGGGTAGACGGTACCGCAGTAGGGGGGATTGCCATGAGACGACACCTGGCGGCCGGTTTGGCCGCAGCGACGCTCGCCGTGGGAGCGAGCGGTTGCTCGACGGCGGTGAAGACAACGCCGGGGCTGGCGGCGCTGGAAGCCGGCGATGATGCGCGAGCCTACACGCTGCTGCAGAGCGAGAACGCGGCCGGAACCCCGGGCTCTGCTTACGGGCTGGGCGTCATGGCCATGGAAGGGCGCGGCGGAGCGACCAAGGACGAGGTGACGGGTGAAGGCATCCTCGTCGACGCGGCGCTGGCCGGTGATCCGCGAGCAGTCAGCTACCTCGCCAAGTACTATGGCGCAGCGCCGCTGTGCGCCAAGGACAAGGAGCTGGCCCGCCACTGGCGCGACATCGGCATCCTCCAGCGCAACCTGATCAGCGGCGTTGTGGAGACTAACCTGGCTCTGCCCGGCGTTCAGCGCATGATGGCGGAAATCTATGCGCAGCCATGCGAGGGCCGCAGCCCAAGGCCGGCCGCGGCCGCCATTCTGTCCGGTTGGTCTAGGATGCCGCGTTCGGTCACTGTGTACGTGCCATGAGGGCGGCCTTTTTCGCGCTCGGAACCCAGATCGTCGCAGCCATCTCACTCGTCGGCTGCGCCACGCCGTACCAGCCACCAAGGACGCCGCCGCCGGCCGCTTGGGACGGTCCCTTTGGCTTCGAGCCGTCGGGACCGCCAAAGATCTTCACCGGGGTGCGGCGGGCGGGCGAGCCAATCGCCTCGGTTCCTGTACGCCTGGTACGCACCGGCCTGGTTGCCGAGACGGTGGAGACGCGCGGAGCCTATGGCGGGCCCCTCATCCTACCCAAAGGCGCGAAGGCCTATGCCACGAACTACAGCCTCGCCGGAGGCTATTCGGCCCGGCCGATGCAGGGCATCGACAAGCTGCCAGACCCGATCGAGTGGTGCGTGCTGCTAGAGGCAGGGAAGGATGGCAAGCAGGCGGAGTCCGAGACCGTTTGCCTGTTCTATGAGACGCCGATGCGCGCCCGCTACATGGAGACCTTCGATAAGGGCGGATTCCCGATCCAGCCCCTGATAATCGGAACGAGCGGGGTGCCCGGTCCCATCCCGACTTTCGAGGAGCAGCCAGTCGATTTCGGCCCGCTCCGGCAGGAGTTGCAGATCCGCGAGATCAAGAACGGCCGCATGGAACTAGACATCGTGCTGACGGACGGTAAGGGCCGTCGCATCTTCGACCGCCAGCGGACAAACGGCAGTGCGGCGTTCAAGTGGGGCGGGGCGGCCCTGGTGCTGTCGCCGAGCGGCCCCGACGCAGTCGAGGTAAGGGGCGAGGCGGTCGCTCCCCCCTAGGTTCGCGCTGATACGCCGTCGGCGGACCTAGCGAACCCGGGGCCGGACCGAAGATCCGGTCAACGGTGTTGAGGACGGATGGGCCGTCCGCAACGCGCCGAAAGCCGTCACCACGTCTCAATCTGGCCTGGGTCCCTGTCCGGGACTAAAATGACGGCATGAGCGATGCGATCGGCCCTGGCGACCTCGTCCTGTGCGTCAACGCTGCGCCAAATCACGTCACGGGCGGGCCGGTGCCGTTGCAGGCGGGTGAGACTTACCGGGTCCTCGAGATCATGGAGTTTGCCTGTCCCTGCGGGCGCTCGGACGCCCTGCTGGACGTCGGGATCGGCTTTGCCTGGTGCCAGTCGCGGTTTCGGCTGCTGCCAAAGCCGAAGGCGCAGTCGAGGCCGCGCCGCGTTTCCGCGCCTCGCGAGAAGGAAACAGTCCGCTAGGGCAGCTACCCCACCAGCACGCGCGCTTGTCAGTTAACCAAGCGTGACCGCAGCGACGAACAGGGGCGAAACGAATCATGACCGAATCAGCGACCTTGGCCGATTCGGCGTTTGTTCTATACCACGTATAGTAGCTTAACCGTGGTTAACCACAAGGCCAGGCTTACCTACGCCGGGCAGGCGCCGATCCACTTGGCGTTCATGGTCACGGCCATCGGGATGCCGGTTGTCGTGGTGCCCCGGGCCTTCAGGTTGAAGGTGGTGTCGGTATAGGTCCCGTCGGCCTTCACGCTGGCCACGCGGCCGCGCTTGTCGGTCCAGGTGCCTTCGAACCTGGCCTTGCCGTCGCCGATCTCACGGACCGGATAGACGCACTTGTGGTGGTGGTTGCAGGGGCCGGCGAAGAAGACCTTGTCGATCTCTCCGGGCTTGATGCACTTCTTCTCGCTCGAGACGCGGATGCCGGCGACCTTGTAGGCGTACTCCCAGTAGCCCGGGCGCACCTTTTCGACGTTGTCGGCGATGGCGGCGGCCGGCGCCAGCACGGCGCCCGCGGCGGCGGCGGCGAGGACCAGGCTAGGTTTCATCATCACACTCATGGGGTTAGTCCAACTTTCGGCCGTTCTATATCGTGCTACATGAACGGCGTTTGAAGGGGACGGCTCCCGCGCCAAGGCGCGGCGCCCGCCTTGACGCGGAGAGGGGCCTTGGGCTATGTCGCCGCCTCTCGCGCGAGGTCGCTCTCGCGCGTTCGTTATTTCTGCGAAGGTACTCGCCATGTCGCGCCGCTGCGAACTCACCGGGGTCGGACCGATGGTCGGCCACAACGTGAGCCACTCGAACATCAAGTCCAAGCGCCGCTTCCTGCCCAACCTGCAGCCCGCCAGCCTGCAGTCGGAAGCGCTCGGTCAATCCTTCAAGCTGCGCATCACCAACGCCGCGCTGCGCACCCTGGACTTCCGGGGCGGCCTCGACGCCTTCCTGCTGAAGGCCCGCGACGAAAACCTTTCGCCCCGCGCGCTGAAGATCAAGCGCCAGCTGAAGGCCAAGGCCGCCGAGACCGCCGCTTAAGGCTCGTCGAAAGACCGATTGCGAACGGCCCGGGGAAACTCGGGCCGTTTTGCGTTTCAGCGCACCAGCAGCTCCGACCCCGCCTCCCGCGCGTCGGTGCAGCCCGTCAGCGTCATGGCGACGTGCATTTCGGCGCGGATGATCTGCAGCATGTGCGCCACCCCCGCCTCGCCCCGCGCGCCCAGCGCCCACGCCCATGCGCGGCCGAGCATTACGCCCTTGGCGCCCAGCGCCAGCGCCTTGACCACATCCAGGCCAGATCGCACCCCGCCGTCCATCAGCAGGGTCAGCTGGTCGCCCACAGCGTCCGCAATCGGCGGCAGGGCTCTCGCGCCCGACAGCACCCCGTCCAACTGTCGCCCGCCGTGGTTCGACACCACGATCCCGTCCGCCCCGGCGCTGACCGCATCCTTCGCGTCCTCGGGGTCGAGCACGCCTTTGATGACGATGGGGCCGTCCCAGTGCTGGCGGATCCAGTCCATGTCCTTCCAGGTCAGCGAGGGATCGAAGTTGCGCGCCACCCAGGCGCCGAATTCGCCGACCCCCTTGGCGTCCGGCAAGGCCCGGGCGAGGTTGCCGAACACATGCGGCTTTCCGCCGATCTGCACGTCCATCAGCCAGCCGGGATGCGAGAGCCCGTCCAGCACCCGCCGCACGCTGCTCCCCAGCGAGGCCTGGCCCGACAGCCCCGTCCGCACGTCGCGATAACGCGAACCCAGCAGCGGCAGGTCGACGGTAAACACCAGCACCGGACAGCCGAGGTCCCTGGCTGTCTCCAAAAGGCTCTTCATGTAGTCCCGGTCGCGGATCATGTAGAGCTGGAACCAGGGCGCCGCGCCCGCGCCGCCGACCACTTCCGCCAGGTCGCAGATGCCGACGGTGGAGAGGGTGAAGGGCACGCCGGCCGCCTTCGCGGCCCGGGCCGCCTGCACCTCGCCGCGCCGGGCGTACATGCCGGCCATCCCGACGGGCGCCAGCACCACTGGCATGCTCATCGGCTGTCCGAACAGTTCGGTCTTCAGGCTGATCTTCGAGACGTCCTTCAGCACCCGCTGGCGCAGCGCGATGGCCTCCATGTCCTCGACGTTGCGCCGCAGCGTCTCTTCGGCATAGGAGCCGCCGTCGATGTAGTCGAAGAGAAGACGCGGGAGCCTGCGCCGCGCCAGTTCGCGGTAGTCGCTGACGCTCGCGGGCGTCATTTGACCGGCGGGACCCAGTCGAAGGCCATCAACAGCGTCCTCTGCGAACCGGAGAAGTTGTCGTCGCTGAGAAGATACAGCCGCGCTCCGCCCTTGTCGTTACGCACCAGCGCCAGCCCCTCGAAGTTGTCGCGGGTCAGCGCCCCGTCGATGGTGAAACTGTCCAGCACCCGCGGCGCGGGTTTTGGCCGCAGGGGGTCGTCGATGATCCGCACCGTCGCCCGCGCGCCCCGGATCGGGTCCCACGCTCGATAGAGGATGGCGATGGCCGGCCCGTCGAACGCCGCCAGCGCGGTCAGCCCATGCTCCAGGCTCGGCGGTTGCTGGCGGGGCGTCGGCGTACAGGGCGCCGTCAGGCGGCACAGCCACATCTCCCCTTCCTCGCCGCCCACCAGGTAGGCGTCGGGCGCGGCGGCCGGGTACGCCGTCAGCGCCTCCATGCCCTCGTTGTCGGAGAACAGGGTGTTGGGCTTGTTCGCCGTCTCGACCGCCCCGCCGCCCGCCGGATAGCGCCAGATGCGGTGGTTGCGCTCGAAGCTGATCAGCCAGTCCGCGCTCGGCAGGATGGCGAAGCCCTCGGCGTCCGCGTTCTCCTTGCCCTGCAGCGTCCCGTCGTTGCCGCGCAGCGGCTTGAGGCTCGTGTCCTCCAGCCCGACCAGCCGCCCCGCCGCATCCAGCACCAGGCGCCCCTCAAACAGGTCGCCCTCGTCGCTGACCGCGATCAGCGTCCCGTCCGGCTTGATCTTCAGGTCCGACAGCCCGTGCAGCCGCGAGGTCTGGTGGCTGGTGAGCTGGACGCCGCCCGCATAGACGAAGTTGCCGACCCGCTCCTGCTTCGGATCGCCCGCGTTCAGCGGCACGGGCGTTGCAAGCACCTGCAACCCCTCGACCGGCATCGGCTCGGTCGGCAGCGGCGGCGGGGTGACCACGGGCGCCGCGCAGGCCGCGAGCACCGCAACCAATAACCCGCTCATCCCCGCGAAAGCGGGGACCCAGGTGTTTTTGGTTGCCTGACTTGCCGCGCCGCTGGGCTTCAGAAAAAGCCTGGGTCCCCGCTTTCGCGGAAATGAGCGGAGGAAGCGGATCACCCCACCGCCTCGCGGACCTTCTGGAAGCTCGTGGTTTTGGGCTGCACCGTCGGCGGCGGGGCCAGCAGGCCGCGCGAGCGGGCGACCTTCTTCGGCTCTTCTTCGAACAACTCGGCCAGCTGCTCGACCAGGACCCCGCCCAGCTGCTCCACGTCCACGATGGTCACCGCGCGGCGGTAGTACCGCGTCACGTCGTGCCCGATCCCGATGGCCAAGAGCTCGACCGGCGAGCGGTTCTCGATCTCGCCGATAACCTGGCGCAGATGGCGCTCCAGGTAGTGGCCACTGTTCACGCTCAGCGTCGAGTCATCCACCGGCGCGCCGTCGGAGATCACCATCAGGATGCGCCGCTGCTCGGCGCGCGCGATGATCCTCTGGTGGGCCCACATCAGGGCCTCGCCGTCGATGTTCTCCTTCAGCAGGCCCTCGCGCATCATCAGGCCGAGGTTCTTGCGCGCCCGCCGCCAGGGGGCGTCCGCGGCCTTGTAGACGATGTGGCGCAGGTCGTTCAGACGGCCGGGGGAGGGCGGCTTGCCCGCCTTGATCCACTCCTCGCGGGCCATGCCGCCCTTCCAGGCGCGCGTCGTGAAGCCCAGGATCTCCACCTTCACCGCGCACCGCTCCAGCGTGCGCGCCAGGATGTCGGCGCACACCGCCGCCACCATGATCGGCCGCCCGCGCATGGAGCCGGAGTTGTCGATCAGCAGGGTCACCACCGTGTCGCGAAACTCGGTGTCCTCCTCCTGTTTGAAGGACAGCGGCGCGGTCGGATCGACGATCACCCGCGTCAGCCGCGCCACGTCCAGCATCCCTTCCTCGAGATCGAAGGTCCACGCCCGGTTCTGCTGCGCCAGCAGCCGCCGCTGCAGCTTGTTGGCCAGCCGCGAGACCACCGACGACAGCGCCGACAACTGCTGGTCCAGATAGGCCCGCAGCCGCGTCAGCTCCTCGGCGTCGCACAGCTCCTCGGCCGACACGATCTCGTCGAACTGGTTGGTGAAGACCTTGTAGGGCGGCTCGGCGTCGCCCCGATCGTTGGCGTCCGGGCGCGCGGGCTTGGCCCCGTCGCCCATCTCCGGCGCCTCGTCGGACAGCTCGGCGTCCTGGTCGTCCTCGACCTGGACCATCTGCTCGTCGCCATCCTCGCTCTCGCGGTCGGAGGCCTCGGTCTCCTGCAGCGAGGCCCCTTCGGGAGACTGCCCCTCGCCGTCGCCGTCGTTTTCATCGGAGGACTGGGTCTGGTCCTCGCTCTCCTCGTCGTCCTCGCCCTGGTCTTCGGAGAGGTCGCTGGCGTCGGCCTCCATGTCCAGGTCGCGCAGGATGGTGCGGGCGGTCTTGCCGAACGCCGCCTGGTCGTCGATTTCCGACAGCAGCCTGTCGAGGTCCTTGCCGGCCTTGGCCTCGACCTCTTCGCGGAACATGTCGACCAGCTGCTTGGCGCCGTCGGGCGGCGCATCGCCCGTCAGCCGCTCGCGCACCAGCATGCCGATCACGTCGGCCATGGGGGCGCTGGTGCGGTCGAGGACGCGGTTCAGCCCCTTGCGCTCGACATTGGACTCCAGGACGGCCGTCAGGTTGTTGCGCACGCCGCCGAGATTGTTGGCCCCGATCGCCTCGATCCGCGCCTGCTCGATGGCCTCGAAGACCGCCTGCGCCTGCGGGCTGCTGGGCCGGCCCCGCGCGTGCTTGGCGGCGTCATGGTGAGCCAGCCGCAGCGCCATCTGGTCGGCCAGGCCCCGGATGCGGGCGGCTTCCTTGGGCGGCAGGTCGCGCGGCGGGTGGGGCAGGACCGCGCGGTTGCCGGTCAGCTGCGGCCCCTCGCCGGAGAACACGACTTCCAGGTCCGGCGTCTCCGCCAGCGAGCGCGCCGCGTGCGCCAGCGCACGCTTGAAGGGCTCGGTCGGGTTCTCGGGCTTGCTGGCCATCGCTATCACATAGCGCGCCGAGGGATCGGGGTTAAGGCCGTTCGTCGGCCTACCGGCCCGCAAGTCTCAACCAAGAGCAGTCCAAACAAAGATCGGCGTTATCCGCAGATGGCCGATAATTCTCAGAGGCATTTACGAATGGCGGGAAAGGTTCCCGGCCTCTTGAAAAATATAGTCTTTGATCCGTTTACTCATCCCGGTCTAAGGTGAAGCCTCTCTTATCAGCCTTTGCTCGCCGCGCCGACTGCGCGTGGTGTGAGGCGCTTACCTGCCAAAGGCCAAGCTATGAACCTGATCGATCGACTTCCTGAAATGAGCGACGAGGGCGTGCTCAACCTGCTCGCCAACGCGCGCCGCCTCGAAACCGACGGCGACCCGAAACAGCAGGCCGCCAGCAGCGAGGCCTTGCCGGCCATCGAGGCCGAAGCCGCCAAGCGGCTCGAAGCCCGCCGCGTCGAAACCGCCGAGAAACGCGCCCGCGCCGTCGAAGCGCGCAAGGCGACCGCGGCCCGCAAGAAGGCGGCCATGGCATGACCCGACTGCACGCGCTCATCGTCGAGGATCACTCGACCGTCGCCCTGTCCCTGAAGTCCGCGCTCAGCGTGATGGGCTTCGCCACCTTCGGCTTCGCCTCCACGGCGGCCCAGACGCTCGCCGCCGCCAGAGCCAGGAAGCCCGACCTGGTGGTCGCCAGCCTGGCGATCCATTCGGGCCTCGAAGGCGAGGCTCTGGAAGCCCTCGCCGGCGCCCCGGTGATCTACACCGCCGAGCCGGGCGCCGAGTTCGAGGGATCGGAACTGGTGCTGGAGCGGCCCATCGGCCGCGCCGCCCTCAGCCGCGCGCTCGAAAGCCTGCGCGCCGAAGCCGCCGCCGCCTAAGGCGCCGTCAGCACTTCCACCGCTTCCGGGTGGTCCAGCCGCATGGATGGGCCGCCCCGAACGGCGCCGCGAACGCGGATCAGCCGTCCCGCCAGGCTCGCCGGCGCCTTGCCCGCCGCTTCGAAGTCGGCGGCCGCCCGGCCGGGGATATCCGCCCGCAGTCCCTCGACCTCCAACTCAGAGCCGCGCCCCAGCCGCCGCGCGGCCGTGACCCGCCCCTCGACGATCTGAAAACCGTGCGCCCGCCGCGCCTCGGCCGGTAGCAGCACGCGGTAGCGCGGCAGCGCCCACAGACCCCGCCCGGCGTTTCGCGCCTTCGCTTCCCGCTCCAGCATCTCACCCGCCAGCGCCCGATTGTCGGGGAAGGTCCGCACCCGCCCCGCGCCCGCCTCCAGCATCTCGCCCTGCACCCAGCGCCGGCCCTTCACCAGCCGCAGGTGCGCCACCCGCCGCCCGAACGGGTCCTTGGCGGCCCCGCCCGACAGCAGCTCGACCTCCTGGCCCAGCGCCAGTTGCTCCAGCGCCGCCCGCGCCTCGCGGCTGTAGGGCTCGCGCGCCGGGAACGACGCCAGCCCCGCCAGCTTCACCGTCTCGCCGCTGTCGATCACTACGAGGTCCGGCGCGATCACCTCCACGACGCGCGCCTTGCCGGTCGGCGCCAGCCGATCGAGCGCGGCGCTGTCGCCGCACGCCGCAAGGAGCAGCAGCAGAAGGACCGTGAGCAGCCTCAATCCGGCTCGGCCCCGGCCAGTACGGGCTCATGGGCGGGCGCCGGACCCCTCGCCAGTTCGCTGCGCAGCGTCTCGGTGTCCAGCTCGCCCTCCCACTTGGCCACCACCAGCGTCGCCACCCCGTTGCCGACCAGGTTGGTCAGCGCCCGGCACTCGCTCATGAACCGGTCGACGCCGACCAGCACAGCCAGCGCCACCATCGGGATGTCCGGCACGACCGCCAGCGTCGCCGCCAGCGTAATGAACCCCGCGCCCGTCACCCCGCTGGCGCCCTTGGACGTCAGCATCGCCACGCCGAGCAGCGTCGCCATCTGCACCCAGCTCAGGTCTGTGTTGGTCGCCTGCGCCAGGAACAGCGCCGCCAGCGTCATGTAGATGTTGGTGCCGTCGAGGTTGAAGGAATAGCCCGTCGGGATCACCAGCCCCGTCACCGAGCGCGAGGCGCCCAGCCGCTGCATCTTCTCCATCATCTGCGGCAGCACCGACTCCGACGAGGAGGTGCCGAGCACGATCAGCAGCTCCTCGCGGATGTAGTTGATGAAGCGGAAGATCGAGAAGCCCGCCAACGCCGCGACGGCCCCCAGCACCACCACCACGAAGATCACGCTGGTCGCATAGAAGGTCGCCACCAGCGCCGCCAGCTTGACGATCGCGCCCAGCCCGTACTTCCCGATGGTGAACCCCATCGCCCCGAACGCCCCGATGGGCGCAAACCGCACGACGATGTGGATGATGGAAAAGAAGATCCCGCCCGCCTGGTCCAGCACCGCCGACACCCGGTGGCCCAGCTCCCCGATCCGCGTGCAGGCGAACCCCGTCAGCACCGCGATCAGCAGCACCTGCAGCAGGTTTCCCTCGGCAAACGCGCCAAAGAAGGTGTCGGGAATGATACCGAGCAGATGCTCGGTCAGGCTCATCTCCCTGGCCTTCTCGGCGAAGCCCGCGGCGATGGAGGTGTCCAGCGTCGCCGGGTCGATGTTGAACCCCGCGCCCGGCCGCACCACCAGCCCCACGATCAGCCCCACCGCCAGCGCCAGCGTCGAAACGACCTCGAAGTAGATCAGCGCCTTGCCGCCGACCCGCCCGAACTTGGCCAGGTCGCTCATGTGCGCGATGCCGCCGGCCACGGTGCAGAAGATCACCGGCGCGATCACCATCTTGATCAGCTTGATGAAGCCATCGCCCAGCGGCTTGAGCGCAACGCCAACCTCCGGCCACAGCGCCCCCACCAGCACGCCTAGCGCGATGGCGATCAGCACCTGGACGTAAAGCACCCTAAGCGGCCGCAGAACGCTCATCGCTTCCCCCTTCCGACGGCTGACGCTAATACGCCCCCGTGCGGCCCGGTAGCTCAGCCGGATAGAGCAGGGCTTTCCTAAAGCCAAGGTCGGGGGTTCGAGTCCCTCCCGGGCCGCCAGCCAGACCTAAGCCCGACGACTCGCCGCTGCGCCGCCTCGCGCGGTCACGCGCCCTTTGCGGCCATCTTGCTCACTATCGCCGCGCCCTCCCCGACGAAGGACAGGATCAGCTCGAGTTCCTGGCGAACCTTCAGCTCCTTCGCGTCGTCCAGGGCCAGCTCGGCCGACCCGCTGATGCGGGCGAGGACGTTATTCATCTCGTGGGCGAGGCCGGCGAGCGTCATCGCGTCATGTCCTTGATGGTCACCTCGCGCTCCACGAGGCACGCCAGGCGCGAGAGCGAAAAGGGCTTGGGCAGGACGGCGTCGGCGCCGAGTTCGCCGGCGAGCTTCAGGTAGAGCAGCGGGTTGGAGCCAGAGGTGGCGATGACGCGCGTGCCGGGCCGCAGCTTCTTGATCGACACGATGGTCTCGAGCCCCTCGCGGCGAGGCATGACGATGTCGGTCACGACCACGTCGGCGGGCGAGTTGAGTAGTTGCGCAAGGCCGTCCTCGCCGTCGTTGGCGGTGCGGACCTCAAAGCCGCACCGGCGCAGCTGCACTGCTATCTGCCGCTGCAGGTGCACGTCGTCCTCGATCACCAGTACGGTGGGGGCGGACACGGCTCAGGCCGCCATGTCGGGCTGGGAGCTGGGCTCGCAGACCATGTAACCACGACCCCAGACGGTCTGGACGAGGTCGCCGGCGCCCGCCGCCGCGAGCTTCTTGCGCAATTTGCAGACAAAGACATCGACGATCTTGGCGCTCGGCTCGTCGAGCCCGTTGTAGAGGTGGTTGAGCACCATCTCCTTGGTCATGGTCGAGCCCTTGCGAAGGGCGAGCAGCTCCAGCAGCTGGTATTCCTTCGGCGTCAGGTGCAGCGGCCGGCCGTGAACAGTCACGCGGCGGCTGTCGAGGCCCAGCGTCAGCGGACCCATCTGCAGGGTCGATTGCGAGTGGCCGGCCGCGCGGCGCACCACCGCCGCCATGCGCGCGATCAGCTCTTCCTTCTGGAATGGCTTGGTGACGTAGTCGTCGGCTCCGACCGACAGCGCCTCCACCTTCATGGAAAGGTCGGATGTGCCGGAGATGACGATGACGGGCGTCTGCACCTTGCGGGCGCGCAGGCGCTTCAAGAGACTGCGGCCATGCTCGTCGGGCAGGCCAAGGTCGAGCAGCAAGACATCAAAGTCGTATATGGACGCCAGCTCGAAAGCGTCTTCGGCGCTGTGGGCCAGGGTGATGTTGGCTCCCGAGCCCGAGAGGTTGAGTTTCAGCGCCTGCGAGAACAAGCGGTCGTCTTCGATGATGAGTACGCGCACGGTTAGCTCCCCGACTGGTTGGGCTAACGAACGCCGTAAAAGCTGCGTTAACCGTTCGATTCGGGTAGCGCGGACCGCGTCATCCGTCATCCGAGGGCGTCTACGCCCGTATTACTACGGTAGCCGGTCTAGTAGCCTGCCAGCGCCGACAGCCGGACGAGTTCGCTGGTGTTCTTCGCCTGGGTTTTGCTCAGGATTTCAGCGCGATAGCTCTCGACGGTGCGGGTGCTGATGCCGAGCTCGTGGGCGATGGTCTTGTTGAGCTTGCCGCCGACGATGCCCTTCAGGACGTCCTTTTGCCGCGGCGAGAGGGTGGCCAGGATCTTGCGGTGTTCGGCGACTTCCTCGCTTTCCGCCACCTTCCGGCCCGACGTGGCCAGGGCCTGCTCGATGCGCTCGAGAAGGACCGAGCTCCGGAAGGGCTTTTGCAGGAAATCCGAGGCGCCGGCCTTCATCGCGTCGACCGCCAGGTCGATGTCGGCGTGGCCGGTCACCACGATGACCGGGTGCGGCAGGTTCTGCTCGCGAAGGCGGCGCACGAGCTCCACGCCGTCCATGCCGGGCATGCGCACGTCGGTGACGATGCAGCCGGGCTCCGTCCGTGCGGGCGAGCTCAGGAAGGCCTCGCCTGAGGGGTAGACGCGCGTGGCGTACCCGGCCGAGGCGATGGAGAAGGTGATGGCGCGCAGCATCGCCTCATCATCGTCGATCAGATGGACGCACAGGCTAGCCATCGCCGAGCGCCTCCTGCAGCGCGGCGGCGAGCTCGGCGCGGCGATAGGGCTTGGGCAGGAAGTGGAACTCGCCGGCTTGTGCGATCACCGCGCTCTCCTCGGCGTAGCCCGAGGTCAACAGGATCGGCAGCTCGGGCCGCAGCGCGCGGGCATGTGAGGCGAGATCCGCCGCGGAAACGCCACCCGGCATGACGACGTCCGACAACACAACGTCGACGTCCGAAGCGTGGGCGTCGAGCCATGCCATCGCATCGCGAGGATTATCCTGGGCGGTTGCCTTGTAGCCGAGCGCGGACAGGTGCCGCTCGACCTGGCTGCGGACGAGGGGGTCGTCTTCCACGACGAGCACGTGGCGAGCGCGCCGCGGCTTCGCCGCCGCCGGCATTTCGCCTGAGACGGCGACCGGCCCGATGAATTCGGGCAGCGTGAGCTCCACGGTCGTGCCTTCCCCAAGCTCCGAAGAAATGTGCAGGGAGCCGCCGCACTGAAGGGCGAAGCCGTACACCATCGAAAGGCCAAGGCCGGTGCCCTTGCCGGTCGGCTTGGTTGTGAAAAAGGGCTCCAGCGCGCGTTCGAGCACATCGGGGCTCATGCCCTCGCCGGTGTCCGTGACCGCGATGACGACCAAACGGCGGCCCACCGGGTCGATCTTCCCCCTGGCGCTGATCGAAAGCTTGCCGCCCGTCGGCATGGCGTCCCGGGCGTTGATGCACAGGTTCAGAAGAGCGCTGATCAGCTGGTTCTCATCGGACAGGCACTGCAGCTGCGGCGGTATCGTTTCAATGCTGATCTCGATGTCCTCGCGCATGGTGCGGCGGAGCATCTTCACCAGGTTCTCGAGCACGGGCGCACAGGCGACCGGCCCGGTGCTCATCGGCTTCTCACGGGCGAAGGACAGCAGCTGCGACACCAGGCTTGCGCCGCGTTCGGCCGCGCCCAGGATCAACTCGGCCAGCGGCTTCAGATCGCCGTCACCGGGGAGGGACTCGCTCAGGGCTTCGGCGGCGCCGATGACGGCGGTCAGCAGGTTGTTGAAGTCGTGCGCCACGCCGCCGGTGAGGCGGCCGACGGCCTCCATCTTCTGGGCCTGGCGCAGTCTTTCCTCTGCGGCCATGTGCTCGGTCATGTCGCGGGCGATGGAGACGATGGTGGTGTAGTCGGACGACCAGGCCGAGGACCACATCATCGGCACGGGGTCGCCGTCCTTACGGACCACCCGGTTGTAGAAGGTCGTCATGCCCGCGCCCCCGGTGATCTCCATGCCGCAGGTCGAGGAGCGCTCGAAATCGTCCGGGTGCACGAAATCGAGGTAGGACCGGCCGATCATCTCCTCGGGCTTGTAGCCCCACACCGTCTCCGCGCGACTACTGACGGCGGTGTAGTGTCCGGCGGAGTCCAGGGTGCAGATGACGTCGTGCGAGTGGTCGAACACGGCCTGCAGGGCCGCCAGCGCCGCTTGCAGCTGCTCACCGTTGCGGCGCGCCTCCTCGGCCACCTTCACTTCGCGCGTGACATCGTGCCCTTGGCAGAAGACGCCGGTGATTGTGCCGTCTGGCTCACGCAGCGGCTGGTAGACGAAGTCGGCGTAGGCCTCGACCGGCGGCTCACCGGCGACGCGGTTGACCATCACCCGCTGACCGCGCGCCACATAGGCTTCGCCGGTGCGATAGACGTGGTCGATGATATCGACGAAGCCTTGCTCCACCGTTTCGGGTAACGCGAGGCGGACCGGCTTTCCTTCATAATCGCGCTCGCCAACGAAGTCGTGGAAGGCGGCGTTCACGAGCTCGAGGACATGGTCGCGTCCGCGAGAGAGCGCCATGAAACCCGGCGCCTCGTTGAACAGCTCCCGGACGCGCTGGACTTCGAGGTGCAGGAAGCGTTCGCAGTCGTTGGCGACGAGCTCGGCCAGATCCTGCAAGGCGCCGGCGAGCATCGGGTCGTAGGCGCGCGGCGCCACGTCGAATACGCGCAGCGAGCCGATCTGCACACCGGCCCGCAACCGGATCGGCGCGGCGGCGCAGAAGCGGATGCCCAGCGGGCGCGTGACCATCGGGTGGTCGCGGTAAGGCGGGTAGAGGTGGGTGTCGGCGATCCACAGCAACGCCTCCGGCGTCGTCGCCAGAGCGCGGGCGACTTCGTCGTCAAGGCTTCCGGACGTCGCCTTGCCGCGCCACACGCGCCCCTCGTGCAAGGCGACGACATCGGCCTCGATGGCGCCAAACAGCGCCTCGGCAACGCGGCCGACGCGCAGGGCTGTTTCGCGGATGCAGTCGAGGTTGAGAGTCCCAAATCCATGCAGGGGCAGGTCACGCAGCGAGGCCCCGGCTTCCGGCGGACTCAGGACGAGCGCTTGATTTTGCATGGACGACGCTTTGGTTACTGCGCAGCTTGGCTGCTCCAGCACCAGTCGCACGGCGTGGCTTAATTAGGAATTGATATCTATAAAATGGCCGCGAATTCGCGATTTTAGTAACGGGTGTTACTGCCTGATGAGCATTTCTGTCAGTTGAATATCAGTGTTTGCTGAACGACAGCTGACGGCTGCACCGTATTCCACTCCGTTGAACACTGTTCTTTTAATATAGGCGTAGCGGGCAGGCGCGCGGCGCATGAGCAGAGGCGCCGAATACCGATACGCGGAAACACTCTCGGCGAAATCTTCATCGATGTCGCTTTCCGCGTAGGCCGACACGAAGCTGCTGCTTCCCTCGCCGGCTCGGTCGGCGTCCTTCGCGGCCGCCTGCGCCCACTGACTGCGCCAGGTCTCCGGCTGGCGGCGAGCGAATTCATGGGCCAGCTCGTGGATGACGATGGCGCGCCGCTCACTGGGCCGGATGCTGCGCCACTTCGGAAAAAAGACGATGCCGGGCTGGCCTTCGCCGGCCATGGCCGCCACGCCGAGGCGGTGCGCCATGACCTGCCGAGAGGGTTGGGCGTCCTCGGAATCTTCCCGCACGATGCGCGGTTCACCGTGCGGCTGAGGGAAGCTGCCCGTGGGCCAGTCGGCGAAGCCGGCGATCAGCAGGTCGAGGTCGTCGACGCTCCAGGCGTGCTCGCCCTCCAGAAGCGGAGCGGCGTTGTAGTGGCGCTCGGTCGCCAGCAGCAGGATACGCGCGCCCGCTTCGTCGCCGAAGACCTCACGGCTTGCGCAGAGAACGTCGGTGCAATCCCGAGCTACGGCGGCGGCGAGCTGCCGATCGTTCCTGAGCCTGCGGCTGGCGATCGCCTTGAAGGCGGCGACCTCGGCGGCCGGCTGATCCTTGAACCGGACGCCGGCGACCTCTGCATCGATACGCTTGGCGCCGGCGGCCAGGGCGAGGCGCTGTTCGATGGCGCGGGCGGTGAGCCGGGCGGGGGCGAGGCAAGGAGCCACGCCGTTCCAGGCTCCGGCGACGGTGAAGGAGATTGGCCTGAAATCGGCCGCCTGGCTGGCGAAACCGACAAGCGCAAAGGCGCCCGCAAGGGCGGCGAGGGCGATCGGCCGGGGTTGCAACGAGAGCATGGCGGGGACCGGGCGCAGACTGAACTGCACCGACCCTAAGCCGCGGGCGGATTACCCATTTCAGTGAGGCCCCCACCGTAGAAATACGGTCGTTCCGATTTGAGCGGACTGACGACAGGCGCCGCTCACCAAGGTTCTAAGACTGGCGTCGCGAGGTGGAGACCTGTCGAGTTTAGACCGCGCACACCGCCTGCTACCCTCGGGGGCGGGACCAACCGCGCGGGGAGCCGTTATGCAGAGCGTGTTGACCACGACCGATCCAGCCACCGGGGCGCCGGGGCGAAGTTACCCCGCCCATAGCCTCGACGACGCCCACGCCGCCGCCGCGAAGGCGCGGACGGCGTTCGAGGCCTGGCGGCGCACGTCCTTCGCCGAGCGGGCCGTCCTGATGCGCAACGCCGCGCGGGTGTTGCGCGCCCGCAAGGACGAGTACGCCGCCCTGATGACGGCGGAGATGGGCAAGCTCATCACCGATGGCCGCGCCGAGATCGAAAAGTGCGCCTTCAACTGCGACTGGTTCGCCGATCACGCCGCCGAATACCTGGCGCCCGAGCCCGTCGACCTTGGCGCGGGCGAGACCTTCGTCACCTACAACCCGCTCGGCGTCGTGCTCGCCGTGATGCCGTGGAATTTCCCCTTCTGGCAGGTGTTCCGCTTCGCCGCGCCGACGCTGATGGCCGGCAACGCGGCCGTCCTCAAGCACGCCAGCAACGTGCCCGGCTGCGCGCTGGCCATCGAGGCGGTGTTCCGCGAGGCGGGGTTCCCCGAGGACCTGTTCCGCGCCCTGCTCATCCCCAGCCAGGCCGTAAAGCCGCTGATCGAGGATGACCACATCGCCGCCGTCACCCTGACCGGCAGCGTCGCCGCCGGCCGCAGCGTCGCCTCGGCGGCCGGGGCGGTGCTGAAAAAGTGCGTGCTCGAGCTCGGCGGCTCGGACGCCTACCTCGTGCTGGAGGACGCCGACATCGCCGCCGCCGCCCGCGTCTGCGCCGCCGCCCGCATGGTCAACGCGGGCCAAAGCTGCATCGCCGGCAAGCGCTTCATCGTCGTCGCCCCAGTTCGCGAGGCGTTCGAAGCGGCGCTGGTCGAGGCCATGGCCGCCTACGTCATGGGCGACCCCACTGACGCGGCGACGACCCTTGGCCCCCTCCAGAGCATCCAGGCCAGAGACGAGGTCCACGCCCAGGTCCGCGCCAGCCTCGACGCCGGCGCCCGCCTGCTGCTCGGCGGCGAGGTCCCCGACCGGCCGGGCGCCTGGTACCCGGCCACCGTCCTCACCGACGTGCGCCCCGGCCAGCCGGCCCACGACGAGGAGGTCTTCGGCCCCGTCGCCGCCGTCATCGAAGCCGCCGATGAAGAGGGCGCCATCGCCATCGCCAACGACAGCCGCTTTGGCCTCGGCTCCGGCGTCCTCATCGCCGACCTGGGTCGCGGCCGCCGCATCGCCGCCGACCAGCTCGAAGCGGGGATGAGCTTCGTCAACGACAACGTCCGCTCCGACCCCCGCGCGCCCTTCGGCGGGGTCAAATGGTCGGGCTATGGCCGCGAGTGCTCCGCCCACGGAATCCGCGAATTCGTGAACATCAAGACCGTCCACGTGAAGGCCCTCGAATAAATCTCACCATCAGGGTGGGGCGCCGCGCGATTGTTGGCTCTGGCTGATAGAGTAGGTGCGTGACAGGGGTGAGGGGCTGCATGCCGCCTCCGACAAAACAGCTGGACCCGAGCGCCGCCTTCGCGGCCGAGCAGGTGCGCGCCTGGACGGCCGAGTTCGGCCCCGCCCTTCGCCGCTATTTCCTGAAAAAGGTCGGCCCCAACGAGGCCGAGGATCTGGTGCAGGAGGTCTTCCTGTCGCTGCAGCTGCGCGGGCAGGCCGGCGGCGAGATCGAGAACATCGAGGGCTACCTCTTCCGCACCGCCGCCAACGCCATCGTCCGCCGCCACCAGCGCCAGAAGTGGGACTGGGCCGGCCACGACATGCTCGATGACGAGGGCGAGGACCTCTCCGACGACGTCTCGCCAGAGCGTGTGCTGATGGGCAAGGAGGAGCTGGACCGGGTGCTCACCGCCATGCGCGGCCTGCCGCCCCGCTGCGCCCAGGCCTTCTTCCTGCACAGGTTCGAGGAGCTGACCTACACGGCCATCGCCGCCCGCATGCGCATCACCAACAGCGCCGTCGAACGGCTGATCCAGCGCGCCCTTCGCCGCATCTCCGCCAGCGTGGATCCAGAGCTATGAGCGGCCCAGCGCAGGACATGGAGGAGGTGGTGGGCGATACCCGCGACATCGCCGCCGGCTGGTTCGCCCGCCAGCGCTCGGGCGAGATGACGCCGGAGGGCCGCGCGGCCCTGCGCGCCTGGCTGGAGGAGGACCCCGCCCACCGCATCGCCTACCTGTCGGTCCGCCGGGCCTGGGCCGGCGCCGGCATGGTGCGCGGCGATCCGCAAGTGCTCGAGATGCGCGAGCGGTGGTCTCGCCCCGCGCAAGAGGGCCTTGCCCGCCGCTCCATAGCCGCCGCCCTCGCCGCCCTGGTGCTCGCCGGCGGCGGCTATGGCGGCTGGCGCTATGCGACGGGTCCAAAGCCGCTGAAGGACGAGGCCTTCCGCACCGCGGTCGGCGAGCAGCGGACGCTGAAGCTGCCCGACGGCTCGCAGGTCACCCTCAACACCGACAGTGTTCTGCGCACCCGGGCGGACAAGGACCGGCGCCTGATCTACCTCGAGCGCGGCCAGGCCTACTTCAAGGTCGCCCACGACAGGGCCCATCCCTTCGTCGTCGCGGCAGGTGGGCGCACCGTGACCGCGCTCGGCACCGCCTTTGACGTGCGGGTGGACAGCGGGCGGTTCGAAGTCACCCTGGTCGAAGGCAAGGTGCGGGTCGAAGCGCCCACGCCCGCCAGGCCGACCGCCCCCGGCGCCGCCAACTTTCAGGCGACCGAAATGACCGCCGGCTCGCGGCTGGTCGCCACCGCGCGAGAGCCCTGGCGCGTGGCGCCCGCCAACGTGGTGGTCGAAACCAGCTGGACGCGCGACATCCTGATCTTCGACGACGAGCCGCTCAGCGCCGTCGCCGCCGAGCTAAATCGCTACTCCGACAAGAAAATCCTCATCGCCGACGCGGCGACCGGGCAGACGCCCATCAGCGGCACCTTCCGGCCGGGCGATGTCGACAGTTTCGTGCGCACGCTGGAAGCCTACCGGCTGGCGCGCGCCGGCGAAAATTCCAAAGAAGCGGTCCGGCTGGAGACCTACTGAATTATTTTCGGGGAAAGAGTGTGGGGTGTCGCGGCGGCCTTGGCTCACTCAAGATAAGGGGGCGGAAAATTCCCCCGATATCAGGGGGAGAAATGCCGTGACCAACCGATCGCTTTTCCGTGCGCGCCTGTTTGCCGGCGCCGCGCTGGCCGCCACGATTACTTGCGCGAGCCCCGCGCTGGCGCAGACCAAGTCCATCGACATAGCGCCCCAGGCGCTGACCACCGCCCTCTATCAACTGGGCGTTCAGACCGGCGAGCAGATCATCTTCTCCCCATCGCTCGCCCAGTCCAAGGTGACCAAGGGCGCCCAGGGCGAGAACACCGAACTGGCCCTCAACCAGCTCCTCGCCGGCACGGGCCTGACCTACACCCGCACCGCCGACGCCATCCTGATCCAGAGGGCCGAAGGCCCCCAGTCCGGCAGCGCCGCGGGGGGCGGCGCTGAAGTCGAGGCGCTCATCGTCACCGCGCAGAAGCGCGAGGAGGATATCCAGGACGTCCCGATCGCGATTTCGGCGTTCACGTCCAAGGACCTCGAACAGCAGAAGATCGAAGGTGGGTTTGACCTCCTGAAGGCGATCCCGAACGTCACCTTCTCGAAGAACAACTTCACCAGCTACAACTTCTCAATCCGGGGCATCGGCACCAAAGCTGTGTCGGCTACCACCGACCCCGGTGTGGCGGTCGCCTTCAACAACACCGCGCTGCTGCAAAACCGCCTGTTCGAGCAGGAATACTTCGACGTCGAACGCGTCGAGGTCCTGCGCGGGCCGCAGGGCACCCTGTACGGGCGGAACGCCACCGCCGGCGTCATCAACGTCATTTCGGCCAAGCCCGACATGAACGACTTCGACGGCTGGGTGAAGGGCGAGGTCGGGAACTATCACTCCAAACGCGCCTCGGCGATGGTCAACGTGCCGCTGGTCGACGACAAGCTAGCGATCCGCTTCGCCGGGTCACTGACCGACCGCCAAGGCTACGACTATAACGAAGTCACAAAGAACGCGGTAAACGGCCGGGATCTATGGTCGGCGCGGGTGACTGTTGGCTTCAACCCGACCGACAACATTCGCTCCAACCTCATCTGGGAGCGGTTTAACGAGGACGACAATCGCTCGCGTACCGGCAAGCAGCTTTGCCACCGCGATGCGGGGCCGACCGAGGTTGGCGGCGTGCCGGTCTATACCCCGCTTGGCAACAACGCGGAGGAGGATCAAAACAACCTGCTTCTGCGCCAAGCGTTGTTTAGCCAGGGGTGCAGCCCCGGATCCCTCTACAACGAGGACGCGTTCGGCACACCGAACGGTTTGGCCCTTCCATTCGTCTTCGCCGCAGCGGCGCTCTACAATAGTTGCGGGGGCACCTGCGTACCGCTGTTCCCGCTCAGTCAGGACAATATCGCGCAGGATCAATATCGGGGCCTGATCGGTATCGTCGATCCCTACGCCAGTGTCACCCAGTCGCGCGACCTGCGAACGATCGCTTCCTTCCGCGACCCCCGCTATCGGGCTCGGGCCGACGTGGTCGAGTTCAACGTCGATATCGATTTAACCCCAGAACTGTCTCTGGCATCTCAGACCGTCTACAACAAAGACACCGTTTACTCATTCCAGGATTTCAACCGCTTCAACACTCGGCCGATATTCAACAACACGTCGGACATCGCGCACTATACACCGCGACCAGGCTCATTCGATTACAGCCAAGTTGCCCCCGGTGGTGTGTTCTGCGACCCCCAGCTTGGCTGCTCGAACACCATGGCCGGGTTCGACATCTCTCAGGCCGAGGGCAAGCAGTTTTCTCAGGAAATTCGGCTAGCTTCGTCGTTCGATAGCCCGCTGAACTTCAGCGTCGGGGCCAACTATACGAAGTTTGATGCCTTGGTCGACTACTACGTCTTCTACAACCTCATCACTGCACTGGCTCTTGTGCGGCCATTCAACATGCAGGACGGCGAGGTTGATCTCAGCACATGCGCCCTTGGCACGGACTATAGGGGGTGGTTCAACACGTCTACCAGGTATACGACACCGTCCACTGACCCGAACGCTATCTGCCCCTACATCGACCCAAACCCCATTGAAAGTATCAACGGACAGGGCCACAACTACTTCCGCAGCAAGAATCCGTACAAGCTCAGATCGTCGGCGGCCTTTGGTGAGCTCTACTGGCAGGCGACGGAAGCGCTGAAGGTCACTGCGGGGCTACGCTACACCGATGACCGCAAGACGTTCATTCCGGTCCCTAGCCAGGTTTTGCTGGCGCCGGGGCAGCTCGCGGGGGGCACCGTTAGCATCGGCTATCCCGAAAAACCTGCCATCAAACAGCACTGGGGTGAGTGGACCGGCCGTCTAGGCGTCGATTGGAAGCCTGACCTTTCCGTTACTGATGAGACCATGCTCTACGCGTTCTATTCGCGTGGGTACAAGGGCGGTGGCGCGAATCCGCCGCAGCCAGGTTTCGCCGACTTCGAGGAATCGGTGGCTCAGGCGCGTGCAGGCGGCCTCAGCGAACTGGCGATCACCAATGCGATCGCCCGCGGCGATTTCCCCATACTTCGGCTTACAGCCGTGGAGTATGGCCCGACGTTCGAGCCCGAGTTCGTCGATGCCTTTGAGGTCGGGGCCAAAAATACGCTCCTCAATGGGGCGCTTCAGTTCAATACCGGGGCCTTCTTCTACGACTATAAGGACTATCAGGTCTCACAGATCCGGGACCGGACGGCGGTAAATGAAAACTTCGACGCCACGATCTGGGGGCTGGAGTTCGAGTCTGTTTTCGCGCCCTCAAGGAACCTTCGGGTGATCGCCAACCTCGGCTACCTCGACACAAAGATCGGTGACGGCGAGACCTCCATCGACATTATGAATCGCACCCAGGGTAATCCGGACTACACCTTGGTAAAGCCCTGGCTGGCCCTGCCGTCAAACTGCGTGATACCAACGGCGATCGCCCAACAATGGCTCGTCACTCACCCCTATGGCATGGTCAATTACTACGGATTGTGTGGTGGAATCGGCGGACGTCTGAACCAACTCCTGAGCTTCGACCCGAGCTTCATCGATCCCGCGACGGGCCAACGATACAGTCCACTCGCCACCGATACCAACGGCGATCTCATCTATCCTGAGCTCAATGGCGGTGCGGGCCTATCGGCCGACCTGTCCGGCAATGAGCTGCCGAACTCGCCGCACTGGACGATGAATATCGGGGCCCAGTACGGCATGGACTTCCTCGAAGACTGGAAGGTCACCCTGCGCGGCGACGCCTACTGGCAGTCGCAGTCATGGGCTCGGGTCTACAACGACGACCCGTACGACAAGCTGCACGGCTGGTACAACGTCAACCTCAGCGTCTGGTTTGAGAAGCCCGATCAGGACCTCAAGATCGAGCTCTACGCCAAGAACCTGCTCGACAAGACGCCGATCACCGATGCGTTCCTGAACTCCGACGACACGGCGTTGACCACGAACGTTTTCGTGCTCGACCCGCGCCTGATCGGCCTCAGCATCAGGAAGGGCTTCTAACCCGGCTCAATCCCCTTCGAACCGGTTTTACTGGCGCGGTCGCTCACGCAGCGGCCGCGCCTTTTCTTTCCTCTCTCCCCCTCCTCACCCCGTCATCCTCGGGCTTGTCCCGAGGACCCAGAATCGAGGCGGTTTGTGAGTGAGCAGGGAAGCGGCCAACGCAACACATCACCCCGCCCACGCCTCGATTCTGGGTCCCAGGCACAAGGCCTGGGATGACGATGGTTTAGGCGGAAAGATCGAAACCTATCCGCCCCTCGCTCCCCCCATCCCCACCCGTCTCCTCGCTCGGTTCGGAGCCACCCTCCCCATAAAGGGGAGGGAGAGGCGCTTATCCGCCTCCCGGCCGCCGGCGCCACAATCGCGGGATGCCGCCCGTTCTCGCCTCGCACACCTCGCCCACGCGCGCGCCCGCGCGTCCCCGCGTACGCGCGCGCCCGCGCCCCTCCGCCCGCGCCCCTCCGCGCGTGCGCGCGTCAGGCCGCGAAGGCGTAGTCGTCGAAGTTGGGCGCGGCCGTGCGCTTCCGGTACGTCGCCGTGTCGTCGGACCAGTTGTTGGTGATCTTGCCGGACGCGGTCTTGTACCAGCTGGAGCACTCGCCCGCCCACGCCGTCGACTCCAGGTCCTTTTGCAGGCGCACGTTGAAGTCGCTGAAGGCCGCCGGCTTCACGTCGACCGCCCTGGCCCGGCGACGGCGCAGCTCGCGCATCATCTTCACGATGTAGTCGGCCTGCGCCTCGATCATCACGATGATGGAGTTGTGGCCAAGATTGGTGTTGGGCCCATAGAGCATGAAGAGGTTGGGAAAGCCGCTGACCGTCACCCCCAGATATGCCTCCGCCCCGTCCTTCCACGCCTCGGTCAGGGTCCGCCCGCCGACCCCGTGGATCTCCAGCGGCGCCAGGAAGTGGGTGGTGTCAAAGCCGGTGCCATAGACCAGCACGTCGGCCGCGTGCTCGCGCCCGTCGGCGGTCTTCACCCCGTCCGGCGTGATCTCGGCGACCGCCTCGGTGATGAGCTCGACGTTGTCGCGCCGCAGCGCCGCGTAATAGTCGTCGCTGATCAGGATGCGCTTGCAGCCGATGGGGTAGTTCGGCGTCAGCTTGGCCCGCAGCTCCGGATCGGGGATTTCCTTCTCCAGGTAGCCGAGCGCCAGCTTCCTGAAGTTCTCCGCCGATTTGGTGCCCCGCTTGAAGGCGCGGAAGCGCCAGTCCATCAGCTGCCAGATCACATGCCGGAACAGCCGGTCCACCAGCGGGACGGCCGCGTAGAGCCGCTGCAGCCAGGGAGGCGTCGGCTTGTCCAGGCGCGGCACGATGTAGTTGGGCGTGCGCTGGAAGATCAGCACCTTGCCCGCCGTCTTGGCGACCTCCGGTATGTACTGGATCGCCGAAGCGCCCGAGCCGATGCAGGCCACCGTCTTGCCGGTCAGGTCCACATCGTGGTTCCAGCGCGCCGAGTGCCAGCTGTCGCCCTTGAACTTTTCGCGCCCCGGAATGCCGGCGAAGTGCGGCCGGTTCAGCTGCCCTAGCGCCGACACCAGCACCGGCGCCGACACCACCCCGCCGCCCTTGATGCTCACCCGCCACAGCCCAGCCGCCTCGTCCCAGTCGGCCCGCTCGACCTCGGTGTTGAACCGCAGGTGCTCGCGCACCCCGAACCGGTCGGCGCAGTCCTCCATATACTGGCGGATCTCCGCCTGGCCCGAGTAGGCGCGGCTCCAGCGCGGGTTCAGCGCGAACGAATAGGAATAGAGCCGCGAGGGGACATCGCACGCGGCGCCCGGATAGGTGTTGTCCCGCCAGGTGCCGCCCAGCCGGTCGGCCTTCTCCAGCACAAGCAGGTTCCTGAACCCCGCCTGGCGCAGCTTGATCGCCGCCGCCAGCCCGCCAAAGCCCGCCCCGATCACGATGGCGTCAAGTTCGCTACTCATCTCGCGCCCGTTTCCTCTTGTTTTTCCGCACTATGTGCCTCGCCGGGCCATCCGTGAAGCGTGCCCCAGCGTCACCTTGCCCTTGCGGCCGGTGCGCGCCGGGTGTGGGATCGCTCCTGTCAGGGGCGCAAATCCCTGCGCCCCGGCAAAGGCGCGGCGAAGGCCCGCGTGGGTCTCGCCCGCCAGATGGTGGGAGGACCGCACATGACCTCGCAAAGGGTGGACGCGGTTCGGGCGATCGCGCTGATCGGCCCGAACGGCTCAGGTAAAACCACGTTGTTCGAAAGCCTGCTCCAGGCCGCCGGGATGCCCGTGCAGCCAGGCTCGGTCGGCGATGCCTCGCCCGAGGCGAGGGCCGCCGGCCAGACGGTGGAGCTGAACCTCGCCGACTTCGACTTCATGGGCGACCGCTACGCCGTCATCGACTGCCCCGGCTCGGTGGAGTTCGCCTGCGAGATGGACTGCGGCCTGCCCGCCGCCGACCTGGCCCTGGTGGTCATCGACCCCGACCCGGACCGCGCCACCCTGCTGCAGCCCTACCTTCGCGAGGTGGAGCAGCTCGGCGTCCCCCACGCCCTCTTCGTCAACAAGATCGACCAGGCCCACGTCAGCGTCGCCGAGCTGATGGCCGCCCTCCAGCCGCTCAGCTCCACCCCTCTGGTGGCCCGCCAGCTGCCCACCTTCGACGGCGACCGCGTCAGCGGCTTCATCGACCTCGCCCTCGAACGCGCCTTCGTCTATCGCACCGGCCGGCCGTCGGAGCAGGTGGACATCCCCGAGGACCTGCGCGCCGAGGAGGCCGACGCACGCTTCCACATGCTCGAGCAGATGGCCGACTTCGACGACGAGCTGATGGAGCAGCTGCTGTCGGACGTCACGCCCAGCCGCGACGCCATCTTCGCCGACCTGGTGAAGGAGATCCGCGCCGGCCAGATCACCCCCGTCTTCTTCGGCTCGGCCGCCCAGCAGTTCGGCGTGCGCCGCCTCCTCAAGGCCCTGCGCCACGACACCCCCGGCCCCGAGGTCGCGGCCGAGCGGCTGGGCGCCACGGGGCCTTCCGCCTATGTCCTGAAGACCAGCCACGCGGGTCAGGCCGGCAAGCTCGCCTACGCCCGGGTGTTCGGCGGCGCCCTTGCCGACGGCTCGGACCTGACCCTGCCGGACGGAGAGCGCGGCCGGGTGAGCGGCCTCTTCGCCGTGCAGGGCCAGAGCCTGAAGAAGATCGCTTCGGCCCAGGCCGGCGACATCGTGGCGCTCGGCAAGATCGACGCGGCCCACGGCGGCGACCTCCTGTGCGTCGGCCGCGAAGGCCGGGCCGCCAAGGTCGAGCCCATCGCCCGCCATCCGCTCTACGAACTCGCTATCGCCACCCGCGACCGCAAGGACGACGTGCGGCTGTCCGGGGCGCTGGCCAAGCTGATCGAGGAGGACGGCGGCCTTCGCCTGATCCACGACGCCGACGCCCACGAGATGCGGCTGGCGGGGCAGGGCGACAGCCACCTGCGACTGGTGCTGGAAAAGCTCAAGCGCCGCTATGGGCTGGAGATCGCCACCCAGGCGCCCTCGACGCCCTACCGAGAGACCATCAGGAAGGGCGTCACCCAGCGCGGCCGCCACAAGAAGCAGACCGGCGGCCACGGCCAGTTCGGCGACGTGGTCATCGAGATCCGACCGCTCGGCCGCGGCGAAGGCTTCCAGTTCATCGACAGGATCACCGGCGGCGTCGTCCCCCGCCAGTGGATCCCGGCCGTCGAACAAGGCGTTCGCGACGCTATGGAGCGCGGGCCCCTGGGCTTCCCAGTTGTCGATGTGGCCGTGACGCTGACGGACGGCTCCTACCACTCGGTCGACAGCTCCGAGATGGCCTTCCGCCAGGCCGGGCGCCTGGCCATGAGCGAAGCACTGCAGCAGGCCAGCCCCATCCTGCTCGAACCCATCGAGAAGCTCACCATCTACGCCCCCTCGGCCACGACCTCGAAGATCAACTCGGCGGTGTCCAGCCGACGGGGTCAGATCCTCGGCTTCGATGCGCGGGCGGGCTGGTCGGGCTGGGACCGGATCGAGGTCTATCTGCCTCACCACGAGCGCCAGGACTTCATCCTGGAGCTCCGCTCGCTGACCCAGGGCCTCGGCACGTTCGAGGCGACCTTCGACCACATGGTCGAACTGACCGGCCGCAAGGCGGAGGAGGTGGCGAAGGCGAAAGCCGCCTAAGGGGTGAAGGAGTTGGGCAGCAGGGTCTGATAGATGCGCCGCACCGCGCCATAGCACTCGCAGGCCATGGCCTCGATGCCCGGCCGGTCGAGGATGTCGACGACGCCCCGGCGGTAGCGGATCAGACCCTTGGCCTGCAGGGCGCCGGCCACCGCCGTGACGGTGGTGCGCTGGACGCCCAGCATGTCGGCCAGGAACTCCTGCGTCAGGTTGATGGTGTCGCTGTCGATGCGGTCGTGGCACGACAGCAGCCAGCGGCAGAACCTGGCCTCCACCGAGTGCAGGGCGTTGCAGGCTACCGACTGCATGGCGTGGCCCATCAGGGCGTCGTTGTGACGCTCGACCATGGCGCGCAGCCCCTGCGAGCGGGCCACCACGTCCGCCAGAGGCCCCACGCTGATACGCGCCACCTTTCCCGGCACCTGCACGATGGTGCGGCAAAGGGAGATTCGCGGCGCCAGCGAGGCAAGTAGACCAACCCCGCCCTCACGGCCCACGGTCGCCGATTCGATAGCAGCACCGCTTTCCATCAAGGTCATCAGTGAGACGACCGCATCCAGCGGAAAGTAAACGACATCGATGCGGTCGCCGGGGTCATAGAGCAGGCGGCCTTTTTCGAGGTCGATCTGAGTAAGATGACCTGCGATTAGTGCGTAGTCGTCCGGCCCCAGCGATGCGAGCAGGTTATTCTTCAATGGACCACGCGATCTTGGCATTGGGAATCGAAACGCCGCCCCCGCGACGGCGGTTGCAAGCTATAGGCCTAGTTTGAACAGCACCGTCGCTTAGCCGACATATCCGTCCCACAACGTGAAATGAGGAAGACAGACAGGCCGCAGCCGTCCCAGAATGGCGCCGACATTCGATCATCCCGGCGGGGGAGCCGGGGAGTCCTTGGGGGGAATGAACAAGAACCGATGACCTGAGGGAGTTTGACCATGCGCTATCGCCAACTCGGCCGCACCGGACTGTTCGTGTCCGAGATCTGCCTTGGGACCATGACCTTCGCCGGCAAGGGCGACATGTGGGGCGCCATCGGCTCCGTCGAGCAGAAGGGCGCCACCGAGATGGTCGAGCGGGCGCTCAGCCGGGGCGTCAATTTCTTCGACACCGCCGACGTCTATTCGATGGGCGACAGCGAGCGGATGCTGGGCCAGGCGTTGAAGGACCTCGGCACGAAGCGCTCGGACGTGGTCATCGCCACCAAGGTCTACGGCGAGATGGGCAAGGGGCCGAACGACAGGGGCGCCTCACGCGGCCACATCATGGACGCCGTCCAGGCCTCGCTGGAGCGGCTCGGCCTCGACTACATCGACCTCTACCAGATCCACGGCAACGACGCGGTGACCCCGGTGGAGGAGACGCTGCGGGCGCTCGACGACCTCGTGCGCCAGGGCCTGGTCCGCTACGTCGGCTGCTCCAACTGGTCGGCCTGGAAGATGATGAAGGCGCACGGCATCGCCGAGGCGCGCGGCTACGCCCGCTTCGAGACCGACCAGGCCTACTACTCCATCGCCGGCCGCGACCTGGAGCGCGAGATCGTGCCGATGCTGACCGACCAGCGGATGGGCCTGATGGTCTGGTCGCCGCTCGCCGGCGGGCTCCTCTCAGGCAAGTTCGGCCCCGACGACGAGAAGGGCGGTGAGGAGGGCGCCAGGCGCGCCGTGTTCGACTTCCCGCCCGTCAACCGTGACCGCGCCTGGAAGTGCGTCGATGCGATGCGTGAAGTCGCGGGCCGCCACGGCGTCTCGGTGGCTCGCGTGGCGCTGGCCTATGTGCTCGCCAAGCCCTTCGTGACCACGGTGATCATCGGCGCAAAACGCCTCGACCAACTCGACGACAACATCGCCGCCGCCGAGCTTGAGCTGACGCCCGAGGACATGGCCCAGCTGGACGAAGCCTCCGCCCTCCCGCCGGAGTACCCGGGCTGGATGTTCGAAAACCAGGGCCGCCGCCGCGTCCCGAGGGCGTTCAAACCATCGTCATCCTAGGCCTTGTGCCCAGGACCCAGAAACACTGACGCCAGCGGAAGGGGCAGTGCGTTGGCCAACGCACTGCCCGATCACGTATCGCCTCGATTATGGGTCCTCGGGACAAGCCCGAGGATGACGGGGTTGGGGCTGGCCTAGCGCCCCAGCGTGATGTCGGTGCTGCCGCCGATGTCGGGGACGTCACGGGTCATGTTGGCCTTGGCGACTTCGTAGGCGTAGCGCACGGGCCCGGCTTCCGAGACCCAGACGCGCGCCTCCTCGCAGTCCATGCACAGCATGACGAGCTTGGGATCGTCCTTGCCGTCCGGGTACCAGGCGGCGACGTGCGGGTTCCAGAAGCGCTCCAGCCGCGCGCGGTCCATCTGCGTCCTGATCTCGCCGCCGATGCAGGCCTGCAGGTCACGCTGGCCGCCCTGGACGATGAACATGGCCTGGCGCCCGCCCGCGGCAAGGTCTTGCGCGAGGTCGGTGTCGGCGCGGGTGAAGAACCAGATCTTGCCGGCGTGCTCCTCGATGAAGGGCGTCATCGGCTGGAAGTGCTGCGCCTCGCCGTCGACAAGGCCGAGCATCCCTAAGTGCAGCTTCTCGATCTCGCCCCACAGGCGCTTTTCGACGGCCTCGCGGTCGTTGATGTCGGTCATGGCTGGTCCTCGCTGGAGCTAGGGGGTTGTCCCCCAACCAGTCGCGAGGAAGGCGGTTCCCCTACCAGCCCGAAAGCGTCGCGTAGCGGTCGCGGTGGTAGGAGGCCGTGCCGAACAGATGCTCGGCCACCCGCGCGCGCTTGAGATACAGACCGGCGTCGTGCGCGTCGGTCATGCCGATGCCGCCGTGCATCTGCACCATCTCGTTGGAGACCACGTGCACCAGGTCGCTGGCCTTGGCCTTGGCGATGGAGGCCAGCAGCTTCACGTCCGGCGCGCCCTGGTCGATCATCTCCAGCGCCATCTCCACGCACGAGCGGGTCGTCTCGATGTCGGTGAACATCTTGGCCGCGCGGTGCTGCAGGGACTGGAAGGTGCCGATCACCTGGCCGAACTGGGTGCGGACCTTCAGGTACTCCAGCGTGATGTCGAAGGCCTCGGAGGCGAGGCCCAGCATCTCCGCCGCCAGACCGATCCGGGCGCGGTCGAGGGTGGCCTCCAGCACGTCCCAGCCCTTGCCCTCTTCGCCGAGCAGCTCGCCTTCCGCGCCGTCGAACTCGATCTCCGCGGCGCCCCGGCTGTCCACCAGCCACAGGTGCTTGCGGGTGACGCCCGGCGCATCGCCGCGAACGAGGTACAGGCTGACGCCATCCGTCTCGCCCGGCTGGCCCCACGACCGGGCCGCGACGATGAGCAGGTCGGCTTCGTCGCCGTCGATAACGAAGGTCTTCTTGCCGGTGAGCTTGCCGCCCTGCGCCTTCAGCGCCGTCTTCTCCGGATGGTGGTGCGGGCCTTCGTCGACCGCCAGCGTCGCCACGATCTCACCGGCCGCGATCTTCGGCAGCCATTCCTGCTTCTGCGCGTCCGAGCCGCCGATCATCAAGGCGCTTGCCGCGGTCAGGGCCGTTGAAATGAGCGGCGAGGCCGTCAGCGTGCGGCCGGTCTCCTCCAGCACCAGGGCCAGCGACTGAAAGCCGAAGGCCGAGCCGCCGAACTCTTCGGGGATGATCACCCCGGCCCAGCCCATCTGGCCCATCTCGGCCCACTTGGCCGGGTCGAAGCTCTTGCCGTCATGGGCGTCGCGCAGCTTGCGCAGCTCGGCGACCGGCGAGGACTCCCGCGCCCAGTCCTTGGCCGCGTCGCGCAGCATGGTCTGTTCTTCGTTCAGGACGGCCATCTCAGGCGAACTCCCTCGTCGTGTGTTGTTTGACGGCCCAGTCCAGGGCCTCGTTGATGCGGTCGTGACCCCAGAACAGCTCGCGGTCCTCGGTGACGAAGCTGGGGGCGCCGAAGATGCCGTGCTGTTTGGCGAGGTCGACGTGGTCGCGCAGGCGCGCCTTCACGCCGTCGGAAGCTGCCTGTTCGAATGCCGCGTCGGCGTTCCCGCCCGCCTCAACGACCAGCCGGGCCAGCACTTCGCGGTCGGAGATGTCGGCGTCGTGGGCGAAGTTGGCCGTGTAGACGCCCTTGGTGAACGCGCCCGTCCAGCCCTCGTCCAGCCCGGCGACCGCGACGCGCGCGGCTAGCAGGCCATTCCTCGGGAAGACGCTGGGCTTGACGAGCGGCAGCGCGTTGGCGGCGCAGATCCGCTCCATGTCGCGCCACATATAGCGCCCCTTGGCGGGGTAGATGTTGAAGGGGCTGTCGTTCCAGCCCTGCTCGCCGAAGATCGGTCCCAGCAGGAACGGCCGCCACACGACCTCCACCCCCGCCTCGGCCGCGCGCTGCTCGATCAGCATCGCCGCCGGATAGGAGTAGGTCGAGGCGAACTCGTACCAGAACTCGACGCGAGAGCTGGTCATCGGTGCGTCCTTCGACACGCGGCCCGCGGCCGCTGCTCAGGATGACGAATTCTGTAATGCGCCCAACCCACGTCATCCTGAGCAGGCCGCGTGAGCGGCCGTGTCGAAGGACGCAGGGCGGGCATACCAGCGGTCATTGGTGGTCCAGCAGGCCCAGGACGCGCTTGGCGACGACGTTGAGGTTGATCTCGGACGTGCCCCCCTCGATCGAGTTGCCCTTGGAGCGGAGCATGCCGCGCATGGCGCCGAGCTCGCCCCTGGAGAAGCCCTCGCCTTCCCAGCCGAGCCCTTGCAGGCCCATCGCCTCGACCTGAAGCTCGCAGCGCTCCTGGTTCAAGGTGGCGGCGAAGTACTTGATGATCGAGGTCGCGGCCGACGGGCCGGACTGGGCCTTCGCCTCGGCCTGCGCCCGGCGGATGGTGAACATGAAGGCGCGCGCGTCCATGTCGTGCTTGGCGATGCGGTCGCGAAGGCCGGGGTCGGCGATGCGGCCCTTCTCATCGACGCCGACGTACTTCTTGGCGATGTCGGAGGGCTCGCGCATCGAGGCCCCGCCAAGGCCCCCGAAGCCGCCGGAGGAGATGTTCTGGCGCTCGTATTGCAGGAGCCGCTTGGCGATCTCCCAACCGCCGTTCAGCTTGCCGACCAGCTGGTCCTTGGGGACCTTCACGTCGGTGAAGAAGGTCTCGCAGAAGGGCGAGGAGCCGCTGATCAGCTTGATCGGCCGCGCCTCGACGCCGGGCGTGGTCATGTCGAACAGCACAAAGCTGATGCCCTCGTGCTTCTTGGAGGTGTCCGTCCGCACCAGGCAGAAGATCCAGTCGGCCTGGTCGGCGTAGCTGGTCCAAACCTTCTGGCCGTTGATCAGGTAGTGGTCGCCCTTGTCCTCGCACTTGGTCTGCAGGCCCGCGAGGTCGGAGCCGGCGCCCGGCTCGGAGTAGCCCTGGCACCAGCGGATTTCGCCGCGCACGATCGGCGGGATGAACTTCTTCTTCTGCTCCTCGGTCGCGTACTCCAGCAGCACCGGCCCCAGCATCCACAGCCCAAAGCTCATCAGCGAGGGCCGCGCGTTGATGCGCTTGAGCTCCTGGTCGAGGACCTTGGCCTCTTCCTTCGACAGTCCCCCGCCGCCGTATTCCTTCGGCCAGGTCGGCGCGGTCCAGCCCTTCTCGCCCATGCGCTTGGTCCACAGCGCGATGTCGGGGTTGGAGTAGCTGGTCTTGCGCCCGCCCCAGGGGGCGTCGTCCTCGGAGGCCATCGGCTCCTTCAGCGAGGCAGGATAGTTCTCCTCCAGCCAGCCACGCACCTCGGCGCGGAAGGCCTCCAGATCAGCGCCGCCGAAATCGGCCATGACCGTCGCTCCCTTTGGACGTTCTCGTGTGTGTCGGTCGGGCACCTTAGCGCCGGGAGCGGGGCGCACAAGGTGGGTCAAACAACTGTTCGAGGCGGCGTCCCGGAACCCGGCTATAAGCCCGCTCATGCGCGTGCTTCGCGAAGTCCGTCCCGCCACATTCGCCGCCGCGCCGCTGGTGGGCGCGAGCGTAACGCTGGCCGCCGGCGCCATGCTGCTGGCCTCGGCCGCCACACCGTCGGAGCCCGAGCGCTTCGTCCAGCTGCTGCGCTACGCACCTCAGATTCTGGTCGAGGTCAGCCACTTCGTCTCCTCCATCCTGGGGCTGGTGCTGGTCCTGCTGGCGTTCGGTCTGCGCGCCCGCCTCGACGCCGCCTGGACCGCCACCGTGGTCACCCTGATCGCCGCCGCCGTGCTGGCCCTGCTCAAAGGCTTCAACTGGGAAGAGTCGGCCGCGCTGCTGGTGGCGCTGGCCGCCATCGCCCCCTTCCACGACGCCTTCCCGCGCAAGGCCCGGCTAAGCCGCATGGAGATTACGCCGGGCTGGATGTTCTCGGCCTGCGCGGTCCTGCTGGGCGCCTCGGTTCTCGGCTGGTGGTCGTTCGAACACGCGACCTATGGCGGCCAGTCGTGGTGGCGGGTCATGGCCGACCAGGACGCCGCGCGGGCGATGAGGGCCTCGGTCGGCGCGGCGGTGGCGCTGCTCGGGGTCGGAGTGTGGAGGCTGCTGGCGAGCGCGGCGACCCCGCCGGTTGTCGGCGAGGCGGACGAGGACTTCGCCAAGGTCCGCGCAATCCTCGGTCACGCCGAGGACATGGAGCCCTGGGCCAACCTCGCCCTCCTCGGCGACAAGCGCTTCCTGTTCTCCCAGTCCGGCGAGAGCTTCCTCATGTTCGGCGTGCGCGGCCGCTCGTGGATCGCGCTGGGCGGACCGGTGGGGCGGCGCAACGAGCGCATGGAGCTGCTGTGGCGCTTCCGCGAACTCGCCGACGCCCACGCCGCCCGCCCGGCCATCTACGGCATCGGCCCCGACAACCTGCCCGAGGTCGTCGAGCTCGGCTTCTCGATCCAGAAGATCGGCGAGTCCGCGACCACGCCCCTCGACAGCTTCTCGCTGGAGGGCCGCCGCCGCGAGGTCCTGCGCCGCAACTGGCGCAAGGCCGGGCAGGGCGGGGCGCTGTTCGAGGTGCTTGCCGCCGGCGCCGCCTACGACGTCATGGACGAGCTTTCCCGCATTTCCGATGACTGGCTCAGCCACCACGCCGGGGGTGAGAAGGGCTTTTCCATGGGCGGCTTCTCGCCCCGCTACGTGGCCGAGTTTCCGGTGGCCGTGGTCCGCGTCGAGGGCCGGATCGTCGCTTTCGCCACGCTGTGGCTGGGGCGCGGCGTCTTCTCCATGGACCTGATGCGCTACGACGACCAGGCCCCCAAGAACGTCATGGACTACCTGTTCGTCGAGTTGCTGCACTGGGGCCGCGAGCAGGGCTACACCGCCTTCGAGTTCGGCATGGCGCCGCTCGCCGGCCTCGACGACCGGCCGCTGGCTCCGATCATGTCCCGCGTCGGGCGCCTCCTCTTCGAGCGCGGCGAGGAGATCTACAATTTCCGGGGCGTGCGCCGCTACAAGGACAAGTACGACCCCGTCTGGCAGCCGCGCTACATCGCCGCCCCGCACAAGTGGACCATCCCGCTGCTGATGACCGACGTCGGCCTGCTCTCGTCCGGCGGGGTGGCGGGCCTGACCAAGCGGCCCACCTCGAAACCCTAGCGCCCCGTCTGCATCCCCGCGAGGTTGGCCAGGTGCACCAGCATCAGCAGGGCGCCGGCCGCCGACATCACCATCAGCCAGCGCCAGGGGATCATCCGCACCCCCTTCATCGGGTTCGACGGCCGCGAGCCGCGCCAGCCGCTGAAGACGGCAAGGCCCAGGAAGGCGGCGAACACGGCCAGGGTGACTTCGAACGACATCGCCGCCCTCTGCCACCGCCTCCACCGCTTTTCCACAGAAGATCGCGTTTACCCCAAGATGTTGTGGGGTGCTTGCGTTTACACACCACCGCTCGCTGGTAGCCTGCTTAACGAAGCAAGTCTCAGGAGTGGTGATTCGATGACGGCGCCCGCGCCCTGGAGCGTGAAGGGGATCGATCCCCGGGCCCGCGAGGTCGCCAAGGAGCTTGCCCGCCGCGAGGGGGTCACCCTCGGCGAATGGCTCAACCGCATGATCACCGAGCAGCGGGAGGTCCCGGCCGAGGCCCCGCCGCCGCGCTTCGTTCACACTGAACCCGCCGACCCGATCCCGCTGGAGCCGTCCGTGCGCGGCCTGCTTGGCCGGGTCGAGCGCGGCGAGCGCGAGCAGATCGCGGTGGCCGCCCGCTTCGAGGGCCTGGCCGAAGAGCTGCGCCACGACCAGATGCGCCTGGCCGAGCGCCTGCGCCGCATGGAGCAGAACGGCGACACCTTCGGCGCCGGCGAAGCGCTCAAGGCGCTGGAGCAGACCGTCAGCCGCCTGGCCGGTCACGTCTATGACGGCGAGGGACGGACCAACGACGCGATCCGCGACCTTGGGACCTGCTTCGTCAAGCTCGACGGCCGTCTGCGGCGCGTGGAGGGCGGCGACGGCGCCGGCCTGACCGGCGCGCTGGAGCAGGTGCGGGCGGAGATGGCCACGCTGGCCGACAACGTCGATCGGCGCCTGGCCAAAGCCGACGCCGTCCACGCCCAGGCGATGGAAAAGCTCGGCGCCGAAGTCGCCCGCATCAGCGAGCGCCTCGCCGAACGAATCGCCAACGCCGAGCGCCGCGGCGCCATGGCCATCGACGACGTGACCGATCAGGTCGGCCGCGTGGCCGAACGCATCCACCAGCGCCAGGAGCGCGCCGCCGAGGACGTCGCCGACCGCTTCCGCCAGAGCGAGGATCGCACCGCCCGCCTGCTGGAGGAGATGCGCGCCCAGATCGACGCCAGCTTCGCTGCCGCCCGCACCGCCACGCCGCACACCTACGATGCGACCGCGCCGCTCACCGAAACGCCGAGCTTCGAGGACGTGGACATCCCCGTCCTCAGCACCCGCGAAGTGATCGAGCAGGCCAGGACCCGGTCCGGCGTCGAGGCGGTCACCAAGCCGGCCCGGTCCGAGGGCGGCTTCCATCTGTTCTCGCCCCGCAAGGGCAAGCCCAAGAAGGGCGGCGGGTCCACGACGCTGCAGACGGCGCTCTTCGTTACGGGAGCGGCGGCTGCTCTGGGGGCGGGGGTGGCGAGCTATCGGCTGGGCGTCGCCGAGCCGCCGACCTCCCCCGTCCATGTCCCCGGCGAGACGTCGCAGCCGCGCGTGGCGGTGGCGCTGAACCCGCAACCGGCCGCCAAACCCGACGCCGCCAAGCCGGAACTCGCCGACGCCGCCGCCCTCTATGCGCAGGCCGCCAGGAAGCTGCAGGCCGGCGACGCCTCGGGTCTCGGCGAGTTGAAGCAGGCCGCGGCCATGGGCCATCCGGCCGCCCAGCTGCACCTGGCGCGCCTCTACGAGACCGGCACGGGCGGCCTGAAGAAGGACGAGGCCGAGGCCCGGCGCTGGACCGAACAGGCCGCGCGGGGCGGCGAGGCCAAGGCCATGCACAACCTCGCGCTCTACTACTTCCAGGGCGTCGGCGGCGCGAAGGACCCGGCCACGGCGGCCCTGTGGTTCCGCCAGGCCGCCGAGCGCGGCGTCACCGACAGCCAGTACAACCTCGGCCGCCTCTACGAGGAAGGCTACGGCGTTTCGAAGGACACGGCGACCGCCTACCGCTGGTACCTGATCGCCGCCCGCACCGGCGACGCCGAAGCCCGCGCCAGCGCCGACCGGATGAAGGCGGTTCTGAGCCCCGATGCGCGGTCTGCGGCCGAAGCGTCAGCGAGCCAGTTCCACTAACCCGAACCGCCCATTCCCGCGAAAGCGGGAACCCAGGCTTTTTCTGACAGCCTAAAACTCTACGATAAAGCACTGGGTCCCCGCTTCCGCGGGGATCAGCGGATCATAGGAACACCGTTGGAATTCTACCTCCCCATCGCCGAGGTCGCGGTGAACGCCCCATTGCTGGTGGGGCTGGGGGCGTTGGTGGGGTTCATCTCGGGGCTGTTCGGGATCGGGGGCGGCTTCCTGATGACCCCGGTGCTGGTCTTCCTCGGCATCCCGCCGGCCGTCGCGGTGGCCAGCGAGTCCGGCCACGTGGCGGCCTCGTCGGTCTCCAGCGTCAGCGCCTACAGCCGTCGGCGCGAGGTCGATTTCCGGATGGGATCGGTTCTCGCGGCCGGGGGCGTGGGCGGCGCGCTGGTCGGTGTCGAGATCTTCCGCGTGTTGCGGCTGCTGGGCCAGGCGGACCTCGTCGTCTCGCTCTCCTACCTCATCTTCCTGGGCGTCATCGGCGGGCTGATGCTGACGGAGTCGCTGGGCGCCATCCTGCGCCGCCGCCGGGGTGAGCCGCCCAAGGCGCGGGGCGAGCGCCGGCCCATGTGGCTCTACGCCCTGCCGCTGAAGATGAAGTTCCCCCGCTCGCGCCTCTACATCAGCGTCATCCCGCCGATCGCGCTCGGCTTCTTCGTCGGTATCCTCTCGGCCATCATGGGGGTCGGCGGCGGCTTCATCCTCGTCCCGGCGATGGTCTATCTGTTGCGCATGCCGGCACGGATGGTGGTGGGCACCAGCCTCTTCCAGATCGTCATCACCACGACGGTGACCATGATCCTGCAGGCCGGCCGCAACCAGACCGTCGACATCGTGCTCGCCGTGCTGCTGCTGGCCGGCGGCGTGGTCGGCGCCCAGCTCGGCGCAAGAGCCTCCGGCCGCTTCCGGGCCGAGGAGCTGCGCGCTCTGCTGGCGCTGATCGTGCTGCTGGTCGGCCTGCGCATGGGCCTTGGCCTGTTCGTCCGCCCCGACGATCCCTTCGTCATGCTGCAGGGAGCGTACTGATGGCCATCGCTCCGCCCCCGCCCGATACCCCCGCCGTCTCGGCCGCCCTGACCGACACCCAGGTGCGTGTCACCTCCGGATTCCAGGGCGCCCGCATCGTCATCTACGGCGCGGTGTTCGACCCCGAGGGACGGGCCAACGACGTGCTCGTCATGGTGCGCGGCCCGGACCAGGCGCTGCGCCTGGCCCGCAAGAGCCGCGTCGGCGGCATGTGGCTCAACAGCCGCCCGGTGGTGTTCGAGGGCGCCCCCGGCTTCTACATGGCCGCCTCCACCCGTCCGCTGACCGATATCGCCCGCTTCGGCGTGCTTCGCAGGCTGGGCGCCGGCCTCGACCACCTCGCCATCGCCGCCCCGGCCGAGCGGCGGATCGAGACGCGCTATGGCGTGCGCGACATGGTCGTCAGCAGCCTGGGCGCCGACTACCTCGACTGGCGCCGCGCCGTGGTTCGGCTGAAGAAGAAACAGGGCCTCTACGCCGCCGACTCCACCGCCGTCACCTTCGTCGACAAAGGCCTCTTCCGCGCCGACATCGCCCTGCCGACCGAGGCGCCGATCGGGACCTACCACGCCCGCGTGGTGCTGTTCGAGGACGGCAAGCCCGTCTCCATCCGCGACCGCGCGCTCACGGTCCAGAAGGTCGGCTTCGAGCGCGCGCTTTACCTTTTTGCGCACCAGCGCCCGTGGCTGTACGGTCTGGTTTCGGCCGTGATCGCACTGGCCGCCGGGTGGGCCGCCTCCAGGGCGTTTCGCAGGAGCTGACATGATCGCGCGAGCGCCGGCCCCGCCGACGGTATGGGCCTTTGGGGTATTCTCGATCATCCCGCTGTTCATCGCCGCGGGGATTTACTGCTACGGGCCCGCCCCATTGCACGGCGCCGGGCTGTTGGCCCTGCTGGGCTACTGCACCGCGCTGCTGTCCTATCTCGGCGGCATCCGCTGCGGGCTTGAGTTCGAGCGCCGCCGGCCGCGCTGGCGCAAGATCGCCTATTCCATGCTCGCGCCGTTTTTCGCCTTCTTCCTGCTGCTGGGCGCCGGGTATGGCCGGCTCGATCCGGTCGCTCAGATCAGCGGCTTCCTCGTCGCCTTCCTGCTGCAGTGGATCTGGGACGTGAACGACCACGAGGGTCCCGACTGGCGTCCGCGCCTGCGGACATTGCTGACCGCAGGCGCCGCCATCCCCCTGGCTTTCGCCCTGGAGCAGGCGCTGTCGATGTGATCAGGCCGGCGCGCCGAGCTTGCCGCGCAGGTGGTCCATCACCTCGCCCATGCCCTTGGCCGGGCTGAACTCCACCGACTCATAGTCCTCATCGACCCACACCGTGTGCCCGGCGGGCCAGTGGTACACCTCGCCGGCGCTGACCTTCTCGGTGCGGCCGTCGGCGTAACGCACATTGATCGAGCCCTTCAGCACCAGCCCCCAGTGCGGGCACTGGCACAGGTTCTGCGGCATGCCTTCCAGCAGGGGCGTGGCGTCGGCGCCGGCCGGCAGGTGGATGTTGGAGACGTTGAGCTCTCCCCAGTCCACCCCCTGAAACCGGATGTCGCCGGCGGTGAGGGCGCTGGGCAGGGCTTCGCAGGTCATCTTCATGGCGTCACTCCCAATGGAACCTGCCCCCTTGATGCCCCGCCCCGCGCGACCGCGCTTGCAGACCCTCTGGAGATTTTTAGGAGATCGCCGATGTGCTAGCCTCGAGCCGATGATCTACCGGTTCGGGTCCTTCAGCTTCGATACTGAAAAGTGCGAGCTGCGGTCTGGCGGCGCGGCGGTACCGATCGAGCCGCAGGTCTTCTCGCTCCTCCAGCTGCTGATCGAGAACCGCGAGCGCCTGCTCAGCCGCGACGAGATCGTCGAGCGGGTGTGGAACGGGCGCATCGTCTCGGACGCCGCTATCTCCAGCCGCATCAAGTCGGCCCGCCGGGCGCTCGGCGACGACGGCGAGGCGCAGCGCTACATCCGCACCGTCCCCAAGCGCGGCTTCCGCTTCGTGGGCGAGGTGGAGGGGCCGGTAGCACCCACGGTCGCCGAGGCGCGGCCCGCCGAGGCGCCCGCCTCACGCCCCTCCATCGCCGTCCTGCCGTTCGCCGCCGTCGGCGAGCAGGCGCGGGCCATGGCCGACGCCCTGCCGCACGACCTGATCACCGAGCTCTCGTGCCTGCGCTGGCTGTTCGTCATCGCCCGCGGCTCGTCCTTCCGCTTCCGAGGGGCCGAGGCCGACGCGGCGACGGTGCGGGAGGCGCTGAAGGTCCGCTACTGCCTGACCGGCTCGGTGGAGATGGACGAGCGGTCGATGACCCTCATCGTCGAGCTCTGCGACACGGCCGACGGCGGGGTGGTGTGGAGCGAACGCTACCGCGCCCGCGCCGAGGCGGTGCACGAGCTGCGCGAGGAGATCGTCCAATCCATCGTCAGCGCGCTGGAGCTGCAGATCCCCCACCACGAGGTCCGCCAGGCGCGGCTCAAGGCGCCGGACCAGCTGGACGCCTGGGCGGCCTACCACCTTGGCCTGCACCAGATGTACCGCTTCGACCGCCAGGGGAACACCCAGGCCGCGGCCATGTTCGAGCGCGCCATCGCCCTGGAGCCGACCTTCGCACGCGCCCACGCCGCCCTGTCCTTCACCCACTTCGAGAACGCCTTCCTGCGCTTCGCCGACGACGCCGCCCGGGCCCGGGACGACGCGCGGCGCTGCGCCGAGACGGGGCTGGAGCACGACCCGCTCGACCCGTTCTGCAACCTCGTCATGGGCCGGGTTTCGTGGCTCTCGGGCGACCTGGACGCCAGTCTGCCCTGGCTGGAGCGCTCGATCCGCCTCAACCCCAGTTTCGCCCAGGCCAAGTATTCGCTCGCCTGGGCCGAGACGCTGATGGGCGCGGGCGCGCGGGGTCAGGCCAACACCGACGAGGCCATGCAGCTAAGCCCGCTCGATCCCATGACCTACGCCATGCGCGGGGTGCGGGCCTTCACCCATGTGGTGCTGGATGAGCCGTCGCAGGCGGCCGAGTGGGCCGAACTCGCCGCCCGCACCCCCGGCGCCCACGCCCTCATCGAGATGATCGCCGCCATAAGCCACACCCTCAACGGCGACGACGAGCGGGCGAGGCGCTGGGCCGGCTCGGCGCTGGCGCGGCAACCTGGCCTTAACAGCGCCGATTTCTTCGCGGCATTTCCTTTCCGCGAAGACGCCGCCCGCGCCCGCGTTTCACAGGCGCTGGCGCGGCTGGGCGTTTAGGCGGTATGGAACCGGGCATCGGGCGGAGCGCTGGTGGGGACATGACAAAGCTTTGGTTGACCGCGGCGCTGGCCGCGCTGGCGCTGGCGGGTTGCGAGCAGCAGCCGAGGGAATCGCACTGGGGCCCCGTGCCGCCGCCGCAGAACGGCGAGACGCCGCCGGCGGCCTTGGACACTACCTTCATGCAGGGCGACTGGACGCTGGCGACGCTGGGAACCTACGCGCCCGAGACGCCGACCAGGCTGACCATCACCGCCGGCCGCATCGAGGCGACCTCCGGCTGCAAGCACTACGCCTGGACCTACCAGCTGACTGAGCAGCGGCTGGACGTCGATGAGTCGATGCCGACCGAAGCCGGCTGCGCGGGCAAGGGCAGCTACTGGCAGCAAGCCTTCGAGGAAACCGTCACCCGCGCCAACAAGGTCGAGATGCAGATGGACGGCGGCCTCTTCGTGAAGGGCGCCGGCGGCGAGATGGAGCTCAAGCGCTAGTCGGGCGCCAACGAGCGCCAGCCGATCGGATGCACCCGCCCGGCGCCCAGCGCGCCGGCTAGCGGCTTGGACGCAAACAGGCCCGCGAAGGCCTTGTCCCTGATGTTGAGCCCGCCCGTGTAGGCGCCGAACGCCGGCATCACCATCCGCGAGCCGTCGGTGACAAAGCACCGGCGCCGGACCGTCCGCCCGCGCCCCTTCACCCGCGCGGCGGGGTGCAGGTGGCCCGCGACCTCGCCCGGCCGCTCACCGGCTTGCGGCTCGTGGCGGAAGACGAGGGCGCCGATCTCGAGCTCGTCATAAACCTCGCCCGGCAGGACCTTTGGCCCCTCGGCGTCGTGGTTGCCGACGACCCAGGCCAGCGTGCGCCCGGACGCCAGGCCCGCGATCCGCCGGTGGTCGTCGGCGTCCAGCCGACCCTCGCCCTTGCCGTCGTGGAAGCTGTCGCCGAGGAAGACCAGCACGGCGGGCCTCGTCGCCTCCACCTCCGCCTCCAGCCGGTCCAGCGTCTCGCGTGTGTCGTAGGGCGGCAGCATCTGCCCCCGCGCGGCATAGGCGCTGCCCTTCTCGAAGTGCAGGTCGGCCACGATCAGCGTTCGCGCCCCCTCCACCCACGCCGCCCCCGAGCAGCGCATCAGCACCGCCTGGCCGTTGACGGTCATGGCGAGCCCGCCGCAGGGGCTGATCGAGAAATCGAGAATGGTGCTCACGACAGCGCCTCGGCGATCAGGTCGTCGGCGACTTCGCTGAGGATCATCTCGCCCGCCTCGCCGCTAACCCGCTCCTTGCCGATCTCCAGCATGATCGGCACGGAAAACGGCGTGACGTGATCCACCGCCGAGTGGCGGATGCGGCCCCGGATGCGGCCCAGCATCTGACCCACGCGGGCGACATCGATCATGCCGGTCGCCGCATCGGCCCGGGCGCATCTCAGCAGCAGGTGATCGGGTTGGTGGCGGCGCAGCACGTCGTAGATCAGGTCGGTCGAAAAGGTCACTTGGCGGCCCGACTTCTGCTCGCCCGGAAAGCGCCGCTCGATCAGGCCCGCGATGAGGGCGCAGCCCTTGAAGGCGCGCTTCATCATGAAGCTTTCGTCCAGCCAGGCTTCGAGGTCGTCGCCGAGCATGTCCTCGTCAAACAGCTGGTCGAAATCAAGGCTGTCCATCGGTTTCAGGGACCAGATCGCCAGCGCGTAGTCATTGCAGACAAACCCCAGCGGCCCGACCTTGGCCCGCTCCAGCCGGCGGGTCAGCAGCATGGCGAGCGTGGTGTGCGCCAGCCGCCCCTCGAAGGGGCAGCAGATCATGAAATGCCGCTGCCCGCGCGGGAAGGTCTCCAGCAGCATCTCGTCCTCGCCGGGCAGCAGCGACTTGTCGCGCTGCACCTCCAGCCACTCGCGCACGTCGGCGGGCAGGGCTGGCCAGGAGGCCTCGTCGTACATCATCCGCCGCACGCGCTTGGCCAGATAGGTCGACAGCGCGAACTTCGATCCGCCCCAGCTTGGCATCTTGGGATCGTCGTGCGGGGCGGGAGTGACCAGCGCGTTCAGCTGCTGCACCGCCTGCAGCCGCCAGACCTGCCCGGCGAAGACGAAGGTGTCGCCGGGGTCGAGCATCTCCAGATAGCCTTCCTCGACCTCGCCGATCTTGCGGCCCGGCTGGTTGCGGCGCCCCGCGATGCGCACGGCCAGCATCTCCGGCGAGACGATGGCCCCGACGTTCATCCGGTGGCGCTGGGTGGTCTGGGCGTTGCGCACCTTCCACTTGCCGTCGCTTTTGATGATCCGGCGGAAGCGGTCGTAGGTCTTCAGCGCATAGCCGCCGGTCGATACGAAATCGACGACGGTTTCGAAGTCTTCCCAGGCGAGGTCGCGGTAGGGCCCGGCCGTCCGCACTTCGTCGTACAATGCGACCAGATCGAAGGGCTCCGAGCAGGCGCAGCCCATGACGTGCTGGGCCAGCACATCCAGCGCCCCGACGCGCGGCGGGTCGCCGTCCAGCGCGTTCTCATAGATGGCCTCGCGCGCCGCCTGACACTCCAGCATTTCAAAGCGGTTGGCCGGCACCAGAAGCGCCTTCGACGGCTCGTCCAGCCGGTGGTTGGCCCGCCCGATCCGCTGGACCATCCGGCTCGCCCCCTTCGGCGCCGCCAGCTGGATGACGAGGTCCACGTCTCCCCAGTCGATGCCCAGATCCAGCGTCGAGGTGCAGACCACCGCCCGCAGTTCCCCCCGCGCCATCGCCGCCTCGACCTTGCGCCGCTGCTCGGCGGCCAGCGAGCCGTGGTGCAGCGCGATCGGCAGGTTGTCCTCATTCAGCCGCCACAGCTCCTGAAAGGCGAACTCGGCCTGAAACCGCGTGTTGACGAAGATCAGCGTCGTCTTGTGGCGTTTGACGACGTCATAGACGTCCTCCATCGCGTGCTGCGCCGTATGTCCCGCCCACGGCACGCGGCCCTCCGACAGCAGCACATCGACCTGCGGCGTCGCGCCGCCCTGGCCGAGCACGAGGTCCACGTCATTGCGGCCGCCGACGCCCAGCCAGTCGCGGATCAGGTCCGGATCATCGACCGTCGCCGACAGCCCCACCCGCCGCATCTTCGGCGCGAATTGCTGCAACCGCGCCAGATCGAGCGCCAGCAGGTCCCCGCGCTTGGACGCCCACAGCGAGTGCACCTCATCGAGGATCACGCACGACAGGTCCTCGAAATACCGCCGCGCCCCCTCCCACGCGCAGAACAGCGCCAGCTGCTCGGGCGTGGTCAGCAGGATGTCCGGCGGATGCGTCCGCTGCCGCTGGCGCCGCCCAACGCCGGTGTCCCCGGTGCGGCTCTCGGCGGTGACCTTCAGCCCCATTTCGGCGATCGGCGCCATCAGGTTGCGCTCGACATCCACCGCCAGCGCCTTCAGCGGCGAGATGTAGAGGGTATGCACCCCGCGCGGGCTGTTGGCCGGCGGCCGCTCCGAAAGCTCGATCAGGCTCGGCAAAAACCCCGCCAGCGTCTTGCCCCCGCCGGTCGGGGCGATCAGCAGCGCGGAGCGTCCCTCCCGCCCCTTTTCCACCATCGCCAACTGATGCGCCCGCGCCTCCCACCCGCGCGAGGCGAACCAGTCGGCGAAGCGCTGCGGCAGCGGGGAAAGGGCGGCGTCGCGGGCCATTTGTCGCCTATATCATGTTCCCGTTCCGTTTCCATTCGAAGCGGGGTAGTGGAATCATGTGAACGCGCTGGCTTCCACCCTGGACCTTGCGCCGGCGCTGGTGGTGTTGCCGGGGCCGAAGGCTGCGGTGGTGGATGGCGACGGGGCGCGGGAAATCCGGCCGCCCTACGCCCGCGATCTGATCGAGCAGGGGCCGGTGCTGCTGGCCCATGCGGCGATGACCGCGCGGCGGCTGGGCTTGCACGCACCGCCGCGCTCGCCACGGATTTTCGACGCGCTGGAGCTCTACGCCTTCGTGCGGCCGGCGAGGTTCGCGGCGCCCTCGGCGGCGGGGCTGGCGATCGCGCTGGGGTTGCCCGAGCCGAAAGGGGCCGGCGCTCAGGCGCAAGTGCTGCGCGCCGTCTGCGAAATCCTGCTGAAGGAGGTGGCCGAGCATCCCTTCCCAACGCGGGAGGACGCGCTGGCCACCGCCGAGACGCTGGCGCGCGGCGGCTGGGCCTGGGGTCCGGCGGTGATCGGCGCGCTGCGCTCGCAGCCGCTGGGACGCGAGCACCGCGGCTCGGGCCTCGACGTCTGGAGCCGCATCCCGGAGTGGGAAGACGCCGCCCCGCCCGGCGAGCCCGGGACCAAGCCCATCGAGCCGGAAGAAGCGGCCGAGCGGCTGAAGACGCTGCTGCAACGCTCGGGCCTCGACGAAGCCCGCCCCATGCAGGCGACCTTCGCCGCCGAGGCCGCCTTCGCCTTCCAGCCCCGTGACCGCGAGGGCGAGCCGCGCATGATGCTGGCCGAGGCCGGCACCGGCACGGGCAAGACGCTGGGCTACCTCGCCCCCGCCTCGCTGTGGGCCGAGACCAATGGCCCGGCCGTGTGGATTTCCACCTACACCCGCGCCCTCCAGCGCCAGATCGAGCGCGAGAGCCACTCGGTGTTCCCCGACCCGCAGGTCCGCGCCCGCAAGGCGGTGGTCCGCAAAGGCCGGGAAAACTACCTCTGCCTGCTCAATTTCCAGGAGCAGGCGAACGCCGCCCAGCTCGGCAATGGCGACCTGGTCGGCCTCGCGCTCGCCGCGCGCTGGGCCAGAGCCACTCGCGACGGCGACATGACCGGCGGCGACTTTCCCGCCTGGCTGCCCGGTCTCTTCGCCATCTCGCCGGCGCAGCAGGCAAGCCCGGCCAACCTCGTCGACCGGCGCGGCGAGTGCGTCCACGCCGGCTGCGTCCACTACCGCGCCTGCTTCGTCGAAAAGGCCATCCGCGCCTCCAGGCGCGCCGACATCGTCATCGCCAACCACGCGCTGGTGCTCACGCAAGCGGCCTTCGATGGGGCTCGCGCGGCGCGGGGACTGAAGGGCGACATCGAAACCACCTCCCTCAAGCGCATCGTCTTCGACGAGGGCCACCACCTGTTCGACGCCGCCGACAGCGCCTTCGCCGCCGCCCTGTCCGGCGCCGAGGCCGCCGAGCTGCGCCGCTGGATTCGCGGACCGGAAGGCCGTGGCCGCCGGGGCAGGGGCCTGGAAGCACGCCTGATGGACGTGCTCGGCGACCGCGAGGACGCCCGCCGCGCCTTGCAGGACGCCGTCCGCGCCGCCTCCGTCTTGCCGGGGGAGGGCTGGTCCGGCCGTATCGCCCCGCCCGACGGCCAGGTGAACCCGATGGGCCCTATCGAGGGCTTCCTCGTCGCCGTGCTGGAGCAGCTGCGGGCGCGGACCACGCCCTCTGAAGTCGGCATGGAATGCGCCGCCCGCCCGGCCATCGACCTCGTGCGCGAAATGGCCGGCGAAGCGGCCCGGGCGCTGGCGGCCGTCGAAGCGCCGCTGCTGGCGCTGGCCCGCCACCTCGAAGACGTGCTCGACGAGGAAACCGACACGCTGGGCCAATCCGAGCGCGCGCGTATTGAGGGAGCGTTGAGGGGCCTCGACCGCCGCGCCCGCATGACTCTGCCCGCCTGGCGCTCGATGCTGCGCGCCATCGACGAGGACGCCGAGGACGACCCCGATTTCGTCGACTGGTTCGACGCCACCTTCCTCTACGGCCGCGTGGTCGACGCCGCCTGCCGCCGCCATTGGGTCGACCCGACCGAACCGCTGACCGCCGCCGTCATCGCCCCCTCGCACGGGGTGCTGGTGACCAGCGCGACGCTGGCCGACTCCACCCTCGACGATCCCTTCGCGCTCGCCGAAATGCGCACCGGCGCCGCCCGCCTGCCGGACCGGCCCAAGACGTTGCGGCTGACCTCGCCCTTCGACTACGCCAAGAACGCCCGAGCCTTCGTCGTAACCGACGTCGGCCGCGAGGACCCGCGCCAGGTCGCCGCCGCCATGCGCGAGCTGTTCCTGGCCGCGGGCGGCGGCGGCCTTGGCCTCTTCACCGCCATCCGCCGGCTGAAGGCCGTGCACGAGAAGATCGCCGCGCCCCTCGCCGAGCAGGGCATCGCCCTCTACGCCCAGCACGTCGATCCGCTGGAGGTCGGGGCCCTCGTCGATATCTTCCGCGCCGAGGAAGACGCCTGCCTGCTCGGCACCGACGCCGTGCGCGACGGGGTGGACGTGCCCGGCCGCTCGCTGCGCCTGCTCGTCTTCGACCGCATGCCCTGGCCGCGCCCCGACATCCTGCACAAGGCCCGCCGCGCGCGGTTCGGGGGCAAGACCTACGACGACGCCATCGCCCGGGCCCGCATCGCCCAGGCCTTCGGCCGCCTCATCCGCCGCGAGGACGACAAGGGCGTCTTCGTCATGCTCGACCCCGCCGCCCCCACGCGCCTGTTCTCGGGCCTGCCGGAAGGCGTCGAGCTCCAGCGCGTCAGCCTCGTCGAAGCCATCGAGGCGACAACCGGGTTCCTCTCCTGAACCCTCCTCCCTCGAGGGGGGGAGGGTGTGGCTGCTGAGCTGGGGTGACGAGCGCGGATCCTCTCGGCCTGAAGACGCTGGTCGAAACCGGCCGCCCCATGCCCGGCATCACTCCGGAGGGGCCCCACGGCTGATGGCCTCGTTGACGCAAGCTTCCAGGTTGGCCAGCCGGGTGGAGGAGTCGAAGGCCTCGGGTCCGGAGCCGAGCGGGCCCGCCAGATAGGCGGCGATGTCCTGTTCGGCGCGCTCGTCCGTGTACTCCGCCATCCCGACGGCCTGGGTGCCCCAGAAGATCGCCGAGAGGTCCATCATTTCGAGTCCGGCCTGGCCCTCCTCGGTCTGCACCCCCTCGGTCTCCATTTTGTCGATGACGACGTACAGGTGCGCCATACAGGCCATGGCGCGGGGCCAGGGCGCTTCGGGCAGCTGCGCCTGCGCGGCGGCCGCGCCGGCGGTCGCGGAGGTCAGCGACAGGCCCGCCGCCAGCAATAATCCGATCGTCCGCATCCGCGTATTCTCCTTGACCGCGCCCACGTTATTTCTCGACCTCGGCCAGGCAGGTTTCGAGCGCCTCGGTCTGGCCCGCGACGCGCTCCCGCAGCGCTTCCATATCGGCCAGGTGGCGGGCCTCGTCGTAGCCTGCAAGCGCCTCCGCGCGCTCACGCCAGGCGATCAGGGCCGCGTTCAGGCGCGCTTCGGTGTCAGGGTTGGGGCTCTCAAGGATGATCTGCTCGGCGGCGACGAAGATCGTCATCTCGCAGGCCGCCGCGCGCTCCGACGGCGCTTGCGGCAAGGGCAGGAGCGCGGACGCCGCCCCCGCCGCGATCACGATCCATGCAGCCATGTCGCCGCCTCCCCACCATCAATATAGCACGGCGGCCTTTGGCTACTTGCCCGGTTTCTCCCGCGCCTCGAACTCGGCCTTCACGCCGTCGCTGATGCAGGCTTTCATATTGGCCACCCGGGCGTCTTCGGTGAGCGCCTCGGCGCCTGGACCGAGCGGGCCCTGGATGTAGGCGCTCATCTCGCTGGAGAAGCGGTCGGCTGAGTACTCCGGCTGGGCCTGGGCGACGGCGTACCAGCTGCCCCGGATGGTGTTCAGCCGCCAGCCGGCGCGCTTGTCATACTGCCCGCTCTTGGCCGCCTTCAGGTTCTCCGAGGCGACGAACAGATAGGCCGAACAGGCGACGGCCTTGGGCCACGGCTCGGCGGGCAGCGCCGCTTCGGCGGCGGTTGCGGATGCGGGCGCGAGCAGGGCGGCGGCGGCGAGGGCTGTCCGGATCATCTGGCGAGCCTCCTGCGGGTCAGCGGCCATTTGTGGGCCGGCGTTTGACGCAACGCCCGCGCCGCCCCATCTGCTCCCCACAACCTTTGCCGCTCAGGAGCAACCCGTGGCCCTTTCCCTCTACGACGCCTCGATCCCCCTCTATTCGCAGATGCTGCGCAACCTCATGGCCATCATGGACAAGGCCGAGGCCCACGCGAAGGAAACCGGCGCGGACGTGGCGAGTTGGCTGGAGGCGCGGCTGGCGCCCGACATGCATCCGCTCAGCCGTCAGTTCCAGATGGTCAGCGACGGGGCCAAGGGCGCCGCCGCGCGGCTTGCGGGACTGGAGCCGCCCTCAATGCCCGACGTCGAGAAGACCTGGGCCGAGCTGAAGGAGCGCCTGCAAAAGACCCTCGACTTCGTTCAGTCCGTGAAGCGCGAGGATGTCGATGGCGACGAGAACCGCGCCATCGAGCTGAAATTTCCGAACGGCTCCATGAACTTCACCGCCAAGAGCTTCCTGACCACCTTCTCGCTGCCGAACTTCCTCTTCCACGTGACGACCGCCTACGCGCTGCTGCGCGCGCAGGGCGTGCCGCTCGGCAAGATGGACTTCCTGGCGGGGGCTCAGCAGGCGGGATAGTCGCTCGGCGGCAGGCGTTTGTAGACCTGAGGCTCGTAGCGGTAGCCGACGATGGCCGGCACGCCGTCCGGCTGGGTCTTCAGATACACCAGCATGATCCCGCTGGGCCGCGGCGCCTCGGTCAGGATCGCCCGCGCCCAGAAGGTTTTGGGCAGCGGCTCACCGTTAACCTGCGACCACGTCTCCACCAGCGCATCGGCCTGCATGCGCGGCAGCACACGGTCGGCCGGGACCGGCACGTTGTCGATGTAACGCTCATTGGCATAGTCGGTCAGCCAGCCGACCACGGCCGCGTCATAGCAAGCCGCCGGCTCGGCGGCCGCCGCCGATGTCGCCATACCCAGCACCGCCGCGGCGGCCATCATCATCAGTCGCATGGAAAAAATCCCCCTGCTGTCGCAGAGGTTATGGCGCAGGTCTGGTGAAGAGGCGGTGAAAGCCGGCGCTAATGCTTGCCGCGATCGCGGCCGAAGTTCGGCTCGGGGCTTTCCTGGCCGAGTTCGATGATGCCGCGGCGGATTTCCCGGGTGCGGGTGAAGAGCTCGTGCAGCTTGTCGCCTTCGCCCCAGCGGATGGCGCGTGACAGCGCCTGCAGGTCCTCGGTGAAGCGGCCGAGGATCTCCAGCACCGCCTCCTTGTTGGCCAGGAAGATGTCGCGCCACATGGTCGGGTCGGAGGCGGCGATGCGGGTGAAGTCGCGGAAACCGCCGGCCGAGTACTTCATCACTTCCGCGCGGGTGACCTGCTCGAGGTCGGCGGCGGTGCCGACGATGTTGTAGGCGATCAGGTGGGGCAGGTGGCTGGTGACGGCCAGCACCAGGTCGTGGTGCTTCTCGTCCATGATCTCGACCTGCGCGCCCAGCGCCTGCCAGAACCCGGTCAGCTGATCGACCGCCGCGCCGTACGCCGGGTCGGCCTCCTCGCGCGGGGTGAGGATCACCCAGCGGTCTTCGAAGAGTTCGGCAAGGCCCGCGTCCGGCCCCGAGCGCTCGGCGCCGGCGATAGGGTGGCCGGGGATGACGAAGACGCCGTCCGGCGCCGCGGCGGTCAGGGCCTCGGCCACCGCACCCTTCACCGAGCCAACGTCCGTCACCGTCGCGCCGGGTTTGAGCGCCCGGGCGGCGGCCTTCATGGCGCCCGCGACGGCCAGCACCGGAATGGCGAAGAGGACGAGGTCAGCCCCATCCACGGCCTGTGCGGCGTCGTCCGCCACGCGGTCGGCGATCCCGAGTTCCGTCACCCGCCGCCGCACGGCCTCGCTGGCGTCGAATACGACGATTTCGCCGACGGCGCCCTTCTCGCGGGCGGCGCGCACGACGGACGATCCGATCAGGCCGCAGCCGATCACCGCCATGCGTTCGTAGAGTTTGCCCCCCATCGCGCTTACCGGCCCATGAACTCGGCGAGCGCCTCGGCGACGGCGCGGTTGTGCTCTTCCAGCCCGATGGTGATGCGCAGGTGGTCGGGCAGGCCGTAGGCGCCCACCGCCCGCACGATCAGCCCCCTGGACGCCAGGAAAGCTTCGGCGTCGGCGCTGGTCTTGCCCGGCGCCTTTGGAAAGCCGACCAGCACGAAGTTGGCGGCGCTCGGCACGACCTCCAGGCCAAGCCCGCCCAGCTGCTGGGTCAGCCACGGCCGCCAGCGCTCCATCAGCTCCAGCGAGCGGCGCTGGAAGTCCTCGTCGCCCAGCGCCGCGACGGCCGCCTCCATCGCCGGGATGTTGACGTTGAAGGGCGGGCGGATGCGCTCGAGAGCGTCGGCGATGGCGGCGGGGCAGTAGGCCCAGCCCACCCGCAGCGCCGCCAGGCCGTGCAGCTTGGAGAAGGTGCGCGTGACGACGACGTTCTCTGAATGACGGGCGAGGTCCACCCCGTCCTCATAGTTGGGGTCGGTGGCGAACTCGGCGTAGGCGCCGTCCAGCACCAGCACGACCGAGGGGGGCAGGCCCGCGTGCAGGCGGCGGATGTCCTCGCCCACGATCCAGGTGCCGGTCGGGTTGGCCGGGTTGGCGACGAAGACGATGCGCGTGCGCTCATCGACGAGCTTGAGCATCTCCTCGACATCGACGGTGTAGCGCTTCTCCGGCGCCTTTCGCACCTCGGCCTGGCAGGCGCGCGCGCCGATGGCGTAGGCGGCGAACCCGTGCTCGCCCTGAATGATGTTGTCGCCGGGCTCCAGGAACACCTGGTTGATCAGCGCGAAGATCTCGTCCGAGCCGCAGCCGAACACCAGCCGCTCGGGCTCCAGCCGGTACTTCTTGGCCACCGCCTCGCGCAGGGGCGTGGCCTTGCCGTCCGGGTACATGTGGATGCGCGCGGCGGCGTCGCCATAGGCTGCCTTGGCCGCGTCCGAGCAGCCGAGGATGTTCTCGTTGGAGGACAGCTTCACCGGATGGGCCACGCCGTCGATCTTCGACTTGCCGCCCACGTACTGGGCGATGTCGAGGATGCCCGGCTTGGGCGTGGGGCGCGGGGCGGCGAAGCGGTCGTTGGTCGGCGCGGTCATGGGGCGCCTCTTACACGTCGAACGGCTCCGGCGCAGCCCCGATGACGCCCGAAAGCCGCCCCGGCGCGCGGGCCAGCCGCTCGTCGTCCGCCTGGTAGAAGCCGAGAAGGCCAAAGAGTTTCAGCCCGCCGGCTTCGGCGAGCAGGTTGGCGGCCACCCCGTCGCGGCCCAGCGCCTCGATCACCGCGCCCGCGGAATCAGCCGCATCGGTGACCCAGAAGGTGACATCCGCGCCGGTCGGCTCGACCTCCACTTCGGCCACCGCCAGCGCCGACAGCGGGCCCCATTGGGCGAGGCACGGCAGCACGGAGAAGACCTTCAGGCCCGGCTGGGCCAGCAGGCGTCCCCACCAGGGCGTCTCGGACTGCAGCTTCAGCACCGCCACGCCGCCCGGCGTCTTCGCCGCGGCGACGGCGTCCTCGGACTTGCCGACGATGGCCAGCGCGGGGGCCACGCCAAAGCGCACACGCGCGAACTCGACGGTGCGCGCATCACCCCAGACCGACAGATGGAAGGGCCCCTGCCGCGAGAGGCTGTCGCCCATGATCTCGCGCCAGATGCGCACGATCAGCGGCGCGCTGGCGGCCTCGCGCCCTTGCGCCAGCAGGCGGCGCATGACCTGCGCCTCGCGGCCGGGGCGCAGGCCGAACTTGCCGCCGTCGCCCGCCGCGCGCTTGGCCTGCGCGACCGCGCCGGCCAGCGCCGCGCGCTCGTCGATCAGGCGCAGCAACTCGCCGTCCACGGCGTCGATCCGGGCCCGAACGGCGTCTAGCGATGGCGGGACGTCCTGGCCCATTTTCCTCCCCGGAACAAAGCGCGCGGACCATAGCTATTGCGCATCGGGGCGCAAGCCACCCCTGTTGCGGCAAGATTGTTGCGCGCTCGTCAGTACACGCGCGGCGCCGGGGCGATGGGCAGGGGGCCGAGCAGGGTCTGGCCGCCGGAGAAGCGCAGCGACAGGCCGCCGAAGCCGTAGCCCGGCGGGATCATGCCGCCGGAAAGGTCGCTGAGCGTATCGCCCGCCTTGGCGAGGTCCAGGTCCAGGCCGCCTTCCGCCCGCCCATCCGGGCCGATCGACAGCGCCCCGCCGTGGGCCGCCAGCACCGCGCCGCCCACCTTCAGGCTGGCGTTCTGCACCGTCACCGTGCCGCCGGCCGAGGACCAGCGGCTGGCCATGGTCCGCCAGTTCTGCCCCTGCAGGGCGCTGGCCTTGTTGAAGATCAGTTCGACGTTCATCTCGACGGGATCATCGTCCGCCACCCGCGCCAGCAGGCCCGGCAGGTTGGCCTTGGCGTCCTCCACCCGCATCAGGATGGCGCCCTGGTCCTGGGGTCCGGGCCGCAGGTGCAGCACCAGCCGCCCGGCGCTGCGCAGCAGGAAGGGCTGACCCCCGGCGGTGGGGGTGAAGGTCAGGTTCGCGCCTTCCACCGCCACGCGCGGCGGGGTTCGGTCGAGGCCCGTGAGACTGGCCCTGAGCGCCTCACCCTTGATGACCAGCGGCCCGCCGATGGGCCGATCCAGCACCACGCCCTTGGGCGCCACGGCCACCCAATGATCCAGAGCATAGGCATAGGCTTCCGAGCGGATCTGCGGCGCCCGCACGCCCCAGCCGCTCGGCTCGGCGATGTGGAAGTCGGTCAGGTTCACGTCCATCCGGAAGGGAAAACCGCCCAGCGTGCGGTCCCGCCAGCTGACCGTGTAGCCCTGGGCCCGCAGCTCGGCGACGCCGGCGTCCATCCGCGCCCGCGTCTCGCCGCGCAGCCAGAACCAGCCAAGGCTCCAGGCCACGGCGAGTATCGCCAGCAGCACGAAGGGAATGTAGAGCGCCTTGCGGCTGGGTTGGCGCTGCGCCACGGTCATCTCCGGGAAAGTCGGGTCGGAATCACAGATGCAAGGCGCGGGTGACCGCTGGGTGTTCGGTTACGGCTCGCTGATGTGGCGGCCGGGGTTTCGATTCATAGAACGTCGCGCGGCCGTGCTCCATGGCCGACGTCGGGCCTTCTGCATTTACTCGGTTCATCATCGCGGAACGTACGAACGGCCAGGTTTGGTCCTTGGACTGGCCCCCGGCGGCGCGGTGCGCGGGGCGGCCTATCGCGTCAGCCCCGCAGAGTGGCCGGATGTCTATGCCTACCTGCGCGAACGCGAGCAGCCGACCGAGACCTATTTCGAGGCCTGGCGCGAGGTGAAGGTCGATGCAAACGGCCGCGCCCCGGCCCTCGTCTTCCTCTCGGACATCAATCACCCCCAATGGGCCGGCGCCCTGACGCTGGATCAGCAGGCCGACCTGATCGCCGGCGCCACGGGCCTGTCGGGCCGCAACATCGACTACCTCCGCGACCTCGTCGCGCACCTGCGCGAAGAGGGCGTGCGCGACCGCTGCATGGAGCGGCTGCTCGGCATGGTCGAAGAGCGCGAGGCGGGCCGGGTCTAGTAGCCGCCGATGATGGGCAGGATCTCGCCGGTGATGTAGCTGGCGGTCTGCGGCGAGGCGAGGAAGACGTAGGCTGGGGCGATCTCCTCGGGTTGCGCGGGCCGCTTCATCTTCGTGCCGGCGCCGAAATCCTTGACCTTGTCGGCCTGCTTGTCGGCCGGGTTCAGCGGCGTCCAGACGGGCCCCGGCGCCACCACGTTCACCCTGATGCCCCTGTCGATCAGCTGGCCCGCCAGAGACCGGGCGAAGGCGTGAATGCCGCCCTTGGTCATCGAGTAGTCGAGCAGGTCCTTGTTGCCCCGCAGGCCGGTGACCGAGCCGGTCATCAGGATCGAGGAGCCCGGCTTCATGTGCGGCACGGCGGCCTTGGCCATGTGGAAGTAGCCGTAGAGATTGGTCTTCAGCGTGCGGTCGAACTGCTCTTCGGTCAGATCATCGAAGCTCGGCACATGCTCCTGGAAGGCGGCGTTGTTGACCAGGATGTCGAGCTTGCCGAGCTCGCCCACCGTCCGCTCGACGGCCTCGCGGCAGAAGGCGCTGTCGGCCACGTCGCCGGAGATCAGGATGCAGCGCCGGCCCTCCGCCTCGACGGCGCGCCTGGTCTCTTCCGCGTCTTCGTCCTCGTCCAGATAGGCGACCGCCACATCGGCCCCCTCGCGGGCGAACAGCACCGCCACCGAGCGTCCGATTCCGGAGTCGCCGCCGGTGACCAGCGCCACCATGTCCCGCAGCTTGCCCGAGCCCTTGTAGAAGGGCGCGTCGTACATGGGCTTGAGGTCAAGGTCCGCCTCCAGCCCCGGCTTTTTCAGGTGCTGCGCGGGCAGTGGGTTCGACGGATAGGGCCGCGCGCCGGTCTGCGGCGGGCCGGACTCCTCTTCCTTGTCCTCGAAGGAGCGCTGCTCCTTGGCGTCGATCTTCTCCTGGATTTCCCGCTCCTGGCGGGCGACCTCGTGAGCCTCCCGCGCGAACTCGTTCTGCTCGGCCATGATCGTCTCCCGTGGACAACGGGATCAGAACCGCCGCGCGAGGGCGGCCGTTCCGCCCTTCCCCCACGCATGTGGCCAAGCTGGGGGGAAGACCCTAGACCCCCTCCGCCAGCAGCGCGTCGGACGCGGCCTCGATGCGCCCCTGCAGTTCCTTCATGAACTCGCCGCGTTTCAGGCCGGCGGGGATGGGCTCCAGGAACTCGAAGACGATGACGCCGGGGCGGCGCAGGAAGCCGTGAGCCGGCCAGTGGACGCCGCTGTTGGTGGCCATCGGCGTGCAGGGCAGGCCAAGGTCGCGGTAGAGGGCGGCGATACCAGGCTTGTAGTCGGGGGCGGCGCCGGGGTCCTTGCGCGTGCCTTCGGGGAAGATGATGACCTGGCGGTCCTCGGCCATGCGCTGGCGGGTGTCCTTCACCAGCTTCTTCAGCGCCGCCGCGTGGCCCTCGCGGTCGACCACGATCATGCCGCCCTTGATCGAGTACCAGCCGTAGAAGGGGATCGCGAGGAGCTCCTTCTTCAGCACGAAGCAGGCGTCCGGCAGCAGGGCGAAGGGCGCGACGGTGTCGAACATGCCCTGGTGCTTGGCGGCGATCAGGGCGGGGCCGGTCGGCATATGCTCTCGGCCGCGGATTTCGACCTTCACCCCGCAGATGACGCGCAGGAAGAACATGGTGACGTGCGCCCACACGCCGATCGCCTGCACCACCCACCGCCGCCTGCCCAGCAGCAGCGGGGTCATCAGCAGCGCGGTGATGGTCGACAGCAGGTAGAACACCGCCGTGAACAGCAGCGAGCGGACCCAGATCACGCCGCCTTCTCCTTCGGCTTGTCATCGTCCTTCGGCCCAAGGCTCAGCAGCGCCTCGCGGCCCAGGATCGCCAGGTACTTGCAGTATTCCAGCGCCATCAGCCGCGCCGCCCCCGCCGTCTTCCACCAGTTGGGCGTGTCCAGCGTCTCGGTCAGCACGGGGTAGGGCGTCAGCTTGGCGTCCGGCATGGCGGCGCGCAGCTCCAGCATGGCGCGCGGCATGTGGAAGTCGGCGGTGACCACGATCAGGCTCTTGTAGTTCTTGGCCCGCGCCCACTCGGCCGTCTCCTGGGCGTTGCCCAGGGTGTCGGCGGCCATGAAGCCCAGGTCGACGCAGCAGTCGTAGACGCCCTTGCCGGCCTTGGTGACTTCCAGGATATCGGCCCGGCTGGCGACGCGGTTGACGCCGGAGACCAGCAGCCGCTGACCCTTGCCCTGTTCCAGCAGCTTGGTGGCCTCGGCCAGCCGCACGACCGACGAGCCGGTCAGCGCCACGATGCCGTCGGCGGCGGCCGGTTCAGGCGCGGGCGTCGACTGCTCGACCCGGGCGGCGAAGGCCAACAGACCCACGCCCCAGATCATGACCACGATCAGCAGGGCGGACAGACCCTTCATCGCATCCCCTTCAGGAGCCCCTCGGCGGTGCGCCAGGCGGCCAGCGCCGCGACGGCGGACGCCAGCACCGGGGCGGCGGCCAGCCAGGCGATATCGAGCCAGGCCACCGGCAGCACCGGGGTCAGCCCCGCGCCCCCGCCCGCGAGTCGGGCGAGCGCGCCGATGATGGCGGCGGCGCCCGCGCCGAACAAGCCCGCGACCGCAGCGATGCGGGCGAAGCGCACCTCGAACAGCCGGGCGATGAAGGCGTGCGGGGCGCCGTAGAGGTGCAGCACCTCGATGGTGTCGTGATGGGCCGCCAGTCCGGCCCGGGTGGCGAAGGCGATCACGCCCGCCGCCGCCGAGGCGATCAGCAGGAACACCGCCAGCGCCGCCCAGCGCGCGAACCCCGCGCCGCGCTCGATGTCGGAAATCCACAGGCTGTGGTCGTCGAGGGTGGCGTCGACGCCCGCCGACTTCAGCGCCGCCTCCAGCCGGTCGTTGGGCGGCGGGTTGTCATGGTCGAGCTCGACGGTGACCAGCCGCGGCACCGGCAGGTCGTCCATCAGCACGTCCTTGCCGATCCACGGCTCCAGCAGGGCCTCGGCCTGTTCCTTCTCGATGGCGCGGGCCTCGGTGACGCCCTTGACCCCGGCCAGCGCCTCTGCGGCGCGGGCGGCGGCGGTATCGACGCTCTCGACGCCCTTGGGCCGGACAACGACGGTGGCCGAGCTTTCCAGCTGCCCGCTCCAGCCGCGCGCGGCGCGGTCTGCGGCCATGGTCCCCAGCGCCGTGATCGAGGCCAGGAACACCAGCACCGCGATGACGAAGATCAGCGCCTTGTCGCGCGCGTCCGTCGAAGGCAGCAGAGGGGCCGGTTTCCAGCGCGGCGTGTCGGAGGTCATTGCGAGCCTCCGAACGGGATCAGGCGACCATTGTGAAGGTGCAGCACCGGCTGTCCGGCGCGGGCGACCAGTTCCTCGTCGTGGCTGGCGACCAGCACGGTGGTGCCCAGCCGGTTGAGCTCGGTGAACAGGCGCAGGATGCGCATGGCCGCTTCGTTGTCGACATTCCCCGTGGGCTCGTCGGCCAGCAGGATGTGCGGGCGGGCGACGACGGCCCGGGCGATCGCCAGCCGCTGCTTTTCCCCGCCCGACAGCCACGGCGGCTTGGCGGCCATGCGGTCCTTCAGCCCCACCCAGGCCAGCAGTTCGGCCACGTCGGCGCGGTAGTCGGATGGCTTGTGGCCGGCGATGCGCAGTGGCAGGGCGGCGTTGTCGAAGGCGCTGAGGTGATCGAGCAGCCGCAGCTCCTGAAACACCACCCCGATCCGGCGGCGCATCTTCATCCGCGCCTCGGGCGACATGCGCACGACGTCCTGGCCCAGCATCTCGATGC